>PDRJ01000001.1 GCA_002748065.1 Bacteroidota bacterium
CTTGCGTAATGTGATGGTGGGAGGGCCGTTTATGCATGACGGGCGTTTTGCCTCCGTTGATGATGTCATCGATTTTTATGCCCATGGGCTGGTGTGGTCCGATGTGATTGATCCGCTAATGCACCATATTGCCTTTGGGGGCAACCAATTGTTACCCCACGAAAAGGAGGACCTTAAAGCTTTTTTAAGCACACTGACTGACAGTACCTTTCTCACAAATCCCGATTTTGCCCCTCCGGAAAGGTTCCCCGATGGAAAGCCCTACGAAGCACCCCTTCCCTGGTGATGCGGTAGCCGGATCCCCTTCCATCCTGTGCCGGGGGTGGTGAGGAACACCTGATTGTTAGGGGGACAGGTGCTTATTGGTCTGTCTTTTTGTCCTCCTCTTCCTTCCCCTCTTTTATCCCCTCTTTGAAGGAGCTGACCCCTTTTCCCAGGCCACGCATGAGTTCCGGAATTTTGCGGCCGCCAAAGAGAAGAAGTACGACCAATACGATAAGCACAATTTCCCAAGGGCCGGGAGAAAATAGTAGTACCATGATATTTTTTATTTAAGCAAAGGTAAGGAAAAAGGAATTAATCTGCATGGTCCACCGGAAAATCCCTTTTTCCTTATCTTTGCGCGGATTAATGAAATCTTGATACTATGAATTTTGTAGAGGAACTGCAATGGCGCGGCATGATCCACGATATGATGCCCGGAACGAAAGAGCAATTGGAAAAGGAGATGACCACCGCCTATGTGGGAATTGATCCGACCGCAGATTCGCTCCATATAGGCCATCTTGTGGGTGTAATGATGTTAAAACATTTTCAGGCTGCCGGGCATAAACCTTTGGCACTGGTGGGAGGAGCTACCGGTATGATAGGGGATCCCTCGGGAAAGTCGCAAGAGCGTAACCTTCTTGATGAGAAGACTCTGCGTCATAATGAAGCCTGTTTGAAAGGTCAACTTGCCAAGTTTCTCGACTTTGAGACCCCGGCACCCAATGCTGCTGAACTTGTGAACAATTACGACTGGATGAAGGAGTTCTCCTTCCTTGGCTTCATCCGTGATGTGGGGAAACATATCACCGTAAACTATATGATGGCCAAAGATTCGGTGAAGAAGCGGTTGGGGGCGGAGTCAAAAAACGGTATGTCTTTTACTGAGTTTACCTACCAGCTTGTGCAGGGCTACGACTTTCTGAACCTGTATCGGGAGAAAAACTGTAAGCTCCAAATGGGTGGTTCGGATCAGTGGGGTAACATCACCACCGGCACGGAGATGATCCGACGCATTGCCCAAGGGGAAGCCTTTGCGCTTACCTGTCCGTTGATTACTAAAGCGGATGGCTCAAAATTTGGCAAGACAGAATCGGGGAATATCTGGTTGGATCCGGAGAAGACCTCTCCCTATGCGTTTTATCAGTTTTGGCTCAACTGCTCCGACGAGGATACGGAGAAATATATCAAGATCTTTACCTTACTGGATCGAGAGACCATAGATCGTCTTATCGAAGAACATCGCAAATCGCCCCATGCAAGGTTGTTGCAAAAGGCCTTGGCAAAGGATATTACTTGTCGTGTACACTCGGAAGAGGAGTACAATGCCGCTGTGGAGGCCTCCCATATTCTCTTCGGAAAGGGAACCACCGAGACATTGAAGAAATTGAATGAAAAGACACTGTTGGCGGTCTTTGAAGGGGTTCCCATGGCGGAAGTTGCCCACACCGTCGTGGAGGCAGGGATTCCGGTAGCAGAGCTCTTGTCGGAACAGACCGGCTTTATGAAGTCTAAGGGTGAGGCACGCCGTAGCTTAAAAGAGAATGCCATCTCCGTAAACAAATGTAAAGTGCAGGAAGCTTATGTGGTGGGGAAAGAGGACCTATTGAACGATAAGTATATTCTTTTGCAGCGGGGAAAAAAGACCTATTACCTGGTGAGGGTGGTGTAAAAAAGGGTAGGAGATACCCTCTTTGTTATGATGAAGTTTGAAAGCCGGTTCCTCCTTTCTTTGGGGAGCCGCCGCTTGTCAATGGCATTTTTTTTAAATTCGCAACGTCGGAATATTAACGTATGATCTTTTTACCATGGATTATAATCATTTACAGATAGAGCAAAAATGGCAGCGCTATTGGGCGGAGCATAAAACCTTCAAGGCGGATAACCAATCGGATAAGCCCAAATTTTACGTGTTGGATATGTTCCCTTATCCTTCCGGTGCGGGGCTTCATGTGGGGCATCCCCTGGGGTATATCGCTTCTGATATTTATGCTCGTTATATGCGTCACAAAGGGTATAATGTGTTACACCCTATGGGCTATGATGCCTATGGCCTCCCTGCTGAGCAGTATGCCATACAGACCGGCACCCATCCCGCTGTTACCACTGCGAAGAATATTGCTCGCTACCGACAGCAGTTGGATCGTATAGGTTTCAGCTACGATTGGGATCGTGAGGTGCAGACCTGTGATCCCTCCTATTACAAATGGACCCAGTGGACCTTTATCCAGCTTTTTAATTCGTGGTATGATCGCAAAACGGAGAAGGCCCAACCCATAGAGAAGCTTATTGCCCTGTTTGAAGAGGAGGGCAATGTGCATGTGGATGCGGCTTGTTCGGAGATGGAAGAGCCATTTACGGCGGATGAATGGAGAGGATTTGATGAGAAGACCCGGCAGGAGAGGTTGATGCACTATCGTTTGGCCTTTTTGGCCGATAGCTGGGTGAACTGGTGTCCCGTTTTGGGTACGGTATTGGCCAACGATGAGGTTAAAGAGGGCCTTTCGGAGCGGGGTGGTCACCCGGTTGAGCGTAAGAGGATGCGGCAATGGTCGCTTCGCATTACGGCCTATGCGCAACGCCTGTTAGATGGGCTTGAGACCGTGGATTGGTCTGAATCCATCAAAGAGGTACAGCGCAACTGGATTGGCCGTTCCGAGGGGGCTTCGGTCAACTTTTCCATTGATGGGAGAGAGGAGGTGATTGAGGTTTTCACCACTCGTCCCGATACCTTGTACGGTGCCACTTTTATGGTGTTGGCTCCCGAGCATGAGCTTGTTCCGTTGATCACTACTGCTCCGCAAAAGGAAGAGGTTGAGGCCTATGTGGCTCAAGCTCGAAACCGTTCGGAGCGGGAGCGGATGACAGAGGTTAAGAAAGTTACCGGAGTCTTTACCGGAGCCTATGGGGTGAATCCCATCACCGGAGAGAAGCTCCCTATTTGGATTGCCGACTATGTGTTGTCGGGGTATGGAACGGGGGCTATTATGGCGGTTCCTGCGCATGACAGCCGTGACTTTGCCTTTGCTCGCCAGTTTCAACTGCCCATTATTCAGGTGGTGTGTGCCCACGATGATACCCCTTCGGATCCGGCCCAATGGGAGGAGTCTTATGACTCCAAAGAGGGGCGTTTGATTCACTCGGAGATTATCAATGGACTGGATGTGAAGGAGGCGATTTCCAAAATTATCAAGCATATCGAAGATCATCGGTTGGGGTATGGCAAGGTGAACTACCGTCTTAGGGATGCCATCTTCAGCCGTCAGCGCTATTGGGGAGAACCTTTCCCTGTTTATTACAAGGATGATATGCCCTATATGATGGATGAGGAGGCGCTTCCTGTGGAGTTACCGGAGGTGGATAAGTATCTGCCTACGGAAGAGGGTGAGCCGCCCTTGGCCCGTGCCAAAGGATGGCAAACAGAAGCGGGAGCCCCCATGGAGACTAACACCATGCCCGGCTTTGCCGGCTCCAGCGGTTACTACCTTCGCTATATGGATCCCCATAACAAGGAGGCCTATTTCTCTAAAGAGGCTGCGGAATATTGGCAGCAGGTGGACCTCTATCTTGGAGGTGATGAACACGCTACGGGACACCTGATCTACGCCCGTTTTTGGAATAAGTTTCTCTTCGACATCGGCATTGCACCTCAAGAGGAGCCCTTTAAGAAGTTGATTAATCAGGGCAAGATCCAGGGGCGTTCCAATTTTGTCTATCGGATCAATGGCACCAATACCTTTGTTTCCTATGGCCTTCGGAATCAGTATGAGACTACGAAGCTGTATGTGGATATCAACCTGGTGCATAACGATGTGCTGGATGTGGATGCCTTTAGAAACTGGCGGGAAGAGTATGCCGATGCGGAGTTTCTATTGGAGGAGGGGAAGTATGTTTGTGGCTGGGAAGTGGAGAAAATGTCCAAGTCCAAATACAATGTGCAGAGTCCTGATGAGTTGGTGGAACATTATGGCGCCGACACCTTGCGCCTCTATGAGATGTTCCTGGGTCCCTTAGAAGCCAGCAAGCCGTGGGATACCAATGGCATAGAGGGAGTTTTTCGTTTCTTGAAAAAGGTCTGGAAGCTGTATCATCATAATGAACACAAGGCGTTTGAGGTATCGGAGGAGGCAGCGACTCCCGAGGAGCGTAAGGTTCTTCACAAAGCGATTAAGAAGATCGAAGAGGATATTGTTCGTTTTAGTTTCAACACGGCCGTCTCAACCTATATGATTTGTGTGAATGAACTCACCAACCTGAAGTGTAATAAGCGTGAAATCCTGGAGCCGTTGGCTATCTTGCTGTCGCCCTACGCTTCACATATGGCAGAGGAGTTATGGCAGTTGTTGGGGCATAAGGAGAGCATTGAGTATGAGCCCTTTCCCTCTTTTGTAGCGGCCTATGTGGAGGAGAATACCTTTGCCTATCCGGTCTCTTTCAATGGGAAGATGCGGTTTAAGATTACCCTGCCGTTGGATATGGGTAAGGAGGAGGCTGAAAAAGCGGTTATGGCCTCGGAGGAGGCGCAGCGTTGGCTTGAAGGGAAAACGGTGCGTAAAGTGATTGTGGTTCCCGGTCGGATCATCAATGTGGTTGTTTCTTAGGGCAGAGGAGAGATCCCGTCTTGCCGGGCATTTTCCCCATGGTCTAATTTTGCCGCATAGCCAATCAAAAAACATTCAAAGCACAAGAAGCTAATTCCGGGCTATAATCGGGGGCATTGCCCTGTATGTATCCATCATTATCAACCGACGATTGAACAATGGTTATTTTAAATGTGTGTTCGGTTGTTGTTTTATTTATGGAATTTGTCTTTTTCCCATTTTAAGGGATTTTGTTCAATATAATTTGATATTCTATAAAATGATATTTCATTTCGAATAATATGGTCGTAATATCGTGATTGCCATTTAAAATTAGGATTGATTTGTCTTGCTTTTTTGGTTACCCCAATTTTAAATCTACGGATAATAGATGGCAAATTTTTGGATTGTGGTGCAAATTTGTTTTTTGATGGTGAAGGTGTTGTCGTCGTCATAGAGACGCAATGCATTGCGTCTCTATGACGACGACAACGTTGCGTATTATATCTATTTTTACCAATACCAATAATTGCATGGAAATGATTGGGCATTATCACATATTTACCCATATATAAATTCATATCGGGACGCATTTGAAATGTTTTTAACCATTCTGATTCGGCAATCTTACCAATCTCCGATAATTCCATTTTCACCTACTTCATAAATGTGAAAAATTGCTTTTTATATTACTTTTATCCTTCTTGTTATTCCTTCATTGATTAAGATAATAAAGATATTTTTCTTACCTATATTTACTGTATCTTTTTATTAAAAATCTTGTCACAAAATTTGGTTTTTTTGTTTTGTTGGTATGAGCAACTGCCAGTTGTATCATGGTTACAATAATTCCAATTATACCGTACAGCAATTTATACAGGTTTGTATTGTAAAAGAGAAATAAGAGCCAAAGAGTAATTCCAACGATTCCTATTGTTAGTCCAAATATTCCCCAAATTACTTTTTGACTTCCGTATCTTACAAATAAGTATCTAGCTATCGGGTTTCGTTCTTGGTTTGGATCTTTAATTTGAGTTGAAGTTGTCCAACAGTCAAAAAATTTGCTTACTACGATGGTTATAGAGATTATAAATACAAATATATCCATAATACGAATGATAATAGTTGAACACAATGAAATGCCCAAAGTATATAGAAGGGTAAGAAATGTCGAACTGTTAAAATGGATCTTGGAACGTCAATAGACCAATTTACCTATCTGCCTTCAGCCTAATGCTTTGCATCCAACTGGTGAATGGCGTAGGCGTAGGCGCCGATGGCTACGGCCTTGGCTGTTCCTAATCGGCTTACACCTACCCCCACTCGTTTCACCGGGTCGTACGAGATCTTTTGATCGCTAAAGGGTACGGTGATCTCCCGGGCATCTCCCTTGAGGAAGTGTTCCAGCTCCTTCGGGTTTTCCAGGTTATAGGCCTTCACCTCCATGCGTTCCAACTCCGTTCCCGAGGGGGTTTGAAAGGCATTATTCATCTCGTCTACCAGAGCTTGAAGAAAAACGGGATGGGCTCCGGCCAGTCCTCCTCCAATGACGATGAGGCCGTCAATCAGGGAGATGGCATCTGCCAAGGCACTTCCTGCAACTTCGGCCATCTCATGGAAAGCACTTACGGCCGCCTGTTGGTCTC
Organism: Bacteroidota bacterium; assembly: GCA_002748065.1. GTDB lineage: Bacteria > Bacteroidota > Bacteroidia > Bacteroidales > BM520 > BM520. Next base: position 6,491 of record PDRJ01000001.1, read on the forward strand.
CTGCCATCTCTCCCCGGGCAATTTGGAAGATCTCTTTGGGTTCGGGGCAGGCCGTTTCTGCAATGCCCGCCTCTCGCATATAGACCTTCTTAACTCCTCTGATGCTTACGCTCTCTTCCACCGAGTAGGAGGGATAACGTTTGTTGCGCAGCCTGTTAATCTCTCCCGAGGCACTGTTATCGCCGGGGAGCAGGTCACCGTGGCTTACAATGCCGCCGCCAAAGCCTGTTCCAAAGGTGGCTCCAAAGAGGTTGTGATAGTACTTGGGACTTTTGTGTGCCTGTAACAGGGCGTTGATCTCCTTTTGCAATCCGTCAATAGACTCTCCATAGGTGAAGAGGTCGCCGTCATTGCGGATAAATACCGGGATGTGGAAATGAGCCTCCAACATGGGGCCCAGGGCGACGCCCCCGCGGAAGGTGGGGAGGTTGGCCAGGTCTCCAATGATGCCTGCTTCGTACTCTGCCGGTCCCGGAAAACAGAAGCTGATGGCCGCAGCCTTATCGGGCAGGGAGGCCGCCACCTCTTCAAAGCCCTTGATAATGGTCTTTAACACCTGTTCCAAGGTCTCCTGACTTGCCGGTAGGACAATGGTTTCTACAATCTCCTGGCCTCCTTGCATGGCGGAGAATACAAAGTTAGTTCCTCCGGCATCCAGTGTCATGACAATTCGTTTATCGTTGTTAAGGTTCATGGGGTTATCGCTTTATGGATCGTTTTTTACAGTTAATAGTCACCCGCATGAAAACACCCAAAACTTGCGTTATCCGGTCTTTTCGTGCAGGTTTTATGAAGCCACTAAAGTAGGAAAAATAGTGTTGTAAAACTAATGCGCCTCCAACCAGGTAGTTCCGGTTGACATCTCCACTTCCAGGGGGAGGCCGATATCGACGGCTTTCGACATGTTGCGCAGCACCAACTCCTCCATCACATTTAGTTCCGGTTTAAAAACATCAAATACCAGTTCATCATGTACCTGAAGAATCATCTTACTCTGTAAGCCCTTGCTCTTTATCTCATTGTGGATATTAATCATGGCTATTTTTATCATGTCGGCCGAAGATCCCTGGATGGGGGCGTTGATGGCGTTACGCTCTGCAATTCCCCTGATGACCGCATTCCCGGAGTGTATATCCCGAAGGTACCTGCGCCGTTTCATGATGGTCTCCACATAGCCTTTCTCCTTTGCCAGCGCAATTTGGTGCTCCATATATTGTTTGATGCCGGGGTAGGTGGCGAAGTAGTGTGTGATAATCTCGGAGGCCTCTTTTCGGGGGATGTTGAGCCGCTCCGATAGGCCAAAGGCGGAGATGCCATAGATAATGCCAAAGTTGACCATCTTGGCTTTTCGGCGCATCTCTTTGGTCACCTCCTCTTGTGCCACGCCATAAATCCTTGCAGCCGTAGCTGTATGGATGTCATGGTTTTGGCGGAAGGCTTCGCACATGTGTGTGTCTCCGCTTAAAGCGGCGATGATGCGGAGTTCGATTTGCGAGTAGTCGGCCGCAAGCAGGATGTGGTTTTTACTTCCCGGCACAAAGGCTTTCCGAATCTCTTGCCCTTTGTTGGTACGAATGGGAATATTTTGGAGGTTGGGGTTGTTGGAGCTAAGCCGTCCCGTGGCGGCCACCGCTTGGTTATAATTGGTATGTATCCGCCCTGTTCGTGGGTTTACCAGTGTGGGGAGCGTATCCACATAAGTGGATTTTAACTTTGTTAGTGAACGATATTCCAGTATCTTATGTACAATGGGGTGTTTGTGTACCAGCTTTTTTAATACCTCTTCGGAGGTGCTGTATTGCTTGGTCTTGGTTCGCTTGGGTTTATCGGTAATCTTTAGCAGGTCGAAAAGGATGCCTCCCAACTGTTTGGGTGATGCGATGTTGAAGGAGGTTCCGGCGTCTTGGTAGATGGCCGTTTCGATGGCCTGAATCTCCTGAGCCAGCGCCTCTGAAAACTGTGTTAGGTTTTCCACATCAATTTTAACGCCGGCGGTTTCCATTGCGGCGAGTACCGGAACCAGAGGCATCTCAATGGTATGAAAAAGGGTTTCCACCTCCTTTTCTTTGAGCAGTTCGCTGAAGTGCTCCTTGAGTTGTAATGTGATATCGGCATCTTCGGCTCCATACTCCGCTACCTTTTCCGGGTCGGCACTTCGGATATTCTTTTGTTGTTTTCCCTTTTTGCCGATGAGTGTTTCAATGGGGACGGGTGTGTAGTGAAGATAAGCTTCTGCCATGGCATCCATGTTGTGTCGCTGCTCGGGTGCCAGCAGGTAGTGAGCAATCATGGTGTCGAACCAAACACCCTGCACCTCAATCTCATACCATTTAAGGATATTGATATCATATTTGATATTTTGACCTATCTTAAGAATTTTCTCGTTTTCAAAGAGCGGTTTAAGGGGTGCCAGCAACTCCATACACTCATCGTAACGCTCGGGGCAGTGCAGGTACCACGCTTTGTGGGGGGTGATAGCGAATGAGATGCCCACCAGTTCAGCCTGGTTGGCATCCAGGTTGGTGGTTTCTGTATCGAAACAGAAATACCCTGCTTTCTCCAATGCTTCTACCACCGGAAGAAGCTCCGCTTGTGTGGATAGATGGCGATACTCATGGGGCGTATCTTCCAGGGTGTGGAAGGGATTTTCAATCGTTTCAACGGTTTCGCCGGCTACCTGGAACAGGTCTGTCTGTCCCCCCTCTGCCGGAGAAGGGAGGGTATTCCAAAAGCGTTTGGCAAAGGTCTTAAACTCCAATTCGTCAAAAAGTGTTTTTAGGGCTTCCCTATCGGGGTCTGTAAGTTGAAACTCCTCTTCGTTGAAGGATATGGGGGCATCTGTGATGATGGTAGCCAGCGATTTGGAGAGCATGGCCTGTTCGGCGTATGCCTCTATTTTGGCTTGCATCTTGGGGTTTTTCAGTTGATGGGCATGTTCAATCAATGCCTCTATGGAGGGAAACTCTTGGAGGAGTTTTTTGGCGGTTTTCTCTCCCACCCCCGGGATGCCGGGGATATTATCCGAGGCATCGCCCCAAAGGCCCAGAATGTCGATGACCTGTTCTGTTTTTGCGATACCAAACTTCTCACACACCTCCGTTACGCCCCAAATTGTTGCTTTGTTTCCGCTGCGTGCCGGCTTGTAGAGCAGGGTTTTCTCGGTCACCAACTGGGCAAAATCCTTGTCGGGAGTCATCAGGTAGGTGGTAAATCCCTTTTCTTCTGCTTGTTTTGCAAGGGTTCCGATGAGGTCATCGGCTTCATACCCCTCCATCTCGATGATGGGAATCCGAAATCCTTCCAGAAGTCGTTTGATATAGGGGATATTGGCGATAATATCTTCCGGCATCTTCTCCCGATTAGCCTTGTAAGCTTCGTATGCTTTATGCCTGAATGTGGGGGCAAAGGAGTCGAAGGCAACACCGATGTGTGTGGGTTTTTCCTTGGTAAGGATTTCGTGCAGCGCATTGGTAAACCCCATGGCTGCGGAGGTATTAAATCCTTTTGAGGTGATGCGGGGGTTTCTGTTGAGGGCAAAATAGGCGCGGTATATGAGGGCCATGGCATCCAAAAGGAAGAGTTTCTTGTCTTGCATATCTTCTGTTTTATCTCTCAAAGATAGTGCTTTCCCATGGATGTCCTATTTTTTTTTACATTTGTAAAACTCGAAGATGAATCTTGCTTATGCGTATTAAAGTTATCTATTTATGAAAAAAATTGTCTTTCTTTTTTCTTTTTTCTTTTTGACGATTCTCTGCTTGCCAGGGAGCATCTTTTCCCAGGAGCCTGCCGGGTATCTTGTGGTATTTACCGATAAGGATGGGGTTGATTTCGATCCGTTTACCTATTTCTCTCCCAAGGCCATTGAGCGAAGAATTTTGCAAAACATTCCGTTGGATGACATTACCGATTACCCGGTGCGCGAAGATTACGTTGCGTGGGTAACGGCGCAGGTGGAGGCCGTGGATGGCCCTTCGCGATGGTTTAATGCTTTGGCGGTATCGGCTACCCAAGCACAGATTGCTTCCTTAAGAGCGTTGGACTTTGTGAAGGAGGTCATACCACTTCGTTATGAGTTAAGTGTTTGTGAGAAGCGAGGCTCTATGCCTTCAAAGAGGTCGTTGGAGATTTTAAAGCGCCAGACGAATCGTATGGGCATCGAGGCCTTCCGGAAAGCGGGTATTGATGGGAAAGGGGTGCGTGTTGCTGTGTTTGATGCCGGTTTCCCCAACGTGGATGAACACCCAGCCTTTGCGCATCTGCGCGACGAGCATCGGATCCTGGAGACCTATGATTTCATTAAAAAAAGGCCTTTTGTATATAAAGCCAACTCCCATGGTACCTCTTGCCTCAGTTGTATTGCCGGGATGTATAACGACACGCCTATTGGGTTAGCTACGGGAGCGGAGTTTCTGTTGGCCCGTACGGAGAAGACTTTTGAGCCCTATCGTGAGGAGTATGCCTGGCTGGCGGCTGCTGAGTGGGCGGATAAGAACGGTGCAGATATCATCAGCAGCTCTCTGGGGTATACCTACCATCGCTATTTTCCCGAGGATATGGATGGTACCAGTGTGGTGGCCAGGGCAGCCAATATGGCGGCTCGGAAGGGGATTTTGGTGGTGAATGCCATGGGCAATGATGGAAGTCAGGCATCGTGGAAGTATGTGGGTACGCCGGCCGATGCCGATAGCGTGCTCTCCATCGGAGGTATCGACCCTTTTACCGATTATCACATCGCCTTTAGTTCGTACGGTCCCACCGCCAATGGCGTTCGTAAACCCAATGTGGTGGCTTTTGGCCATGCTTTCCTGGCCGGGAAGAAAGGCTTTCAAGAGGCTTCAGGTACCTCTTTTGCTACGCCCCTTGTGGCGGGGTTTGCCGCTTGTGCAAAGCAATACTATCCGGAAATTCCGGTGATGGAGCTCTTCGAGAAGATTCAAGAGGCAGCTGACCTGTATCCCTACTTTGATTATGCGCATGGCTATGGCGTTCCCCAGGCAGCGTTACTTCTGGGAGAGGAGAAGAGGGTGCACACTCCCACCTTTGAGTTTGTGGATTCTCAGGAGGAACTCTCGGTGAAGATTCTTCCGGTCAAACGTCGTTTTGCCTATCCCAACAGCAACTACCTCTACTATCAGTTCCTCGATGCCGAAGGTAAGATCTTGGAATATGCGGTGGTAGAGATCTATAGCGAGGTGCCGTTGCAGCTTCAGATTGCCGATCTGGCCGAGAATATTGCCTCTGTCAAGGTATTTTATAATGGATATGTACATAAAGAAATGATAAATCGTTAATCCTGTTTTTTATGAAAAGATATATTATTTTAAGCCTATTTATCGCGTTGTTGGGGCCTGCATTGGTTGCTCAGAATGTGCTTTTTAAAGACCGGACGGAGGATGCTTATGCGGTTCCTAAAAAGGGAAGAAACAGGGCCCTCTTCAATCACTTTTACGTGGCTTATCGCATGGCTCCGGAGAATGTTTCTCATGCCGATATGCATCACTGGAATGGGGTTTTTTCTGTGGGAAGACGGCAGAAGTATGCTTTTGCCCGAAACTTCTCCATGGGTTGGGACCTGGAATATGTACACTATAAGTTTTCCCATAGGACTATGGTAACCCGGCCTCATGGGGCCATGTTTGATGTGTATAGGGCGACCTATGTCTCGCATGGGGTACAGTTAGCATTGTTCAACCGGATTCTCTTTGGAAAGGTGGGGAATAATATCGGGAAATATATGGACTTAGGGGTATATGGTGCGTGGAACTTCAACCGGAAAGCTACCCTGAGATCGTTGGAAGCCTGCAAAAAACGCCATAAGCTGCTGATACGAAGACCTGCTTTCGACGATACCTTCTTCTACGGAGTGCAGGCTAAACTGGGTATCCATCGTGTGGTGTTGGTGGCAGATTATCGGTTTAAAACCCCTGACCTCTCCTCCCTTTTTGCGGAGGTGAAGATTCCGAAGTTGACCATCGGTTTGGAGTTTTCGCTGTACCGGCCAAACCTTTGATCGTAGTGCGGCTAAAAGCGATGGAACATTGCGAGTTATGAGCTATGAAGACCAACGATTAGCGCAATTTGTAGCCATTAATTGTCGCTAACCGGTTGGTTTATAAGATTTCTTTAATGCGATAATTTTGCGTGGGATAGTGGGAGCATATGTGATAGAGTACACGTTAACCTTAGTCGTTTTTAACGGTTAAAAGATAGACCATTACGATGATTTTATTTCTTTCAGCAGCTTTTCCGGTGGTAATCCTTCTCTATCTCATCTATAAGAAGGATACTGAGCGGGAACCGATAAAGCTTCTGCTCAAAAGTTTCGGGTTGGGGTGTTTGGTGACGCTTCCCGTTGTCCTTATTGAAATGTTATTGATGACTTGGGCTCCTTCCCGTCCCCCTTTGGTGAGTGCTTCTTACCATGCCTTCGTGGTGGCAGCATTGGTGGAGGAGGGCTTTAAGTTTTTGGTACTCTATGGGCTTATATGGAGAAGTAAAGCCTTTGACCAGTACTTCGATGGGATTGTTTATGCCGTTTTTGTCTCGTTGGGTTTTGCCTTTGTAGAGAATGTGCTTTACGTTGTGGATGGTGGTTTTGGAACTTCCTTGGTGCGTGCGGTGTTGGCGGTGCCGGCCCATGGCCTGTTTGGCGTGATTATGGGCTATTTCTTTTCTCTTGCCCGGTTTACATCCCACCGGCATCGGGTGAAGTGGTTTTTGAGGTATGCCTTTCTCCTCCCGTTATTCTTCCATGGGATGTACGATTTTGTGCTTTTTTATGGGGAGCAGAAGAGTGAAAACACAATTTTGGTGCTTTTTTTGTACGTGCTCTTTGCCGTGGTGGTCGTGGCGCTCTGGCGAACCGGGTTAAAACAGATCAAACGGCACCTCGAAAAAGATGTATTAGACAATGAAAATGAATAACTTATCGCAGAAACATGTGGGGCGGTTAACCCTCTTCCTGATTACGTTATCAATCGTCTTTGCATTGATGGGGCTTAGTCGCTGGTTGGCCAAGCCCGAGGTTTCTGTGAAGCGTGTGGAGCGGGTTCTTCACCGGCAGGAGCGCCTTGCCGAGGAGATCGCTTCTCACGTGCGGACAGAAGCGGAAGGTTCTCCTTATATCTTTGAGGGTGAAAGTAGTACGTTGATTCGGGAGAATGAGTTTCATGGGTTTCTCTTTTATGAGTCGACCCTCACCTTTTGGTCTGATAGTCGTGTGGCGGTGGATAAGGAGAGTCTCGGCACCGTTACCTCTGATACGCTGCTGTATAGTGGCAACCAGATCTCTTATTGCAAAGTGTGGTCGTGGGATCGGTACCGTTTCTATCTGTTGATCCCCATAAAACAGGCGTTTCATTATGAGAATCAATACCTGGAAAATACCTTTTCTTTGTCCTATCGGCTGCATCCGGATACGCGGGTAGTTGTGGATAAGGCGCAGGGATTTCCCATTTATAACGCCAATAATCGTTATCTCTTCTCTTTACTTTTCTCCGAGACCTCTTATACCTATCCGGCATTGCGCTTTTTGATTCTTCTTGGTTACTTCGTCTCTTTGGTGTTGCTCTCCCTTTTCATCATTGCGCTGTATCGTCATCTCTCCCCGTTTCAAAGCCGGCCGTTGCTACGGGTGATTTTTTATGTGTTGGATATGGCGTTGCTTTATGGATTGCTAAAGTGGTTGCACCCATCGGATTTTCTGCCGGAGTCGCTGTTTTTTGATCCCTCTCTATTTGCTCACAATGCGTGGATTGCCAATCTCAATGACCTATTGATTCTTTCGGTCTTTTTCTTCTTTATCGCCTATATGTGGTATGGAGAATTTCGCCAATTGATAGAGGCTTCGGGGGAGGTACGGCATGGAAAGATCGGAGTATCTGTGGTCTTTATGGCTATGGGGGTAAGTGTTGTCTATTATTCTTTTGTGTTGATACACAGTCTTGTGGTGAACTCTTCCATCAGTTTTGATTTGAGTATGCTGTTCGATCTCAACTTCTACTCGGTGGTGGGATTTTTCCTTATGGTTTTGTTGATGGGTGCTTCGTGGATGTTTGTGATATCCATCATCAGGTATTTGAAAACGTGTGGTTGGGGTATTGGGGGTTGGATCCTTTTTGCGGCGGTTTTCTCTCTTTTATTTGTGGTGGTTAACGTCCTTTTTTTGAGGGGGCTTCCCCTTATCTTCTCCATTGCCACGGTGTTATTTGTGTTGTTTTGTGGGGTGAAGTTTCTCCTGTGGAGAGATCGGATGAACGCCGGGCTGGCGGTGCTGGTGATTGCGGCCCTGGCGATGTTGTGTAGCTTGGTTTTGAACGATGCGTGGGAAGAGAACAGGAGGTCGGAGATGCGTATGATCGCCCTTTCGGTAAGTAATCAGCGGGATCGGGTGGCGGAGTTTTTATTTGAGGATTGGGTGGAGCAGATGAAGAGCGATTCCCAACTGCATCACCTGGCTCAACAGGCTGTTTATAATGTGGTGCGGGAGGACTCCCTGATGGGGTATCTGAAGGAACGTTACCTCTCTGGATATTGGAAACAGTTTGATTATCAGGTAACAGTGTGTGATGAGTATGTGGACCTGAGTCTTCAGGAGGAGGCTGAGGTGATGAATTGTGAGGCCTATTTCTCCGGGATCCGCAACCGGTATGGTCTGCCTACCTTTGGGGATCACCTCTACTTTATCAATGATAGCAGTGGTATGGTCTCCTATTTGGGTCAGGTTCCTCTGTTGCCTTCGGTGGACAGTGCAGATACGGTGACGCTCTACATAGATATTATCCCAAAGTACATTCGTGAAGGGTTGGGGTATCCCGAGTTGATGATTGATGACCAGTTTCAGAGTGTGGAGGACTACGGGAGATACTCCTGGGCCATGTTCCTCAATGGTTCCCTGGTGAGGAGTGTGGGAAGCTATTTTTACTCCAGTAAACTTGCTCGTTACGCTGAGGTGGATGCGGAGGATCATTTTTTTCATCACAACGAGAATGATCATTACCTGTATCATGCCGGCGAGGGGATGACCATTCTGATTACGCGTCCAAGGGGTGGGATTATCGACAATATTGTTCCCTTCTCCTATCTTTTTCTCTTTTTCTCATTGGTCATCGTCCTGCTATATGGCCTCTTTCTCCTCACACGTCGCGGCATCTCCTTTAAGTTTACCATACGAAATAGGTTACAGCTGTTTGTGACGGGTTTTTTGTTCATTGCCCTCTCCGTGGTGGGGGTCTCTTCGGTGCGCTATATTTGGGTGTTGAATAAGGACAAGAATAGCTCCTATTTGCAGGAAAAGGCGCACTCTGTCCTTACGGAGCTGGAGCATAAGTTGAGCAATGAGAAGTTGTTTGATGAGAACCTCTACAGTTACCTCTCCATGCTTCTCTCCAAGTGGTCCAATGTCTTCTTCTCCGATATCAATCTATACAGTCCCAATGGGGAGCTGATCGTTTCGTCGCGGCGAGAGATCTTTGAGGATAAACTCACCAGCACACGGATGGATCCTTCTGCCTATAAGGCTTTGGCATTGGATCGTAAGATGCAATATATTACGCGGGAACAGATTGGTCATTATGTTTACCTGTCGGCGTGGGTTCAGTTTCGAAATGCCAATAATGAGTTGGTTGCTTACCTCAACCTACCCTTCTTTGCTCGTCAGAGTGAGCTTTCGCAAAAGGTCTCCGAGTTTTTGATTACGTTCATCAATATTTATGTGTTGTTGATTGTGATAGCCCTCCTGTTGGGGTTGTTATTCTCCAACATCATCTCCAAGCCGTTGGTAAGGATACGGGATACCATGGCCAAGTTATCGTTGGGGGGAGATAATGAGAAGTTGAAGTGGTCTCGGGATGATGAGATTGGGGCCCTTGTGAAGGAGTACAACGCGAAGGTTGATGAGTTGGATATGAATGCGGAGAAGTTGGCTCAAACCGAGCGGGAGAGTGCTTGGCGGGAGATGGCTAAGCAGGTGGCTCATGAGATTAAAAACCCCCTCACCCCCATGAAGCTCTCGGTGCAATACCTTAAACGGGCGTGGGATGACCGGGCTCCCGATTTTGATCAGCGGTTTGACCGTTTTTCAAGTACCATGATTGAACAGATTGATAGCATGGCAGAGATTGCCACGGCCTTTTCCGACTTTGCGCGGATGCCCAAGGCTCAGTTGGAGGTGGGGCAGTTGAATGACCTGATTCGCAATGCTATTGACCTTTATGATGAGGCAACAGAGTTTACCATAGCGGTGCAGCTTACGGAGGAGGATACGGCTATTTTTGCCGACGGGAAGCAGTTGTTGAGGGTCTTTCACAATCTCATTAAGAATGCTTTTCAGGCCATGGGAGATCAGGAGAAGGGATGCATTACGATTAAAACCTGGCGCGAAGAGAATTCGGTGATGGTTTCCTTTGCCGACAACGGCCCCGGTATTCCGGAGGAGCAGGCAGAGAAGATTTTTGCCCCCAACTTTACCACAAAGAGTGGAGGCATGGGGCTGGGATTGGCGATGGTGAAGAATATCGTACTAAACCATGGTGGCCAGATCTGGTTTGAGAGTGGCGAAGAGACGGTCTTTTATATTGTGTTACCGGCCTATGAAGGCGTTTAAACTCCTCTTTCCGGGGCGTTACCGGTAGATCATCTTTTTCCGGATAACCTGTGTGCTTGTCTCCAAATCGAAGTAGTAGATTCCCGGTGAGAGGCCGTATGTGGCTGCATCGAAGTGGATGGTGTGTTTTCCGGCATTGACCCGCTCATGGTTGATGAGTGTGGCCACCAGTTGATGGGTTACGTTGTAAATCTTAAGGGAGATGGTCTCCGGGCGACGTAGTTTGTATTTGAACCAGGTGGTTTGTACAAAGGGGTTGGGGAAATTCTGTTCCAGTTCAAGGTCAAACGGAATGCGGTTGGCTTGTGGGATCCCCACCGCATTGACGTCGATAATGGCGGTCCACACCGACAGTGCGCCCTGTTCCAAGCGTGTCCAGATGGGGCGCACTACACCGTTGTGGGCACTCACGTTGTTATAGTCACCAAAAAATACGGAAGACCAGGGGGTGAAGGGGGTTTCACTGATCTTAAAGTTGGTGATGGTTTCGCCGCCGTCTTTGGAGTAGGCCATGTAGACGTCGGTAAGGTTACTGCTGCTACTGTGGGCTCTTCGGTCGTAAAAGACGAACCATAGCTCTCCGGTGGTCTGGTCGATGTCCATCCAGGTGAGAAACTGCTGGTGTCCTGGTTCGTCATCGTTGATACGGATGGGGTCTGACCAGGAGAATCCGCCATCTTCGGACTTGGCCAGCCACACATCGGTATCGTCTTCTCCATTGCGTTGGTCGGTCCAATTTACATAGATGGTTCCGCGGTTGGGCCCTTCCGAGAGGTCACACAAGGTGATGGGTAGGCCGTTGCATCGGCTGATGCCCGGTATGTCGAAAGCCCATCCATTGGGGAAGGGCCCGATGATAATGTCATCATCGAGCCAATGTTCTCCACCGTCGGTAGATCGGTCAAAGACCAACCCTTCCGGTCCGGCCCATGCTACGTAAACTTCTCCGTTGGGTCCCACTGCCGGTACGGCTCCCTCTGTGGTGTTGTCATCATCGACACAGTCTCCATCCACTTCGTTAATCTTCTTGGCCGGACTCCAGGTCATGCCGCCATCGGTACTTTTGCTAAACATAATGGAGGACTTATGCTCTGGTGACGAGGAGCCGTATTGGTCAAACTGAGTCCATGTGACATAGATGGTGTTGGTTTCGTGATCCACCACGGCCCACTGTTTATCCTGAGCTTTCGTGCCGTTGAGCCCCATATAACTTCCCGTATTCCAGGTTTTCCCTCCATCGGTGCTTTTTTGACATACGATGCGGTCAATCCAGTTGCCATTGGAAGGGTTGCTAAGGTGGAAAAAGTAGAAGTCTCCGGCGGTGTCAGCGATGATTACGGGGTCACCCCATACGCCGTATGGGGGTGAGACGAGGACATCCGTATCCCAGGTGTACCCGCCATCGCTGGAGTGAAATACGTTGTCGATGTTGGAGCCGGCAACGATCTCTGTCGTATTCTGGGGGTTGATGAAGATGGAAGGCTCCTCCGGGCTCCGGTTATTGGTGATCATTATGTTTTGATGCTGGGCTGCCGCATGGAACGCCAAGGAGATTACTCCCAATACGATAAGGAGAATGGTGCGCATGGTGGTTCGTTTTTCAACAAAGGTATAAATTTTCACCTGCATAGGTTACGGTGGATGGCATCTTCTTTTTGTGGGAGCCTATTTCCGGCGATGGTTCGGGGAGGGCTTTTTTCTGCTCTTCGACAACCCTGTAGCAAGAAAATATCCCTTACCTTTGAAGCATGAGAAAGCTATTTTTCCTTTTTTGGGTGTTGTTACAGGTGCTGTCCTTCCCTTCTAAGTTGATGGCCCAAGAGCCGGATTGCAATAAGTTGGGGGCATGGATATGGTATGTGAGCCAGACGGGTTTTACCCATGAGGAGCTTGCGGATACCCTCTCCGCCATAGGGGTGAAACGGATCTATGTGAAGGTCTCAGATGGTATCATGGATACGGTGTGGTGGCATACCATTGTGGATGAGGCGTTGATCGAGAGGTATCATGCCCATGATATGGAGGTCTATGGTTGGTCTTATAACTATCCGGGGTCGGAGTATGGTCAGGCCATTGCACTTTATCAGGCTGCGGAGACGGGGTATGACGGCTATGTCGTGGATGTGGAGCATCAGTTTGACGGAGACTCGGCAAACCTATATAACCTCTTTAACACCTTCTCCTTTTATAAAAACCTGGCGTTGGATCAGCACCTTATCGATACTTCGTTCAAGTTGGGGATTACAACTTGGGGCAACCCCATTGATCACTGGTATCGCATTGACGTGGTAGATCCTTTTGTGGATGCCTATTTTCCGCAGACCTATGTGGAGATTTGGGGATGGTATTATATGAATAATATCACCTTTTGGGTAGATTCTACCAACAGGGAGTATCGCTCCATTGGGGCGACCAAGCCCATCCATCATATTTGTGCCACTACGCAGGGGTTGATGACGGCGGCGATGGTGGATGAGTTTATGGCTGCTTCGGGGGCGGAGACCTCTCTTTGGCGGGTTCCGGGAGGGGGAACACCTCTTTCCATTTGGGATGTTTGGAATGAGGTGGATTGGCATGCCAACTTCTGCGATACCCTTATTGGAGAGAGGTCTTATGTGGCTGATGAAGGGGTGGGATATCCCAACCCGTGTGACCGATCCTTAACACTCGTTTGTGGCCGTGGGGAGGTCAACTTAGCCATCTTCAACGTGCAGGGGATCCCCATGTATGGGCTGCGCCATTCCGGGGAAGGCTCGGTGGTGGTGAATACGTCGGGATGGCCTGCCGGCATTTATGTGGCGGTGTGGTATCGTGATCGGCAGCGTATGGCTTATCGGTTTGTGAAGCGATAATATGGTAATGGCATAACCGTGGCCATAAAACCGCAACAGTTATACGAAAAAAACCACCTACAAGCGTTTGTAAGTGGTTTTCTTCTTGCTCCTCCTGCTGGACTTGAACCAGCGGCCCTCTGATTAACAGTCAGATGCTCTAACCAACTGAGCTAAGGAGGAGTGTCTCTTGGAGAATTTCATCCCGCTGAGAGCGCAAAAGTAATACTTTTTTTTGATTCGCCAATATTCCCAACAAAAAAAATATTTTTTTCTTCCAGGGTCGTCTCGGGGGCTTTTTCTTGGGGGGGGCGTCATCGACCTCATCCACAAAGATCCATTGCTTTTCGTTTATACAGTCTCTTCTCAAAACGTTGACGTTATAGACGAACGCTGAATGGAGTTGGTCAGTGCCCTTCTACGCGAGTACGCCAGGAGATCATTTCTGTTTTTTTCGGAGAGAATAGATTAACGAGAGTTTTGCGTGAGCATTCCGAAGGGTATAACTTCTTCTCAACACCGTGTTGAGCGCATTGCCTTCTTCTCCTATGATGGTTTGTCCAAAATCGGAGGTTAGATTATGCACATATTCCATATTAAGTGTTATTAATTGATTGATTTTAAGCCCTATACCAAGATTTATCCCCATGTTATGAGAATTGGAATAGTATTCTGTTCGTGTGGTTGAAGTCTGCATCCCGGAGAAAAGATAATTGTAGTTTATTCCAAGCGAGGGCTGAACTCTATAGCCGTCGAAGTAGATTAACAAGGGAATGGCGATATGATGTAATCCTGCTCCATAATTGCGGTTTAGCGCTTCCAACTCCTCCCCGTTTTCCGAATGCCAAACGCCGATAGTACCATCGAATGTATAATCATTGCTCCCTAGAAGATAACGGTATTCAACCCCTGTTTTTAAGCCAAACCGTTTCCCCGAGAAATTTCTTTTTGCCCCCAAACCAACATTGAATAGCGCGGAATAGGGTTTGTCCACATATTCAAGAGATCCATTTTCCCACCATATCCCGGAACCTACTGAAACTTCATAGTGGGTTTGAGCCAGAATCATCGCCTGAAAGGCAAAAAATACCACTCCGAAAAAAGTCATCTTTTTCATACTTTCTGAAATTTTAATGTTTTTATGAAGGTTTTCATCCAGTATGATGTGATCGATGGAAAAGGTGGCAGTTTGTTGGTCAGAAATTAATGATAAATGGGCTTGATGGTGAAGGGTGTCGAGTTGTAAGATATTGATAGATTTGCGTTTAAGTGGTAAGATATTGTTCATATTCGGTGGTATGAATACCGTATCGTAAATAATCACAGTATCGTACACAATGACATCCTCGTATACGTAGATGGTGTCGGTTTGTGCCTGTGCCTGCGAAAAGAGACAAGTCCAAAATAGAATGGTTAGTAGAGAGCCTATTTTATGGGGCATAAGTGGTATCTATAAGGGTTAAGGTATCGTGAACAATCACTTTTTTATGGGTTATTCTCCTCTTTTTTATGACAATAGGGTTGGGTTTTGGGATGGGTGTTTTTTGTGCTACGGAATCGGGTGTTTTCGGAATGGGAGGGAAAGCAGATTGCATCGTAGTGGTATCTGTGATATCCCAATTTGTTGAAGGGTGATTGATGGTTGTATGTTTCTCCCTGTTGTGAATGATGATCCCTGTAACCAACGCAACAATTCCAACGATGATAATGCCTTTAAGCAGGGTTAAGTACCATGTAAAGTGGGGCTGTTTTACCATTTCCCAATCCATATCTGCGAAGAATGAAGTGTTATGTGGTGCTATTTCAAAATCATTCAGTGCCTTTTTATACAACTTTTCGACCCTTCTTTCTCCATAAGGGAGAAGGAGTAGAATAAATGACCTTTTTGTTTTCTGCTCCTTATTCAGTATTTGTTGCAATTTCTTTTTTGCCCTTGCTAAATGCGATTTGGAAGTTCCAACACTAATATTCAGTTTCTCCGCAATCTGTTTATGGCTAAATCCGTCAATTACATAGAGGTTAAAAACCTGCCGGTGATGTTCCGGAAGTTTGTTGATGGCCTCCAATAACTCCTGTGTGGTAAAATGGTACTTTTGAGACATGCTTTCATCCTTATTGAGGAGTTCGTGATACCAAAATTCTTGTCGGTTATTTTGCCTTGTTTTCACCTCTCGTAAATACTGCAATGCCGTATTTACTGTGATTTTTCTTAGCCACGCATCGAAATGTCCCTTACCGCTAAATGAAGCGGATTTTTTCATGGCCGTCAAAAAAGCGTCATGGGCGAGATCTTCTGCAACTTCTTGGTCGAAAACATAGCGATAGCAAACCCCAATCAGTTTTTTGATGTTTCGATTATAGGTCCTTATCCAGAAATCTTTTTCCAAATTCATGAATTGATCACTCTTCTTGTTATATGATGCAAAGATTCTAAAAAGGTGGCACGTGAATTACCGAAAAAAGGAAAAATTATTTTTTGGTATGTCGTCTCTCCTCATAGTGTTCGTTTATAACGTCCAACTTTTTCGTGATGCTTGTTTTCCAACGAGTTATTTTGGCATTGCCCAACATAATCCCTTATCCCGGCAAAGGTTCCTATTTCACTTTTTGCAGGCCTTGAATTCGAACGCTCTATACAGATGCTTCGTAAATCCCCGGGTTTATGGATAGACACTACTTCTTTTTTCTTCCAAGGCAGTTTCGGGGGCTTTGGGTTGTTGGGGGTTTTTCATAATGTATCTCATCCACAAAGATCCATTGCTTTCCGTTTAAGAAATGGGGAGAGGGGTGTTTTTTCTCTTCGCTTTCTGCAATAATTCGGATATACCTCACTTTTCTGGGGAGAAACGTTGTGGTAACAACGTACCTTTTGGGGTGGGATGGGGCATCGGGAGGCGTTAACCGGTCTTGATAGACACGATGGTATCGCCATCCATTGTAGGAGACCTCTATGGAGACCTTTTGGGGTAAAAAGATGCCTTTTACCGGTTGATGCAAGAAGCCGATTTGCAGTTCGGAGAGTTGCATGGGGCGGTTTAGCTTGACCTTTGCCGTTAATCGGGCACCGGGAACACCGATCCAGTTGTTCCGGTAGTCGGAGGGGTCGCCGCATAGGCCATCCATCAGCGCGTAGGCTCCCGATCCACAGAATTCCTCGCTGTACGGATAATCCCATGTGATGGTATGTGCCTTGCTCATGGTGATACTTGCTGTGCGGATTTCTGAGGGGAGCTCTCCTTCCATCAGGCTAAAAGCCGAGACACGGGTGCTGGTGGTAAGCGGTTGCGGTTCCTTGTAGATGGCAGATGTATAGGAGGGAGGGGTGCCATCGGTGGTGTAAAAGATGGTGGCATCGGAGCTGCTCTCTATCTGTAGAATGGCACGGCCATGTTCCGGCTTGAAGTAGATCTGGGGAGGAGGAGAGGTCCCTCCTTTTTCCCAGATCGCTTTTCCCGAGATCCTTTCCAGTGTTTCCAACTCTTGCTCGTAGTTGTGGTCACTAACGATAAGGATCCTGTCGGCAACCGGGGGGATCTTGGCCACCGGAAAGTACTTTTCGGTGAGGTTATCTAAGATTAACACTCCTTTTTTCAGGTCGTTTATGGACTTTGGCTCTGTGGCGCATACAAAGATCTTTGGGGCGGAGGAACTTGTTTTTACCCATGGGGAGGCGGTGAGGGGAATGCGCTCTTGCAAAGAGAAACCGAAATCAAGATAGGTGTTTTTTATCCGTATCTGATCTTCATGTCGTAGCACCTTTGCATGAGGGTCTATCGTGAGGCTATCAGGAAGCGGGAAGGTTGCAAATGTTTGATGGTTGGATAATTGAATCCTTACAATGTGATCCGAGAGAAAAGAGAGTTGGAGCCCTCCCTCTTTAAATACCTGCTTTTGTGCGTTGAGAGATAGGGTAAAGCAGAGCACTACCAGTACAATTAGCTGTTGTCGGAGTGGTATTATGGAGGTGTGTTCCCGTTTCATGCAGATGGTTTGTTTCTTATTCGTTAAAAACCGTTTATGTTACCCCTACTGTTTCATCTATTTTGCTAGCCAAGATTGGGGGTTCAGGGAGGTGCTCCCCTTCCAGATTTCCAGGTGCAACAGGGTTTCGTTGCTGTCAGGATGGGTGAAGGCGGTGCCAATGGTGGATAGGGCCTCCACCTCACTGCCCTCTGTGACGAAAACCTCATTTAGGTTGGAGTAAACAGAGAGGTATTCTCCGTGGCGTATGATCACCACGTTGTTGTGTTGTGGAACCTTAATAATCCGTGTGACTTCCCCTTTGAAGATGGCGCGTGCCAGGGCATTCTTTTCCGTTAAGATATCGATGCCGTTATTCCGGACTTTCACATGCTTCAGGACGGCGTGGGCATGTTCGCCGTAGGAGGAGGAGAGGATCCCACGTTCCGACGGCCAGGGTAATTTCCCTTTATTTTTTGCAAAGTCATCAGATAGAAGAGCCTCTTCGGGGGTTAGCTTAAAGGCCGATGCTCGCGTTCCATTGTTGGCCTTTTTTATCTCTTCGTGGATAATCTTCTCGATCTCTTTGGCCAGCCGTTTTGCTGCCCGCTGTTTCTCTTTGATCTGTTTCCGTAGTTTTCGCTCTTTTTTTTGTAGTTGCGAAACCGCATTGGTTTTCTCTTTCTTCTCCCCGTTGAGGGCCACATTCTCCGTCTCCTTACGATGGATCAGGTTGAGCTGCTCTTCGCGTTGTTGTTCAACCTCTTTTTTTACCCCTTCCAATCGTTGTGTTGCTTGTTGAATCTGCTTGGCCTGTTTTTTTCGAGCCTCTCCATAGCTTTTGTAGTATTGCATTCGGCGATAGGCTTGATTAAGGTCGTTTGCCGCAAAAAGGTAGATCATCCGCTGATAGAGGCTGCGCGTTTCATAAGCGTGTACCACCATCTTTGCGTACGACTCTTTGAGATGATCCAGTCGGGTGTGGTAGTAGCTAATGCTATCATTGAGTTGGTTAATGTGGGTGTTTATCGTTTTTAACTCCCGGTTGAGGGTTTTGATGAGTTTTTTTCTGGAGGTTATTTTCTGGTCCAAAAGGGCAATCTGAGCGAGCGAGGCTTTCCTGTCTGTAGTGGTCTGTTTTAAGAGCTCATTGGCGATACGGATATCTTTTTCCAATCTCTTTTTATCCCTTTTCAGGGATTCCGTATCCTGTCCCCATGCACTGATGAAGGGAAGTACGAGGAGAGCTATCAGGAGCGTATATGCCTTTATGAGGGGAGGGGTGTTCATAACCAGCTGATTTTTTGATAGGAAGAAGAGAACTTGAAGGGGTATTTTAAGGGGAGGTCCCTCTCTATTTTTGTGTAATGGAGGTCGATGCGATAGGGTGATCTTGCCGTTATCTCCAGCCGGATGGTATGGGGAATGGCAGGGGGCGCTGTCTCTTCGAACTCCATGTAGTCGGCGGTGAGGTGTGCTGTGTTGTTTCTGATTTCCATACGTTCTATATGGCCCCTTTGGGGGTTGAGCCAAAGGGCATGGAAGGGGATGCTTTGTTCCGGGTGGTTTACGCTCTTTCTGTGGGTGGTGTAGAGCCGTAGGGAGCCGGGGTTGCTGTCGGTTATAAATTGGGTGGTGTCATACCCTTTGAAATCATGGCCCAACAGGAGCCCTTCGATGAGGGCAAAGTCAACCGGTGCGCCGGTGAAGGTTTGTAGCGCCCATAGCGGTTCTCTGGCAAATGTTCTTCCCATACGGCTGAGCATAAAGAGGGAATCCTGGGTAACCATAAAACGGGCGACTTCAAGGCCGGCTTTGGTTATGTTGAGCCAAAGGACGGAGTCGTGAGTCAAACGCATTTGGCCATGGAACGTCATCTCTTCCCCGGTGGTTTGGGTTGAGAGTGTAAGGACAAAATTGGCTTTCAGTGTGTGGGGTAGCTTGTGGGAGGGGAGGGTGGTTGCCATCGCTCTTTTTTGAAGGGAGGCACCCCCTCTTTCCTTCAGCTTTCGGGAGGCTGAACATCCCCCCAGGAAGAGGCCGAGGATGATGAGTGTTGGCAGGAGAAGCCTTGTGGGCTTCCTAAAACTAATCCCCAGGCTGCTATTCATGGGATTTCAGTTTATGCATTAGCTCCTCCTTGTCATTTCCTGCGTCAATGGCCTTTTGCCAGTACATTTTGGCACTGCTCTTTTCTCCCAAACGATCCATTACGTCGCCGTAGTGTTCCAGCACATCCGGGTCGGGTGTTGTACTCTTTTTCAGGGCTTGAAAGATGTATTTCTGAGCCTCTTCATATTTCTCCTGTTGGAAGAGAACCCAACCGTAGGTATCTAAGTTGCTGGGGTTCTCCGGATCGATCTCGACGGCTTTCTGGGCCATGATTTCCGCTTTCTCCAGTTCCCGTTTTTCCAAGGAGAGGTAGTAGCTATAGTTGTTTAGCACATAGCTGTTTTCCGGATCCAACAGCAGTGATTTATCGTAGGCTTGAAAGGCCTTATCGGTCTCTTTTATGGCGTGATAGGCATCTCCTAAGCTACTGTAGAAGTGGCTTTTCAGCGAGGGATTATCGATCACCAGTTTGAGGCCTGACTCCAGCACTGCGATGGCTTTGTCGTAGCTCTTTTGGTGGATATGAGAGAATCCGGCGAAGAGCAAGGGCAAAGGTTGGTAGGGAAACAGTTCTATGGCCTCGTTGGTTGTGTTGAGTAGCTGCTGATAGTCATTGATGGCGAGCAGGGCATGCATAAGGCTCTCCCATACCAAGTATTTACTTTTGTCAAAGACCAGCACCTTTTGGTAGGCCTGAGCCGCTTCCTGGTACCGTTGGTCGCGGTAGAGGAAGTCACCGTACATGGACCAGGTTTTGGGCGATTCGGGGTGTTGTTCTGTGAGGATTTGTAACAGTTGGTAGGCCTGTGGATTCAGGTTTTCGTAAATCTCCGACACGGAGTAGTAAGCCATCAATATCTGGATCTTCGTGTCGATATCTAAGTGGTTATTGGTAAATCCCTCTTTTAGCTCCTGGAACGCCTTTTCCTGATGGCCGGTTTTTCGGTAATATTCCGCAAGGGTGATGTGGATGTAGGGGTCGGAAGGGTTGAGTTGGGCAATCTTTTGGTAGTAGACGAAGGCCTCCTCTTCCCGCTCATAGTGCATCAGCTTCTCGGCTAGCATGGCGAGGTAACGAACCTCTTGCGGATGGGCTGAGGCCAGTTTTTTTAGTTCATTCAGTACCTTCTCTTTTTTATGGAGATGTTCATAAATCTTGATTTTTCGGGTTGAGATCTCCTCATTTACGCCCAGGATCTCTTCCATCTTATGAAACTCTTTCAGGGCCTTGTGGTAGCGCTCGGCAAAGAGGTAGAGGTTAGCCAGTTGCCATCGATAATCCGGATCCTTGGGGGCTGTTTTAACGAGTTTCTCCACCGTCTTTGCCGCCTCGTCGTAGTTCCGTTCTTTTTGATAGATTTCCGAGAGGAGTTGCAGATACCAGGGGTTTTTCTTCTCCTCTTTGTGAGCCTTTAGTGCATAGTTGAGGGCTTGGGTATCTTGCTCTTGATAGAGGTAGATCCGTGCCAGTTGGTACATGGCTGCATGGTCATGGGGATTTTGTTCCAATACCTTTACGTACAGTTTCTCTGCTTTTTTGTAATTCTCGGTGATAAAGGCAGAGGTGGCCTCAATGTAGAGGGCGGTTGTCCGGATCTCTTTTTGATCCACAACCTGGGGAGGCGGATTTTTGGGCCTGTTTTCGCGGCCATATTTTTGTTGTGCCGCGATGGGAGAAAAGGCGAGAAGGCCGCAGAGGATAAAGAGTATGGTTATTTTGTTCATCGTATTATTGGGCATTTTGGGGTAGCAACAGGCCGTTGGGCGTGGAGCTGTTCCCATAAAGATAACGTAATCTTTTCCCTTTCTTGCATAGGGGGGGCGTTATTGTATCCCGGTGGATCCAAATCCTCCGGCTCCTCGTTGCGAAGCATCAAGGGCTGTCACTCTTTCCCACTCTGCCTGTTCATGCCGGGCGATGACCATTTGGGCGATCCGCTCCCCGTCGTTGATCTCAAAAGGCTCCTGAGAGAGGTTCACAAGGATAACCTTTACCTCGCCACGGTAGTCGGCATCAATGGTGCCGGGTGCATTGAGTACGGTAATACCCTTTTTTAGGGCCAGGCCGCTGCGGGGGCGAACCTGTGCTTCATAGCCCGGGGGGATCTCCATATATAGTCCCGTGGGAACAAGGATTCGCTCTCCCGGTTCCATAAGGAGAGGCGTGGTTAAGAAGGCTCGAAGATCCATGCCGGCAGCGTAAGGGGTACTGTAGGAAGGATCGGGATGGTGCGATTTGTTGACGATTTTTATCTTCATCGGGTTTTGGTATCAATGGCTTGTTTCCAGTATCAATGAATGCAAAAATACACTTTCCCTGCTATTTTTACCTATTTATGGACAGGCTCTAAATAACTTTACATAATCCTCGAAAGAATATAACCTGCCTCTTTTCTGTCCTGTGATTTCTTTTAATATCTTTAGTTCTTCTAAAATAGCAATTAACTTGTAAACTGATGCTGATGATTTTTTTGTTAATTCTGCAATTCTTACGGCATCAATAATGGGTTTCTTATACAAATACTGAACTATCTTTTGAGCATCTGCTGTTTTTGTTCCTAAATCTTCTAATTCTTTATTTATACGCTTTTGCAATTGTAAAATTGCATCAAAAGTTGTAACCCCATTTTTTGCTGTTTCAATTACACCGGTAAGAAAGAATTTAAACCATTGCCCTAAATCATCGTGTGTTCTAACCCTCATTAAATTGTCATAGTATAACATTTTATTCTTTTCAAAGAAATCAGAAAGATATAAAATAGGTTGTTTTAAAATCCCTCTACTTACCAAATATAACGTAATTAGCAATCTTCCAACTCTACCATTTCCGTCTAAAAATGGGTGTATCGTCTCAAACTGATAATGAATTAAGGCAATTTTCAGTAAATCTGGTAATTTATTCAATTCATCATTAGCAAACTTTTCAATATCAGACATTAAATCACCAATAGAACTATGCACAGGTGGCACAAAAATAGCATCATTGATTGATGCTCCACCAATCCAGTTTTGACTAGTTCTATAAGTTCCAGGTAACTTATGTTCTCCTCTAACTCCTTGCAGTAAAATTTTGTGAGTGTTTTTTATCAATCTTGAAGAAAAAGGAAGTGAATGTAGCATTTTGACCGCCTCATTCATGGCTGAAATATAATTCTGAACCTCTTCCCAATCCTCTCTTTTTTCAAAAGCAATATCTTCTTTTTCCAGAAAAGCCTCTTCCATATTGGTCCTTGTTCCCTCAATTTTAGAAGATTGTGTAGCCTCCTTTGCTATGTGCATACTGATAAATAAATCAATATTTACATATTCCGAATACATATCTAATCTTCCTAATTGTCTATCAGCACTACTTAAAAGACTAATTATATCAAGGTTGTTAACTC
>PDRJ01000002.1 GCA_002748065.1 Bacteroidota bacterium
GATTATTAGAACACCTTCTATATTTGCTTTACGAACCTATCATGGTATTGGGGGAAGCTTTGGTTTTGATATGCATCCTTATGGATATACAAAGGCAAAGCATAAGCCAACGGGTCCATGTACTGGCTATGGTTCTGGTTATCATATGCTTAATAGTATGGATTGGAGTAACTATCGTTAAGTTTATTAATCCTCAATAGAGTAATTATGCATGTATTTTCTAACGTATCAACGTTCATTTGGGCTGTAATATGGGTTGTCATTGGTATTGGTGCATTTTTAGAGACGCCTGAACAAATAAAAAGTGATGATGCATTTTTCAAAGAAGAAATAGAGCCATCTGTAGATTTTGTTGAAAGCTTCAAGTCAAAGAATAATAGATTGCCGAATTACCGTGAGTTTTACACATGGGCAAGGGATTATTATAAGGATTATTCATCCGATCTAAGTCAAGCAATAGACTCTACAATAGGAAAAGAAGCCTTTCTTCACAAATACATTAGATGCGATGGAGATGTGTATGAAGAAAAAGACTTGTCAAACTTTAAAGATGCAGACTGGGCAACTGATTATGCAATAGGTGCTTGGCGTGGAGATTGGGCTGAATATTATTATTCTTGGAATAAAGAATATGACGGGAATAATTATACGAGAAAAAGTGGCTTATTTACATTGCTTTTAATGACTACTATAGGGATTATTCCTCTCCTAATTCTGTGGTTATATAACATCCATAAAAGGAAAAAATATAACTTTGGAACGCAAAACTAAATTGAGAAGGAGAGCTCCCCAGACACACTAATTGGAACACTACCTGAAAGACTTGGATAAAGCCAGGAATATGTTGAATGTTGTAAACACAACTAAGAAAGAATTAGAAAAGTAAAAGTTATGCCAGAAACAGCAAAATGGATAGGTGGTGTTATCCGCTGGTTGCTCAAGGGGTGTAAAACAGAGTTGCGGGATGAAATTGAAGGAAACCTTGATGCAACCTGGGGTGGAACTTATGATACCGAAAACTATGTAATAGGCATTATAACAATGGTAATTATCCTGTGTTCGGTAATCTGGCTCCTCTTTTGATTTCTTTCCCATGAAAGAGTAAAATATAGTCTTGCAAAGAGTACCCGCGTTTTTTTAAGGCAATGTAATGAAAACGATGGGGCTTCCAGATAGTGTCTGTCCATAAAGTCAGCGTTTTGAGAAGAGACTGTATAGAAAGTTCGAATTCGAGGCTTGCGAAGGCTGAAATAGGGGAGTTTACTAGGGTAAATAACCCTTTGGAAGACAAGCATCACAAAGAAGTCGGACGTTATAGACGGACGCTAATTAATTACAAACCTCTTTGGGATAAAACAACAGATGGTTACAAGAGTTTTTAATATGAGAAAATTATTTGATTACACGAAATCTGAAACAGGTAGAAGCAAAGTAAATCCATTGTATAGAAACCTATATAATAAATACAAATAAAATTTATGACTAAAAAGAATCTTATGAATGTGATATTGATTTTGCTATGTGTATTTCTTTTGAGTTGCAATGGGCAACAACAAAAAAGCAACAAAAAAGATAATAGCAATGATACTAATGTTGCATTAGTTCAAAAAGATTACAAACGAACAGAAAGAACGGTGTTAGGGGTTGATAGTCTTACTATCACCTGCCTAATGTTTGGAGTGGGTAGCGATAAATCTTTTGTTATAAAATCAAGTAACATAAAATCTGTGTGGATTAATTTTCACAATGAAAAGGAAAGGGGAGAGTTTTCCCAAGAAGAAATAAACCATTTATGGTATTTTGTTAAGTTGTTTTATATAGACAAGAAAGAAAAGATTGTGCTGAACAGAACAAAAAGAGCATGCATGGTGTCATCAGACTATCCATTTATAGAAGTAATTGGCTATAAGGAAGGTAAAGAAGACTTCAAAAAAAGCAGATACATCGGTGCCGAAGTGTATGACATAGAATTTAATCCTAAGTTTTTAGAGTTCTATGAATTTTTGGATAGTTTAGTGAGCAATAAATAGTGTCTGTCCATAAAGTCAGCGTTTTAAAAAGAGGCTGTATAGAAAGTTCGAATTCGAGGCTTGCGAAGGCTGAAATAGGGAAGTTTACTGGGGTAAATGACCCTTTGGAAGACAAGCATAACGAAGAGGTCGGACGTTATAGACGGACGCTAAATAGTGAATTATGATGAATAAGTATTTGCTTGACGATAAATTTATTGAGATTCTTGAAGAGAAAATTGATAGTCTTGACTTTAATAATGAATCTGTTGCTTTTGTTATAAATACAAAATCCTTAATTGAAATTGGTAAATATATAGATAACCTGAAACCAAAACCAAAGTATAGGAATTACAAAAATCAAATACTTGAATTTTTAGAGAAACTGGAGGATAATCATGATTTAACAAAGGAAGATGTTGTTATATTAGTTCAAACATACTTGTCTGATTTATTCTTGTTTTTGAAAAGCGAACATTCTTTTATGGATAGACATGGTTGGTTTTGGAGTAGCGTATTTAACCTTGTATTAGATATAATTTTGATATTTATCGGAATAACTAAATATTATTACTACATACCAATATTTACAATAATAGCGGTTGTTAAAAATATTTTAATGCGAAGAAAAGCAAAAAAGGAAGGGAAATATATTGATTTTTAATGCAGAAAAGCCTCGGAAAACCCGGCTCTTTTGTTTTATAAGATAGATTGTATTTTTCTCTTAGCGATAAAAGCATCAATGACGGAGAAGATATGTAGGCGGTCATCTTCTTCAAACTGGGAGACTTCTCAAATGCATTCACGGATGGTTTTATCCATTTCTATATTCTCTTTCCTGTAAGGTAATCAAGGCTTACATCCAGTATATCTGCAATCTTACAAGCAATCTCGATAGAGGGTGGCAATTCCCAAGGCTAACATAAGAGGAGTGGAGCGAGCTAACGAAAATTAACAGGACTAATCGGCCATAACGAAACCCTAAAACCGCACGAAGCATGGTACACCGATATTTTTTTGTTTCGTTTTTTATATCAAGAAAAAAAACGAAAAAGGGACAAGCAGATGCATTCTCAATTCAAGTAGCCCCTGACCGATAAAACCTTATCCGTTTTTTGTCCACCCCAAACAGAAGAAGAAAAAGCCCTAAACGATTGAACATCAATTCGTTTAGGGCTTTCTGCGGAGAAAGAGGGATTCGAACCCCCGGTACCTCGCGGTACAACGGTTTTCAAGACCGCCGCATTCGACCACTCTGCCATTTCTCCGGGGGCAAAAGTACTATTTTTTTCTTTTCTGCAAGACTTTCGTAAAAATTATTTTACCCTCCAAAGTAACTCATTCTTAATCAGGCAACAACCCTCCTTAACGCCCCCCAAAAGGCATCCGATCCCACCTTCCGAGTACAGGAGGGCTAAAACCGATACGCTCCCCCCTCCCCTCCTCCCATACCACATCTGATGCGTATCCTTCCAACAAAAGAGGAAAATGGGAGCTCCCCTTCTCAATCCCCCCAAAGAACCTATTTTATTGTACCTTTGTTGCATTACTAAAGAAAAAATAACCATGAAGCGATACTATCTCCTCAGCCTTATCATGTTAGTCTTAATGGGCACCATTCACGGACAAGATCTCAAAGCGCACCTCAATTATTACACCTTCCTGATCCCGGAAGAGGATCCCTATATTGAGACCTGCATGCTGGTAGAGGGAAGAAGTGCGGTCTTTGTCAAAAACGACCACGACAAATACCAGGCAACCATTGAGGTACTCATTCTATTTAAGCAGGGCGAGAAAATCGTGGAATTCGATAAATATGAGTTCAACAGCCCGGAGCTCACCGACACGCTCTCTCAGGTCAATCGAATCATCAATTTCATGGATCAACATCGCTACGTCCTCCCCAATGGCACCTACCAGATGGAGATAACGCTATCGGATAAACATGCCACACAAAAGCCTTACCACATCACCCGTGAGATTGTCATCAATTATCCTACCGATGAAATAGCCCTTTCCGACATTATGTTTGTGGATAGCTATACCCCGGCAGAGGAACCATCCATGCTCACACGATACGGCTATAACATCATTCCCAGTGTATTCCACTTTTACCCGGACTCACGTAAGGAACTCTCCTTCCTTGCAGAGATCTACCATACGGAGAAGGTATTGGGCGCAGAAACCCAGTACCTCGTCTCTGCCTACATTGAAAATGAAGAGTCGGGAGAACGGCTCAATGCGATGGGGCGCTCCTCTCTAAAAGAGGCAAAACCAGTCACTGTTATTCTTCAAAAACTTGATATCCAACACCTTCCTTCAGGAAACTATCAGTTAGTTATTGCACTGTACAACGAGGCCAACGAACTACTCCTTGAGAAGAAGCAACGTTTCCAACGCAGCAATCCTCTCTACGATGTGCAGGCTGACAACCACAACAATTTTTCCCCCGTCAACACGCTTATCACAACACAAATCTCTCTTGATAGCCTAAGAAAGGCGGTAAACTGTCTGATTCCCCGTGCATCCAATTCGGAGAAGATTTTTATCCAATACACGGCACCCCAGGCAAGCCGCAAAGAACTCATCCAATTTTTCGATGCCTTTTGGACCAAACGAGCGGGAAACAATGCCCAAAGTGCCTGGTTAGCCTATAACGACTTGGTGCAATACAGTACCAAAAAGTTTGGCAATGGCATCCACAAAGGCTATGAGATGGGCCGTGGCTACTACTTCTGCAAGTACGGCCGCCCCGACCACGTAGTGGGAAACAGAATGCACAGCGCAGTATATCCTTACGAGATATGGCACTACTACAATGCCGGAAACCAACGAAATGTGCGGCTTGTCTTTTATACCAGGGACATCGCCAAGCAGACCTACGAAATCCTGCACACAACGCTCATCGAGGATATCAACAACCCCCACTGGGTATATATGTTGTGGCGACAGGAATCAGCAGCCTATATTGAATACGAAGAAGCGAATCAAACATTTGACGAAACGAAACAAAGCTTTATGGATTACTATGGCAATAAGATCCTTGAAGAGTTCAACTCCCCCTATTAATCTCCATGAAGAATATCCATAAACACCTACTCACAGGGATCATATGGCTTCTGGCACTATTGCCGCTTCCTGTCATATACCTGCTCTCCACGATCCTTTCATGGACCCTCCTTCATGTCGTAAAATATCGACGGAAAGTAGTAGAAGAAAACCTCTTACGCTCTTTTCCCCACAAAAGCATGCAAGAGCGCAAGCGCATCATGAGAAAGTTTTACCGCAACCTTTCGGACATCATCTTTGAAACGATAAAGATGCGCCACCTCTCCTCCCGCCAGCTGGCACGAAGGTTTACAATAAAAAATCCCGAACTTCTTCAACCCCTCTTTGATGCAAAGAAGAGTTTCTTGATCGTTACCGGGCACTATGGTAATTGGGAGTGGGTTTGGAAAGGTATTGCCATGGCCTATCCACACCAAGGAATCATATTGACAAAGCCCCTCAAAGATCCCTTTTTTGAGCAATATATGAGAAAAGCTCTGCGATCTCGCAAAGCACCGGGACTCATTATCTCCTACAAAAAGGCCTACCGTCACCTCATTAAACACAAAGCAGACTTCTTGTTCGCAGGCATCCTGGGCGACCAAACCCCCACAAGAGGGGAAATTAACTTCTGGACCTCCTTTTTGCATCAACCCACCCCCTTTTTTTTGGGCACAGAAAAGATTGCCCGCACATTGAATATGCCGGTTATCTACATGATTACCACCCGTCCTGCCAGGGGGAGGTATGAGGTCTCCTTTGAAGTTATCACCACACAACCCACCACTACCCAAGAGCATGAGATCACCCTAAAATATGTCCATCTCCTTGAAAAACACATTGAAAAATACCCCGACAATTGGTTATGGTCGCACAAACGGTGGAAACACCAGATGAAAGAGGAAGATATCCTCATAAACTGAACTTTTTTTGTACCTTTACTCCGCCAAAAAAAACAGGCATCAACCGCTTAACAGAAGGGGCGAATTTGACGAAAACAGCAGTAGTTATCTTAAACTGGAACGGACGGAAGTTCTTAAAAAAATTTCTTCCAAATGTGCTAAAAAACACAGGCACAGATGCAGAGGTTATTGTTGCGGACAACGGCTCTACGGACAGTTCATTGGAATTTATGGAGGAGCATTTCCCTCAGGTCAGGGTGATACAAAACATCACCAACGGAGGATTTGCAAAGGGATACAACGATGCCCTGCGAGAGATAGAGGCCGATTATTATGTGCTGCTCAACTCCGATATTGAGGTCACCCCAAACTGGGTAAAGCCAGTTATTGACTTTATGGAGAAAGATCCCATGATTGCGGCCTGCCAACCCAAGCTACGCTCCTATCACCGGAGAGACTACTTTGAATATGCCGGAGCGGCAGGAGGCTTTATTGACCGATGGGGGTATCCCTATTGCAAAGGGCGGCTCTTCTCGCATCTGGAAAAGGATGAGGGACAATACGACCAACCGGGAGAGATCTTTTGGGCCAGCGGCGCCTGTATGTTCGTGCGAGCCGACCTCTACTGGAAATTTGGAGGATTGGACGAAGATTTCTTCGCTCACATGGAGGAGATCGACTTCTGCTGGCGACTTAAAAATGGAGGATACAAGATCATGTATATCCCAGAAAGTGTTGTTTACCACGTGGGAGGAGGCACACTACCCAAAGTATCTGCCTTCAAAACGTACCTCAACATGCGCAACAACATTGTCATGCTCTACAAAAACCTCCCCAAAGAACGAATCATACCCGTCATCACCTTTCGCTTCTTCTTTGACCTGATCGCCTCCATCAAATTTCTCTTCGATGGAGGAATTAAGGATTTCTTCGCCGTATTAAGAGCCCAATTCAGCTTTATAAAACGAATTAAAAGAAACCTCTCCAAAAGAAATCATGTTCCTCACAAAAAAGAGATCCAGGGAATGTACAAGGGGAGTATTGTTATTGAGCACTTTCTCAAACGAAAAAAGAGTTTTTCTGAGCTTGACCCCAAGAAATTATCTTCCTAAATCGACTTTAGTGCCATCAGCGCCAACCGATAGACCTCAAGACCAAGGCCACAAATGACCCCCTTAGCCCCCCCGGAGATATAGCTTTTGTGGCGGTATGTTTCCCGCGCAAAGATATTAGAGATATGCACCTCCACCACAGGGGTATCAATGGCTTTCACCGCATCACCAATGGCTACGGAGGTATGGGTGTATCCCCCCGCATTTAAAATGATGCCATCGTAAGAGAATCCCACTTCATGCAACTTATTAATCAACTCCCCCTCCACATTACTTTGGTAGAAATCAATCTGCAGGTCGGGAAAATCGCGTTTCAATCCCTGAAGAAAAACCTCAAAAGACACATGGCCATAAATTGTCGTCTCTCTCTTTCCAAGAAGATTGAGGTTGGGGCCATTTATAATTATAAATTTCATACTCAAAAAGTTAATAATCACTCCGGGCATTTTTAGGGCTAAGCCACGTGGTTTTCCGGTGATCTATTGCGGGTTAAAGGTATCAAAATTATCGCTATTTTGTAAAGTTTCTTCCGAACTACACGCGCACTCCCCTTGAGACGACTTTTCCTAATGTAAAAATAAAATCTTACTTTTGCCGCACGACCATAAAGAAGGGGTGCCCTAATACTACGGGCTGAGATCATACCCGTTGAACCTGGTTCGGGTAATGCCGAATAGGGATACACGTTTTTTTGATCTTGTACAGTCTTCTGAAGGGTCATTTGGATGTTTCACACTAAATGATTTAACGATGTACAAACTAACACTAACTACTCTTTTCACCGTGCTGATAATTACAGGATTCAGCCAAAATTTCATTAAAGGAACTATTACGGACAAGATCTCCGGAGAGCCGGTGGCCATGGCAAGCGTCATCTTAGATGACCACTTCTACACCACCATCTCCAATGAAGAGGGTCTTTTTACCTTTGATAAGGTACCCAACGGAATCCACACCATCACCATCGGGCACCTGAGCTACAACAAAATGAAGGTCACCATCGAAGTTCGGGGAGATAAGGAGCTCCAACTTCAGATGGAGCCAAGGGCCATTCTTGAAGAGGGCGTAATCATCCGTGCCACCAGGGCATCAGGCAACACCCCTGTCACCTATCAAAACATCACCAAGGAGGAGATCGGGAAGCGAAATATGGGAAAAGATCTTCCCATCCTACTCTCCCACACCCCCTCTCTGGTATCCACCTCCAACGCAGGAGCCGGAGTAGGCTATACCAGCTTCCGCATCCGTGGAACAGATATGTCACGCATCAATATCACCATCAATGGGATTCCGCTCAACGACGGAGAATCTCAAAATGTATTCTGGGTTGACCTCCCGGACATCTCCTCTTCAGTAGATAACCTACAGATCCAACGAGGGGTGGGAACCTCTACCAATGGTGCAGCAGCTTTTGGTGCAACGGTAAATGTCCTCACCAATAAGGCACCCCAAGAGGCCTATGCAAAGACCTCTTTCAGCGGAGGGTCGTTTAATACCTTGCGCGCCAATGCCGCGGTGGGTACCGGGCTGATCCGCAATCACTGGGCCTTTGACGCCAGAATGTCCCGAATCACCTCAGACGGCTATGTGGATAGAGGCTGGTCATCACTGAGCTCCTACTACGCTTCAGGAGCTTACTACGGGAAAAAGTCACTCATCAAATTTATCACCTTCTCCGGAAAAGAGAGCACCTACCAGGCCTGGTATGGGGTACCCTCCTCCTTTCTGGAAAAGGGCCAACGAACCTACAATCCCGCCGGTGCCATCGAAAACAGCAACGAAGAGATCATTGGCTTTTACGACAACCAAACCGATAACTATAAACAAACACACTACCAACTGCACTTCAGCCACGAATTTAACAAAAAAGTTAACCTCAACGCAGCCCTTCACTACACCAAAGGAGCGGGCTATTACGAGTCGTACAAAAATGGCCAGAAGTACAAAAAATACCAACAAGAGGAGGGGGATATCTTCATGAGGGACAGCATCCATAAAAAGAGCAACCTCATCCGTCGTAAGTGGCTGGATAACCACTTCTACGGAGGAACACTATCCCTAAACTACACCCCCGGAAAGTGGAATATCAGCTACGGTGCATCCTTTAATATCTACGACGGGGATCACTTTGGGAAAATCATCTGGGCTCAACATACGCCAGTGGTTGATCAGGACAAAAACTGGTATGAATCCAACGGGTTAAAACAAGACTTCAGCACCTTTGCCAAAGCGACCTATCGCCTCAACAACGGGTTCAGTTTTTATGGCGACATACAATTCAGAAGCATTGACTACTCCATTAAGGGCTTGCGCGATGACTTGGAAGACATCACACAAAATCACACCTATGCCTTCCTCAACCCCAAGGTTGGCCTTATGTACCGCCCCAACAGGCATCATAAAATTTACACAAGCTATGCCATTGCCAACCGGGAGCCTTCCCGCGACAACTTTACCGATGCGGATGAGGGTCACATTCCCAATCCTGAACATTTGCAGAACCTGGAGGCCGGCTACGAATATCAAGGGAGAAGCGTTACTGCCGGGATCAACCTCTACTACATGCGATACCGCGACCAGTTGGTGCTCACCGGAGAGATCAACAATGTGGGAGACCCCATTATGGTGAATGCCCCCAACAGCTACCGAACCGGTATTGAGCTGATGGGACACGCCATTCTCACCGACTTCTTGTCGTGGAGTGCCAATGCCACCTTGAGCCGTAACAAAATCCTTGACTTCAACACCTACGTGGACAACTGGGATTATTGGAATGACCCGGAGCATGAACCCGCCCAAATTGAGACACATCATGAGGAGACCAATATCTCCTTCTCCCCCTCCGTTACCGCAAACAACATCTTCAAATTCACGTTCCTGGAGCATCTTAACGTGGAGCTTGTGTCACAATACGTAGGCAAACAGTACCTTGATAACTCTTCCAACGAAAACTATAAACTTGAAGCCTATTTTGTAAATGATATACGCATCAACTACACCCTAAAATACAAAAGGCTCATCAAAGAGGTTGGATTTAACCTCCATATAAACAACATCCTTAACGAAGAATACGAATCCGATGCCTGGGTATACCGCTATTACTCAGGAGGATCCGAATATAGTATGGATGGTTTCTTCCCCCAGGCCGGCACCCACATCATGGGAGGAATCAGCCTCTCCTTCTAAGAGATCATACCCCCCCTTTCAGGGGCATAACCCAACCCTGTTTACTTCCTCGGTGGAGGTAAGCAGGTTTTTTTGTAACTTCGTCCATAATTTCGCTTCAAATAGATTCAAAAAAAATATTTTATCATGGCAGAATACGTAGAGATTAATCGCAAAAGAGTTATCAGCATCATATTGGTCGTCACCATTATTCTCCTCATCATCGGTTTTAGTAGCCGTATGTTTATCACCGTTCCAGCAGGACATGGGGGTGTCATCTTCCGTACCTTTTCCGGAGGGGTAGACCCGGAAGCCGTTTATAGCGAGGGGTTTCACCTTATTGCTCCCTGGAATAAAATGATCATCTACGAGACACGCCAGCAGGAGATTGCTGAAACCATGAACGTGCTCTCCAGCAATGGACTGGAGATCTCCTGTGATGTCTCCGCCTGGTACGAACCGATCAAAAAAGATATGCCTCTACTCCACAGTAACATTGGTGCTGACTACCTCAGAAGGGTGGTCATTCCGGCCCTTCGCTCCTCTGCCCGAAGCGTAATTGGACGCTACACCCCGGAACAGATCTACTCCACCAAACGGGATGTCATACAGGAAGAGATTTACGAAGAGACACGCAAGATCCTGGATGAGAAATATGTTCAACTCAACCGGATTCTTATACGAACAGTCATCCTTCCCCCCACCATCAAGGATGCCATTGAGCGTAAGCTCAAACAGGAGCAGGAGTCTTTGGAGTATGAGTTCAGGCTTCAAAAAGCAACCAAAGAGGCAGAACGGCAACGTATTGAAGCCGAAGGAAAAGCCCGGGCCAACGACATCATCAATGCATCGCTCACCGATAGGATTCTTCGGGAAAAAGGCATTGAAGCCACCATCAAACTCTCAGAGTCAAACAACAGCAAAGTGGTGGTCATCGGCAGCGGAAAAGATGGACTCCCTCTCATTCTGGGAGACAGCAAATAACAATAACCGCAGGCCATTTGCCCCATTTTACCGTCGTTACCTTTGCCGTCGAAAAAACATGGAAACCTCTCTCCTCTCTTATGTGCGCCTATGAAGATAGCCTTTGATGCAAAACGAGCTTTTGCCAACCGAACAGGCTTGGGCAACTACAGTAGGGATGTCATCAGAAACCTCTCTCTCAATAGGGCATTGGAGTTGTACCTATTCACTCCCGTAGGCCATACTTCGTTGATGGATGCATCCCCATACCGGGTAATCGTACCCCAAAGCCCCATGGACAAAGCTTTTCGTGCCTATTGGCGCTCTTTTTCTCAGGCTAAAGAGGTTATTAATTTGGGAATAGATCTATACCATGGATTAAGCAACGAGATTCCCTGGGGGTTGGGGAACTCCTGTAAAAAGGTGGTTACCATCCACGACCTAATCTTCAAACGCTATCCCCAGTGGTATCCTCTCTTCGACCGAAAGATGTACGATTGGAAGTGCAAGAGAGCTTGCCTGGAAGCCGACACCATTATCGCCATCAGTGCACAAACCAAAGCAGATATCACCCATTTTTACCATGTGAACCCCGACAAAATCGAGGTTGTATACCAAACATGTAACGATATTTTTAAAACAGATTGCAGCGCCACCTTCAAACAAGCAGTCAGGAAGAGATATCATCTCCCCCAACGCTTTATCCTAAACGTGGGAACCATAGAGCCACGTAAAAATGCCTTTGAAGTGGTGAAAGCGGTGCACGAATATGGCATAGAGACCCCATTGGTGATCGTAGGACGCGCTACCCCGTATACAGCCAGGATCACGGAGTATGTAAAGCAGCACCGGTTGGAGAAGCGGGTCTTCTTGTGGCATCATGTAAGCACAAAGGAGTTGGCCGCATTTTACCAAATGGCGAGCCTCTTTATCTACCCCTCTACCTTCGAGGGTTTTGGCATTCCCATTATCGAAGCACTCTACTCCGGCGTACCGGTCATCACCACCCAAGGCGGTTGTTTCTCTGAACCCGGGGGTGCCGCCTCCCTCTATTTAGAGGAGATCACCTCCAAACATATTGCCGAGGCCATTAACCTCATACTCTCCAATGACACCGTGGCTCAAGAGATGATCGACAAGGGCAGGCAGCACGTGCAAAAATTCAACGCCGAAGTGTTAACAGAGCAGTTAATCTCCGTGTATACACAAACGTTAGCGCAATAACCCACAAGCCGCAGAACAAAACCCATAATCACCTTAAAATCAAACTGTTACCACCTTTGCTCACCGCTCTATTCAACCGGTATTTCAGCGAGAACATCACGAAACGCCCAATTGCATTGCTTCTCCTTTCCAAAAGATAATTCACCGCTCCCTTCCTCACAAGATTCATGTTTTTATCCAGCAGGTCAAACAGACGTAAAGACAAGGCTAACCGATTGTTTTTCAAAATAAAACGTTTCACCTCAGCATTTATTAAAGGGACACTCAAAGGCTCGTCAAAACGTTGTGAAGCATAGTTGTTAAGCCTACCGGAGATTTGAAAAAACCAGAAATCATTGGGCGCATACGAGAGATCGGCAAAACAGGAGTAGCTGTAGTAATTGTTATTCATTCCATGCAACACCGAATAGCGCGATTGCGTTATCTCTACGATGCCCCCCACGCTTATATCCCACTGCTCCTTTTTCCTTTTATCCAATCCTAACTTAATGTGATGTTCCAGGTTGGTATTGATATTCGCCACCTCATTGATCCTACTCATTCCTCGATGATAGGTTTCGCGCACATAAAGATTAACATTCACGCCCAGCCTACGAATGGGTGTAGAGAAGTCAACGCTCCCCTCCGCGGTATAATCACCCGTCCCATTAATGGGGCGGAGTACCTGCACCAACTGCTCATCAATGCTCCGTTCCCAGCTAACGTTATCCCGGATGTAGGTTCCATTAAGACGCATAAAGAGAGAGGTGGACGAAAATTGATCAAAGAGCAACCAGTTAAGATCCAAGCGGTGCATCACTGCAGGTTTCAAGTGGGGATTACCGTACCGGATATAGAGGGGGTTTACATAATCTCCATGGGGACGGAGCATTTCCAGGGGAGGGCTCATCACCGAACTATGATAAAGAGCCGACAACCTGTGGGATGCCCAGTAGTTGTACTCCCACGTGAACGATGGGGTAAGAAAAGCATAGTGCTGTTGCAGGGGGGACTCCCCGGAGAGGGCGTTGGAGAGCATGCCGTGCTGCACTCCTATCCCAACCACAAGGGTAGATTGCTCTCCTTTTCGCCTCAACTTAACCCCGGAAGCGATCCATTTGTGCTCCTTGTTAAAGATGCCACTCAAAGAGTCTCCCCCTATCCCTGAATCCCGGATAATCCGATAATCCCTTTCAAAAACCTCCTTCTCGGCCCCTCCCTTCAGCATTGGGATAAGCACATACTTCTTCCCCAGAGCCTGCAAAAGCGACACCCCTCCCGAAGCCTTATAGGTTTGACCAAGATCATCCTGTAATTGCTGATTCTCCTCCCTCAAGGGGGGATGATCATAGAGTGTCTTATTATGAACAGCATGGTTCATTCCTCTTCCGCCATAAGTTCCATCCACATTGGTCTTCAACACGGTTTTATGGGGATTGAGTTTGACAAGCCAAGAGGCATTTAGCTGGGTCTCCAAGCCATAAGAGCGATAATCAGCGTTCTGTGTCAACCTATTGATCTTTTGACCGGCATAAGTGCTCTCCATCCATTGATGGGAGGGATTGACTCCTTGCACAAACAACAAACGGCCATTCACCGAAAAGTTTTGCAGCGAATTTATCCGTCGTTTAACGCCAAAATGTACCTTATGCGCAAACCGTTTTTCGAGATTCGATACCGTACCAACCTGTTTATAGGCACCTGATGCCGTAAAATGCTGTGTTGTCGTATGCTCCTGTAACTCCTTCTCTGATCCATTCACCAGGTAGCTCAGAAAGGCGCGGTTGTAAGCATCGGAAGAGAAGGAGCAGTTTATCCCTCCCGCACCCGACGTAGTCAATCCGGAAATCGGTTGGCCAAAATCGACGGGAAGCCCCCCCTCTTCTCCCAGGGTAATGGCACTCCCCCCTTTGGCAAGGGCAGAGAGACCACCGCTAAACCTTACGTAATCGTCAAAAGAGAAGCCAAACCGGTTCACATTATTTAGCATCCCCAAAGCGGCAAGTTGCAACTTATGAGAGAAGCGATAGAGCTTTGCACTCCCCTCATAATGATTATCCGTCCCATAACCGGCCTCCACCTCTCCAAACACGCCCTTTTTACGATCCTTCTTCAGCACTAAGTTCACCACCTTCTCCCGATACCCATCGTCCATTCCGGTGAACTCCACCTCATCGCTTTTTTTATCAATAAGTTGCACCCGCTCTAAGGCATCAGCCGGCAAGTTCCGGGTAGCAACCTTCGGATCATCACCAAAAAAAGGCTTTCCATCCACCAGCACCTCCTCCACCTTCTGGCCCAAGGCTTTTATATTCCCCACATGATCCACCTCAATCCCCGGTAATCGCCTGAGAAGATCTTCTGCCACCGCATCGGGACGGGTTTTAAAAGACTGAGCATCAAACTCAACCGTATCTTTTTTAAACTTCATAGGGATACGTTCTCCCACAACGGCCACATCACCAAGGGTCACACGCTTCAACTGCATCACAATACGCCCCAGGTTATCCCCCTCCCGGAGCGGAACATTCAACGATTTGTAGTAGGTCTCATACCCCATAAAGGCGACCTGCAACAGATAGCTCCCCTCCTTAACCTGCGGAATGGAGAAATCGCCCCGGTCGTTGCTTATCCCATAAAACTGTAAGGTCGAGTCGGCAGGACGGAGCAGTACCGCCGTAGCATAGGAGAGCGGCCTGCCCTCTTCATCCATCACACTTCCTTTCAACCCATAGGATTGTCCCATGACCCCAAAGGGCAGCAACAAAATCAAATAAAGGATCCGGCAGCGCACTTCCTTAATGTATTTGTATCACCTGTTGTGTTGCTCCCTGAGTTCCCATCTCCTGCATTTTCCGCTCCACCATAGCCCTATACGCCTCCTCGGTCACCCTTTTCCCTTTTCGCGGTTTTTTTAACTGTTCTTTCGCCACCTTCTCCCGATCGATGCGTATGGCCGTCATAAGATGTTCTCCCTTATTGATATCCACCGCAAGCACCATCCCCGGAAGACCGGAAATATTCCCCGGCCCCAAAGAAACAGGAATCTCGGGAGTGAACCAAGCAACCACGCGTTTCCCCTCTTCATTCTCATAAAAAGCTTCCATACAATGCAGGGATAATATCTCACGCGACTTCCCGGTAAACTTCCAAACCGGTGTTTCAAAAGCCTCCGTGATCAAAAAGTGCCGTCCCATAAACTCTCGCATTTCAATCTGTTCCTGCCTCTTCAAATCCTTAAAGATTTTATTTTCAGGCTCATAAACCTCTATATGAACCGCCATCTCTTCTGACTCCATGGCCTTAAAAGCATCCTCTCCGGAACGCTTTGCCCTATTTTTCTCGTATAACGAATAGGCCTCATTAAAATAGAGGACCTTCTCGCTCTTCTGCTCTTGGGGCAACATGTCGGCAAACTGCGCGGCCTCCCCTTCCAGTGTAATGTTCAACTTTATCACCTCCTCATACACAATTTTCCCCTCTGTTAGCACTTCCTGCTTTTGGGAGAAGGTAGTTACAAAGGCCCCTACCATGGCTACCACTAAAAATACGCGTCTCATCATACTCTTCTTTTATCTTCTTTTTATGATTTCAGGGAAGCCCTCCAACGATGGTAATCTCAGGGGTTCTTCCCTTTTTGTTTAACATTGAGGCAAAATTAGGGTACAAAAACGCCTGCAAAGGTTAAGCCCGGGTGAATCAACGTTAATTAAGGTTAATAGGATGATTTACGTAACGGCTATGCATACCTTTGTGGTTGAAATGAGAAACCTCAAAAAACACAGCACCGTTGCCCTGCTGATGATTGCTAGTCAGCTCTTATTAACGGCCTTTGTCCTTAATTGGTTGATCAATCAATTCACTGAAGAGAAGGAGCTACTACAAAAGGAGTTGGTTAGGATCTATAAGGAGTCACAAGAGGAGGCACTGGACACGGTACTAATCAGACAAGTCATCTCCCCCATCCTTAATCTTCGAGAGATTCCGGAACTCTTCACACCACTGCAAGAGATCCCTGAGGAGCAGATATCCGATTCTGTGAAGATGAGCATCTTCATCAGTGCAGATGTCCTCTCCTCCTCGGGCAGCCTCACCCTAACCACCGAAGAGGACTCCCTTCTTTTTTCTCCCCAGGAGGAGGAGATACCCTTCTTTGAAGAGTTGAATAACCTACTGATACGAAGCACCAAACTCCTTATGGTTAAGCGTCCGGATACGGCTAACTCCTCTATCTCCAAGGTGCGGATAGACGACATAATGGACTCCACCCTGTTTAAACGAGCCTTTGAAGAGCGCCTTCAAAGAGAGGGTATCCCCCTTCCGATTCAATGGCTCATGTCCGACAGCAGCAGCCTCCACCGGAGGAAAAAGGATGACCTATTGATCTTTGACCATTCCCGAGATCGCCTTCCCATGGCACGTTTCGTCTCTTATAAACGCTATCTTCTTGCCGCCATCTGGCCCCAAATAGCCTTTGCTTCAGTCCTATTGCTATTGAGTGCCCTCTCGTTTTACCTTGCCTTTGTCAACCTTCGCAAACAACTGCTCTTAAACCAAATTCGCAATGACTTTGTAAGCAACCTCACCCACGAACTCAAAACACCGGTGGCAACGGTCAAGGTAGCATTGGAGTCGCTACAACACTTCGATACCTTAAAGGATCCCATCCGTACCAAAGAGTTTCTATCCATCTCTGCCAAAGAGATACAACGCTTAGACCAGCTAATATCCAAAGTCTTACATCATGTTCTACTTGAAAATAAAGCAGCACTGGTGGAGACCGAAACTTTCCATTTAAGACAACTTACGGAGGAGGTCGTGCGACAATTTAGCAGCCGGACTTCCACACAGCAGGCCAGAATTACCATTGATATAGAAAAGGATTTGGTGTTGACTGCCGACCCACTGCTCTGCCAGGGCATCCTGCATAATCTTCTAGACAACAGCCTAAAATACAGCGATAAAAAACCTGATATTCAGATCAAGGCCTACCAACGGAATCAGACGATCATCGTGGAATTTGCCGACAATGGGCCCGGTATTCCGGAAAAACATCTTCCTCAAATCTTCGAGAAGTTCTTTCGGGTACCCGGTTTTGACAAACATAATGTGAAGGGACACGGTTTGGGACTAAGCTACGTTCAATTGGTGATGAAGGCACACAAGGGAAAGATACAAGTACGGAACAGGTCAACAGCGGGTTGTCAATTCACCTTACAATTTCCGATCACAACATGAAAAAAAGCATCTACTATATTGAAGACGAGCCTCATTTGGGGAAGATCGTCACCGAAACCCTCGAGAGAGAGCGCTACAAGGTGATCTGGGAAACCGATGGAGCTAAAGTACTCAACCGACTGGATTCATGGGACCCCGACATCTGCATCCTTGATATTATGCTCCCCAACGTGGATGGCTATACCCTCTGCAAGGCCATCAAAAAGAAGAAGCCCACTCTACCGGTGATTTTCTTAACGGCAAAGGTTGAAACCAAGGACTTACTCAAAGGTTTTGAAGCTGGGGGAAATGACTATATGCGCAAACCTTTTAGCATAGAGGAACTCATGGTTCGTATTGAGTATCACACCAAGACCCATACGACGACGGAACAGGAAACGTTGGAAGATCCAGTTAAGATGGGAAAGTACCTCTTACACCGAGGCAGCTATGAACTTACCAGCCCCACCACCACAATCCGCCTCTCCAACCGGGACATGGAAGTGTTGGAGATGCTGATCAAACATAAAAACCAAGTCACCAGCCGTAAAGAGATCCTCATAAAGATATGGGGTGATGACTCTTACTTCAATTCCCGCACCTTAGACGTCTATATCCGCAAACTCCGCAAGCATTTTAAAGAGGATACACGCATCGAGATTGTCACCCTAAAGGGAAAGGGATACCTCTTTCGGGTTCCAGGGTAAATTCCCGGGGAGAAAGAATAGCGGTTAGAACAGAAAATCCATTGCCACATAGACGCCTAGATTCCCATCTCGTGCATCAAGCGCTTTTCCCACATCCAATGAAACGATGGTATTTTCGTTAAAACCAAACTTCAGGCCTCCACCCACCGTAAAGTGAGGTTTGTCCTTTGTCGAAAACTCAAAGTAATCCAACTCTTCAAACTGCCATACAGTAGGCGATTCAAGGGCCATAGCTCTTGCCTTTTCCATGGCAGCCTCCCGGTCATATTCAATCTCCTGCACCGTAACGGCCGCATCACTGAAGAAGTTAAAGCCCAGAAAGCAGTTTTGCCCCAGAAAGCGAAAATCTACGGCTCTCCAGCGTAACTCCGCATTACCTAAGAGAAAACCATCGGCAAGCACACGGTTATAGAGAATCCCCCGCACTGATTTGGAGCCCCCGGCCACATTGGTAAGGTTATAAATAAAGGAGGTCTGCAACTGCGATTGCATATAGAAGGGGGCGTGCCCTGCAATGGTACCCTGATAGCCCAGGCGATAAGCAAAGACCAGTTTCTTCTTCACCAAAGGGAAATACTGCCGATGCATTGCCACCAATTTCACATGGGGATTTTTATTTCCGATAAAGCCGGGAGCCATGTTCAATAACAACTCTGTCCATACTCCCTTGGTAGGATAGGAGTCGTAATCCCTGGTATCAGCAACAATGCCCAACTTCAAGTTAGCCACGAGGCCTCCTTCAGCCTCTTCATGGGGAATGATTCCATAGGCCACATAACGATCGTATAACCCAGGCACCTCTTCCACCGAGGGGAGCAGGTTCTCCTCCTTTCCCCGGTTAAGGAAATCAATATCCACCGATTGCAAATCAAAATACCATAAGTTAAACCCACCAATCCACTTGAGCCAAGGGGTCACGTTACGTTGTAAATCCGCCATAAAACGAACCTGGTAATTCTGGTAATTATAAAATAACCGGGAACGGTATAAGGCCTCATCCGAATCGATAAACGCAGGCTTAAACACCGACTGATAACCGTTATACCCGTAGAAAGCATAGGCCTTGTTGGGGAAAAAACCGAGATTAGCCGTAAGCCGATACCCCGGAATCAGGTATTTCGAGTCATAAGCCATCTGCGCAATGCCCGACATCTTGGTGTACATGGAGAGTTCAAAATAGAATCGATGTTTATAATCGGGATACACCGACCCGTCACCAAAATCATACAGCGTAGCTAAGGCTCCAAACTGGAACCCAAGATCTGAGTTGTAACTCACTACCGGCAAAGGGATTACATTCCACCCCGACTTCTTTTCAAGCGATTCTTTCTGGGCAAAAAGAGAAAAAGAGGAGAACAAAAACAGGAATAACGTTACCTTTCTAAAAAGCTTCATACCATAAAAATTTGATCCATTCAAAAAGCCAAAGGTACGGAAAGTTCCACATAATTAGTACCTGTCCATAAAATCAGCGTTTTGAAAAGAGGCTGTATAGAAAGTTCGAATTCGAGGCTTGCGAAGGCTGAGAAATGGGAGTTTACTATGGTAAATGACCATTTTGAAGACAAGCGTAACGAAGAAGTCGGACTTTATAGACGGACTCTAATTAGTACCTCTTAAAGAGAGATAACCCAGGCATCTTTTACCGTTTTCTTTATCCGGCGAAGGGCTTTTTTAGCGGCTTCATTGTCGTTATAGGCTCCTACAGCAAGGCGGTAACGCCCCCGGCCCTGAATCACCTTCAGTGGTTCAAAGAAACGCTTCTCCCAACGAAGCTTATCCTTAAGAGCATCTTTTTCAGAGGAATAACTTGCCACCACCACATAATAAAACACCGGATTCTCCTTGCTTTCAACGGCCGGCACCACATCTTGACCAACCGGTTCAGCCTGTCCACACACAACAATGGGCGCACTCACATCTACAGTGGTGCCAAACCACAACAGGACATATCCCTTAAAAATTTTTATCCCCACTGCATTCCAATCAAAGGAGAGATAAGTCCCTTCATTGAGGAGAAAGGCCCGATTTTTCTCATGCCTTATCCAAGCCTCGTAAGCGTTCATCCCTGCACTCCCGGTATTGTCATAATAAGCTAACTCAAACCCCAGCCCTTTGTAATCGGTAAGTTCAGAAGGTTTGTTATGCATGCAGCGGCCATCGGTGCGTGGATTTTCGTAGGAGCAGCCCTTCCATCGTCCCTTGTGGGACCAGGAGTGCATACTCTTACCCGAACGCTCATCATAATTGAAATAGAGATCCTTGGCATGCACATCCGCCACATAACACAACGCCCTGGAGAGTGCTACGGCCTGTAGGCCATGAGCCTCCCGAAAAGCATTGACCGCATCCACCAGGACCTTCTCATCCGAAGAGAGACACAACTCATCCATATGCCCTTGGGCAGGAAGAAAAAAACTCCAGCAAAGCAGGGATAAAAACAGCAGCAATCGTCGTAATCTCATCTTACGTAGTCAAAAAATTCTCCACAAAGGTAGGGGATTTGCCCCAAAGAAAAAAAGGGAACCCCGGAACAGAAGTGCGTGCTCACAACAACGTATTGGGCATTTTATGAGAGCAAGAGGCTATCGTTTCAGGATAGGGGTATGAAAAAGTCCCCGAGAGGTGCTCACCTCCAACAGGTAGAGGCCGGCAGGAAGCATGCCCACAGCGACAAAGGCTCTTATCTCCCCTACGCCAAAGCCCTTATGATAGACACACTGCCCGTGGGTATTTAGCAACCTGATCCGGTGAATGGGATTCCCCTCCCCGGTATAAACCTCAAAATGGTCACCGAAGGGATTGGGGCTCACCCGATAACCACGGGAGTAGTCACCAATGGCCGTGCTATCGCACAAGCGGTAGGCATGACCGGGAGAGCCCTCCTTACAGCCCTCAAACCAATTCTCAGGCTCCCTATACGACCGATCATAATCCAACAGTTCTATCACCTTACCATCTGACGAAAGCACCTCCGGCCAAGGGGGAGAGACCTCATACCTCATCCACAAGCGGGTAACACCAAACGGATCGCAAAGGCCAAAAGAGTCGGGTTGCGGCGACAATGCAATGCCTGTGGACTCATCAAAAAGTGGAGCCTCGGGATAGACGGCACGAAAGCGCGAGGGGTCAAGGGCAAACACCAGGTATCCGCCCGGAGAGAGGAAGAGCATATCATTAATCACCACATTGACAAGGCTGTCTCTATTCAACACTCCCCAATGCTGCAAATCCACGGCAAAAGTATCCCGATTAAAAAGCTCAAAATAGGAGCCTCCATCATACGCCTCATGCGGATAATACTGAATCTCCGTAACGATCAGGTCAGGGTTGTCGGCACAGGAGGCCGGACCCCTCATGGGCGTCCCTCCGTAGCAACCGTTTTCCCAGGAGGAGGGGGATGAGGGAGAGGTGTAGGGCCATCTCAACTCCGCCGTTCTTCCCGTACCATAGACCCCATCGGGCCAAAGGGAATCACCATGATACCCCAGGGAAGCAATTTCCTCACCATAACGGTTGAAGAGCAGAAGACTATCCTCCTTACCCAAACCAAAGTCAAAGGGCGTCAACACCTCCACTTCGGGATATAGTGCCTTAAATTTCAAGGAGTCGCGCGCAATAACGGCATACGCTCCCGGAGCGAGTTGGTAACCCTCGGGAAAGAGAAAGGCATGATCGTCTTTGGCATCACGAAAAAGCCATCCTGTCATATCCACCACCACAGAGTCGTTATTGTAGA
This sequence comes from Bacteroidota bacterium, assembly GCA_002748065.1. Classification (GTDB taxonomy): domain Bacteria; phylum Bacteroidota; class Bacteroidia; order Bacteroidales; family BM520; genus BM520. The sequence continues at coordinate 22,066 of PDRJ01000002.1, forward strand.
GCTCTACCCAATCACCGGCATCATAACAGTCGCAAGACTTACAGTTATATTCGGTAAAAAACAGGGAAGGAGAGTCGTTGCACTCGTGGGGAGGTGTCCCCGGCGATCCCCCCAAACAGCCATTTATCCAATGTTCCGGCACGTCCGGGTCGAGAGTTACCTCCGAGAGTTCAATGGATCGCCCGGTAAAGGAAGCTTCCTCCGGCCATGGGGAGGAGACCCCATAAGAGAAGCTAACGATAGGATTCCGGTATTGATCCAGAAGGGAGAGGCTCGACGGACCTTCGGGGAGCGACAAGCCGGGGAGTTCAACGGCAGGAATAGCACGGTCATAGACCGCATAAAAGGCCGCGGTATCAGCTGCCAAAACCAAGAACCCTCCCGGTGATAGTTGAACTCCCTCTGCCAGTGGCGCATAGAGATGGTCACGCACCTGCACCCTCCACCCGAAAAGGTCTACCGCCTCCTCATCCAACGAACAGATCTCCAACCATTCCCCACAAGCAACCTGGGGGTAGGGTGCGTACATGATCTCCGAGAAGACCACCTTTGCCGTGTCGGGAGCCCCCCTATACACTGCCGTCAAGGTATCATCTTTGGAAAATATGCCGCGATAGATTCGCTCCTGCGAAGACCAAAGTCCATCGCTGTTTTCCCAATGGGAAAATTCAAACCCGGGAGCCGGCAACGCCTCAAGCGTAACGGGCACCGGATTGAAATAGACCCCATCAAAGGGCATATACTCCGGATAGATCGTATTAATATGGAGGTGGCCAGCACCGGGAGGCTCCGACGCCAAATGCAGCGAAACACCCCCCTCCAGATCGAAAAACTCCACCAGGTAATCACGGGCATAAGCATGACGATTCAGGAGAAACCCTCTAAACTGCATATTCACATAAAAATTCTCCCAAACGGTGACAGATTGCAACCCCCATCTCCTTTTATGCCGCTCCATCTCCGGCCGGAGTTTCTCCAGAAAGCAACTTATAAGGGTATCCATGCGTTCGTACCGAAAGGTATAGTTCATCAAATCGGCGTAGCGTGAAATAAAGGCATCCCGATAATCCGTATTACGAAGCATCTCCCTAAACAGCAAGGCATTCATTGTAAGCGAATCATAAACCACCCGTTCCAGTTGCCTCTTTGAAGGGCCATTGTAGGAGAATAGCGAAGAGGTGGCATCTAAGTCAAGTAGAAAATAGTTCCATCGCCCTCCTTGCTCTCTCCACCACTTCATATTATTATGAGGCCAGTCCGTATTCACCACAAAAATATTAATAGCCATTAGGTCAGTAAATGAAGCAATATTCACCTCCTCCTCAACCCGCTGAAAATTAGTATCCTGTGAAAGATCATGCTGTTGAACAAAGTTGATCAGGTTCAAGAAATCGGCATTATCACCGGAGATCACTTCTCCCTGCTCCGTCAGGATATCCACACGCTCCGGATCCACGCCGTAGTTGGCCTCCAAATAGTAACGGTCGATCTTCTCCCGCATATTCTGTATGCCCCAATAGGCTCCATTGATATAGACCAACATCGGTTCATAGGCCAACCTATCGACCCTCGCCTCATGTTTCACCAACTGATGAAAAAAGGCATCCCGGAAAAAACAGGCAAAGTGGTCATTCCCCGCATTGCGTAAGACAAACCGCTTATAGCGTTCCCAGGGCTTATCAGCAAACAATTTCTCCTCAAAATAACGTTTCCCATATCTTCCCTTGGCCAGCAGCCGAACAGATTTCTGGGGAATGGAACGGGAATAGCCCCCATGAATTTTCAACCCACAATCCTGGGTAAACCGATGCCCGGAAACGGGGTCGTATAGATCAAGGTTTACGGGAATCTCAACATTGCGCCAAAAATTGGCCCCAAAGTAAGGAACATCAGGGAGATATTGATTCCCAAGCACATAAACTCCCTCCTCCTCATCCCACAAATAGTAGGGATCCGTGGCAATGGAGGCCACACGAAAAGTAGAGGAGTCATTGATAAAGAGGGTTTCGGTAGCCGCTTTTGAAGGCATGTATCCCGGCGCAAAAAGCCGGGCACGCACCACCGTGGTAGAGTCCAGCAACAAGGGCTCCTCATATGCCGGATGCTCCGGGGTAGGAAGACTCCCATCCAACGAATAACGAATGGTAAAAGACGTATCAGGGGCGCGCATTGCCACCAGCACTGAATCCTCATAATAGCCTGTTTGAGGCACGATCAAAGGGAGGTCCACAATAGCTGAGTCAGCCGAAACAGCTCCATTATTGCTATATCCGGGAGTTGGATGGAAAAAGAACACCAACGTATCCGCTCCATCCACTTTCCGCCCAAAGGAGTTATCGGTCTGTAGCGGCCCCACAGCCAGCTCATCCAGCAGTTCCTCCTGAGGAGAGAAAAGATAGAGCTTCTCTCCGGAACTTTTAATAGAGAAGTTGGTATGAAGAGGCAGCGCTTGGGCAAAGAACCATTCCGGCACAGGGCCAAACAGGTGCGACGTATCGGCAATGGCAAATGAGAGCCAGGGCTTGAGGGTCATATCATTATCACTCCACCGGTTATGTCCCTGTATGGCTAGGATATTCTCCCCATTGCGAAGGTATCTCCGCAGCCAAGACTTATTGATCACAAACATTCCGGGGCTTCCTCCCTGATACATCTGCGCCTCTTTGGGAAACATGGCCGACTTTCGATAATGGGGTCTCTTCCCGTTGGGTTCCATATTCTCACGAACAACCTCATGGCCATTTAGGTAAGCCACAAAACCATCATCATAATCCACATGCAGAATGGCATTCAGTACTTTGGAGGTATCCTCAATAAAAAAAGACTTTCTCAGGTAAATCGTCCGCAAGGTATCGTTGGTTACGGTATAGTCATCGTTATCCCCAAAACCGAAGCCACCATACCCTTCGTTCCATGTCGTATCCACAAAGGCAAGAGCCTCCCAACACGGTTCCGGCTCATAATCAGGGTTGAGATAGCGCCAAAGACTATCACAATAGACCGCCGTCTCCCAATGATCAACCACCTCCCGACGATTTTTCTTCGAAGCAAAGAAGAGGGCAAAGGCATCGGGAAGAAGAGTCACATGGGGAATCTCCCACATGCGGGAATTACTCCGCTTGTCCGACAAAAAATAGCCCTGCAGCGATAGAGTATCAGGCCCACTATTGTAAAGTTCTATCCAATCTCCCGCATCATTATCTTCATCCACCATGGTGTACAGGTTAGCAGAACAGGCCTCATTAATCACGACCTGCTGTGCATAGCCCCCTGCCCTCACAAGAAGGAGAAGAAGGAACAGGCCTATCAGCCAAAGGGGAAAGAATCTATACGATTTATCCATATTCACAACAATTTAGCGTCTGTCTATAACCTCCGACTTCTTCGTGATGCTTGTCTTCCAAATGGCATGGTCATTTACCCCGGTAAACGCCCCTATTTCAGCCTTTGTAAGCCTCAAATTCAAACTTTCTATACAGACGCTGCTCAAAATTCCAACTTTATAACCAGATACGATTTTAATGTAAAAGCCCCCTCACTCCACATCGATCTCCATAAGGAGGGCTATTTTATGAAAGAGAGCCGTATTGTCATACATACCAGCAAATAGCAACTCTCCGGGGCCTTGGGCAAAGACGGGGACATCCACCGCCGTATGATTATCGCCCTGAAAGCTCCCTTCCACAATACCCTCGGCCACGTCCCCTCCTATAATGGAATAGCCGCCACACTCATGGTCAGCGGTAACCACCACCAAAAGATCCTCTTCCCGGGCTGTATGGTTCAGGGCAACGCCAAGCGCTTTATCCATATCCAGCACTTCCGCCAACATTTTGGCTTGATCATTCTCATGGGCAGCCAGGTCAATATGCTCATTCTCCACCATCAGGAACCAGGGTTTTCCGGTGCGCTCCAAGCAGGAGATCCCCACGGAGACCGCCTTGGACAAGAAATCGCCCCGGCCCGCCCCTATCTCCGGAAGGTGATGTGCTGCCTGCACCACCAGCAGTCGCCCCGAGACCTCGGAAGGCACATCATCTATGTGCTCATAGAAGTGGTATCCCCGATGCAGCATGGTATCCACCAGGTTTAATCCATCCTCCCGCTCCCGAAGCCAGAAGCTACCCCCTCCAATAAGCACATCCACGTCGGCATAAGCCATTTGATAGCCCAACTCCGCCTTCATCCTCCGCGACAAGACATGGCCGTAAAATGCGGCGGGGGTGGCATCCTGCAAACTTGCAGTGGAGATCACCCCCACAGCAAATCCCTTATCTTTCAAATACTCACAGATATTTACCAAGGGCTTCCCCCCGGGATCCATCCCAATCATGCCATAGTTCGTCTTTGTCCCCGTGGCCATGGCCGTAGCGGAAGCAGCAGAGCCGGTAACCACCCTGTCTGCACAAGAGGTGGCCATCAAACCGGAGACCGTCATCGACTGCATATTCAAATAGCCATCATTAACCATTCTTGCGGCCGTAACCTGTGCCCCCCCCATGCCATCCCCGATAAAAAGAATCACCTTTTCAGGCATACCTTCGCGACAATTCCAGGGCTTTTCCGGTTGTTCCGGGGGATGATGGGTACACCCTCCCAGAAAAGCCATCACCACCATTCCTATCCAAAAAACATACGCTCTTACCTTCATTGATACAAACTTATAACATTTTTTTGAAGAGGTGGATGAGGGAGGCTATTTTCTGCACAACAGGAAGCAATTGTCCCCAAGGTGCCGCCCCTCCGGGGCTCAGCGGCTGTTAGCTTTTGGCTTGGCAACGTTCACAAAAAGTTATCACTTATCTTCGGTCTTCCGACTTCCAACTTCCGTCCCTATAATCATTCCACTAGCAGATCACCGCTTTGTCACACTATCACATTTAAAACGAAAAACAACCCTCTAATTTTCAAACAATTGCTAATTATCCCAAACACACCGTACGGAAAAGCCGGAGGACTTGTTCTCATAGCTGCGGGAGGCATGGGCATTGAAATAGAGCAGGTAGCGGTACCGCGCGTCGCTGCTGCTCCTCTCCGTAGCCGACCACCAGTAACCATCTGAGCCGACAAATAAGAACGAGTTGAAGAAATCACGGCAGCCGCCTGGTAGGGCGGTGAAACCACTCTCATTGGTGGCTCCGGTATTGGGACTCTGCCAATGTGCCGTACCGACCTCCTTCATCTTTCCGCCGGCAACAATCCACCAACACAGTCCACTCCTCGTCCGTGGGCAGATGCCAACCCTCGGGGCAGATCCCCTGTCCCTCGGCATTATCCCGCTCCCAATTATCCCCAATGGCCGCCGCATAGGTATACAACGCACCATACTCACTATTCACATTATTACCGTAGTAACAATAGGCATCATCCGTATTATTGGACCTCAAGGCTATCCAAGCAGCACCGTCGGGGGTATAGGGAATGGCATCCCCATTGGGATAATGGGTAACCTTTAGGTTCTCCTGCATCCAACACTGGCTACCAATGACAACCGTACTATACACATTACCATCCATATCAGTGACCGTGGCAGGGCAACCG
>PDRJ01000023.1 GCA_002748065.1 Bacteroidota bacterium
TGTGGAGGCGGCACAATTACGAACGCTAAACGAAAACGATCACGCGGTAGTCAGCACCGGAGGAGGCACTCCCTGCCACCACCACAACATGCAATGGATGAACCAGCACGGATACACCATCTATCTGAAGATGCCGGCAAAAGCGCTCTATCATCGTTTGGCACAAGCGAAAGAGCAACGCCCCCTCCTGACCCAGCAAGAGGATCCCCTAACCTTTATCACCCAACATCTAAAGGCACGCGAGCCCTTTTACCAAAAAGCCAGGCTGGTTGTGGATGCACACACGCTCACCCTCGACGACCTGGAAGAAAAGTTAAAACCCCTACTCTCCTACCCCCTCTTTTAGGCTCAGCAGGGCCACATTCTCCACATGGTGGGTATGCGGAAACATATCCACCGGCTGCACCCGATCCACCTGATAAGAGGTACTGAGCAAGGTGATATCCCGCGCCTGCGTCGCAGGGTTGCAACTCACATAGACAATGCGTTGCGGCCGTGCCTCCAAGAGCTGGTTAACCACCTTTTCGTGCATGCCTGCCCGGGGAGGATCGGTGATCACCACATCGGGTCGGCCATGGAGAGCCACAAACTCCCGGTTCAGCACCTTAGCCATATCACCCGCAAAAAAACGCGTGTTGGAGATCCCGTTAATCGCCGAATTCTCTTTGGCATCTTCAATAGCCGACGCCACATACTCTATGCCCACCACCCTCTTTGCCTTTCCGGCCACAAAGTTGGCAATGGTTCCCGTTCCCGTATAGAGGTCGTAAACAAGTTCCTCTCCTGTTAACGAAGCAAACTCACGAGCAATTTTATAGAGTTCATAGGCCTGATCGCGGTTGGTCTGATAAAACGACTTCGGTCCCACCTTAAAAGAGAGCCCCTCCATCTCCTCCATCATATACGACTTCCCGGCAAAGCAAACCACCTCCTGATCGGAGATATCATCGTTCTTTTTACCGTTTATCACGTAGAGAAGTGCCGTTATCTCCGGAAAACGCTCCTTTAAATGATTCATGATTCGGTTTAACCATGAGGGCTGATCCTCCTTAACCACAAGAATCACCATCAAATCGCCGGTGGAAGCATTCCGAACAATCAGGTTGCGCAGGTACCCCTCCTGCCTCTTTGCATTATAAAACGAGATCTTCTCCTTCATGGCAAAATCCCGTACCTCGTTACGGATCAGGTTGGAAGGCTCCGGCTGCAAATAGCAATGGTCAATATCCACAATGCGGTCGAAGAGCCCCGGCAAATGAAAGCCCAACCCATTGAGGTTGCGCTCGTTTTCATCCTGGTTGGAGAATTTGTCACCGGTCATCCACTTAAAGTCCGAAAAGGTAAACTCCAGTTTATTCCGATAGTACTGCGTCTTTTCAGAGGGAACGATGGGAGATAACTCCGGAAAATCGAACTTCCCGATGCGGGAGAAATTGTCAAAGACCTGTTTTTGCTTAAACGTCAACTGATCTTCATAGCCCAGGTGTTGCCATTTACACCCTCCACAAAGTCCGTAGTGGGCGCAAAAGGGCTCGATACGCAAGGGAGAGTAGGTGTGGTATTTCACCACTTTCCCTTCGTAGAACTGCTTTTTCTTCTTTGTTACCTGTATATCCACCACATCGCCGGGGGCGGCCCATGGAACAAACACCACCCGACTCTCATGGCGGGCCACCGCTTTTCCTTCGGAACCCGCATCAAGAATTTCTACCTTCTCCAAAAGGGGATAAGATCTTCTTCTACTCATATTTTTTATGCTTCCTATTTGTAAAATGGAGGGCGTCTCCCTTTTTCCCATAGCCTATCCTTAGTCCAATCCCGGAAATAATCTTGTCTAAATAGGCCAAGGTATCCTCTTTTTCCTGTTCCAAACCGGGTTTATCCTTATAGAGGAGATAATCCTCCCGATATTTCACCGGGGTAAGGTTGGGCATAATCACATTAGCGCCTGCCAGCATGGCCTTCTCCCTACCCCCCGGATAGAGCGCTTGCATGGCCGTTGTGGCCGCCATATTCACATCCCTACAGATCAAACGAAGAACAGCTATCATCTTGATAGACATCCAAAACCGCTCCAATGGTGGAGGCAAAAGGGCACGATAACGATACAACGGGGTATCTTCATGCTCAATATAGGGGCCCATTCCAAACATATCGATATCCATCTTTTTAAAGAAGAGGAGATCATCGGCAAGGTCCTCCGTGGTCTGAAAGGGTAAGCCAATCATTACCCCGGTCCCCACCTGATATCCGGTATTTCGTAGTTTCTCAAGGGCTTCCACTCGTTTATCGTACGCGTGCAAGGGATCCACAGGATGGATCTTTTCATAGAGTTTTTTGTTTGAACTCTCAATGCGCAAAAGATAACGGGTTGCGCCATGGTCGAGCCACTTCCGATAGGTCTCCTCCGACTGTTCACCCAGGGAGAGTGTCACGGCCATCCTATTGTTCGACTCCTCCATGATGATATCCAGGGCACGGGTGATGCGATCAACAAAAGAGCTACTTGTTCTCTCTCCGGCCTGTATTACCATGGAGGAGAAATTCTGCTCCACGGCAAAACGGGCTGCCGTACGAACCTCCTCATCGGTAATCTCATAACGATGCAGTTTTCGGTCTCTTCGCACGCCACAGTAATAACAATTCTTGGCGCAGATATTCGAAAACTCCAGCAATCCCCGCAGATAAACCTCATCCCCCATCACCTCCTTCTTGATGGCAAGGGCCGTATCAAACAACGGCTGAGCCTCATGGTATGGCGTATCTAAGAGAGCCATCAACTCCTCCCTGGAGAAGCTCTTTTTTCGTAGATCCATCACAAGATAACAAGCGACTTACCAGATAAACACGCGCTTGGACTCCTCCAAATACATGGGGTCTCCCTCAACGATGCCAAAGGCTTCGTAAAACTCAGGCATGTTAGGCAAGGGACCATTAACCCTAAATACGCCCAGGGAGTGGACATCTACTTTGGTCCGATGAAGGATCTCTTCATCCCGAATATTCTGTCCCCACACGTGGGCATAGGCCAAAAAGAAGCGTTGCTCCGGGGTGAACCCCGCGATCTTCTCTTCATCCCCGTTAAGGGCCAACTTTAGAGCCTGATAAGCGATATTCAAGCCACCGAGGTCGGCAATATTCTCACCCAATGTAAGGGCACCATTGGCATGAACGGTATCCAACACCACAAAGCTATCAAAGAGGTCGACCAACTTCTGGGTACGCTCTTCAAAACGTTTGGCATCCTCCTCTAACCACCAGTCATTCAGGTTCCCTTTCAGGTCATATTTTCGTCCTTGATCATCAAAGCCATGTGTCATCTCGTGACCAATAACCACACCAATAGCGCCATAGTTTACCGCATCGTCAGCATCCTGGAAGAAGAAGGGAGGTTGAAGAATAGCCGCAGGAAAAACAATCTCATTGCCATTGGGGCTATAGTAAGCATTCACCATTTGCGGAGGCATGTGCCACTCCTCTTTGTCCACCGGTTTGTTCATCTTCTCCATATTCTCCTTCACACTAAACTGGTTGGCCGCAATCACATTAGCCACATAGGAATCGGGAACAATCTTCAGGTTTTCGTAGGACTTCCACTTATCGGGATACCCCACCTTTACACGGACAGCATCCAACTTTTTAAGCGCTTTCTCCTTGGTCACCTGATCCATCCACGTTAAATTCTTGATACGCATCTCAAAGGCGCGCTTAAGGTTATCGATCAAGCGAATCATCCGCTCCTTGGCTTCGGGAGGGAAATAGGCCTCCACATAGAGCTGCCCCACCGCCTCGTCAAGGTAGCCGGAGGTGGTATTTAAGACCCGTTTCCATCGCGGCAGCATTTGGGGTTGTCCCTGCAACGTCTTTCCATAGAAGTCGAAGCGCTGCTGAACAAATGGTTCCGAGAGATATGCGGCAAACCCATTAACCACCTTGAAGGTGAGGTAGCTTTTCCACACATCCAAATCTGTATCGGTAAGCATCTTATTGAACTCAGCCATAAACTCCGGCTGGCCATTGATGATCTTCCCCGGATCCTGCAGGTAGAGGCGCGCAAAGAAGAGATCCCAATCAAAGGCGGAATAGGCTGATTTCAACTCCGCCAAGGTCACCGGGTTATAATTGGCTTCCGGGTTACGCAGAGCCTCACGAGAGCGGGAGGCCTTGGCCAGGCGGGTCTCAAAGGCCAGCACCTGTTCCATCCGCTGCTCGGGGGTTTTCGATTTAATCAACTCAAACATGGCCGTAACATACTTCTTGTAGGCTTCCCGAACCGTCTCGGAGCGTTCATCCGTATTCAAGTAGTAGTCACGATCCGGCATGCTCAGTCCTCCCTGATGCAGATGGGCCACAACCCAGTCCGAATTTTTGCTATCGGGACCGCCATAGAGGTAAAACACCGGATAGATGCCATCATGAAACAACCGGGTGATCATGGTTTGAAGTTCCTGCTCTGTTTTTATCCTTTCAATGGCATCGAGAAAGTACTTAATGCCGTCAAAACCCTGCTGGTTTACCGCATCTTCATTCATCCCTGAAGCGTAAAAATCGGCTATCTTCTGCCCATTACTCCCCTGTTCGAAGCTCTTCTCGCCCAGCGCATCAAAAAGCTGCTTAATCTGTTCATCACTTTTATCGGCCAACGCATCAAAACTACCATAGCGAGAGCGGTCATCCGGCAAGGGGTTATTTTCCAGCCATCCGCCATTGGCATAACGGTAGAAATCCTCCCTGGGGGATACCGATTCATCCAAGTTGGCCGGGTCAATGGCCATATTCCGTTTTTCCATAGTCGTACATCCTATTATTCCAACACTTAATAGTGCCCCCATCATCAGAGAGCGCATGAGATTCTTTTTCATCTTTTCACATTTATTTTTACAAAAGTAGAAAAAGGATTTATTTCCATCACTTTTTTCTTACTTTTGTTAAGTCCAAACAAACGATAAAATCTCATGCGCTATACTCCTCCCATCCTGTTCCTTCTCTGTGTTTTATTATCTCCTGTTATGGGATTCACACAAGTGGATAAAGAGGCCCTACTCGAAACCATAAAAAAGAGTGATCTGCTCTCTTATGGCGGGTGTGATCTCATCACCTTTGATAGTGCTTCGTTGCTTGTTGGCGTGAGTGCCGTTGAGGTGGGATCAAAGAAGATTTCCTCATTGATGCGCATTGGGAAGGTAAAAGCAGAACGAGAATTGGTCTCTTTTATCAATGGTTCAACCATCACCAGTTCCACCCAATCTTATTACAGAGAAGAGCTAACCACCACCAATGACTCCTCTTACATAGAAACAGTAGAGACCTTTGTAGAACGAATAAGAGAGGATGCGGAGGGTTTTGTTAAAGGAATGAAACCTTCAGGGTATTGGTTTTCAGACGACAAATCTATTTTCTATTACGCTATTTATAAAAAAATTAAGGTTCAAGATAACTTTAGAGATTAATTATCTTTGTAAGTTATTTTGTATCAATGAAAAACAAGTATATAAAAAACACGCATATTTCAGAACGTAA
>PDRJ01000003.1 GCA_002748065.1 Bacteroidota bacterium
CCGGAGCTGATGTACCGGCTGTTGGCTGTTAGCCTTTAGCTTGGGTTAATGGCAACGTTCACAAAAAGTTATTACTCCACTTCCGACTTCGGTCTTCCGTCTCCCGTCTTCCGTCTTCATTACCATATCGCCGCATTGTCACATTATCACATTTAAAACAAAAATAAACCTCCAATTTTAGCTGATTCCTGATTTCCTCTTGATGGAAGTTCATGATAGTATGTGTTTCTGCCTATTTCTCCATTATTATTGTTACATTTGTTGTATTGTGCTTGTTGGAGGATCTCTTTGCGTCTCTTTTCTGTGATATGACCCCGTGAAGGATGATCCATTTTGAGTAATTTAATGTTAGTCCCTTATGAAAAAACTACAACTTTTATTCTTCGCTCTTTTTTGTGCCGTATTATCCTTTGGACAGCTACCGCAGGGGATGAACCTACAGATGATTGTGCGTAACCACGCCGGAGCTCTTATCCCCGAAAAGCAGGTGGGGCTGCGTTTTACGCTTGTGAAAGATAGTATTGGGGGGACTCCGATTTACCAGGAGACCCAGCAGCAGACCACCAACTTGTTTGGGTTGGTGAATGTGGTGTTGGGCCAGGGGACGGAGGTGTTTGGAGACTTTGCCTCTATCCAATGGCAGAACCATAACCTCTACCTAAAGCAGGAGCTTGATTTGCAGGAGGGGGATGGCTACCTGGATATGGGTACTACGCCGTTGCTGTCGGTCTCCTACGCTATGGTTGCCGGAGGGTTGAAATTGCAAAGCCCCAACGGTACAGAGTTCCATTGGGAGGTGTCGGATGAGGGCGAGCCAATCATTAAACCTCATACGCCCCCGGAGGCCTCCTTTATGTCCACCCCTCTTGAAGGGGAACCTCCGCTCACTGTAACCTTTACGGATCAGAGTAGTCATTATCCCTCTACCTGGCAGTGGGATTTTGGGGATGGGGCTACTTCTACGGAGCAGCACCCGGTGCATGAATATACGGCCGTTGGGGATTATACGGTGACCCTTACTGCGGGGAATCCGTATGGTACGGATACGGAAACCAAGGAGGCGCATATCCATGTGGCTTTGGAGGTCTCTTTTGTGGCCACCCCCCTTGTAGGGGAACCCCCGCTCACTGTAACCTTTACAGATCAGAGCAGCTCTGCCCCCACTTCCTGGCAGTGGGATTTTGGGGATGGGACCACCTCTACGGAGCAGCACCCAGTGCATGAATATACGGCTGTTGGGGACTATACGGTGACCCTCACGGTGGGTAATGTATATGGTACCGGTACGGAAACCAAGGAGGCGTATATCCATGTGGAGAACTATGGAGAACCATGTCCCGGAATGCCCACAATGACTGACATTGATGGTAACAGCTACAAGACAGTGTTGATCGACGATCAGTGTTGGATGAAAGAAAACCTTAACGTAACCCATTATCCCAATGGGGATGCCATTCCCCATATTACCGATGATGCTGCTTGGGGAGTTTTGGGGAATAATAATTCGGATGATGCGTATTGTTATTATGAGAATAATTCCTCGAGTGAATATGGCGCTTTATATACTTATGCGGCGGCCATTGGGGATGATTGGGAGCGGGATAATGCCGAGGGACAGGGGATCTGCCCCGATGGTTGGCATCTGCCCACGGATGAGGAGTGGTCTGTGTTGGAAAATTATTTGGGCGAGAGTGCTGGTGGAAAGATGAAGGAGGTCGGTATGGCGCATTGGCGTGCTCCCAATTGGGGAGCTACCAATGAGAGTGGTTTCACCGCTCTTCCGGGCGGCTACCGTTACTACCGTGGCTCATTCCGCAATGCTACTTCCTATGGCCGCTGGTGGTCGGCCACGGAGCCCGGCAGTACCAACGCGTGGTACCGTCATCTGGACTATGGTAATGCTAACGTGAGCCGCTACAATAACCGCAAGTCTTACGGCTTTTCCGTGCGGTGCGTTCAAGATAATTAGCAATTAGGGATTAGTAATTCTTTTAAAATCATATTGTTATCTATTTTTTTTGGTGTGATAGTGTGGTGATATGGTGATGAAGTCGGAAGTCGGAAGACCGAAGACGGAAGTTGAGTAATAACTTTTTGTGAACGTTGCAACTAACCCAAGCTAAAGGCTAACAGCCAACAATTATCTAAAAATCACACGATTATATTTGTTTTAAATGTGATTATGTGACAATACGGCGATACGGTAATGAAGTCGGAAGACCGAAGACGGAAGTTGGAAGACCGAAGACGGAAGTTGAGTGATAACTTTTGGTGAATGTTGCAACTAACCCAAGCTAAAGGCTAACAGCTGGTAAGCCCCGTAGGGAGGGATAGGTTCGTTACAACACCAAACAAAGCACCCTTCCCCGTGGCAACGCCTTTGTAACAGTGCACTCCACCACCACACCACAAAGCTCCGTAGGAGCGACACCTTTTTTCAATTAGGGGTTAGTAATTGTTTGAAAATCATATTGTTATCTTTTTTTTGGATGTGATAGTGTGACAATGTGGCGATATGGTAATGAAATGATTATAGGGACGGAAGTCGGAAGACCGAAGACCGAAGACGGGGAGCAACTTTTTGTGAACGTTGCCATTAACCCAAGCTAAAGACTAACAACCAGTAAGCTCCATAGGAGCGACACCTTTGTAACAGGGAGGCCCCCTCCTCCCCCCAAAGCCCCGGAGGGGCGGCACCTTTTTCAATTAGGAATCAACAATTATCTGAAAATAAAGACCGAAGACGGGGAGCAACTTTTTGTGAACGTTGCCATTAACCCAAGCTAAAGGCTAATAGCCAACAATTATCTAAAAATCACACGATTATATTTGTTTTAAATGTGATTATGTGACAATACGGCGATACGGTAATGAAGTCGGAAGTCGGAAGACCGAAGATGGAAGTTGGTGTTGATTTCGATTCCGTTCAATTAACGGGGTAATGGGATAATGGGGGTAACGCGGCCATGAAATCGGTTTTGTTGTAGGGAGAGGGCATGCCCTCTCCCTACAACTTCATAGACGAACGCTAATTGAAGATCACAGAACTTGCTTTTTCGTTAAAGGAAAAAAACTCTTTTGCCGCTGAAAATATTGTTGTATATTTGTGTTTCAGCATGTGTTTTGTCTTTTTTTTACCTTAAGGATGCTGTATTATAGTATTTTATAAAATATACATGCTGCTTTTTATTGGTTGACAAACAATTATTTGGTGTCTGTCCATAAAGTTGAGTTACATTCACAAGCCTTCCCCTTTGATGTTTGCCTATTGGAGCGCTTGTATAACCGTTAAGAAAAAACTATGATTCGTTTTGCTTTACTCCTCTTCACCTCCCTTTTACTGGTAATGGTCGGGAGGGCACAATTGTCCTCTGATCCCTCTTATCCTCTTGATACGGAGCCGGTCACAATTTTCTTTGATGCAACAGGAACTCCCTTGGAGGACTATTCCGGTGAGGTTTATGCCCATACCGGGGTGCTCATTTTGGGGAATCCCTCGTGGCAGCATGTGGTGGGGGAGTGGGGAAATAACACCACCCAGCCCAGGCTTACCCGTACGGGAACCAACACCTACGAACTCTCAATTACGCCCTCCATTCGTACATTCTATGGCGTGGCTGAGGGAGAGGAGGTTGTTCAGATGGCCTTTGTCTTTCGAGCCTCTTCTGGTGCACCGCAGACGGAGGACCTTTTCCTGGAGGTGTTTTCGTCGGATGCTTTGAGGGTAGTGATCTCTGAGCCGGATCGGGAAGCGGTATTGGTGAGACTGGATGATCAGCTTAAGGTGGTGGCCGGGAGTCCTTCCGCTTCTCACTTGGAGCTGTGGCTGGATGAGGAGAAGGTTTGTGAAGCTACTACCTCCCCCATTGAATATACCTTCGATATCTCCTCTTTTGCGCAGGAGTGGGAGGACTATTATGTGATTGCAAAGGGAATGGAGGGGGATGATGTGGCCTACGACTCTTTGAAGGTTGTGGTGGTGGCTGATCCTCAGGTATCGCCGCTCCCCGAAGGGTATCGTGAAGGTATCAATGTGTTGTCGGATGAGCAGGTGGCCTTGGTGCTCTATGCGCCCGGTAAGGAGCGGGTGTTTGTGGTGGGGGATTTCAACGATTGGTCACTCGCTGCCGATGGAGCTATGAAGGTGACTCCCGACGGTACACGGTTTTGGATTGAGTTGGGAGGCCTTACGCCGGGGATTCAATACGGATATCAGTATGATATTGATGATGCTTTTCGTATCGCAGACCCCTATGCCACGTTGATTCTTGACCCCTGGAATGACCCTTTTATTGCAGAAGAGACCTTTCCCGGCCTGAAAGCGTATCCCTATGGGAAGACAGACCATCTGGTGAGTGTTTTTCAGACTACCCGGGAGGAGTATGCCTGGGAAGTTGCGCATTTCCAGCGGCCGGAACCCGAGTCGTTGGTGATTTATGAACTGTTGATCCGTGATTTTACGCAACAGCAAAACATAGAAGGGGTGATTACCCACTTTGATTACCTTAAAGATCTGGGGGTTAATGCCATTGAGTTGATGCCGATGAACGAGTTTGAAGGAAATGACAGCTGGGGCTATAATCCATCCTTCTACTTTGCCCCGGATAAGTATTATGGTACCGAAAATAAGCTGAAAGAGTTGATAGACCTTTGTCACCAAAATGGAATTGCGGTGATCCTGGATATGGTATTGAACCATCAGTTTGGTCAGTCCTCTTTGGTGCGCCTCTACTGGGATGAAGCGGCAAACTTACCCGCGGAAGATAACCCTTGGTTTAACCGCCAGCCACGCCATGATTTTAACGTGGGCTACGATATGAACCATGAGAGTCCCCAGACTAAAACCTTCTCCAAGCGTGTGATGCAGTTTTGGCTGGAGGAGTACCATGTTGACGGTTTTCGTTTTGACCTCTCCAAAGGCTTTACACAGACCAATACCTTGGGAAATACCAATCAGTGGGGGGAGTATGACGCCTCTCGCGTTGCTATCTGGAAGGAGTATACGTCGTTTATTCACTCCATAGATAGTGGTGCATACGTGATTTTGGAGCATTTTGCTGAGAATAGTGAGGAGAAGGAGTTGTCGGCCAACAATATGATGCTTTGGGGAAATATGAACCACAACTATTGCGAGGCTTCCATGGGGTGGTTAAATGCGGGGAGTTCTTTTCAGTGGATTGATTATCAAGATCGTGGATGGAGTGATCCGCATGTGGTCGGCTATATGGAGAGCCACGATGAAGAGCGGCTGATGTTTAAGAATGTCACCTATGGAAATGGTGTCATGGAGTATCATATTCAGGATACAACGGTGGCCTTGTCGCGTATTGAGTTGATGATTCCCTTTTTTATTCCCATTGCCGGTCCCAAGATGTTGTGGATGTTTGGGGAGCTGGGGTATGATTATTCCATCGACTACAACGGTCGTACCGGAATGAAGCCTGTGAGATGGGATTATGTGGAGGACTACCGGCGGAAATTTCTGTACGATGTGTACCGCGCTACCATCAACTTGAAGAAGCAGTACGATGCGGTGTTTAATCAGCCTGATTATGTGTTGCATACCCACGGTGAGTTGCGTACGATTAAGGTCAACCATGAGTCCATGAATGTTCTTATTGCCGGTAATTTTGGATTGGCTGATAAGACGGCCTCTCTGGATTTTCATCATACGGGTTGGTGGTATGAGTTTTTTACGGGAGATTCGCTCTATGTGGAGGAACTCCCCCATGCGTTGGCGATGCGAAGAGGGGGCTATGGGATCTATACGGATGTGCGGATTGCATCACCACATCTATACAGCGGCCTTTCAGAGGTTTTGAAGGAGGAGGGTTTTGCAGTGACATTTTCCCCTAACCCCACCTCCGGAGCCGTGAAGATGGAGCTCTTCCTGGAGGAGCCACAGCGTGTGGAAGTGACCCTCTTTGATGCGATGGGTAAGAGGAGGAGTCTGGTTCCTCTTCAGCAGCTTCCGGCGGGTTTGCACACCCTGCAATGGGATCTGTCGTCGTGGCATCTTGCGTCCGGGGTGGCCCTCTTCTCCGTGGCTTGTGGCGGGTCGGTGACTACGCATAAGGTGGTGGTTCAATAGCTTCGTCATCCATACGGGGTCGTGCGGTTTAAGGATGGAAATCTTTGGTGAGCTGGTGGTACTCTTGCGAGTAGCGGCCGTCTGTTGCACGTACGGTGAAGCTGGTCGTTCGGGTTTTCCCTTTTCTTTTTTTCAGTTGGAGAATTATGCGGTTGGGATTTTTATGGGGTTTGGGGCGGATGGTGATAATGTGGCTGGGGAAGAGTGCTTCCTGTTCAAAGGCTTGCTTATAGGGGCTTATGTTGTCTGAGGGCAGGATGAAGGTGGCGGTTCCCTCTGGGGTGAGTAGCCGATGGGTATGGTATGCCAGGGCTTCGGGAGTAAGGTTGTCGTTGTGTCGTGCCAGGTTGCGGGTTTCGTTGTTGCTCTTGAGTGCGTGGGAGAAGAAAGGTGGGTTGGAGACGATATGGTCGAAGCGTTCCGGAGGAGTGAAGGCCTGTAGGGAGGTGTGTAAGACCTTCATTCGGTGGGACCACGGAGCGTGGGCAATGTTGGCTTTTGATTGCGCAACGCTGGGGGCGTGGATGTCGATGGCTGTGATCCTACCCTTGGAGCGTTGTGCTAACATCAGGGCAATGATGCCCGAGCCTGTGCCGATCTCCAGAATGTGGTCGGCCTCCTCAACGGCGGCAAAAGCACCGAGAAGGATGGCGTCGGTACCGATCTTCATGCTGCTTGAAGAGTGGTTGAGGCTGAACTTCTGAAAGGTGAACTCCATATAACCCCCTTTTATGCATTAATCTCTAACAATCCTTCCGGGAGATCCAGGATGATGAACTGCTCCTTTTCATTGATCTCCACCATAAAATCTTCGTGGATGGGGATGAGGTGGTTCTTCTCTTTTCCCTGGACAGAAAAAAGGTCTTGCCCGGGCATGGTGATGATCTCTGTGAGAACTCCTATGGGCTCTTTGGAGAGAGTAAGGAGATCCCAACCGATAACGGTGGTGTAATCAATCAAGGGGGTATCTGTGTTGAGCACCTCCTCTTTGCTTAGGTAAACCTCCTTTCCGACCAGTATTGCGGCTTCTTCTACGCCGTTGGCGAGGTTAAATTTAACACGCACAGAACCGTGGAGTCCTGAGAGCTCCTCCACAGAAAAGGGAACCAGTTCACCGGGGCCAAGGTCCAAATGTAGGAAAGTGACTTCCTGGGAAAACTCCGGAAGATTATGCTGGAGGTGGAGTGCCAGATGACCATTGTGGCCAATGGTTTTACCGATCTTTCCGATGAGGATGCAATGCTCTTTATACATGCTCGTTAAGGGGTTGGTTTATAAAAAAAGAAGACCACCTTCGTTGAAAGTAGCCTTCTCGGTATTTTTTATGAATGGAGATTTCTATTCGTTAGCAGATTCTGTTGCGGTATTCTCTTCTGCTCCCTCTTCGGTCTCCTCTTTTCCTTCGATGGCCTCAGCGGCTTCTTTCGCTGCAGCTTTGGCTGCTGCTTCAAGAGCTGCCATCTCCTCTTGTCTGCGCTTGGAGATCTCAGCAGAACGCTTCTCATTGACCTCTTTCTCTGCCTCTAATCGCTTCTTGGCAATCTCCTTCTTCTTCAGTGTTTCGTCCTTGCTTGCCTGTTCTATCTTCGCTTTCTTCTCCTCTAACCACTTGTTGAACTTGGCCTCGGCCTCAATCTCTGTTAATGCATTTTTCTTCACTCCCTTTAGGAGGTGATTCTTGTACAGAACTCCTTTGTAAGAGAGGATGGAGCGTACGGTGTCTGTGGGTTGTGCCCCGTGTTGGAGCCACTGCAGTGCTTTGTCGAAGTTGAGGACAATCTCTGCGGGTTTTGTCAGAGGATTGTAAGTGCCAATTTTTTCAATGAATTTCCCATCACGAGGTGCACGACCATCCGCTACGACAATATGGTAGAACGGTTGTCCCTTCTTACCATGTCTTTGTAACCTAATTTTTGCTGGCATAAGATAAAATTTAATTTGTTAACTCCTGAATAACAAATGGTTGTTCCGTTTACGATATGCGTTGAACACGCCATCTGTTTTTCGGGCTGCAAAGGTGCGACTTTTTTCCCTCAATTCCAAATACCCTTTGTAGGTGGGGGTGGGGGAGGGTGCTGGCTATCTTTTTTTAAAAATAATAAAAGATAATTTTGTCTTTTATTAAAAAGTGTTACCTTTGCAGCCTGAACGAAAGGAGTGTATGTTTTCAAAGGCGTGTGAATATGGTATGCGTGCGACCATCTATGTGGCGCAACAGTCTGAGCTGGGTAAAAAGGTGGGCGTGAAAACTATTGCGGCAGCTATTGAATCGCCGGAGGCCTTTACGGGGAAGATCATGCAACAACTGACCAAAAGTGGCTTTATAAAATCGGTGAAAGGACCCTCTGGTGGGTTCTTTATGGATAAGGCCTCCATTAGGGAGACGAAGCTGAATGATATTGTGACCATCTTTGATGGCAAAGATGCTTATCGGGGATGTGTGTTGGGCTTACCCGTTTGTAGCGATACTCACTCTTGTCCTCTGCATAAGGAATCACTACCGATTCTTCATAAACTCAGAGACCTTCTGGAAACAAAAACCCTATATAATGTTCTCTATACGGAGGGTAGAATGAATACTTTCTGGTTAAAAACAGAGTAAAAATTTTTTAAATATAAAAAAGATAAAAAGATGATCTTATCTTTTATTAAAAGAAGAATTAACCTATGAAGAACGCAAATTTTGAAAAAGAGGCTCTCTTTGAGGAGAACAAGCCGGCCATACGTCTTATGTTGGAGACCGAAAATACGAAAGAGATCAGGATCTTGATGAAAAAGGGACAAGTAATGCGGAAGCATCAGACGGCTTACCCCATTGTGGTTCACCTTATCTGGGGAGCTATTGATTTTTGGGTAGAGGGTACGACTCATGCACTGGAATCCGGTGCGATCTTGAGTTTAGATCGTGATGTGCCCCACAGTTTGGTGGCGAAGGAGGATAGCATGGTACGTTTAAGCTTGGCCAAGCAAGATTCTCTCCATCGTGTGACGGACGTGGTAACGGAGTAATGGAATATTGGACTAATTTATTAAATTATAACATCGAAAACTATGAGTATGTTTTGTAATCAGTGTCAGGAAGCGGCACAAAATATTGGATGCACGGTAAAAGGGGTTTGTGGAAAAGAGAACAGCACTGCCGATTTGCAAGATTTGTTAATCTTTGCTTGTCAAGGGTTATCCTATGTGACTACAGAGGCGAGAAAACAGGGCCTTAAAACGGATGAGGAGAGTAGGCATATTACCCACTGTCTATTTTCTACCATTACCAATGCCAATTTCGACGATGCAATGATTATGGCATCCATCGACAAGTGTTTAGATCTTCGTGATGCCTTGAAGCCCAATGTTGCTTTAACCGTTTCCCATCCTAGTATGACCTGGAAACCTTCCCACGAGGAAGATTATGAGCTACAAGCGAAAAAAGTAAGTACGCTTAGTTATGACACCCATGAAGATTTACGTTCTTTGAAGCAGTATATCCTTTTTGGTTTAAAGGGGATGGCGGCCTATGCCCAACATGCGTTGAATCTGAATTATGAGTTGGTTGAGATCTTTAACTTTATGGAGGAGAGTTTGGTGCTTATTTCCCGGGAAGTTTCTCAGGAGACCTTATTAACGGAGTTGGTTCGTACCGGAGAGCATGGGGTTAAAGTGATGGCGCTTTTGGATCAGGCCAATACCTCTAGCTATGGTACGCCGGAGATCTCCAACGTGAACATCGGTGTTGGAAAACGTCCAGGCATCTTGATTAGCGGGCATGACCTGAAAGATCTGGAAGAGCTGCTTATCCAGTCTGAAGGGGAGGGTATCGACATCTATACGCATAGTGAAATGTTGCCTGCACACGCTTATCCCCGCTTTAAGAAGTATAAACATCTCGTAGGAAATTATGGGGGCGCCTGGTATAATCAGGTGAAAGATTTTGAGACCTTTAATGGCCCTATTTTATTTACGACCAACTGCTTGGTGCCGCCTAGAAAGTCAGCTACCTACAATGATCGTGTTTTTACCAGTGGGGCAACAGGGATGCCCGGTTGGAAGCCTATTCGTGCAACATTAGCGAATGGGCATAAGGATTTTAGCGAAGTGATTGCCTTGGCTAAAACCTGTGCCCCTCCCACGGAGATAGAGCAGGGAGAATTGACCATTGGTTTTGCCCATAACCAGGTGTTGTCGTTGGCAGACAAGATTCTGGAGGCCGTCAATAGTGGTGCATTGAAAAAAATGGTGGTGATGTCAGGTTGCGATGCGCGTCAGAAATCACGAAAATATTACACGGATTTTGCAAAGGCGCTTCCCAAGGATACGGTTATCTTGACATCGGGTTGCGCCAAATACCGTTACAATAAGCTGGGGCTTGGTGATATAGGGGGGATTCCTCGTGTATTGGATGCCGGTCAGTGTAACGACAGCTATTCCTGGGCGGTGGTAGCGCTTAAACTGAAAGAGGTGTTGGGGCTGGACGATATTAATCAGTTGCCCATCGTATTCAATATTGCATGGTACGAGCAAAAAGCTATTATCGTGCACTTGGCACTGTTGTATCTGGGGATAAAAGATACCCATGTGGGTCCTACTCTTCCCGCTTTTATTACGCCTAATGTGTTGAAAATTGTACAAGAGGCATTTGGTGTACAGACGATCACCAATGTAGAAGATGATATGAAGATATTAAATATTGCCTCGTAAAATAGAGATAGATGGAAGAAAAAAAAGAACTGTTACGGAAAATTATGACGGCTTTGGCTCAAGGAGACAAGGAGCAAGCTGATAAATTGATCCATATTTTTATGGAGCATGTGCCGGAGATTACCACTGAAGAGGTCACTCAGGTTGCTCAAGAATTGGATGATGCAGGGGTGTTCGCTGATGTTGATCAACATGTGAGCATTGAGCAGCATATCTTTGGTGTTATTGATGCCAAAATACCGGTTGTCGATTTGTCTGAATTTCCGAAGGGACACCCTGTTCATACTTTCCTGATGGAGAACAAGGTTATTCGGGGGTTTTGCAAAAGAGCAGAAGAACTGTTGAATGACCATAAGAGCTTTGAAACCCTTTATACCGATTGGGTTTTAGTCTCTAAACAATTTATGCAACTTCATACCCACTATTTGAGAAAGGAAAATCAACTTTTTCCCTTTCTGGAAAGGAGAGGGTTTAGTCATCCCAGTACCATTATGTGGAGTATACACGATACCATTCGTGCACTTGCAAAACGCCTGGCTCAGGCCGTGGAGAGTAAAGATAAGGATCAATCTTATGTATTATTGCGTAAATTACAGCAAAATACTTTTGAGATGACCATAAAAGAGGAGCGTGTTTTATTACCGAAATCTTCAAAATTATTAACCAAAGATGATTGGCTCTCCATCCGTCAGGGGGAGGATGAAATTGGATGGATAATTCCTCCTCCCAAGGTCTGGAATTCAAAAATAGGGATGGATAACTATTTGAAATCGGATGCTGAACGTATAGAGGTAATCCTTAACATCATTCATCAATTTTTTAAAGGTGTCCCCATAAAGGAACTCCAACAGGAATTTGATGAAAAATTGAATGGTTCGATAACACCGGTAGAATTTGCTTTAGCCGAACAAAAGATGGAAGATCTAGGGGTTGAGAATGCAGCGTTTGAAGCCCATATTGACGAACTTATAAGTATCTTTAAAAGATCTTTGGAGGAGGTAAAAATAGATCAACTCGAAGAGGGGCATCCTTTGGATACCTTTATCAAGGAAAATGAAGCCATAAAGCAGTTGATAGCAAAGCTTAGGGAGGCGAATGAAAAGATTGATCGGCAAAATATTGATCATGATTTTTGGCAAGATGTCTATGATAAGCTGTGGCAAATTAATACCCATTACTTGCGTAAGGAGAATCAGTTGTTTCCCTATCTTGAAGCGAAGGGATTTGACAAACCTTCTACGGTTATGTGGGCTTTGCATGATGAGGTTCGTGACTTAATTAAACAGCATCGTCATTGGCTGGATGAAAAAAATTATCAAGAACTCTTTGATAGACAAACCGTGATCTTTGATGCTGTGGAAGGAATGATTTTCAAAGAAGAGAAGATATTGTGGCCTACCAGTTTGGAGCTATTAAGTGTTGAAGAATGGTTCGATATACGTCAGGGGGAGGATGAAGTGGGATATTGTCTTATCGCCACTCCTCCCATGTGGAACCCCCATTGGAGGCACCCCAGTCAGATGGGTCAGGATCAGGGTGGGCCCCAGACAAGTAATATGCAACCCCATCCCAAACCATTTAATCCCGAAGAATCTACACCCACAAAAGTTGGAGGGATTAATTTGGAGGTAGGAACCATGACCCCGGAACAGATCAATCTGATTTTTAAGTATCTGCCTTTTGATGTTACCTACGTTGATGAGTTTGACGAGGTATGTTATTACAATAAAGGCGATGATAGGGTTTTTCCCCGAAGTCCGGGGATTATTGGCAGACGAGTGAAATATTGCCATCCCCCCAAGAGTGTTCATGTGGTAGAGAAGATTATAGCTGCTTTTAAAAAGGGAGAACGCAGTGAGGCCAACTTTTGGATAAATTTTAACGATAAATTTGTCTATATCCAGTATTTTGCTGTCAGAGATAATGCCGGTAATTATAGGGGTGTGTTAGAGATAACACAGGATGCTACTGCTGTGCGTAACCTCCAAGGAGAGCAACGTTTGTTAGATTGGGAATAGCCCTCTCTTTGCAAGGGAGTGCTAATCCCTTCTATTATGCCGTATATTGAAATTGCCCCGTTATTCTAATTTTTTGACTAACTTATAAGCTATGATTACTGAAAATGATAAAATTGCGGACCTTATCAGACGTTATCCCTTTATGAAGGAGCGATTGATCCGTAAGAATAAACGTTTTTCTAATTTGAATAACCCATTGGTTTTTAAGGCTATTGGTAAAGTAGCCCGCATAAAGGATATCGCAGCCGTATCGGGAGAAAACCTGGAAGCACTGTTGCAGTATATCAATGAGGAGATCGAGAAAGGAGAGGCGTGAAAAAGTAAATGGCGGCACTATTCGTAAGTGGTGCCGCCATTTGTGCTCTTTTTGCTCTCTCTCCGGTTACTCCTTCTCCTTTTTTAGGATGTAGTATGGAGCTAACTCTCCGGTGACCGCTTCGCCTTCACTATTGAGGAAGGTGAGTTGATTTTCCCCTAACCGATACTGGAAAGTCTCCTTCTCTTCCTTTAGGAGAATAAGCTTTTGGCCCTTATTCCATCGAAATTTCCCGGAGGTCTCAACGATGAGATCATCGCCGTTTTTTAGGTAGGTCTGTTTTTTCTCAAAAGTCAGGTTTTTATGTAGCGTGATGGTTGTTTCTATTCCTTCACAGTCGGCACAGGGAAGAACGCCTTTATAGGTTCCAATCCATTGGGGGGTATCCTCCAACGGATTCTCTTCCGAGGAAGAAAGATGGGTTGTGGAGGCTGCTTTTTGTTCTTTTTTCGTGGTTGTCTGATGACAGGATGCCATAAAGAACACTGCTCCTGCTATCAGCAGTAATTGAACGTATTTCATGTCGTTAATGGTTGATATAACACGGTTAAATGAGCCTGCAAGGTAGGGCTATTTTCTGAAAAAATCCACTCCGTTCTTTAAGCGATACCATATGGGGCCCTCCTTTGCTGCAATAATAACCTCTTCAATCTGCCAATCCTCTACCAATTCCTCCGTGCGGAATTCCGCTTTCATAACCTTCTGATAGGTCTCTCCGTTGAGGGTGTAGTCGTCTATGAAGGTGATCTTGTAAGCCTCGGGGTAGTCGTTGCTGTCATAGCCGCTTCGGGTCTCTTTCCCCTCTTCAAAGTCCCAGGATGCCCACTGCTTGTAGTTTATTCCCAGTTGGAATACAATATTGTTCACGGCATCCAGTCGATACTCGAAGTTGTGGTTATTGGAGAGGGAGGAGGTGTATAGGATATTGGCCATATCCCACTTAAAGATGTGTCCACAACGATCGGGTTCGGTGGTATAGATGGTATCTTCATACCTTTGGAGCAGATAGGTCTCTTGAATACTGTCTGTACTGATCATGGTAAACCGGGTAACCGTTCTTGCAGGAAGGAAATCTTTAATGGAGGCAGGAATCTCTTTATAGAGGTCAGATTCGTTACTGCATGGTTCGCAAGAGGTTGAAAATAAAATTATTATGATGCTTATGATCAGAATGATGGCTTTATTATTTGCGTACATAGTAGTCTCCATTATTTAGGGTGATTAACTCCAATCCATGATCTTTTGACCATACGACATTTTCGTATTGAATGATGGTGCTGTCTTGCATCTCTCCCTGGTATTGGGTGAGCACAATAACATCCTCATAGGAAAACCCATGGAGTGTGGTATCACATAAGAAGGTGAAGAGTGAATCTCCTTGGGGGGACATCTGCGGAAAAAAGTGTTTATGGTTAATGGTTAGGTCTACCCCATGAGAGGGAGAGACCATATCGTTCCATTGTTGCGACATGACCGAGGCCACGATACTCAGTTCAGGGTATCCGCAAAAAAGGGTGGCTTGACGCTTTTCCGCCTCATCGTTGTCGCAACACTCTTCACAGAGAAAGATGGTTTCGTATCGGGTATAAACTTCTGTTACCTCTAAGGTAAAATCCTTCGCTCCATTGAAAGAGAGGGTAAGGGATTCCCCTTGGGTGTACGGGATGAGTGCTTTCTCCTCTTCTGTAAGAGGATAGCGGTTTTTTACTGTTGACTTACACCTCCAACAGGATGAGAGTGCTATGATGGCCGCTACTACAAGGAGGAGGATTGATGATTTTCTCATGGGATGAATTTTCTCTAAGGATGTAATAAAAGGGGCAATCGTTGCGTGGTAATTCACTTTTTTTGGGGGATCGCGTAGCGTAGTCCGGAATGGCCTGTTTTCGTTGAAAGTTTAGTTGGACTGAATCTCCTGTCCCTCCTCTCGGTACAGTTTTATGGGGCCTTCCAACAGGACGGCAATTACCGTTACCTGAGGATCTAAGGTGTATTCGGGAAGATCGATGTAACAAATTCCGGGGACATCGCTCCAGTAGAGTTTCCCTTTAATATCGAAGTTGAGCATGGTGCCGTTTCCCACCACGTAAGCACGGTGAATTTTGTTACGAATCCCTTTCAAGGCAATGGGGCCATGGGGTTTGCCCTCCACAAAGAGGTAAAGCATGGTTTTATCTTTGGAGAGGGTGGAGCGTCCATAGTAGTGATCCAAAGGAATTCCGGCCTCTGTGCCGTAAATGGCATCCTTGTGCTTGGTCGTCCATCGGCCGAGCTCTTTCAGGATTTTTACCTGCTCCTCGGGAATGGTTCCGTCGGCTTTGGGACCAATGTCTAACAGCAGGTTTCCTCCCATCCCGATGCAGTCCACAAAGATGCGGATGATTTGATTGGCTGACTTGTAGTTGAGGTCGTTATGCTGAAATCCCCAGGAGTCGTTCATGGTGAGGCATAGCTCCCAATATGGATCTTTGGGTTTGGTGACGGGAAGCCCCTGCTCCGGTGTGGCATAGTCTCCGTATCCCTGAAGACGGGAGTTGAGGATGGCTTGGGGGTTATGTTTGAGGATTCTTTCCCGGATTTCTTGGGCATGCCACTCCTCGGCACTGTGTTCCCAGTCACCGTCGAACCAATATAGGTCGGGGGTGTAGCGTGTGGTGATTTCATTCAATTGTTTCGTATTGAATTGAATAAAACGGTTCCACCGAGCTGTATCGTTGGTATATCGTGGTTCATTGCGCATAAATCCCGGATAGTCGGGGTATGACCAGTCGATAAGCGAGTAGTAGAGACCCACCTTGAGGTGTTGCTTACGCAGCGCTTTGACCAGCGGAGTGAGAACATCCTCTTGTGCCGGGGTATCTTTTTTGATGGAGTAGTGTGGCGCCTGGGTATCCCACAGGGCCACGCCATCATGGTGTTTGGAGGTGACTACCGCATATTTTGCTCCACTCTCCTTGATGAGTTTTGCCCACTCCTTGGGACGGTAGTTCTCTGCTGTAAAGCCTTGAAGCTGCTTCATATAATCCTCATGGGAGATATAGTGGTTAAAGAAAGCCCAGGATTCAGCAATGCCATCCACCGCATAGATGCCCCAATGGATAAAAATGCCAAGCTTTGCATCGCTAAACCACTGCATTTTCTCTTGATCCTTCCCCTGAGGGAGATCCTGACTCCACCCTTTACCGGGGCTAACAAGAAGGAAGAGGGTGGTTAGGGTCGTTAAAAGAAGTCCGGCTTTCATTATTGTTTAATTATGTGGTGTATCTCTTTTTTCTCTTTTGTATGGATGGTGATGAAATAGTATCCGTTGGGAAGTTGACGCATATCAACCGTCTCATGGCGGTGGTTGGGATAGCGCTGTTCCACAAGGGTGCCGTTTCCATTTCGTATCTCGATGGCTTTTATGGGATCTTGGCCTGAAGTGATATGTAGTCCGGAAGTTACCGGGTTGGGGAACAGCCTTATTTGTGGAGGGGACGCTTGCGCCATTCCTACGTTGTTCTTGACGGTCACAGGAATGGCCATTTCGGTGGTTTTTCCATTGGAGACCGCCTTTACGGTGATCTCACAGGTGCCGTGGCTCTCTTCCACGAATGCAATCTCTAAGGTGTTATTGGTGATGGTGGTCTCGATGATGGGATCTCCCGCGATGGAGGTAACCTCATAGACAAATCCTTCCAAAATATTATCCAGATCGACTACGTATTGGCTTAGGTTTAACTGGATGGGTTCGGCATTCATCTCCACGACCACTTCCTCTATGTTGCAGATCACTTGGGGCGCAAAGGCGTCGGGCATCAGAGGCATTGCCGGAAACCAGTAGTAGGGAGGCTCCATTTCGTACATCTCCTTTTGTTGGCCCGTTTCTCCATCGAAGAGGTAAACTCTATTGTAAGAGGAGTTGCTTCCCCATCCCGCCATTTTAGCGGTGAGATAGATTGCGTTGGTGGTGGGGTGTACCCGGATACCTGCACCGTAGGTGACCCACCCCTCGGGTAGTTGGGCGATGGGGGCTTCCAAAGAGGCCATATTGCCTATCTCATAACGAAAAATAAGAGAAGAGCCGTTCCAGCCCCCATCCTCATTCCAGTAGAGCACATTTTTCTGGGTGGAGGCGCATAGCGAGCCACTGTTCCATACGCTGTTTGTGGCGGCGATAGTGACGCCAGCAGGGAGTTCAATTAGTTCGTATTCAAGCGTATAAGGAGATATTCGTAGTAGGGTGTTGCCTCCTCCGGCGTAGAGGTCTCCATCCTTTGCCCTCGTTAACCCGGAGATGCCCGGGTAACCGGTGATGCTCTCTATCACCGTATGATCTTTGATGATGCGAATGCCTTCGTCTTGAATCACAAAGAGATACCCTTCTGCAGCTACCATATTGTAGGTTTCCCCACTGATTCCGCTGACATCCCCTTCGAATTGCATGGTCTCCAGGTTAAAGATCCGAATTCCATTGCTGTGCCCCACGTAGAGATGGGTCTCGTCAACGCCGGCGCAACTGCGGCCGTCACCGGTGAGATCTTCAAACTTAGCTTCCAGTTCCAGCGTCTCCTCGTCTACCACCACAAAGCGGTTGCCCTGTTTTGACATGAAGATGATGTGCCCGGCCCAAGTGGTTCCAAACTGTGTGGTAACCCCCAGTGTCTCACCCGGATTTTCATGCCGATAGGCCCTGTATACAAAATTTCCGTCGTGGGTTAAAAAATTCACCGAGCCATTGTCGTGACCAAACCAATCCTCGTTGACGATGAAGATGCCCTCGGAGTAGTCGTAGTCAAACACGGTAACGGTAAAGGAGGTGGTTACCGTAAACTGGTCCAGTGTCGCACCGATGGTGATCACGGCCTCTCCGGTCATTGCTTCTCCCGTTTCAAGGTGGAGTGTATGTCCCTCGATGGTTGTGTTGATCAGTGATGGATTGCTGTTTTGGGCCACTTGGTAAGAGACACCCTCCTGTGGGGCAAAGACCGGTTGGAGGTCGATGGGTTCTATGGAACCATTTTTCGGGATGACCCTATCCGCGATGGGATCTACTACTGTGATTGGCACCTCTCTCTGTATGGATGCCACGGGGGTGGAGAATCCGATACAGTAGAAGGTATTCCCGGCGTTGACATTGTCATTGACGGAGAGCATGGTGAGAAACTCTGTGGTGGTGGCTGTTTTAAAAAAGTGCTCTCCGTTTCCGGTTGTGCCGTCCCACACTCCCACAAAGCTACCGTTGACGTAGTCATTGCAATTAAAGATGATATTGTCGGCATTATCACAGTCGATGTCATAGGAGCCTGCGGGGAGGAGGGAGATGGTTTCCGCCTCTTCGGGGGTGAGCGGAGCGGAACCTCCGGTAATCACCTCCTCAATATCCGCACTGTCCCATTTTAAGATCATATCCTGGTCGTAGAAGAAAGAGGCGTAATAGATGTTTCCCTCGCTATCCACCGCTAAGCCGGCAGAGCTCCCCCCGGTTTCGATAAGCTTGATATGGTCGTTATTGCCGGAGGTATCAAGAATATAGATGCCGTTGGGGGCAGCTCCCGGAACTGCGTTAAGGCCACTGATGAGAATATGATCCCCTCTTCGCTCCATGTCGAAGTTGCAGGCAAATACGGCCTGCTGTTCCCACTGTTGGGTGCTGAGGTTGCAGGTGTAGATTCGGTCATCATCATTCCCGGTAACGGTAAATCCCATCCATGCATATTGTCCTGTCTCGTCAATGGATAAGAAAGAACTGAAGCATAAGTAGTTGGGAGGTGGTGGAATGACGTACAACTCCTCTCCTGTGGTAAGGCTAAGGGCATGAAGCCCCTGCTCATCATACCCAAAAAGAAGATCACCATGCACATCGAATGCAGAGAAGGTGTAAGCGACAAAGTGATCGTTGGTGAGGTACCCTTCCTCAGGCACCATATATCCACTTTGTGCAAATATTGGGCCGATCAGGAGCATCAGCACCGCAAGAAGGAGGGATCTGTATCTCATGGTCAGTGGGTTTTATTGAAGAATCAACTTATAAGTTTCGGTTTTCTTTTTGTTGATCACTTTAAGGAAGTAGAGTCCCGGCTGGTGATCTTCCAGGTGGAGGGTGGTACTCATTCCATCCCAAAGGCGTTTAGAGAGGAGCTCTCCATTGCTGTTGAAGAGAGCCATGGTTGACCCTGTTTCGTAGGGATCTCCGGTAACGACCACATGAACTTCTCCCGAAGAGGGGTTGGGGGAGAGCACAATATTGGAGGTACTGAATTGGCGGGGGTCTTTCTCTCCGGTATAGGTTCCGTAGTTCAGTGGTACGGAGGAGAAAAGTACCATGTTACAGGCCACATGCAGTTGTGGGTTGTAGCCGTCGTTGCAGTTGTCACAAGTTTGTCCTGTGACACAGTCGGGATGGTTGGGGTGGCATAAGTCCACATACTCTTCATCGAAGATGTATTCCAGTTCCACTTCTCCATTGGCAATGTAGTTGGTCATGTTGAAGTCAAACCAGGGGGCTATGGAGCCCGGGCACCAACCTGCACGGTCGTAAAACCAAGTACCATTTTGGGGCTGGCATCCGTCCGGATTGGGGTTACACTCCTGCCAGTTGTGTTGCTCAAAGGTCTCCTCTCCATTCACCCAGATATGGTGTGTAGCCTCGTAGAACTCTGCGGCATTGGCGGTGTTCAGGTTCCCCCAGGCATGGCCTGTACTGACAAGCTTCATCGTAGCAGCTTCTGTTTCCTCGGGGAAGGTGACGTGCTCTTCAGGAACCGGCTGTAGGTTGGCGTAGTCTCCGAAGGGGTAGACTTCCCGCCACACGTTGGAGACGAAGCTGTGTGGATATTCCGGTGTTCCGGGGGTGTAGAGCAGCGAAAGATCCCAGTAGTAGCCGTTGTCGGAGGTCATACAGCTAAGGCGGAATTTGGTTTTCCCCTGGAGGATCCATGCATAGTCGGTGAGGTCGATGGCATGGGAACAAGATACGCCGTAGGGGGTGATGTAGCGAATAATCTCAATCCATTCGCCACTGGGGGCTTGCGCTTCAATGTAGGCTACGCGATCCCATTCTCCGCAGCCGCCGGGGGGGCAGGTGAGCTCCAGTGTTCCCTGAATTTGACTGAAGGCTCCGGTGAAGGAGGGCAGGTCTGCCTCCACCACCTCTTCCACATTGCCGGGGTTGAGCCATACATCATCCACGGCAAGGATATCTTGCTCTTCAACCTGATCGGTAACATTGATATTAACCGAATAGACCTCTGTGGCTCCATAGTTGTTTTGCGCTTCAATCTCCACGGTATACTCTCCCAGTGCCGGGGGCTGCCAGTAAGTCATATAGTGTCCGTTGAACCAGTTCATGGGGTAAATGGTCTCTCCGTTGACACGGAAGATCACTGAAGCCACATGGAATAATTCGGGATTGTCGATGGCTACAAAGGCACTGATGGGGATGTAGTCCAGGTTGGGGTCATAGACCTTTCCCTCCAGCGGGTTGCGTCCATCCACCACCGGAGCATAGGTGTAGGGATTATATACCTCAAAGGATTGGAATACGTCTTCTGCCGGGTCATAGATTTCGTTACCCGGTTGGCTGGCCTTTACGGTGACGTTTCCTGCCTCACCGGTGAGGGTGATAGTGTTGCCGGAAAGGGTGGCCGGCCCCTCTACGATCTCAAAGGATACTTCCAATCCCGAGCTGGCTTCCGCCTCAATTTCGAAGGGGTCATCAATGGTGAGATGGTTGGCAATCCTGGGGAAGGTGATTGCTTGAAAACCCTGATTTAGCTCGCCCCCAAAATTAGAGGTGTCTCCCACCAGGGCGAAGTTCTTCAGTTCCGCATTTCGGTCTTCTCCCACTTCACTCATAAGGTGGGTAATGGATGTGTTGTCCCCTCCGGGAACGCCTTGGTTGAATTTATAATAGGCCACCAGTCCTTCGGCACCACTATCAATCTCATTCTCTATGATCTCTGAGATCTCTGAGGCAGAGAGAGCCTTCTCCCAGAGGGAGATCTCGTCGATCCGTCCACCGTACACGAAGTTATAGCCGGCCCCAAGGGTGCTCTTTCCAATGGCAAAGGGGAGGTCTGCTTGCTCTAAGTGTCCGGATGCCGCCTTCGAGCCGATCATAATGCCATTGACGTAGAGTTTGATGGCCGTACCATCGTACACAAAGGCAAAGTGTTGCCACACTTCCGGTACAATGGTGTATTCCGGAGCCACCAGTTCGTGGAATCCTCCGGAGCTTACAAAACGACACTCAATCTTACCGTTTTGAAGGATAATCATATAGAATCCCGATCCTCCGTTACGGAGTCCCATCATTCCCTGTCCATAGGCCAACTCATCGGTGTAGAACCATCCGGTCATGGTGATTTCCGTTTTATTGATTACATACTGTCCTGCATCTTCCAAAATGACGAAGTCGTCCACTCGGTCAAAGTGCAGGTATTGGTTTGATTGTGCAAATACCCACGTGGGGGCTGTCAGAAGAAGTGCCCATATAAGGGTCCGGTACCAGGTTGTTTTTTTCATGATCTTATTTTTTTTGTAAAACTTATTTTTCTTTGCGGCATTGATTATTGGTTCCACCATACCTTGACAGAGGGGGTATCACCGCCCATCAGGGCCGATTGTGCACTCCAGTGTTCATTGTTGTGCTCCGATTCCGATGGGGGATAGGGGAGCCGGAAAAAGGTCAAGGGCTCTCCCTCGCGTGGTGTGGCCTGGGTGCGGCGACAGAGGCTGTAAGCCTCCCAAGGCTGACGAAACAGGTCTAACCATCGCTGTTTATAGATCTCTCCGGCTTTGTCTTCCGTTGTAAAGATCTTATTGGCCACATCGTAGGGGCTAAGGTTCTCATACCCGGGAGCAGTGTACATCCAGATGGTGCTGTTGGCTTTAAGGTTATCCCAAAAGGCCATGCTGGCAATGACCCCTTCAAAACAGGCACCACAAGCCAGGTTCTCGTCCTGAGCAACACCGATGCCCCGCAGATAGGCTTCCGCTTTGATAAAATGAACCTCGGCAGCGGTGATAAGGATCTCAGGGATGGTACTCTCATCCCTGATAAGGTAGTAGTTGAAAGGGGAATAGATACAGTCATTGCCCTTGATCGTATAGTTTACATCCCGATGTTTTTGGTAGGGCATGCCCCCTGAGGGAGGAACGCCATTACCCGGGTTTTGGGGAAAGGCAACCCATTGGTTCTCGTTGTTCGTTTCGTAGAAGATGTAGGCTCTTGGGTCAAAAATGCCGCTGCCATCTAAGCTGTCGTTGTCGGATACGGTATGCCAAAAGTTACTTCCCATGCGTAGGTTTTTGTGCTCTCGGAACGACCAGTTGGTGCTCTCTTTGAGCCAGTTTTGATCGGCCGGCATCATCACTACATCTTCATCGGCTTCCAGTACGGGAAGGTTTCCTTCGAGGATCGCTGCAATGATCTCTCCGGCTCTCTCCGGTTCAACCTCCGACATGCGTAGTGCGTAGCGTAAACGCATGGTGTTGGCAAATTTCCGCCATTTTCGAATCTCCCCGGAGAAGAGCTTGTCGTACTCTGCGATGGTGAGCATGGGCGAGCCATTTTCACAGGTATAGTCCTCTTTCATGTGTTCTTCGGCCCATTGTAGATCATCCAAAAGGGAGTGATAGATCTCCTCTTGACGGTCGTATGTGGGATGAAGGAACTCCAACCCTTGGAATCCCCGTCCGGCCTGGGTGTAGGGGATGTCTCCAAAGAGGTCCGTGACTCGAAAGGTTTTATAGGCCGAGAGGATTTTCAACATGCCCTTGACGTTGTCAAGCGAGTCGGGAGCGTTAGGGTTGTGGATGGCTGCCAGGCGAACCTCAATGTCCCGCACATGGGCCAGTGCCGCATAGTATTGAGACCAGATCTCTTCGGTGCCCAGGCTTAGGTTCGACCATGCCTCACTGGTGAGGACACCCAGCTGTGTTTCGTTGTACAACACCTCATTGTGTACGTAGAACTGTTCGTTCCATCCCAACCGTAGCGACTGTACCACATTGTTGAAAAGAGGGCCGATGGTGGTCACGGTGGAGTAGTAGGGATTTTGATTTAGTTTCTCAAAGTCTTTGGTGCATGATCCTGACAGGAGCAAGACCAGGGCTATTACAGCGGAGAGGAATAGGGATGTTATCTTTTTCATAGTTATTGCAGGTTTAGAATGAGGCATTTATACCAAAGGAGAACGATCGTGTGCCGGGAAAGGAGGCCCATTCGAGGCCTTGGGCATTGCCCGATCCCATGATTCCCTCAGGGTTGATATGATCCGGAAGGGAGGTATAGATGTAGAAGAGGTTTCTTCCCACCAGGTTTATGTTGAGTTCGTTGAAGATTCCCATACGTTTTATCAACCTCTCCGGAAGTTGGTAGCTCAGGGAGATTTCGCGCATTTTGATCCAGGTGTTCTCTAAAATCCCCGGTGAGGAGAGGAAGTGTCCCCATCCCCCGGCATTGGGCATATACTTGAAGTAGTAGTGTACCACCTTGTCGTTTTGGGTACCATCTTCGTAAACTCCGGGAAGGATAACGCCCACATTGCGGGTTACCCCCTCCTCATCGGTGTAGGGCAGTCCGCCGCCGTTTCGTTCCAAAAGAGTCTCCGGACTTTGGCCGGTTTGTAGGCCTATCACGTAGGTACCACAATAGATATCGCCTCCGATTTTTGCATCCACCAGGGTGGAGAGGGTGAAGCCTTTCCATACAAAACGAGTGGTCCATCCGGCGAGGAAGTCCGGGGCGGCATTGCCAATGGGTACACGAGTGTCGGTGATTTTGTAGGTGGTGCCGTCTTCGCTGAGGATGGGTTGACCATTCTCATGGTAGAGGTAGTCGTACCCTACGATGGTGCCATACTCATCGCCGGCACGTACAGCAATAGCCGGTCCGTTGAGACCCCAAATCTCTCCCAGCATAAGCGGCTCATTGTTGTCTCCTAAACTGATTACCTTGTTCCTGTTGCGGCTGATGTTTAACCCTGTTTGAAGCACCAGGCCCGGTTTCTCGATGATGGCGTAGTTCATGATAAGCTCAAATCCGCGGTTTTCCAATACCCCATCATTGATGATAATGCCGGCAGCTCCTGAAGAGGTGGGGGTGGGTAGGCGTAGGATCTGGTTGTCCGATAGAATATAGTAGTAGGTGAAGTCGATGTTGAGGTTGTCGTTGAACATCCCAATGGTGGTACCTCCTTCGTAGGACTTGGCCCACTGTGGTGCCAGGGCAATAGGTGGAATGGTGGAGGGAAGAGCTGCGGTCTGTACATTGCCGAAAGTGCTTGTCCGATAGACAAAATCCAGGGCATAGGGATCCGTATCTGTTGCGGCTCTTGCAATGGATCCTTTTAGTTTCCAAAAGTTGAAAATAGGCGAACTGAAGTCAAAGGCCTCTGTGGGAATAAAACTCAACGATGCAGAGGGATAGAAATAGGCATTGGCATTGGAGGGAAGGGTGGAAGACCAGTCGTTTCTTCCCGTGAGCTCAAGGTAGAGGTAGTCGTCATAACTGAAGTTGAGAAAGGCATAGAGGGAGTTGATGTTCTTCTCATACCAATACTCGCGGATACGCCCCGGGTTGGTGTAAAGTACCTGTGTGGGGTCTTCGTAGTTGGTCATGCTGTAGAGGAAGGGGTCAACCCACCGGCCCGACTTGCCTCTCAGCCCATACTTTCGTCGTTGCCATTTGGTGCCCCCTATGGAGGCCTTGGCGTTAATCCTGGTGTCGAAGATATGCGTTTTGTGCGCTGTGATAAGAAACTCATTGTTGAGAACTTTGTCTCTGCCCAATTCATTCTCATAGAAACCATCTAAGAGGCCGGCTGCATCGGCAGGGGCATTGCGGGTGATAAACTGGTTGAGGGTGAAGTCCATCCCTACTCGTCCGGTGGCTTGCAGCCAGGGCGTGATGTCGTAGATCAGTGCAAAAGAGCCAATCACCTTGTCTCTTCCCAACGTGGTGTTGTGTTTGTAGATATCCCACCAGGTGTAGGGTGAGAGGTACCAAAAGGGATAATTCCCTTCCCATTCGTTGCGGGTACCGTCTTGGTTGACATATTGTGTGGCTTCAAGTCCTTTCCAACTGCGTGGCCAACTGTAGAGGTTCCCTTTGCTGAAGGAGCTGTAGGACTCCCCAAGGTTGGGGGTGTTAAGCCGATTGTAGTTGATGTATGAGATGGCCACATCGGCCTTTACCTTTTCGCTGATATTGATGTTGGAGCCCAGGTTGATGGTGGTCTGGTTAAAGTTACTGTTGGGGATGATGGCCTCGTGGTCGGTACGTGAGAGCGATACCCGGATGGTTCCGTTGTCATTTCCTCCGGAGAAGGAGAGGTTGTGGTTGGTGGTATGCCCATTGCGAAAGTAGAGCTTGATGTTGTCTGGTTGCGGATCAAAGGGACGCATCTCACCATCCCACCAGCGGATCATCTGTCCTTCCATCCTGGGGCCCCAGGATGCAGCAGTGCCGTAATAGCCGAAGAGTTCCGGTGTGGAGAGCCCGAAAGGCCCTTTATCGGTATGCACGGAGGTGGGGTAGATGGGGTTGCCCTCTTCATCTTCCATAAAGGTGGGTTCTGCAGTGGTGAGCGGGCCGCCGGCACCGTAGGTGTTCTGTACATCCCGGTAACGGTAAGGGTTGGTGATCTTGTGTGAAACGCTGTAGTTTATGCCCAAGCCCTTCTGTTTTCTCCCCCTTTTGGTGGTGATGAGCACGACGCCGTTGGCTCCCCGTGAACCGTAAAGTGCTGCGGCCGTAGGTCCCTTAAGGATGTCAATGCTTTTGATGTCCGCCTGGTTGATGTTGTTGATGGCCGATCCCCAATCCTGTCCGCGCCCAATGTCTGTGAGGCCGGGGTCGTTTTCCAAGGGGACACCATCCACCACAATCAGGGGCTGGTTTTTGGAGGTGAGGTTGTTGTTACCACGGATGATAATGCGCGTGGTGCCGCCGTCCACCCCGTCAGGAGAGGAGATCTGTACCCCCGCAGAACGGCCACTCATGGCGGTGAGTACACTGTTGGAGTTGCTCTTCTCAATATCGTCGCCACTGAACGACTCCGTGGTGTAACCCACCTCTCTGTTCTCTCGCTTGATCCCCAGAGCTGTTACCACGACCGCATCTAAGTTGCGTGCCGAAGGTTTGAGTACCACGTCAATGGTGCTCTGCGAACCCACCGTAATCTCCTGTGAGGTGTATCCGATGAAGGAGAACTGGAGAATCGCTCCCTTGTCGGCTTTCAGCAGATAGGTTCCGTTAAAATCAGTGGTTGTTCCCCTGGAACTCTCTTTGATAATCACGGTAACCCCGGGGAGTGGAAGGTTATCCTCCGAAGAGGTCACCGTTCCCGTGATCGTTGTCGTTTGTGCTTGTGCAATGAAACCCAGTATGATCGTAAAAAACAGGGTCAATGTGTAAAATCTCCTCATATGAACTCTTTTTCGTGGTATTGTACGGGTTAAAAGTAGAAAAAAATATCCGAGTAAAATGCGCTATCTCTTTAATGCTTGCAAGAAAAGATTCAATTTCTTCTTTCTGGGATAAAAAGATGTAGCGAGAAGGTTTTTATGGGTTGAAGTTGTTACAAAAAAACCTCTTCCTCTCAGAGGGGGAGAGGAAGAGGGTGGGGGAACTTATGAGAAGAAGTGCCCCAAACGGTGATACTTTTTAGTCTCTTACACAACGTACGGAGAAACCGTAGTCTTTGTTGTAAAATTGTGTAGTGGCTTCCGCTTTGGTATGCCACATAAGGCGGACATACGCGGCGTCTGTAAAAAACTGGTCCTGAAGTGTCGTCCACCAATAACCAAACTCTTTAAGATCGATGTATTTTCCCACAAGGGAGGCGTGAAGGCCGCCGGCGCGTGCTCCAAATGCGGTCTCATTGGTTGCTCCCGTATTGGGCGATTTCCAGTATGTCGTACCGGTCTCCTTCAGTTTTCCTCCTGCCACTTCGGAACCACCCAGGAAATTGATAAGCTCTGTCCACTCTGCATCGCTGGGAAGGTGCCATCCTTCGGGACAGATTCCCTGTACACCGCTGGGGTTGCCATTGGTGGAGGATTGGCCATCCATGGCACAAACCCAGTTATAGAGTACGCCGTAATCGCGATAGGTGTCGAGGGTCTTGGCCTCTTCCACACTCGTTCCTCCGTATCCGTAAACATAACAACAGGGGTCATTCAGCGAAATGATGGTCGAATCGGTGACAAAAGGGAGGTACTTTAAGTTTTCTGCCATCCATGTTTGTTCTCCGATGGTGACAAAGTGGTAAAGGGTTCCATCCCGCTCATCAACGAAGGTGTTGTTGGGTTGCGGTGAAGGTTGATAGAAGATAATGCTGTCTATCTCGGTGTTTACATTGTATTTGGCCACCACATTTCCATTTTTCATAATGTACATGGTGTCTTGATCTTGCGCTTGGATGGTGATGGTTAACGCAAACAGAAGCAGTAGTAAAAGTGTATTTCTAAGCATGATATGATCCTCCTGATCCTATTTTTTTATGAATTTTATGGTTTTTGTCTCCTTGGAATTGCCGTAGCGGCAAAGATAAACGCCTTGGCGTAATTGATCTACCCGTAGGGTTAGCGAGGGCTTACCGTCAGTTTGTTGGGTGTGTAACAGCCGGCCATCCAGGTCAAAAATGCAAATGGTCCCCCTCTCTGCATTCTCCAAATTGAGGTGCAGTGTGTGCGTTACCGGGTTGGGGTAGAGGCTGATGGACGTTTCAACTGAGGCCATTACCTCATTCGTATTTACCGTCTCACTTGTAAAGGTTAAATGACGTAGGCTGTTTAGCTCGTATGGGTCGGTATGGCCATCGGACTTGGTGATGGTTAGGCTCCCCGAGGTGAAGTCCATGCGTTGGATCCTTTTCAACGCATAGCCTGTCTCTGTCCCGTCACTTTCGTTGACGTAGATGCTCTGGGCGTGCAGACTCCCCAAACCTACGATCAACAAAAGAGTTGCTATTGGTATGAATCTCCTGCTCTTCATAATGTTATATGTTTTATCAGTTAAGAATTTCTCTTCGACAAAGGTAGGGAATATTTACGTAGCGTCCCTCTATAACGTCCGACTTCTTTGTGATGCTTCTCTTTCAACGAGTTATTTACCCCGGTAAACGCCCCTATTTCAGCCTTCGCAAGCCTCGAACTCGAACGCTCTATACATACGATGCTCAAAACCTTGACTTTATGGGCCCTCTCCATTCCCCCTCGCATTGGATAGTTACAAAAAAAGGTGTATCTTTGGGTACTTGATGAAACAGGTGCGTTGAGAATAAGGGGTAACGGAAAGGAGCCCCTACCACGAAACGCGCACTATATGACGAAACATGAAATACCTTTTGACCATGAAGAAACTGAACTATTTTATCTTGTTTGTAGGCTTCCTTAGCCTAAGCACCGTAACCCTATGGGCCCAATCGGGAGGTACGGGCATCAACACCGATAACCCTCAAGCTACGTTGGACATAAAAACTGACTCTGCAAACCCCCAATCCACCGATGGTCTATTGATTCCTCGTATGGATGCTTTCCCGGCCACCGATCCCGGCGTTGAGCAAGACGGGATGATGGTTTTTATCACCGGCAATGGTGCTACTGCCAAGGGCTTTTACTATTGGGATCACAACGCTACCCAATGGCAAGCGACGGGAGGTGTAGTCACTATCAATGGCCTCAATGATGCCAAAACTAGTAGCTCCTCTATCTTTTTGGGTATAGACGCCGGGGCTAATGACGATGGCGATGATAATATGAACATCGGTATCGGCCGTGAGGTTTTATACGGCAGTACCGATTCGTTCAAGAATATAGCCATCGGCTATAGGGCTTTATACGCCAACTCCACTAACCAGAATATGCACAGCAATATCGCTTTGGGTTACCGACCGCTATACAACAACAGCGCGGGGCGACTCAACATCGCTCAGGGAACCAATACGTTATTTCTTAACGAAAATGGACACTGCAATATCGCTATGGGTGTCCATACGATGTATGAGAACCGCGGGGGGGATAACAACGTCGCTCAGGGCTTCTACGCGTTACATGACAACACCTACGGGAATGGCAACATCGCTCAGGGCCACACCTCGCTATATCATAATACTGAGGGGGATGGCAACATCGCTCAGGCCTACCGAGCGCTATATGAAAATACCGAGGGTTCGTATAATATCGCTGTGGGCGAAAAAGCGTTAGAAAACAACGTCATAGGGGATTACAATGTCGCTATGGGCACAGAAGCCTTGCAAACTTGTACAGGAAGCAACAATATAGGGATAGGATATCAGGCGGAAGTAGCCGTTCCGGCAAACTCCAATCAAGTGCGTATCGGCAATGACAAGATCACTCATGCCGGTATACAA
>PDRJ01000004.1 GCA_002748065.1 Bacteroidota bacterium
GTCCACTGAAAGTGATATGGCATTGAGCACAGAAGGAAATCTGCTCCAGACGGCTTCCGGTTTGATGACTCTCTACTCGCAGGATAAGATGACCCTGAAGACCGATAGCGATATGGACTTGATCGTAGCTAAATCGCTCAATATTGAGATGGGGGAAGACCTCGACTGGCACACGGATGGTAATATGACCCTCTCTGCTTCCGGAACCATGGAGCTTCGCTCTGATCGCCCGATGACCCTGGATACCGATAGTGATATGACGTTGCATGCAAAAAGAAATCTGCTCCAGACCGCTTCCGGCTTAATGAATTTCTACTCGCAGGATAACATGACGCTGGAGGCCGAGAGTGATATGGAGTTAATTGCACGTAATGATATGAACATGACTATTACGGGATCCCTTAATATGGATATAAACGAAGACCTTGACGGGCATACCAACGGTCATATGCGTCTCACCTCTGTCAATACAATGACCATGAGCTCGGTAGAAAGCATGGTATTACAAAGCAATAACCAAATGACCATTTATAGCTATAATAGTATGGATATTGCATCAGATTGGGAAATGAGATTGCTTTCGTATAAAGATATGCTCATAGAGAGTAGTGCCGATATGGAAATTTACGCAGACAATATATGGCAAGATGCTATATCCATAGATCTAGATGCTGATTTTGTAGACATTGGAGTTGCCGGAGCCAGTGTGAATATCCTCGGTTCTCTTACCGTTTCCGAATCCCTTGTGATCGAAAGCACCGTTTCTTCCTCCGGCCCCTCTACCGGCGCATTGGTGGTTGCTGGTGGTGTAGGCATTGGCGAAAATCTCAATGTGAATGCCGATGTGGCCATTGGAAATAACCTGACGGTGACCAACAATACCACGCTGAATGGAACGCTTACCGCCAGTGGTGAGGTCTTCGCCAAAGATGACGTGACCATTGGAACCAGCCATGTATTGATGTTTGCCCCCACCAACTCCAGTGTTTCCGTCAAGTGGAGAATGCGCACAGATCCTGCCAGTGGAGACTTAATCTTTGAGGCAGCCTCTGACGTCCCGAATTTCACCAATTGGGTTTATAAAGATGCGATAAATTTCTAACCGCTATTCTCTCCACCCACAAAAGAGTGCCTCCACAAAAGTGGGGGCACTCTTTTTTTTACCATTACAAATTATCCTGTACCTTTGCAAAAAATGGTGCAGCGATGAGTAACGAGACCCTATTACAACTTCTCTCCTTTGTGGATTATACGACGCTCTCAGGCGAGGATACGCGAGAGCGGGTAACCCACTTGTGCCAAAAAGCCCTGGCACTGAAAACGCAATACCCTCAAGGGGGCTATCCGGCCGCCATCTGTGTCTATCCGCCCTTTGCCGCCCTGGTACGCAAATTACTGGGCACATCGGGCATCCGTACCGCCTGTGTGGCGGGTGCCTTCCCCTCCGGACAATCCCCCCTTGAAATAAAGGTACAAGAGGTGCGCTGGAGCATTGAGCATGGGGCACAAGAGATCGATACACTCCTCAACCGAGGCCTCCTCCTTGAAGGCCGCCACGAGGAAGCCCTGGCAGAGCTGCAAGCCATCCGAAGGGCGTGCAAAGGAGCCACGCTCAAAGTAATCCTGGAAACAGGCGCATTAGAGTCCACACAACAGATAGCCCAAGCCACACAAATGGCGATCAAGGCCGGAGCTGACTTTGTAAAAACCTCCACCGGTAAGACCTCCCCTGCCGCCACCCTTGAGGCGGTGGAGGTAATGGCCAGGGAGGTGGCAGCACACCACAAAGCTACCGGTCGCAAGGTGGGAATCAAACCGGCCGGAGGCATCACCACCGCCTCAGAAGCACAAGCCTATATGGAGCTCATACGAACCCTCCTCGGAGAAGAGTGGCTAACCCCCCAACTGTTTCGCATTGGCGCTAGCCGCCTGGTAGCAAACCTGCTGCAAGCACTTTCACAGAACTAAGTAGCCTCTGTCTATAAAGTCAACTTTTGAAAAGAGGCTGTATAGAAAGTTCGAATTCGAGGCTTGCGAAGGCTGAAATAGGTGAGTTTACTGAGGTAAATGCGATGCGTTGAGCAAAGCCGAAAGAACCATTGGAAGAGAAGCATAACGAAGAAGTCGGACGTTATAGACGGACGCTAAGTACGCAAAAAAACGCTTTCATCAATTATTTTTATACCTTGCGGTGAAAATCGGATAAAAACAGTGGCATTATGAGCATGGTATTGCGTACAGAAAAGTTGGTGAAGAAGTACCGTTCGCGTACAGTAGTAAAAGAGGTTTCTCTATCGGTGAAGCAGGGAGAAATTACATGATCGTGGGCCTGATAAAGCCCTTCTCAGGCCATGTCTACCTTGATGAAAAACAAATCACAAGCTACCCCATGTACCGACGGGCACAGATTGGCATCGGCTACCTCGCCCAAGAAGCTTCGGTGTTCCGCAAAATGAGTGTGGAGGATAATATCCGGGCGGTGCTGGAATTTACCGGAAAAAGCAAAGAGCAACAACGGGAGAAGTTGGAATCGCTATTGGATGAGTTTGGCCTGCAACACGTGAGAAAAAGCAAGGGGATTACCCTTTCGGGAGGCGAGCGTCGCCGCACCGAAATCGCTCGTGCGCTGGCCGCTGACCCTCGATTTATCCTCCTGGATGAACCCTTTGCCGGCGTAGATCCCATCGCCGTAGAAGATATCCAATCCATTGTATCTCACCTGAAAGAACGCAATATTGGCATTCTCATCACCGACCATAATGTCCATGAGACCCTCTCCATTACAGACCGCGCCTACTTGCTCTTTGAGGGACAAGTGATGAAAGCCGGTTCTGCAGAAGATCTGGCCAATGACGACCATGTGAGACGTGTCTATCTGGGACAGAACTTTGTACTCAGAAAAAATAGCACCCGGTAACGCCCCTCTATGCAATACGGTGACATCACCTCTGATGCCATACCCCCTCTTCCTACACCACCCCTCCCACACAGGGGGAAAGAGGAGGCACTCCTCTCTCAATTAACATTTCTGCAGGTAGCAAACACTATTTCATATCTCTACAAAAAAAGAACGAGTAGCACATTGGGAAAATAGGAAAAGGTAAATAGGCAACGCCCTCTTAAGAGAAAAATTGGATAGAGGTTGACCTAACATAAGATCAAAGAGGTCATAAAGATCGATAAAAGAGGATCTCCCCTTATGGTGAGAACCGTATCTGAAAGGAATAGGCGGGTTCAAGGGCTCTCTGCCCCTTCTCTATACATTCACTCTTGGAATGGATCACCAGAGAACCCCGCCCATAAAAGGTAAGCCAACGAAGGGGTTTCCAGGATAGATAGAGGTACAACGATTTGCCTTGGCCGTAATACGCCGGCACGGAAAAATGGTACAACACATCGGACTCGTAGCTGTAAATACGAGTATCATATCCATCAGTGTCGTAAAAGGTA
The DNA here is from genome assembly GCA_002748065.1 of Bacteroidota bacterium. Classification (GTDB taxonomy): domain Bacteria; phylum Bacteroidota; class Bacteroidia; order Bacteroidales; family BM520; genus BM520. Next base: position 3,451 of record PDRJ01000004.1, read on the forward strand.
TAACGAATGGAACAAGTCAACGGCAGAGGAAGTTGGTGAAGGCGAAGATCCAAGTAAGCCAAAAAGCCTTCACGGGTAGCCTCCTCCCCTCCGCCACAGAGGTAGACGAAACGGTACTGTATACGAAGGAAGGGTGTCATCTGTAAAGCAGCATGCACTCTTCCCCGCCAACGCCTCTTCTCCCACATCTGCCAGGTAATACCATTCAACGACCCGGCATCATCCTCAAACCAGTCGTATCCCACTTGCAAATAGGCATGTACCTTTTTCCCATATTGGTAGGTGAGCCGTCCAAAAGAGGAGCCCCCCGCAACCGGTTTATGACATCCGCTACGAACGCTGTAGCGACGACTCCTATCCACAAATGCCGACCCGGAAAAACCGTGACCCAGGTAAACCGTCCCTCCCTGGTAAATACCCCACTGGTTCGCGCCCGAGGCAAGCCGATAGATTCGGGCATAATGGTTGTGAAAGGAGGCATCCGCATGGCGAAAATGCAGGGTATAGGTCAGGCGGGTGGCGGGAAAAAGATCCACCCCCATCACCAGACTCTTACCGCCACTTGCAGAGACTGCCCCCTCCCCATAAAGTAGCGCTTTGGAGAGCGCCACAGTCATATCAGCCCCAAGCACCCCATTGCGGTCTCCGGAGAACTTATACCATGTTGAGGGTCCGACACCGGGAACAATCACCCCGCTGAGCTGCTGATAATATCCCGTAAGGCCACCCCTCACCCTTCCCCGGGAGAAGGAAAGATTCCCCCCGGCCAGATACTCGCCCAAGTTATGTTTTTCGGCCATCTCCTCCGCATTCCGATGATATCCGCCCTGTTTAAATCCGGAAAAGAAGTGCCGACCCGATACGGTATCCTCCCCCACCTCATTGGCATCCCGCCAATGAAAAGAGGCGAAAGCGGTTACTTTCAAACCATGGAGAGTTAGGGTAGCAGCGGCTCCCTGCAGGTAATGGTTCTCCTCCGTAGCCGAGTGCCGCCGAATGCCCATGGGCGTCCGACGACCCGAAACTGCCCCCATACCCGAAGAGAGAGCAAAGCCCGACCAGAGAGTGACGCCTTGACCAAACTGGAGACCATAGCTCCCCACAATCAACTGCTCCAAATGTCTCCGCCCTCGATAAAGCAGATAACCGGCATAATAGTCAAACCCCTTCCGCCGACGGTCAAAACGAAAAGGCTCCCCGGGATCCTTCTCAGCCACAACCCCGGCAGAGAGCCTATCACCCACTCCGTAGGCGTATTTCAGCAACACCCTTGGGTTCTTCCCCTCAAAACGAGACTCGTCATCCGCTCCTCCCGGCCTTTTAGCCGCCACCCGAAACAGCAGGGTATGGGCGGCATATTTCCCCAAAGAGGCCCTGGTGAGCGAATCCACAGGAGCCTCAAAAGGAAAAGCCACCAACGGCGCAATACGACGCACCGTAAGGCTATCCCAGGCCTCCAACAGGTAAAGTTCATGAAGGGAAAGCAGCGGATACCATGCCTCACGATAACGGCATAGCGCCTCTACCTGCATCTCACTGAGGAGCAGTTGCTGCTGCAACCTCTCCGCATCGGCACGGTTAAGGTCCACCCGTGAACTTCCGGCCATCCACGGCTCCATCACAAAGGGAAGAGCCTCTTCCTCCACCCCCGAAGCCTCCAGCACCTCGAAAAGGGGCTCCTCATCCACTTGGGCAAAGAGTAGCCGAAAGGCCAATAGGGCAACCCACAAACATACCCAGCGTTTCATCCCTTTATCCACTCATAAAGAAAACCCATGCCCACATGTGGCCCGGGAAACAGGGAATTACTCACCAGGAGGTTCACCTTTATCCGTTGAAAGAGGAGGCCACACCCCAGGGAGAGGGTTCGAGTAGCGTGTTGAAACCCACACCGAAACGTAAAGGAGTTGGAGAGCACCCACTCCATCCCCCCCTTAAGGTTAAGGGTACGTTGTGCCCTTCGCTCCAACTCTGCCACCACAAGGACATGTGGCCCGGCATGAAAGAGCATCCCCGCCGACACACCGGAGGAGCCGGACAGGGGGCTTTCCGAACGGAAAGAGATGAAAAAAGGATTGGCCCAATAGAGGCCCAATGCCACCCTATCGGAAAACACCCATATCCACCCCACATCCGATGTGGCGTAATGACGCCGTGCATACGCTTCTCCCTGGGAAAGGTGATGATAGTTGATTCTTACGCCCATAAGTAACGTTCGAAAGAGACACCGAGCACCCCCCAGAGAAAGAGTGGTCTCATGAAAAAAGGCATCGCCAAAGTAGGCTACACAAAGAGAGAGGTTTGTGTGGGAGGCGGCCACAGCACTCCCCACCGCAACACAGGTCAGGGAAGGAAGCAGATAATCATTCTGCGCATCAAGAAAGAGACACCCCCCTTCCTGACGAGCCAATGCCGCAGGGTTATCAAAGGCAGACTCCGGGCCATCCATCACACTCACACATCCACCACACGCCGACGCCCTCGTGCCCTCCAACTGCAACACCTGCGCACCCGCACCACCACAAACAACCATCACGCACACAAACCACACAAATCTCATCTCAATGCTCTTGGTGACTCTTTATACCAAAAATCACAAAATATGACCCTTCTGCATCATTAAATAGGGCCGGTCCATAAAGCCAGCGTTGTGGGAGAGGCTGTCTAGAATGTTCGAATTCGAGGCTTGCGAAGGATGAGAAATGGGAGTTTACTCAGGTAAATGACCATTTCGAAGACAAGCGTAACGAAGAAGTCGGACTTTATAGACAGCCTCTTCTTAATCATCAAAAAAATTGTACCTTTGCCTTACACTGAAAAAAATATCATGAAAATAGAAGAACTCATTGCCATCGTTGAAGAAGAATTTGAAGATGAGATTGAACAGGGCCAATTGGCTGCTGAGGTCAAATTCAGAGAGGTGTTTGACTGGAACTCCATCAATGCACTGCGTCTCATTGCATTGGTAAAGACCGAATACGATGTAACCATCAATGCGGAAGACATTCAACAATCCGAAACGGTTCAGGATCTCTACCAGATTATTGAAGCACGGATAGCCTGATTTTTTACCCACGATCATAAAACTCCCGGTATGGCCATTTTTTCCATCCCCAACGTAGCAATGCGAGGCGTTGCTGCAACTGTCCCAGCCAATGAAGTCTCCAATATGGATTATGAGTTCATTACGGAGAAAGAACGCGAATCTCTGGTAAAAAATATCGGAGTGGACAAAAGGCGTGTCCGAAAAGATGCCACCGTAACCACCTCCGACTTATGTTATGAAGCAGCGGAAAAGCTCCTCACGGAGTTGCAATGGAATCGGGACGAAGTAGAGTTACTGATATTTGTCTCACAATCACCCGACTATATCATCCCCAACACTTCTGGCATTCTTCAAGATAAGCTGAAGTTACCCAAGTCTTGTATGGCCTTGGACATCAAGCTGGGATGCTCCGGTTACGTGTATGGGATCTCCACCGTTGCCTCCATGGTACACAGCGGAATGATCAAAAAAGCCCTCCTGTTGGTAGGGGATATCTCCACTTGCAACACGGCCTATACAGACAAAAGCACCTATCCGCTGTTTGGCGATGCCGGTACAGCTACCGCCTTTGAGTACGACCCGGAGGCACCGGAGATGGACTTTAACCTGGAAAGCGACGGATCGGGATATGATGCCATTATCATCCCCGCCGGGGGAATGAGAAACCCCATGTCAGAAGACTCCTTTAAACTGAAAAACCATGGAGAAGGCATCGATCGTTCGGATTTTCATGTGGCGCTTAACGGCATTGAAGTATTCAACTTCTCCCTGAGGGAGGTGGCGCCCAACATCAAAAAGCTGGCCAAATTCAAGGGCAAAACGATTCAGGATTTTGACTATGTGATCTTCCATCAGGCCAACAAGCTCATCAACAAAACCATCCGAAAGATGATTAAGATGCCACCGGAGAAAGCCCCCGACTCTCTTCGCAAATTCGGGAATACCAGTGGCGCTTCCGTTCCCCTTACCATGGTCTCAGAGATAGGAGAGGAGCTGAAGCAGGGGAAGAAAAAACTGATTTTAAGTGCCTTTGGCATCGGACTCTCTTGGGGAACCATCTTCATAGAGACCAACAATCTTGTGGTACCGCCACTAATTGAATACTAACCATGCAACACACGCCCTTCGACCTACAAGGAAAGACCATTCTTGTGACCGGCGCCTCCTCGGGACTGGGGCGGCAGATTGCTATCCGCATCAGCGAGATGAACGGCACGGTAATCCTCACCGCCCGCAACCGCCAACGATTGGAAGAGACCCTGCATCTAATGCGCCCGGGAGCCCACACCATTCTCCTCGCCGACATCACCAAGCCCACGGATATCCAAACCTTAGTTCAGGAGCTACCCAAACTCAACGGAGTGGTCTTCAGCACCGGTATCAGCATTATTGCCCCTTCCGGATTTATTACGGAAGAGGATTACACAAAAACCTTTAAGACCAACTTTGAAGGATCGCTGATGCTCTCCAATGCCATTATCCGAAAGAAAAAGATCGTGAAAAAGGCGTGCAGCTTTGTGTTCATCAGCTCCATAAGCACCCGCTATCCCTTTGTGGGGGGTGCGCTCTACGTCTCTGCCAAAACAGCCATGGAGGGCTATGCCCGCACACTGGCATTGGAGTTGGCGCCCAAAGGAGTACGGGTAAACTGTGTCAGCCCCGCCTTTGTGAAAACGGCCATGTTAAACCAAACAGCCGATGATTTCAGCAATGAGGTGGTGAAAAAGATTGAGCAGAGGCAACTTATGGGATTAGGCGAGCCCGACGATGTGGCCTATCCGGTAATCTTCTTTTTGTCAGATGCCTCCAAATGGATCTCTGCCACCAACCTAATTCTTGGAGGAGGCTAAACCATCAATCATGAAAGAGATAGAATATTCGGTTATCATCCCTGTTTTCAATAGCGAAAACATCCTTCACAAACTCGCCGACCAGTTGCTGTCGGTTTTCGACGCCATGGATGCCCGTTGGGAACTTATCCTGGTCGATGACCACTCCACCGACCACAGTTGGCAAGCGATATGCTCGTTACGTCAAGAACACCCCGGCCTCATCTCGGGATACCACTTTTCAACGAATTTTGGCCAGCACAACGCCACACTCTGCGGACTACAACACGCCAAGGGGAAATACCTTATCACCATGGATGACGACCTGCAACACGCTCCTTCCGACATCCCGAAACTGATCGAGGCGCAAAAAAAAGCGGATTTCGAGCTGGTTTACGGTATTTTCTCACAAAACAGGCAGCGGCTCTCCCGCAGGATGCAAAGCAGGTTTCTAAAGAAAAGCGGAAAATATATCAATAACGCTCCCGGAAATGGCAGCTCCTTTCGCCTGATCTCCTCACGGCTTGCCCGGCAATTGGAGCACCTCTCCATGCGCTTTGTCTACCTTGACGATCTCTTCTATCAGCACACACAGGCCATCGGTTTTGTAGAGGTCACCCATCACCCCTCCACCTACCGCAAATCAGGGTATACCCACAAAAAACTGGCAGGAATCCTCTACAACCTGTTTATATTCAACTCCGGACTACCCTTAAAGATCATGACCTTTGGCGGGCTATTCATCTCCATATTTACCGCCCTTGCCGGGTTGATCTTTATCCTCCGAAAGCTCTTTTATGACGTACCATTGGGATACACCTCTACCATCGTGACAGTCCTGTTTTCCACCTCCATCGTAGTCTTCAGCCTGGGGGTCATCGGAGAATACCTGCGAAGGATCTATCTGACACAGGCGGGACACCCGGCTTACTCCATCGATCGAAAAACCACCAGCGAAAACAATGGAGATCAGTAAATACGGCATCACACTAACACGGCTCCAAGAGGAGGACCTGGAGATGGTGAGAACCCATCGAAATGCAGACTATATCCAACGCTATATGGCGTTTCGCGAGCCCATTAGCCCGGAGCAACAGCGCACATGGTTTCAACAGGTTAACAATAACCAGCATCTCTATTTTATCATCCGGTTTCAAGGGAAAGCCTGTGGACTTATCAACAGCAAAAACATTCAGTGGAACCCCTTACGATCGGAAGCCGGGCTCTTTATTTGGGAACAATCCCTATGGAATACCAGTGTTCCTGCCCTCAGCACCCTGATCCTGCTTGAAATTGCCTTTTATGTGGCTCAAGCAGCATACTCACTGAGTCAAGTTTTACGAGATAATCCTCGGGCACAATCCTTTAACAAGCAACTGGGGTACGAACTCCTCCCCAACCAGGAGCATCTCAGCAACCCCTACTATAAACTCACCAGCGCAAGGTTTCATAAAAAAACGGCTAAGATCATTCGTGCCGCGGAAACCGTAGCATCCCCCCCATCACTGCCCCTCTCCATCCATTTCAACGAAGAGGACTTTCAATCGGGCATCGCTGATCTTCTCATTAAAAACGCACGAAGGTCAACCATCAAAACAACCATAGAGGAGGGCTCAGGGAGGAGCTATCACTTCCACCCTATGGGGTTGGGGAGTTAACCAGGAGCCATGAAATCGCAGAGACATGGCATCCCACGTTTCTACAACCAACTTCATTACTACATTATCACATAAATCATCCGAACCCTCCCGGTTAATGATAATTAACTACTGCTATTGCTTTTCCTTAAGAAAAACACTATCTTTACGTTCAAACTGATCCGTCATGAAACTTCTACTCTCCCTCCTCCTTCTTCTTCCCGTTTTTCTCTATGCAGAGATCATCCATGTCAACCTCGATGGTTCCGGTGATTATACCTCCATCCAGGAAGGAATTAACAATGCCAACCCCGGCGATACGGTATTGGTATTTCCCGGCAACTACATCGAGACCATTGACTTTCTTGGAAAAGATATCGTGGTGGGAAGCCTTTTTCTTACCACACAGAATACCGATTATATTGAGTCGACGGTAATTGATGGAAACGGGGAAAACTATCAACTGGTAAAGTTCACCAATGGAGAAACAGCGAATGCCCGACTGGTCGGATTTACAATCACCCATGCGGAAACCCGTGAGAAGCAACAAATTGACGATATTGGCCTGGGACTTGGCATCCATATTAAGGGAAGTTCTCCATCCGTAGAGTACAATCGTATTGTGGATAATGTATTTAATAGCTGGTATTTTAATGGGGGCGGCATCTCCATTGAAAACTCCAGTGCACAAATCATCGGAAACACGATCTCAAATAATGATATGGCATGTATGGGTGGAGGTATTTTTATTTCCAATGCTTCACATGTAATCATCAAAGAGAATACCATCAGCGACCATGAAATAAACCCGGGCTACGGATACTCCTATGGGGCAGGTATTTATATCTACACCTCAGATACTATCCTCATTGAGAACAACCACATTCATGATAACCATAAGTGGAGTCTCGGTTATGGAGGTGGCGTTTACATGTTGGGGTGCAATGCCGTATCTATCATCAGAAATATCTTTGAAAGAAACAGTAGTACCGTTGGGGGAGGAATCTATGCTGCCGGATCCGAAGTAATTATCAACGGAAATTTGCTTGTCGAAAATGAGGCGGATTATCTTGGAGGCGGAATCTATTTCGGCCACTGTGATGCCCTGGTGGTCAATAATACGCTCTCCGAGAATAGGGCAAGAGTCGACAAGAGTGCCTACGGAGGCGGCGTGGCTTGCAGTAATTCCAGTCCTGAGTTTTATAACAATATTATCTACGGAAATACAGCTACTGCTGCCGGAAATCAAGTCTATCTTGCCTCCAATGCAGATCCAAACTTCTTTTACAATAACATTGAAGGAGGTATGGATGCTTTTGGACTATTGGATACCGTGACGTATGATGGGATCTATGCACATAACATCCAATCTGATCCACATTATCTCTTTTCCGGTGACCACCCCTATGCCTTGAATTTCAACTCACCCTGTATCAACGCGGGAAGTCCTGACACCACCGGACTGATGATTCCCCCATTTGATCTCGCCGGTTTCAACAGAATCGTGCAAGAAACAATCGATATGGGTGCTTATGAAAACCAGTCACACGTTTCAATTCCGGCGATAACCACAAATGAAAAGGTGAAGGTTTTTCCCAATCCAACGGAGGGAAAGATAACCCTATTTACCCCAAACCTGCCTCTGGATAAAGCGAAGGTTTTTGTGGAGGATTTAAGGGGGAATCTGATGTGGCAAACAAGGATAACACAACGTGAAACCATTATCGATCTCTCTATGTTGACGGCAGGGGTCTACCTGTTGAGAACCCAATTGTCCGGAAATGAACTCGTAAATAAAATCGTTATTTATTAACATTTCGCCCCTACGGGGTTTACCGATAGATGTTGGAGGTGGTTAGATCATCCCATTACCAAATCACCAAACTATTATACTACAATCTAATATTCAGATAATTACCAGTTTATCAGCTCCTAATCACTAATTGTTAATTTCCCATTATTCACAAGATTGCCAAGAAACTGATTATCTTTGCAAAAAAGGATATTATGGGGAATATTATTGCCATTGTGGGGCGTCCCAATGTGGGAAAATCGACGCTGTTTAACCGATTAACGGGAATGCGTCAGGCAATCGTCGACTCGGAGAGTGGCGTAACACGCGATCGACACTACGGAAAAAGCGACTGGAACGGAAAGGAGTTCTCCATTATTGATACGGGGGGATACATGGTGGGCTCAGAAGATATTTTTGAGTCAGAGATCAGGAAACAGGCTGATCTGGCCATCGAGGAGGCGGATGTGATTCTCTTTGTTACGGATGCCAAAGAGGGGATCACGCCCTTGGACGAAGAGGTAGCTCACATCATCCGTAGGTCACCTAAACCGGTCTTTTTGGTGGTTAACAAGTCGGACTCCCCCAGCCAGCACACCGATGCCATGGAGTTTTACGGCTTAGGGATCGAACAGCTCTTCCCCATCTCTGCCATCAATGGTTCGGGAACAGGAGAGCTACTCGATGCGGTGGTAACACACTTTGAGGAGGCCACCGAAGAGGAGGAAGCAGATGAAGCCCGCATCGCCGTGGTGGGAAGGCCCAACGTAGGGAAATCCTCACTGATCAATGCACTGCTGGGTACAGAACGAAACATCGTTACAGAGATTGCAGGCACCACCCGCGACTCCATCTTCACCCCCTACAACCGCTATGGATTTAACTTTATGTTTGTGGATACCGCCGGACTCCGAAAACGCAATAAAGAGATGGACAACATCGAGTTCTACTCCGTTATGCGATCGGTACGCGCCATTGAATACGCCGATGTCTGTCTGCTTATTCTGGATGCCACACGAGGCATTGAGGCACAAGACCTAAACATCTTTCATCTCATTCAACGCAACCATAAAGGGGTAGTGATTGCGGTGAATAAGTGGGATCTTATCGAGAAAGAGAGTCAGACACACCTCGCTTTTCGACAGAAGATTGCGGAGCGCATTGCGCCCTTTACCGATGTGCCCATCATCTTCACTTCCGTATTGGAAAAACAACGCATTTTCAAGACCCTTGAGCTGCTGAATGAGGTGCATCAATCCATGAAACAGAAAATCCCCACCTCTACGCTGAATAAATACATGCTGCCCCTGATCGAACAGACCCCGCCCCCCGCCATCAAGGGGAAACAGGTCAAGATCAAATATGTCACACAGCTAAAGAAGCCCTACCCTGCCTTTGTCTTTTTCTGCAACCTTCCTCAATACGTGAAGGATCCCTATAAACGTTTCTTAGAGAACAAACTACGGGAGCAGTTTCACTTTAATGGGGTACCCATAAAAATCTTTATCAGAAATAAATAGGGTCTCTCCATCAAATCAGGGTTTTAAAGCAGCCTCCTGTATAGAGCGTTTGAATTCGAGGCTTACGAAGGCTGAGATAGGGGCGTTTACCGGGGGAAATAACTATTGAGAAGAGAAACATCACGAGGAAATCGGATTTTATAGAGCGATACAAAACAGGATATGGAAGAGGTTCGCATAGACAAATGGTTATGGATGGTGCGGTTATTTAAAACACGCAGCATAGCCACAGAAGCCTGCAAGAGTGGGCGCATCACCATTGACCAGGTGGCGGTAAAGCCGTCGCGGATGGTGAGAGAGGGCCTCACGGTTATGGTTTCTCAGCCCCCCATCACCAAAACCATCGCCATAAAGGGAATTCCTCGCGGCCGGGTGGGAGCCAAACTGGTAACCCTTTACCTCGACGACCAGACGCCGGAGCGTGAATATGAAAAATTACAATTCCTCAAAGAGATGAAAACAGAGTGGCGAAGCCGTGGCAGCGGACGCCCCACAAAAAAAGAGCGCAGAGAGATCGACAGACTCAAAGAGGATTAATAGTCCAACACTTTCTGTTGCTTGCCGTTGGCGTCAAAGAACTCCCAATGGCCGGAACGATCACCATGGGTGTACGATCCCTTATATTTAATCTGACCATTTTCATGGTAAACAATGCGTTCACCATGGGACTTCCCCTCCAAAAAGGTACCCTGGCTCCAGGGATTTCCATTTTCATACCAGGCAATCCACTCTCCCGACTTCAGGCCATCCTCATAACCTCCGGTCATACGCAACGAGGAGTCCGCATAGAACCACTCTTCCCGGACCAACACCGAATCCACTCCTTGGTGTCGGTAATAGGAGACCAGTCGGGGAACGCCGTTTTCATGGTACTCAACGACGTGGCGGGACAGCTCCTCTTTGCAAGCCATAAAGAGAAAGAGAATCCCCATAAAGAGCATCATTTTTTTCATAATTCCGGATTAAAAGATAGAGGTTTTCCACGGGAGAGATCATCGATTTCACCCTTATGAAAAACAAGGTTACCATTCACAAAGGTGGCCACCACTTGATGGGAAAACGTACACCCTTCAAAGGGAGACCAACCGCATTTATAACGTATATTTTCCGGCGTCACTTGCCAGGGAGCCTCCTTCTTTAGCAGCACCATATCGGCATAATAGCCTTCACGCAGGTAGCCCCGGTCTACGATGCGAAAGAGGTCAGCCACGGCATGCGCCATCTTATCAGCCACAAAGGTAAGGGGCAATCCATGGCGCTTTGCCAGTTCACACATGGCCACCAACGAATGCTGCACCAGAGGGCCTCCCGAAGGTGCCTTAAAGTAGGTATTTGACTTTTCTTCAAGGGTATGTGGTGCATGATCAGTGGCGACCACATCCAGTCGACCCCGGCACAAAGCCGCAAAGAGCGCCTCTCGATCTGCCTCCGTTTTAATGGCCGGATTCCACTTTATGCGGGTTCCATGGGAGGCATAATCCCGATCATCAAACCAGAGATGGTGAACACAGACCTCCCCGGTAATGCGTTTTTCCTTCAGGGAGGTCGTTTCATCCAATAGTTCAAGCTCCTTAGCCGTGGAGAGGTGAAGCACATGCAGACGTGTATTATGTTTCTTTGCCAACGCCACCGCACGTTTGGTGGAGCGATAGCAAGCCTCTTCGGAACGGATAACCGGATGATATGCAATGGGAACCTCTTCCCCAAACTCACGACGATAGCGCGCCACATTCTCCTGAATCACCCCCTCATCCTCGCTATGGATCGCTATCAGCATCTTGCAAGAGGCAAAGATTTTCTCCAGCACCACGGGGTCATCCACCAGCATATTCCCGGTGGAAGCGCCCAAAAAGATCTTCACCCCACAAACTTTATGAGGGTCGGTTTTCAGCACCTCCTCTAAGTTATCATTGGAGACCCCCATATAGAAGGAGAAGTTAGCCACTGAGTCACGCGCAGCCATCCGGAACTTTTCCTCCAGCAACGGCTGAGTGAGTGTCTGAGGCTTGGTGTTGGGCATCTCCATAAAGGAGGTCACGCCCCCCGCAACAGCCGCCCGGCTCTCCGTATAGAGCGATCCCTTATGGGTCAGTCCCGGATCCCGAAAATGCACCTGGTCATCAATGACGCCGGGCAAAAGGTAGCACCCTTCCGCCTCGATCACCCGGGCACCCTCCGGCACCGGAATATCCTCCCGCGAAATCTTTTCAATACGCTCGTCCACCACCCACACGCTACCGCGGAAAATCTCTCCTTCGTTTACAATAAATGCATTACGAATCAAGGTACTCATGATGCTGTTCTCCTCCCATGTTCTTTTTTTACATTACGAAAACGCAATGACATTACCCCCAAAATGGCCTCACGAAAAATACCGCTACTCATCTTCGACTCTCCGAGGGTACGATCGGTGAAGATAATGGGGACCTCTTCGATGACAAAACCAAGCTTCCACGCTGTATATTTCATCTCTATCTGAAAGGCATATCCGGTAAACTTAATGGCATCAAAGTTGATTGCTTCCAGCACCTTTCGGGAGTAACACTTAAATCCCGCCGTAGTATCGCGCACCTTCATGCGGGTCACTAAGCGCACATAAGCCGACGCATAATAAGACATCAGCACCCTGCCCATGGGCCAATTTACCACATTAACGCCGTTCACGTAACGCGACCCAATGGCAAGGTCAGCCCCCTTGGAGAGTGCCTCCCGCAAACGAAGCAAGTCCGCGGGATTATGAGAGAAGTCGGCATCCATCTCGAAGACACATTGATAGTGACGCTGTAAAGCCCATTTAAAGCCATGGATATACGCCGTCCCTAGCCCCAACTTCCCCTTTCGCTCCTCCATAAAAAGCCTGCCGGGAAAGAGTTCCATCAACCCCTTTACAATATCGGCTGTACCATCCGGAGAGTTATCCTCCACAATAAGGATGTGAAGCGGGTATTCCAAACTAAAAACGGCCCGGATAATCCCTTCCACATTCTCCCGCTCATTATAGGTTGGAATAATCACGAGACTGTCAACCTCATCCATTCTTCTTTGTTGATCTGTCATACGGTCAAAAGTAGCATATTTCCACAAATAAACAATACTTTATCCGGGAGGAAAAAAATCCCCACCTAAAAATAACACCATGGGGCACCTTCCATCCCTCATAGCCACAAAAGTCTGGCATCAAAAACCACACCAAATCACCCCTATTTCACAAGAAACCGACACAAAAAAGAGGAAAGAGCCCCCCTTTTTATGCCTCAATCCCCAAAGAGAATATTACCTTTGTCACCTGGACAAGGCTTTCCTGCCACAAAAGAGCCCTATTGTCCAAAGACCATAAACACGACCAATAACCATGCTTATGAAACGTTTTCTGTTGTTACTGCTTCCTTTTCTACTGTTACTCAATGCCTGCCACCGGAGCCCTTCGCAAGGGGAAGGGGCGTGCCAAACAGCCTGTATTGCATTCTACAACCTCGAGAACCTTTTCGACACCATTAATCAGGAGCAGGTGAACGACGGTTCCTTTACCCCGGAAGGCAATAAAGCCTGGGGCTCTCAACGCTATTGGGAGAAGAGTCATAACATGGCAAAGGTCATTGCTGAGATTGCTACCGACGTAACGCCTGAAGGACCTATAATACTAGGGGTTAGCGAGGTAGAAAACCGTGAGGTGTTGGAAGATCTGGTTAAAGACGAACTGATCCGCAAACGTAACTACCGGATCGTCCACTACGACAGTCCTGACCGACGAGGGATTGACGTAGCCCTGCTATACAACCCAAACTATTTTCAGGTTACTGATAGCCAGGCTCGTCCCTTACATGTCAAAGGGAAGAAAGGGTTCCGCACACGGGATCAGTTGGTGGTTTCGGGACTGTTGGATGGCGAACCCATGCACTTTATCGTAGTTCACTGGCCTTCACGTTATGGAGGAGAGGAGAAAAGCCGGCCCCTTCGCAATGCAGCGGCTCAACTGTCCCGAAGCATCATTGATTCGCTCACCACCCTTGACCCCCAAGCCAAGATTGTGCTCATGGGCGATTACAACGATGACCCCGACAATGAGAGTGTCACGAAATACCTCAATGCCTCCGGTAAAAAGAGGCTACACAAGGGGCAACTTTACAATCCTTTTGAGCAATTGTTCCGAAAGGGAATTGGATCCTTAGCTTACCGTGGCCATTGGAATATGTTCGACCAACAGGTGATCACCCGCGCGCTTTTAAAAGGGGGGAGACGGGGCTACCGGTATCATGATGCGGTGGTTTTTCAGCAGCCATGGATGAAACAGAAGGAGGCTCCCTACGAAGGCTACCCCCTACGCACCTTTGCCGGAGGGCGTTACCTTGGAGGATATAGCGACCACTTCCCCTCCTACATCCTACTCACGAAAAAAGCGAAATAGCCTTTTTACAAGACCCTACCAGCGAGGTACTGCAACTTTTCCAACGCAGCCCCCACACCGGGAACCTCCAGGAAAAGAAGGGAGAGTTTCTCGTTACGCTTTCTAAAAGTTGATGCCTGGGGGTTCTCCTGCACAAACTGTAAGATCTGCCCGAAAAGGGGACTTTGGAAGTAGGGCGACTCCGGGTTGCTGATAAAGAAACAACGCAACCGCTCCTTTTTCAGCACCAGTTTCTCAAACCCGATCTGTTTGGCTACCTTCCGTAACCGCACAGTATCCAACAGGGCCAATGTCTGGGGTGGGATGGTTCCAAAACGATCCTCCAACTCACCCCGAAAACGAGACAACTTCTCTTCATCGTCGGCATCTTCCAACGCACGATAAAGGCTCAACCGTTCGGTGATATTGCTCACATAGGAATCGGGGATCAACAATTCAAGATCTGTCTCCAGCACACACTCCTGCACCCAAGTGAGGGTTGATGCCTCTCCATGCGCTCCATATTGGGGATCCTGCTGCTTCAACTCTAAGATGGCTTCATCAAGAATTTTCTGATACATATCGTATCCGATATCGGAGATAAAGCCGCTCTGTTCCGCTCCCAACAGGTCGCCGGCACCACGAATATCCAAGTCGCGCATGGCAATATTAAAGCCTGAGCCCAGCACCGAAAACTCTTCAATGGCCCTAAGACGCTTCCGGGCATCCACCGTCAACATGGAGAGCGGAGGAGCCAACAAGTAGCAAAAAGCCTTGCGGTTGGTGCGCCCCACCCTTCCTCGCAACTGATGCAAGTCGCTCAAACCAAAATTCTGAGCATCGTTAATAATGATGGTGTTCGCATTGGGGATATCCAATCCCGACTCCACAATGGTTGTGGAGAGGAGGAGATCATACTTCCCCTCGATAAACTCAAGCATCACCTTCTCCAGGGTCTTTCCATCCATTTTTCCATGACCGATAGCCAGACGCACTCCCGGCACGAACTTATGCAGCATATCCGCCACATCCATAATATTCTGCACCCTGTTATGGACAAAAAAGACCTGGCCACCCCGGGCCAACTCATACAGGATCGCCTCACGGATGGTATCGGAACCAAAGACGGTAACCTCTGTATGAACAGGATAGCGGTTGGGCGGCGGCGTATTGATCACCGAGAGGTCTCGCGCCCCAAGCATGGAAAATTGAAGCGTTCTCGGGATGGGGGTAGCCGTAAGGGTGAGGGTGTCCACATTCACCCGAAGCTGCTTCAGCTTCTCCTTCACAGAGACCCCGAACTTCTGCTCTTCATCGATTACCAGAAGACCCAAATCTTTAAACTGTACATCCTTACTCACAATCCGATGGGTTCCGATAAGGATATCCACCTCTCCCTCGGCCACCCCTTTCAGGATCGTTTTAATCTCCTTAGTGGTTCGAAAACGGTTAATATAGGCCACAGAACAGGGGAAACCCTTCAACCGTTCGGTAAAGGTATGGTAATGTTGCAGTGCCAGGATGGTGGTGGGCACCAATACGGCCACCTGCTTATTATCCGCCACCGCCTTAAAAGCAGCTCGGATGGCCACCTCCGTTTTCCCAAACCCCACATCGCCGCAAACCAACCGATCCATGGGATAGGGGCGCTCCATGTCCGCCTTGACATCTGCCGTTGCTTTAAATTGATCGGGCGTATCTTCGTAAAAAAAGGAGGCCTCCAACTCATGCTGTAGAAAAGTATCACTGCTATACGGAAAACCGGCACTACTCTTCCGCTCCGCATAAAGGTTGATCAACTCCTTAGCGATATCCTTAACACGACTCTTGGTCTTGCTCTTCAGGTTCTTCCAGGCAGGACTACCCAGCCGATGCAGTTTGGGCTCCGTTCCCTCCTTCCCCACATACTTGGCAATGCGATGAAGCGAATGGATATTCACATAGAGAAGATCATTGTTCCCATAGATGATGCGTATGGCCTCCTGCTCCCTACCGTTATTGCTGATCTTCTCCAACCCATCAAACCGTCCAATACCATACTCAATATGGGTGATAAAATCACCGGGATGAAGTCCGGTCAACTCTTTTATGTTCAATGATTCCCGAGCTTTAAAGCCGTCACGAATACGGTAGCGGTGATAGCGGTCGAAAATCTGATGATCGGTATAGCAGACAATCCCGGAGAGGGGGTCTTCAAACCCTTCGTGGATGGTTGTGGGGATAATGGTATAATACTCGCCGGCCTCTCCCCCCAGCAGATCCCCAAACACCTTCTCCACGCGCATCCGCTGCTTCTCGTTCTCTGAAAAGAGAAAGGTGGAGAGCCCTTCATAGGCATTGGACATCAGTTTCTCTGCCAGAAGCTCAAAATTCTTGTTAAAAGCGGGTTGGGGCTTCACCTGGAAGTCTATCACCTCGGTAATCGCATCCGTTTCCGAAACCACTCCCGTGCAGATCTGTCGATAATGCGACAGATGCTCCTCCAATTGCTCCGGGGAAGAGAGAAAGTCTACACTCTGCTCCTCTTCCTCCACCTCATCTCCCTCTTTAACCTTCTGCAACTGGTCATCCACTGCCTTCATTATGGTATCCGGTTCATCAAGCCAAAGAATGGTCTTCGGCGGCAAGATCTCCACAAAACTCTTCTGAGGTTTATGGGAGGGACTCCTTTGCAGGTCCGGCAGAATCGTCACACGCTCCTGTTCGGAGAGGGAGCGTTGATCCGATGGATTAAAAAAACGCAGAGAGGCAATCTCATCCCCAAAAAAATCCACCCGCACGGGATACTCCTCAGCAAAGGAATAAACATCCACGATGCCTCCCCGCACGGAGAACTGTCCCGGCTCATAAACAAAGTCCACCCTATCGAAACGCCATTCCAGCAATTGATCAGCCAGGGCATCAGGAGAGAGTTGCTGCGCCCTCTTCACGGTGAGGGTACGCTCACGGATAGAAGCTCTATCCGCCACCAACTCGGCCAAGGCGCCGGGATAGGTAACCACGAAGCTCTTTTTTCCCACCTCCGACCCCATGCGGTTCAAGACCTCCATCCGCATCAGCAGGTGTTGTGAATCCCGGCTGGATCTATCGTTTAGACGTTTATAAGAGGCAGGAAAAAAAAGCACCCGTTTCTCCGCTGCACTCTTTCCCTGCTCCTCCAAAAGGTTCTCCAGATCGTTGAACAGGTAAGCAGCACGCTCCCGATCCGGAAGCACCATCACCTGAGAAGAGAAGATCTTACGGGAAAAGAGATAGATTAAGAGTGCATGGAAAGACCCCGAAACTCCTTTCAGGACAACCCGAGCCTCCTCCTTGGAGTCTAGCGCCTGAACGAGTTCTCCCACACGAGGATCCTTCCCATAACGCGAAAAAACAGCACCAATATTCAACTCACTCAAATTTGAAGCAAATGTACAGGATAATTTTCAATGCACACAGCCCCTCAGAAAACAAGATTCTTCAAGGAAATACTATTTTTGTGGAAAACTATGTAACGCTGTAACGAATGATCGTCCACAAATTTGGAGGAGCCTCCATCAAAGATGCTGCATCCATCAGGCATCTTGCCGTTCTCATCAAGACCCATGTCAAGGAGGGAGGGGTTATCGTACTCTCTGCCATAGGGAAGACCACCAACGCACTGGAGGAGGTCACCTATGCGGCCTTTTCGGGGGAGGAGCGATGGAAAAGCCTGCTAAAAGAGGTTGAAGCACACCACCTTTCCCTTTGTGATGCGCTTTTCCCGGAAAATCCACAGGTGGTGGAACGAGAAATTCTCTCCCTGTTTCACGCACTGGAGGAGGCCATTCGACACACGGAAACAGGCAACTTCAACCGCTTTTATGACACCGTTGTCTCTTATGGAGAGCGCATTGGCAGCACCCTCGTTTGGCACTTTCTGAAAGCCTCCGGGCTTCCCATCACACAGGTACCTGCTACCGAAACGCTCATCACCGACCATTCGTTTCGCGAAGCAAGAATCAATTGGGAAGCCACCTCAAAGGCAGTCACCAAGGCCTTCCCCAACCCTCGTGGCTACTACCTAACCCAGGGGTTTATCGCAGGCACCCCAGAAGGAGCAGTCACCACTTTAGGGCGAGAGGGCTCGGACTTTAGTGCGGCGGTCATCGCCAACATTCTCCATGCCAAGGAGGTGTGGATCTGGAAAGACGTAAACGGCCTCTACAATGCAGACCCCCATCGGTTTCCCCAAGCCCGGCTACTTCCCAAGGCGACCTATACAGAGTGTATGGAACTGGCCTACTATGGCGCTCAGGTGGTGCATCCAAGAACCCTTGCTCCCCTACAGCAAAAAAGGATCCCGCTCCACATCCACTCTTTTAAACAACCGGAAAATGGGGGCACTACCGTCACGGCTGCACACACGGATAAAATTGAGGTTCCCTGCACGATCATCAAAGAGAAACAGTGTCTTATCACCCTCACCCCAAAGCAAATCGGGTTTATGACGGAGGAGTACCTGGAGAAAATCATTGCCCTCTTCAAAGAACACAGCATCCGCATCAACCTCCTGCAATCCTCTGCAGTGAACCTGACCCTCTGCTTTGATGATGACCCTTACCGCTTTCATCCATTACAAACAGCGTTAAAGGCCACCTTCGAAGTGCGCTACAATCGCTCCCTCTCTTTGCTGACCGTCGTCAACTATGTCCAAAGACAAATTGCAGACTATTCTGCTCAGAAAACGATCTACCTAACCCAACAATCACGAAGAATTTTACGATTGGTATACCGATAAATTGTACTTTTAA
This sequence comes from Bacteroidota bacterium, assembly GCA_002748065.1. Taxonomy (GTDB): domain Bacteria; phylum Bacteroidota; class Bacteroidia; order Bacteroidales; family BM520; genus BM520. The sequence continues at coordinate 22,431 of PDRJ01000004.1, forward strand.
GCCTGAAAATTCAATCTTATCTTAAAATCAGCTTATGAAAAAAACAATTGCTATTCTATGTGGAGGAGGTCCGGCACCGGGGATCAATACGGTGGTAAGTTCTGTGGCCAAAGTCTTCCTTAAATACAACTACCGTGTCATCGGGCTCAACCATGGCTATAAAACCCTTTTCAGCCGAAAGCCGCTCTTTGTGGAGATTGATTTTGCCATGGCAGACCGCATCAGGAACCAGGGAGGATCAGCTCTCATCATGAGTCGCTATAAACCAAAGGATGAGGAATTTAACACCAACTTCTTCATCAATAATAATGTAAAATTATTGGTTACCGTGGGAGGTGACGACACGGCCAGCACAGCAAATCGTATTAGCAAATACCTCAACGAGCATAACGTCAGTATTCAGAACATCCATGTTCCCAAGACCATCGATAACGACCTGCCTCTTCCGGAGAGTCAACCCACCTTTGGCTATCAATCGGCCAAAGCGGAAGGGGTTCGAATTGCTTCAACCGTGTACGAGGATGCACGCACCAGTGGCAACTGGTTTGTGGTATCTGCCATGGGACGCGAAGCGGGACACCTTGCCTTCGGCATAGGAGCCTCCACCCACTATCCCATGATTATCGTACCTGAAATGTTCCATAAAACGACGGTCTCCTTCCGAAAAATTGTCAACTTGGTCATCTCCTCCATGATCAAACGACGTATTCTGGGGATCAACTATGGAGCGGCCATCATCAGCGAAGGAGTCTTTCACTTTATGACCGATACAGAGATCAAAGCTACCGATATCTCCTTCACCTATGACGACCATGGACACCCCGAATTGGGCAATGTAAGCAAAGCGCACATATTTAACCTACTTGTTCAGAAAGAGCTGAAAAGAATTGGATTGGATATCAAAAGCCGTCCGGTGGAGTTGGGCTACGAACTTCGCTGCGTAACCCCTGTCTCCTTCGATCTGATGTATTGCAGTTTGTTGGGCATCGGTGTTAAAGAGCTTTACGACAGGGGACTTACGGGATGCATGGTCTCTACCAACCATGAGATGAACATTCAGCCACTCTACCTGAGAGATGTGGAGGACGAGCAGGGAAAAATCCGTCCCCGGTTGCTGGACATCGAGTCGGAAAAAGCAAAATTGGTCTTCATGCACAACCTCCATTACCTCACGGAAGAAGATTATGACGAGGCCAAAGAGTTTGTAGAGGATCCCGAAGCGTACGATTTCTACAAAATATTAAACTGGTAAATAACACGAGAAAGTCCCGAGGGGAGATCCCTACGGGGCTTCTCTTCTCCATTTTCACAAATTTCTCCCATAAAAAAACTATTCCTCAGAATCACTGTTATAGTAGGGAGCTCTCAGAGATTACTCCTCTGAGGTTTGACTATTAACTGTCCAAAATTTCGACTATGCATACGATACAGGAGTTGGCAACAATCGTCAACAATAGGATAAAGAATCTGGATATTTACCGTGAGCCGCATGAGCTCTACACCCCCATCAGCTACACCCTGGAGGGTAGCGGAAAGAGGCTTCGCCCCGTGTTGACCATGATGGTCTGCGAAATGTATGATGGCGAGATTAACGATGCCATCAACCCGGCCTTGGGCATTGAGATCTTCCATAACTTTACGCTTCTGCACGACGACATCATGGATGAAGCACCCATCCGAAGAGGAAGGGATACCGTCTATAAAAAGTGGTCCCCCAATGTGGCCATCCTCTCCGGCGACACCATGTTTGCCATTGCCTACGACTTTGTGTGTAAAACAAAAGATAAGTTTGTTCCAGCCATTATGAAGAGTTTCTGTCGCACCTCCATCGAGGTCTGTGAGGGGCAGCAGTACGATATGAATTTTGAGGAGGAAGAGGATACCACCATCCCGGAATACCTCAATATGATTCGTTTAAAGACGGCAGTAGCCGTGGCTACAAGCATGGAAATCGGAGCCATTATCGCAGAAGCGCCCCAGACACAGATCACCAAAATCTACCAATTTGGAGAACACCTGGGAATGGCCTTCCAACTACAAGATGACCTTTTAGACAGTTTTGGCGACCAAGAAAAGTTTGGGAAAAGAATCGGTGGTGACATCCTCGCCAACAAAAAGACCTACATCTACCTAAAAGCCCTTGAGATTGCTTCTGAGGAGCAGCGCAAAACCCTCAAGGAGCTCTATATGTCCAAAGATCATGATCCCGACGAAAAGATCAAAAAGGTAAAAGCCATCTTTTCAGCACTGGATATCCCCAGCGTAACCAACAAGCTCATCAACGACTATTTTGACAAAGCGATGGCTTGTTACGAAGAGCTATCTCCGAAAGAGGAAAAAAAACAGATACTGAAGGAGTTTGCCTATATGATTCTGAGAAGGGATAAATAACGTCTGTCTATAAAGTCCGACTTCTTCGTTATGCTTCTCTTCAGGAACAGGGTCATTTTGCTACAAGTCACTCCCCTCTTCCAGTGCTATCCCAAGGTTTTCCCACTCCTCTTCCGCGAGATGCAACGCATCTTGCAACGTTTTATAGCGCGTATAGATGGGTTGTAAATCTTCCGAAGGGTCGGGGTGCTGTAACTTTTCATCAAGGGAGGCCAACTCCTCTTCAATGTCGACAATGCGCTGCTCGGCCTTTTCGATGCGGCTCCGCAACTTTCTCTTTACCCGCTCGGCAGCCTTGCGTTGTTCATAAGCCGCCTTATTGTCAGAAATAGCCTCACTCTTTCCGGCAAGAGTACGGGAGGCGCCTTTATCCCAATCGTTAAAGGATGTAATGGCTCGGGATTTCAGGAAGTCAGAGACCTCACCAGGATACTCAGACACCTCATGGTGGCGAAACTCAACGATCTTATGGGTAAGGCCCTGCAAAAAATCACGATCATGCGACACAACGATCAACGTACCATCGTAGCGAAGGAGGGCATGCTTTAGAATATCCTTGGAACGCATGTCCAGGTGGTTGGTAGGTTCATCAAGGACCAGAAGGTTTACCGGCTCCAGAAGCATTTTGGCAAGAGCCAGACGCGCCTTCTCCCCTCCGGAGAGCACCTTTACCCGCTTTTCAATAGCCTCCCCGCTAAAGAGGAAATTCCCCAGCAAGGAGCGCACCTTGGGACGCATATCCCCTGTAGCAACCTCATCAATGGTCTCAAAAACCGTCTTCTCGCCATCCAGCATCTGCGCCTGGTTCTGGGCAAAATAGCCGATTTTCACATTATGCCCCAGCACAGACTCCCCCTCTTCAGGAGAGAGGTCGCCCACAATAATCCGGGAGAGGGTGGTCTTTCCCGTGCCATTTTTCCCCACAAAAGCCACAAAATCATTGCGCAAGATGGTGACCTCCGTATGGGTGAGGACCTTTTTCTCACCAAAAGATTTACAAAGCCCCTTAGCCGCATAGACAACCTTCCCCGACCGGGGAGCCGGAGGAAAGGCAAAGTGTAGTGCCGAGTGGTCTGCCACATCCAGCTTTACACGCTCAATCTTTGCCAGCTTTTTAACCCGCGACTGTACCTGTTTGGCCTTGGTGGCCTTATAGCGAAACCGTTCGATAAAGGCCTCGATCTCCTTGATCTCCTGCTGTTGGTTTTCATAGGCCGCCACCTGCGACGCCATGGTCTGTTCCCGTTGTTGTACAAATTCGGTGTAAGCACATTTATAATCGTACAGTCGCCCCATGATCACCTCGATAGTACGGTTGGTCGCCGCATCCAGGAAGGCCCGGTCATGGGAGACCAGAATCACCGCACCGTGGTAACGCTTCAGGTAATCCTCCAGCCACTGGATCGAGAGGATATCCAGGTGGTTGGTAGGCTCATCCAAGAGCATCAGATCCGGCTTACGCAGGAGCAGTTTGGCCAATGCCACACGCATTTTCCATCCACCACTCAAGGTATTCACCGGTTTATCAAACTCATAACGGTCAAATCCCAACCCCAGCAAGACCCTCTCTGCATCGGCTCCACGATTGGCTCCCCCCAGCAGGTAAAAACGTTCGTTGCAATCCGTAAGCCGCTGTGCCAACTTCGCGTATGCCTCCGAAGCATAATCTTCCCGCGATCCCAAGGTAGCGGTGAGCTCCCGAATCTGATCTTCCAACCTGTTCACCTCATCGAAGGCACGATGCACCTCCTCCAGCACGGAGGCATCACTATCCACCGTCATCTCCTGGGGGAGATAACCTATGGTTGCGGACGAGGGATTGAGCACCTCCCCCTCTTCAGGACTAAGATCACCGGTAATGAGACGCAACAGAGTGGATTTACCCGCGCCATTCCGTCCCACCAAGCCGATTCGATCACGAGGATTGATGATAAAGGAGAGCCCGGAAAAGAGGTCTTCACCCGAAAAAGCGACGGAAACATTGCTAACAGTAATCATGAGGGCAAAAATAGTAAATGCAGGGTATTTAGATTGAAAAAAGCCACAAATAGGTTACCGAAGGCAAAACCATTAACATGTACATTTCAACACAGCCAAAACAGAAGAGGCAAGCAGCACAAGGTCTATATCAACATCCACAAGGGCCAAGACCAACCTCTTAACCCGGAACTCCCAAAATCCTTATTAAGGGCATGTAAGGTTGTTTCCGGAATGTTATGCAACCCTGACTCATCGCCGGGAGCTATGTACCTGCTCATAGTCCTGTTGTATTGTGGCTCGTTTGTCTAAAAATAAGTCTTAACCGCAAACTCAAATTGATTCATAAATATTTTCTTGAAGTTATACATATTATTTTGTTCATAAAATAACAGCATTGCTTTTTTGTAATCCATAGAATCAACCGTTCTAAAAGATAAGGGACAATACCCTGCATTCATCAAAATAGCATTACTAACAATTCTTGCCGTTCGCTTATTTCCATCCTCAAACGGTTGAATATAAGAGATTAAGACTAATGCCAATAAGGATTTCTCAAACACATCGTCTTTTGAGTTGATCAGATCGCAAGCCTTGAGCAATGCTTCCTTTATTTGGAATTCGTTATCCAATGGCCTGTAATTAGTTCCTGATATTCCCACTCTTCGTTTTCGTAAATTCCTTTCAACAGAAAGCTCTTTGGTTAAGATGCTATGAATATCCTCTATTTTAGAAATTTGTAACGGATGAAGATAATCAGAATTGTCAAGGATAAAATCTAATGCCTCTTTATGATTTAAAAGCATTATAGCTTCTTCTTTTGTTTTTCCGGATGCGGTTTCTTTTTCTTTCAAAAGGCGTTCTGTCTCCAATAAAGAGTAAGTATTTCCTTCAATTTGAGAAGATTTCCAACTCAGATCAATAGCAAGGCGTTCAAACTCTTTTTTATAATGGCTTACGGATAATTGAGAAATATTATCTTTGAAACTTTCTTGCAACACATTCAAATATTGTAATTCTCTATCAGTAAACACATTATAATTCAAAAATGTCTCATTTATAATGGCAAAATTAAATTCTTGTTTTACAACTCTCTCATCAATTTCTTTCTGATAATATTCATCCATATCTATAAACCGAACAACATCATAAATAGGAGAAATTATATATTTTGTGCCCCGTCCTTGTCCTATTGTTGCTATATAATTCTTTGAAACCAATTTCACCAAAATTCGTTTCAAAGTGGCATAGCTCACCTCTATATCAACATTTGATAATATCTCTTTGGAAGAAACTTGACCTGATTTCTCAATAAAATGAATGATTTTCTGCTCTCGATGTTCCATTACTGTTCTTTAGCTCACAAATGTAACTCTTTCCGCTCACATCTCCCCATTTCTTGAGCCATATTTATAAGAGCAATGAGCCACAACAGCAAAGTGCCCGGTAAATCCGATGAAGGTATAAGAGTAATTCCATTTTACCCTTTAGGATGAGAAGATAGTGTTTGTCCATAAAGTCAGCGTTTTGAGAAGAGGCTGTATAGAACGTTCGAATTCGAGGCTTGCGAAGGCTGAAAAATGTGAGTTTACTAGGGTAAATGACCATTTTGAAGACA
>PDRJ01000005.1 GCA_002748065.1 Bacteroidota bacterium
CTTTGTTCATTTTAGAAAACGCATTGGCAAAGAAGGAGCAGAAGCGATCTTAAAATCCTCTGTTGAAATCAGAAAGGATGAAATAAAAGGGGATGATGTTATTTTTGATACAATCGCACAAGAGAAGAACATTACTTACCCTACAGATGCAAAGCTTTTGCGAAAAGTTATAGAATGATGTCAGAACATAGCCAAAGAAGAAGATATTCCTCTGCGCCAGAGCTATAAAAGAACGATTAAGAAACTTTTACTCAAGCAACGTTTTGCCCATCACCCCAAGCGAAAAAAGGAAGCTAATGCAGCCTTGCGAAGGATGCGAACTATTGCCGGTCGGTTACTTCGGGAGTTAAACAGGAAATTGCCAAAGAAAAGCATAAGCGACTACTCTAGTCAACCCTTAAAAAACTTTTAATTGTTATATAATCAATATGATAATGTTGGTAAATAGTTGTTTGTTCGGTAGTGTGCAAGGAAGTGTGTGGGGGAATAAAAAATCCCGAGGAAAGGTGCCCTCCCGGGATTTTTTAACAATGTTGGTCTAAATCCTATTAATGGATTGATAATATGGCTTTATCAAGCATTTCTTTATTTACTTCCCATGTCATTTCTAATATTTTTCCTTGGTACGTAAGAAAATTGGATGTGAATCTTTTTCCAATATCGGGATTAAAAAGTTCAGAAATGAAATGTTTTGTATTAGAGGTTCTTAAATTACGATATTTTGGATCTATTAAGAAAATGGGATAAGATATCGCATCAATACTTTCCCGTACTGAGTTTAAACTATAATCGTCATTAATTATAATAAAATTTACTTTGTTTTTGTATTGTTGGTATAGTTGGGTTTCCTTTTTGACTGTTTTTTTGCAATCAATATGAACAAAAAGAAGCCATGTGATTTTTGAAGTATCTTGAAAATAACAATTTTTAATATCACTAGCTTCAATAATTACCAAGGAGTCAATGTTGTCATAAGTTGTTGAGCAATTGAAATCGACGAATTGGTTTTTGCACGTTTTGTTGTACATCGTTGACCAACCTGGAGTCGAAGCACAACTTGCCAATAAGAAAGGTATGGCAAAGGTGAAAATGTAAAGCAAATTCTTTTTCATATTAAATGTTGTATGGTAGAGTTGAGACTAAGAAAACTCAACGCTGACCTTAGTTAATTTGTATAAGGGATCCCAATATAGTGATTTATTAGTACTGATTGTTAACTTGACTACACCTCCTTAACCTTATCTGCAATGCATCCACGATCTCTTGTTGGCTGGATATTCATTCATTCGTTCGGTTTTTTTCTTCACGTTAAATCTCTTATAAGAGTTCCTGTTCCGTGAGTTTTACGGTATTTTTCGCCATTGAAATCAAAATTAGTAAAACTTTTAAAGAACACAATACCGATAAAAAGAGATAAAATCTCCCATGCCATTTTGTAAGTTTTGTAAATTTATAATTGTTTCGATAGTATCGAAATATATTATATCTTTACATTCATGGTAAAGGATAAGAAAATGAATTGCTATCTTCTCTGATTGACAATTCGTTGTTTGTGGTAGTTCCTGTATTATGGTCTTTCGCTCTCTGTTGGCATTAAAAGGCTTCCATTCCGTGGATTTGTTGTACCTTGCCAAAAGTCGTGGACTCTGAGGAGAGACGTGGCGGAGGAGGCCTTAATGTATGATGCACAAAGAGAAAGAGGTGGTTTTGATTACCGGTGCCAACGGATTGGTGGCTCGGAGCCTTGCCCAAAATCTTCATGAAAAATATGAAGTGCGGTTCCTTACCCGAAAACCGGTAAGCCGTAACGAATTTCACTGGAATGTGGAGAAGGGGGAGATGGATGCCTGTGCCCTTAAAGGGGTTACGCACATCATTCATCTGGCAGGAGCGGGCGTAGGCGATAAACGATGGTCGAAAAAACGAAAGGAAGAGATCCTTGCTAGTCGTGTAAACTCCACAAGACTGCTTCTGGAGACCCTGAAAAGAGAGGGGATCTCCATTGTTTCCTTCATTGCAGCCTCGGCCGTGGGCTATTATGGGACCATCCCCTCGGAGGGGGGCGTGGATGAATCTTCATCTCCAGGCGCGAACTTTTTGAGCCATGTCTGCCTTGAATGGGAGCGTGCTTCCCTTGATTATAGCGGCTTGGGGCTGTTCCAAAAGCACATTATCCTGCGGTTGGGGGTGGTCTTGTCCAGGCAGGGAGGGGCTCTCCCCAAAATGCTTACCCCCATCAAGTATCATCTGGGGGCGATTTTGGGGTGGGGTAGCCAGTTTATGCCTTGGATTCATATCGCTGATCTATGTGCCGTGATAGCGGCTGCGGTGGAGGGGCGGTTGAAGAGCGGTACCTATAACGCTGTTGCTCCTGAGCATGTCTCCAACGAAGAGTTTACCCGCCTGTTGGCCGCTGTATATGGTAAGAGGATCTTTCTTCCCCCTATTCCCGGCTGGTTTGTCAAGCTGCTATATGGCGAGGCTTCGCTTCTCCTGTTGGAGGGGGTGCCGGTCTCTTCCCAAAAACTAAGGGATGCCGGATACTCCTTTCAATTTCCGGAATTGAGGGCAGCTCTTTTGGACCTCAAGGCATAGGGCTCCTCTCCTCTCCCTGAGGGGGAAGAGGGAGGGCCTTGGAGCGTTAGGCATGGAACCTCGGCAAGGTGTTCGCTATTAGGACAATGATACGAGAGAGAATGGTGCGCTTCCCTTGTTTTCGTCAACTTTTTAGCGTAACTTAGCGGAGTGAGCCTGGTGTCTGCCTGAAGAGCCGGCACCCTGCGCCATTGGTGTTTTCTTGCAAAGACCGATTCGTGCTTGTCCGTAGCGTTGAGGTCTTGAGCAGCGTTGGCATAGAAGGTTCGAATTGAAAACAAGCATCACAAAGAAGTCGGACGTTATAGATAGACGCTAACTAGTGTTTGTCCATAAAGTCAGGGTTTTGAAGAGGCTGTATAGAAAGTTCGAATTCGAGGCTTGCGAAGGCTGAGAAATGTGAGTTTACTAGGGTAAATGACCATTTGGAAGACAAGCGTAACAAAGAAGTCGGACATTATAGACAGACTTTAACTAAAATTAATGCCCTATGGAAGTAAAAAAATACGATCTGGAACCCATCCCAAGGAACGTTGATGTTAAAACTCCTGAGGATGAGATTTTTTTGTCCGTTAAGATTGGGAATGGACAAATTGGTGGAAACAAGGTCTCTTTGGAGGGAGAGGTGATTGCCAAAGGGAATCTGAATGAGCCTACCTATATCGGTGATGTGGATACGCTCTCTGAGAAGGTGCTTACCGTTGAGACCAATGTGTTGGATGTGAATGGTTTCACCAATAGGTGTGTGATTACAACCTCCTTTGTGAACCACCACAATGAGGAACTCTTCTCGAAAATTGATAAGAGTGATGCTCCTGAAAATGGTGTGGTCAGCTTTAACGGAAAATATCGCATCAAATATGGGCTACTGCTGCTGCTTTTTTTTGCGCTTTTTAACCCGGGAATTTTCGCTCAAGTTGGGGAGGGGCCGTTGGAGTTTTCCCATTTAGAGACCCCCACTTCTCCCGGTTTGATTCTCTTTGACCAAACGCCTTCTGCCATTGAAAAGCCCACCACCCCACAGGGCCTGGGCTTGAGCCTTCTGGGGATTGGACAGAATGGAGGCGCCTTGGAAGTGGCTCCCTACTGGCTGGTGGACCATCCCAACCTCACCGCCGAGGATATGTATACCAATAGGACGCCTTTTCTTTCCCATTTGGGGGTGTCGGTGGCCACCATCAATTCGGATACGTTGAGTTGCATCTCCGGAGGTATTAGAACCCGTTTGTATCAATCCTACGGGAAAAATGTGGGGCGATTGGAGCAGTTAAAGAACCGGATCATCGATGCCCTCTCGGAAGGTGCGTTTGACAGGGTAGATTCCTTGCGGAGAGCCTATGTGGAGATAACGGAGAGGCCGGTGGTTAATATTGATCTGGCGGCGGCTGTTGGGGCTACCTCTCAAACAAACTCATACGGCGAACTGGAGATAAACCGTTGGGCCGTGTGGGCTTCGTGCAATGTGAGACCCCAAGGGGATGATTTTTACCTGACCCTTCTGGCGCGGTATGTGCACAATGGAACCTTTGAAGAGACCAATGCCCAAGGCGACCTGGCGGATCTGGGCACGAGGTTGAATTATGACATCGCAAAGTTTACCCTATCCTTAGAGTATGTCCATCGCTTGAACCTCACCTATGAGGTGTTTGACCACTACCGATTGGCCGCAATAGCCAGCTATAAGTTGTTTGATAACGTGTTTGTTACCGCTACCTTTGGGAAAAACTTTGAGGCGGTGAATGATATCATTGCGCTGGCCGGCGTAAATTTTGGCTTCTCGCACAAAAAGATAAAAGCCTTTTAATGCTTCTCTTTACAGCTTAAATTCGGCCCACAGTGGATAGTGGTCTGAAATCATGAATGATAAGTTGTTTCTGGTCAAGCCTCTGTTGGCTAGTGCTTTATCCACAAAATTATAACTTCCCCCGTTCACAAACGTCATGGAAAGCCTGGGTTTTCTTCCTGCGCCGTTAAACCAGGCAATCTGGTCATAGTATTTGGTTTCGTTGAAGATGGAGCGGGTAACGCTCGCCTCTTGTAATGCCTCCGGCACGAATAGGCCTTCCGAAAGAAACGTCTCCTCCAGGAGGTCGCCGCGCTCTTCAATATTGAAATCACCCAGCACAATAAGGTTGTGGTGGTACGCATTGATATCGGTGGCCCATTGGGACAGCCATTGGGCAATGCCCTTCAACTCCTTAATCCTATCCGTTGATTTTTTCCCGTAGAGGACATGCAGTGTGATTAAAATAAAGGTTTGATGGTTGGACCTGAAACTGACGGCGTAAGGGGTTCTGACAAACTGCTCTTTGAGGGCGTTTTCCGTGATCTTCTTGCTCCATTCGTGGGGAACAACCAATTCGCCGGCCAAGCCGGAGAGGTTTACTTTTCGGGTATCGAACAGGTAGGCCATACGCTCCCCGTTTCCGGCGCGCCCCTTGTTGACGTCTGTTAAGATCATAGACCAATGCCCTCCCAACACTTTTAAGGTATCCCGCAGTGCCCTGATGTTGGCCTTTACCTCCTGTATGGCTACCACGTCAAATCGTCGGATGATCTCGGCGATGCACAGTACCGAATGCAGATCTCTTTTGGGACTGTCCCCCTCTTCACTTGCCCATTTTCGGGTTAGATTGCCAAAACTACGGATATTCCAACTGGCAATGAGGAGGTTCTTATCCAACTTCTTAGGCGGAACTTTGAGGTCTAAATCCTGGCGTAAAAGCACTAAGTTCTCTGTCACCTCCTGGGGAGGCTTTTCCGTGATGATTGCGTTTTTTGTTTTCAATGTGTTGACGATAAAAGATGATTACTCCTACAAAGTAATACATTATTTTGCAAATTAAGGGAGATGTAGTGAAGGGGAGGCTTTTGGCTTCTTCCCCCACCTTTTCTATCTTTGTCCAAAATTCGTGATGATGAAAAAAATAGTTTCTCTCCTGTGGGTAGTGATGACCGTTGTTTCGCTCTCTACCTCAGCTCAAAACAAGATTACCATTGAAGATCTTTGGCAGAATTATAAGTTTTTCCCCCAGTCGGTGCGGGGCGTGGCTTCCATGAATGATGGAGCCCACTATACGACTATGGAGAAGCGGAATACGGTGATTGTGCGCTACGCCTATGAGACGGGAGAGGCGGTTGACACCCTCTTTGATGCCTCCAGGTATGAGGAGCTTTCGTTTATCAATGGGTATGCCTTTAGCAGCGATGAAAAGAAACTGTTGGTTTATGACCAACGCAATGCCATTTATCGGCACTCTTTTACCGCCTCTTGGTACATCATAGACTTGGCAAGTGGCGCCATAGTGGCTCTTCCCGGAGGGGCAAAGAACCAACTGGCGACTTTCAGTCCGCGGGCTGATAAAGTGGCCTATGTGCGGGAAAATAACCTCTACTACTATGATATCGCTTCCCAAAAAGAGGTTGCCGTCACCACGGATGGTGTGTTTAATAAAATTATCAATGGAGCCCCGGATTGGGTCTATGAGGAGGAGTTTGGCTTTTCAAAGGCCTTTACCTGGTCTAAGGAGGGGCGTTATCTTGCCTGGATGCGCTTTGACGAGAGCGAGGTGAAGCAGTTTGAGATGACCATGTTCCAGGGGGCCGCTCCCACACTGGAGGAGAATGCACGCTATCCTCACCCCTATACCTTCAAATATCCCAAGGCGGGAGAAGATAATTCGGTGGTGACTGTTCATATCTATTCGCTGGATACGCAAAAGGTGGTGGATGTGGATCTTGGCGAAGAGGTCGACCAGTATATCCCCCGCATAAAGTGGAGCGATGAGGAGGACTTTTTGGCCGTTTTTCGGGTGAATCGCCTGCAGAATAAGTGGGAAATCCTCTTTGCTGATGCCGGAACAGGTGCCACCGAGGTGAAGTACGTGGAAGAGAATGATCGCTATATCGAGGAGAGTAATTACGATAATGTGAAATTCCTGGAAGGGAATAAACACCTTATTCTAACCTCTGAAATGGACGGCTGGATGCACCTTTATGACGTGAATCTTGAGACAGGCTTTAAACGCCAAGTGACGAGAGGGGAGTGGGATGTAACCGATTTTCTGGGATATGATGCTGCTAAAAAAACACTCTACTATATCTCTGCGGAGAACTCTCCCCTGCGTCGCGACCTCTACTCCGTGCGTATCGACGGGAAAAAACGCAAACGGATTACCCCACAGGATGGAACCAATCGCGTCGTTTTCTCCAAAGGATTTAAGTACTTTATCAACTATTTTTCCAATGCGACGACTCCTACATTGGTTACCTTGCATAACCGAAAGGGGAAGATGATCCGTGTATTGGAGGATAATGCTGCTTATAAGGAGATGCTGGACGGGTATCGCTACAATAACAAGGAGTTCTTCTCTTTCACTACGTCGGAGGGCGTTGAGCTTAACGGTTGGATGATCATGCCGGTGGATATGGATCCGGATAAACAGTACCCCTGCCTGATGACCCAGTATAGCGGTCCCGGCTCCCAGGAGGTGTTGGATAACTGGAGTTTTGATTGGTGTAACTACCTTTCACAAGAGGGGTATATTGTTGCCTGCGTGGATGGCCGGGGAACCGGTGCTCGTGGCGAGGAGTTTAAAAAGTGTACCTATATGCAGTTGGGGAAGTATGAGTCGGACGACCAGATCGAAGCGGCCAGGTGGCTGGCCAGGCAACCCAATGTGGATGCAGATAATATAGGTATCTGGGGATGGTCTTTCGGGGGCTTTATGACCGCGTTATGTATGGAGAAGGGCGAGGGCATCTTTGATGCAGGGATCGCCGTGGCTCCCGTGACCAATTGGCGCTATTACGATAATATCTATACCGAACGCTTTATGCGTACCCCGGAGGAGAACCCGGAGGGGTATGACGACAACTCACCCCTTTACCATGCGGAGGACCTGAAGGGAAATCTGCTGATCGTCCATGGAACCGCAGACGATAATGTACACTTGCAGAATAGCATGGAGTTTGTGGAGCGTCTGGTGCAGGCCGATAAACAGTTCGACATGATGATCTATACCAATAGAAACCATGGTATATACGGCGGTAACACCCGTTATCACCTCTTCACCAAGTTTGTTAACTTTCTCAACACTCATCTGAAGGACGGTGAGTAGCGTCGGTTAGTTTCCGGTAGAGCTTTTCTATTGTAAGGTATATGCTACAGGAGGTAGTGCGCTTTTAGTGCAGCAAGGTCTTCGTCGGAGAGGCCTTGGGGCTCTTCGCCTGTGGCCTTTGCTGCCAGGTAGATGGCGGCCGATTTTTCCACCAGGTCAATATGGTCAAATGCCTCCTCGGTGTTTGCGGCAATGGCAAGAGCACCATGTTTTGCCCATACAATGACATCGCCCCCCTTGGTAAAAGCTGCGGTGGAGGCTTTGGCTAGCGCGTGGCTTCCCGGCATAAGGTAGGGGAGGAGCGTGATCCCCTTGGATAGGAATACGTAGCTTTCCGGAATCATCTTCCAGATGATATTGCAGAAGAGCTGAGGATCCTTAGCGATCTTCAAGTGGGAGAGGGCTATGACTTGGGTGGGGTGCGTATGTACAATGGCATGGTATCCCGGCCGGTGTTGGACCAGGTAATTCAGAATCTCCAGGTGCGAAGGGAGTTCCGAGGTCGGAGGAATCTCCGGCGAAAGGAGTAAGGCCGTTTGACCCTCATCCACAAGGGTGATGATGCTGATGTGTTTCCGGGGATCTGTAGCCACCTCCCGCATGCGTGTTCCCGTTCCCGTCATCAAAATTACCTTGCCGATAAGCCCGGGGAGGGGTTTGAGAAGGGGGATCCGCTCTCCGCCCATCCTCCCAAGAGGGGCATCCTCCAAGGGCACAACCCTGGAGATATTGCCGGCATTTCGCTCCGCCCATCCCTTTTGCCATAAGAGCCCGGCCGTACGAGCAATTTCATTATAAAACGGTTGTAGTCTGGCAAGATTATTGGCTTTCATAGCACAAAGATAGTCCCAAAATTGATATTTTTTTAAGGAAGCGCTATTGGGTTTGTTTTTTTCGATGGATCTCTCTACCTTTGCAGCCTTAAAAAAAGGCTCGAAGAGAGTCGTTTGTTTTACAAATTAATTAAAAGGTAGGTATTTACTATGATTATTGTGCCCGTAAAAGAAGGTGAAAGCATCGACAGAGCTTTGAAAAAACTGAAGCGTAAGTTTGAGAAAACAGGAGTGATTAAAGAGCTTCGTACCCGTAAGACTTACACCAAACCCTCTGTAATCAAGAGAGAAAAAATGCAGAAGGCGGTTTATGTGCAGCATTTGAGAGATCAGGCTGAGCAGTAGTCGCTCGCATTGGTTCTTTGGGGCAAGAAGAAAATTTGCTTTATTTCGAATTATTGACTACCTTTAGTCCGTAATTTGAAAGGCAGTTTTTCTTCTTTTTTTATGCAAAAAAATCTACCAGATCAGTATATATCCTATTTAAAGTACGAAAAGAGAAGGTCAGAACACACCCTTAGGTCTTATGGGAGTGATCTTGGCGCTTTTTTTGCTTATCTTCGAGAGGTTTATGGGGTGGTAATGCCCGAGGAGGTCTCTTCGGGGATGGTGCGTTCGTGGGTTGTAGCGATGGTGGAGCGTGATTTGAGCGAAACTACGATCAAACGAAGATTGGCGGCCATTCGCTCCTTTTATAAGTATGGAATCAAACGGGGCGTTCTTCGGGAGAATCCGGCGGCATTTGTACAGACCCCTCCGGCAGGACAGAGGCTACCTATTTATTATCACGAGGCGGAGATGGAGACGCTTTTTGAGACCATTGCCTTTCCCGAAGGCTTTGAGGGCGTTCGTGACCGCTTGGTGTTGGAACTTCTCTACGCCACCGGTATGCGGAACGAAGAACTGGTGCGGCTTCGCGATGAGGATATCGATTTTTTCCGCAAGGAGATCAAGGTGACGGGCAAAAGGGATAAGCAACGGATGATTCCTGTGAGTGCTCGAATGTTAAATAGTGTGAAAGCATACACGAAATTGAGGAATGATACGTTTACTATTATGCGGGGTGAGGAGTCCGGGAGGTTGATCGTCTCCAATAGGGGCGCGGCGGCCTATCCCAAACTTATCTACCGCATAGTATACCATTACATGGCAAAAGTGACAACCATGGAGAAGAAGAGTCCGCATAAGCTAAGGCATACCTTTGCTACCCACATGCTCAATGCGGGAGCTGACCTGAACACCATTAAAGAACTGTTGGGGCATGCCAGCTTGGATGCTACGCAGATCTACACCCATAATAGTATTGAACAATTAAAGAAAGTCTATAAACAGGCCCATCCGGGCGCCTAAACTAAAACAAGGAGGTATTTTATGAATGTGAGTATTAACGCAGTAGGATTTAAGGCAGATCAGAAATTGGAAGAATTTATTGAGAAAAAGGTCTCTAAAGTGAGTGCTCTCTATGAGGGAGTCATTGGTTCGGAGGTTACGTTGAGGGTTGATGCAAAAGAGCGACCAGATAATAAAATTACAGAGATTCGTTTGCTGATACCGGGATATGATCTTTTTGTGAAAAAGCAGGCAGCCTCCTTCGAGGAGGGAACAGATACCGCCTGTATGGCCCTAAAAAAGCAGCTGGTTAAGCATAAAGATCGGCTTCGCGGAAAATAATTACCCACTTTAGCAACTTTTTTTTACAAAAGTTTTGTTTGTTCCAAATATGTTAATACATTTGCAGTCCTTTTTGAGAAGGGCTGCTTTTTTTAAGTAGTAAACGTTATGATACATATTGATTGCCGATGTAGCTCAGTTGGCCAGAGCAGCTGATTTGTAATCAGCCGGTCGGCGGTTCGAATCCGTCCATCGGCTCCTGTTGGGGAGATTCCAGAGCGGTCAAATGGGGCAGACTGTAAATCTGTTGGCGAAGCCTTCGGAGGTTCGAATCCTCCTCTCCCCACCATGTTACATCGTTCTTAAAAAGATTGAAACAAAACAGTTATTGCGGGAGTAGCTCATCCGGTAGAGCGACAGCCTTCCAAGCTGTAGGTGGCGGGTTCGAGTCCCGTCTCCCGCTCAATAGCCGTTGTAGCTCAGGGGTAGAGCACTTCCTTGGTAAGGAAGAGGTCACGAGTTCAAATCTCGTCAACGGCTCAAACAACGTAAAATATAAAATAGCGTAAGCAGACACATAACCTAAATTATTCGAAGATGGCAAAAGAATCATTTGATCGGTCCAAACCGCACGTAAACATTGGAACAATTGGTCACGTTGACCACGGTAAAACTACCTTGACCGCTGCAATTACCTTAAATATGCAGGAGAAGGGTCTTGCCGAATTTAAGTCATTCGACTCCATTGACAATGCACCGGAAGAGAAAGAAAGAGGTATCACCATTAATACGGCTCACGTTGAATATCAAACAGAGAACCGTCACTATGCACACGTTGACTGTCCTGGTCACGCCGACTATGTGAAGAACATGGTAACAGGTGCTGCTCAGATGGATGGCGCAATCCTCGTGGTAGCTGCCACAGATGGTCCTATGCCCCAAACACGCGAGCATATCCTTCTTGCACGTCAGGTAGGTGTTCCCAGACTTGTGGTATTCATGAACAAGGTTGACCTTGTGGATGATGAAGAGCTTCTTGAACTGGTGGAAATGGAAATTCGTGACTTGCTCAGTTTCTATGAGTTCGACGGTGACGAAACTCCTGTAATCCAAGGTTCTGCACTTGGTGGACTTAACAAAGAGCCTAAGTGGGTAGAGAAAATTGAGGAGCTGATGCAAGCGTGTGATTCATGGATCCCATTGCCTCCGCGTGACGTAGATAAGCCTTTCCTTATGCCCGTTGAGGACGTATTCTCTATCACTGGACGTGGTACCGTTGCTACCGGACGTATCGAAAGTGGTGTGATTAAGGTGTCTGAACCTGTTGAAATCGTAGGTCTTGGTGCAGAAAAACTCAAGTCTGTATGTACAGGTGTGGAGATGTTCCGTAAGATTCTTGATCGTGGTGAAGCTGGTGACAACGCTGGTATCCTCCTCCGTGGTATCGATAAGAACGAGATCCGTCGTGGTATGGTTATCGCAGCTCCCGGTTCTATCAAGCCTCACAGAAATTTTAAAGCTGAGGTTTATATCCTTAAGAAAGAAGAGGGTGGTCGTCACACACCATTCCATGATAATTATCGTCCTCAGTTCTACTTCCGTACGACTGACGTGACTGGAGAGATCAAACTTCCCGATGGCGTTGAAATGGTAATGCCCGGTGATAACCTCACCATTACGGTAGAATTGATCGTGGAAGTAGCTATGGATAAGAACCTCCGTTTCGCAATCCGTGAAGGTGGTCGTACCGTAGGTGCTGGTCAGGTAACAGAACTTCTTGATTAAGAAAAAAGCTGAAGTTAGTCTTCAATAATAAATGGATATAGGTTATTGTGGTAGAAGGATTTTCCGGATAAGGTTATCCGGGAAGTCCTTTCACTGCAAACTCCTTCAGGTCTCTGACGAGGTCGATATCCTAATACGGGTGTAGCTCAATTGGTAGAGTAGTGGTCTCCAAAACCATTGGCTGTGGGTTCGAGTCCTACCACCCGTGCAAATTTTGACAAAATTATGGCTAAGACGAAAGTTGGAAAATACATCCAGGAGAGTTATGAGGAACTTTTGAATAAGGTTTCGTGGCCAACTTGGAAAGAATTGCAAAATAGTGCCATAGTTGTGTCCATCGCATCATTGATCATCGCATTAGTGGTGTTTTTGATGGATATAAGCTTTAAGAATGTGCTTGAAGCATTCTATGGTTTATTTATGTAACGAAAGTAATTAATGCATATTCCTAATGAGTGAAGTACCGGAAAAGAAGTGGTATGTGGTGAGAGCCATTAGTGGTAAGGAGAAGCGTGTGAAGCAGTATCTCGAGTCTGAGATCGTGCGGAACGACTTACAGGATCTGGTTGGACAGGTGCTTATCCCTACGGAAAAGGTTTTCCAGGTGCGTAATGGAAAGAAGATCTCCAAAGAACGGAACTACTTCCCCGGTTATGTACTTGTGGAGGCAACCTTGGTAGGAGAGGTCGCTCACGTCATTAAGAATACACCCGATGTGTTGGGTTTTTTGGGAACTAAAGGTGAACCTGAACCCCTGCGTCCCAACGAAGTGAATCGAATCCTTGGAAAGGTGGATGAACTTCTGGAACGTGGTGAAGAGGTTAGTGTACCTTTCATCGTAGGTGAATCGGTAAAGGTTACCGATGGACCTTTTAACAGTTTTAGCGGAATCATTGAGGAGATCAATGAGGAGAAGAAGAAACTGAAGGTGATGGTGAAGATCTTTGGCCGAAAAACGCCTCTGGAATTGGGTTTTATGCAAGTTGAAAAAGAATAATAACCGGCTGCTTCCAACCAAATACGGTAATTAAAAATTTCCAAAGACAAAACAAAATGGCAAAAGAAGTTGTAGGCCTTATCAAGTTACAAGTCAAGGGCGGCGCTGCGAACCCCTCTCCCCCTGTAGGACCCGCTTTGGGTGCGAAGGGTGTGAATATTATGGAGTTCTGTAAGCAGTTTAATGCCCGTACCCAAGATAAGGCTGGGAAAGTATTACCCGTCATCATCAGTGTTTACAAAGATAAGTCTTTCAGTTTTGTGATCAAAACCCCTCCGGCGGCTGTGCAGCTCCTGGATGCTGCTAAGATTAAAAGCGGTTCCCCTGAGCCCAATCGTCAGAAGGTGGCCACAGTAACCTGGGAGGCTGTCAAACAGATTGCAGAGGACAAAATGGCCGATCTCAACTGTTTTACAGTGGAGTCTGCAATGAGCATGGTGGCTGGTACTGCCAGAAGCATGGGTATCAAAATCAAAGGGGCACGTCCCTTTTAATGAATTTAAACGTAAAACATTTTAACATTTGGTTGAATGGCTAAAATTACAAAAAAACAGAAAGAAGCTTTAGCACAGTTTGATCGCCAGAATCCCTATTCGTTTGATGAGGCTATTGGGCTTGTGAAGAGCATCTCCTTTACGAAATTTGATGCCTCCTTTGACGTTGATGTGCGACTGGGTGTAGATCCCCGGAAAGCCAACCAAATGGTACGTGGAACGGTTACGCTCCCTCACGGTACAGGTAAAGAGAAGAAAGTGCTCGTACTCTGTACCCCCGAAAAGGAGGAGGAAGCAAAAACCGCAGGTGCTGACTATGTAGGCTTGGATGATTATATCCAAAAAATTAAGGGCGGTTGGACCGACATTGATGTCGTGATCACCATGCCCAATGTGATGCCTAAAGTTGGTCCTCTGGGGCGAATCCTTGGACCTCGTGGTCTGATGCCTAACCCTAAAACAGGTACCGTTACGATGGATATCGCTAAAGCCGTTCAGGAGGTGAAGTCCGGTAAAATCGACTTTAAAGTGGATAAGTATGGAATTATCCATGCCTCTGTGGGTCGTGTCTCTTTTTCGAAAGAACAACTGCTTGAGAATGCACGAGAGTTTGTGCAAACAATTGTGAAACTCAAGCCCGCCGCAGCAAAAGGAACGTATATGAAAAGCCTGTACTTTTCCAGTACAATGAGCCCGGGTGTGAAGGTGGATACCAAATCCCTTAACGCCTAATTATTAATCGCTAAACTATAAGTCAATGAAAAAAACTGATAAAAAACAACTTATAGATAGCCTTGCAGAGCAACTGGAAGCAAATAGCTATATCTATTTGACGGATACAGGTGAATTGAATGCAGTGGTTGAAAGTAATTTGCGACGCTTCTGCTTCAAACGTAACGTAAAACTCCAGGTAGTAAAAAATACGTTGCTCAAAAAGGCAATGGAGAAATCTGAAAAAGATTTCAGTGACATCTACCCCGTTCTTAAAGGTCAAACAGCAGTGATGTATGCCGAAGCTGGTAACATCCCCGCGAAACTCATCAAAGACTTCCGCAAGGAGTTTAATCAAGAGAAACCGATCCTTAAAGGGGCTTATGTGGAAGAGACAATCTATGTGGGCAGTGAAAACCTCGAAATGCTTGCCAATATCAAGAGCAAGAACGAGCTTATTGCTGACGTGGTACTCCTCCTCCAATCACCCGCGAAGAACGTTGTCAATGCACTCCAATCCGGAGGGAATATCCTTACAGGCGTGCTTAAAACTTTGGGAGAGCGTGAATAGTGTGGACCTAATTCCCCTCCCCAGAAAAAACAAAAACACAATTTTTAGTTAGAGAAAAACCTTTAAAACAAATAAACGAAATGGCAGACTTAAAAGCATTTGCAGAACAGTTGGTGAATTTAACTGTAAAAGAAGTTAACGAGTTAGCTGAAATTCTTAAAGAAGAGTATGGTATTGAGCCGGCAGCCGCCGCAGCTGTAGTAGCAGCCCCCGCTGGTGCCGAAGCCGCCGCCGCAGAAGAGCAAACCGAATTTGACGTAATTCTGAAAGCTGCTGGCGCTAAGAAATTGGCCGTAGTAAAACTGGTTAAGGAACTTACCTCCCTTGGTCTTAAAGAGGCTAAAGAACTGGTAGATTCTGCTCCTAAAGCAATCAAAGAAGCAGTCTCTAAAGATGAGGCAGAAGCACTTAAATCTCAGTTAGAGGAGGCTGGTGCAGAGGTTGAAGTTAAGTAAGATATTCATAACTTTCTAACAAGAGATAGGCTACGGTTCAAGCTTTTTGAGCCTTGGTCTATTTCTTGTTTTACGTATTTTCTTTATTTACGTTAAACCAATATCTTATCTTTTAACTACTTATCGACCTTGGGCCCTATGAAAAATGAACGTATCAATTTTGGTAAAGCCAAAGTTAGAGTTGACTATCCGGACTTACTAGATATCCAACTGAAATCTTTTCAGGACTTCTTTCAGCTTGAGACCAATCCAGAAAACCGAATTAATGAGGGTCTCTTTAAAGTTTTTTCTGAGAATTTTCCCATTTCGGACGCGAGGAATAACTTTGTGCTCGAATTTCTGGATTACTTTGTGGACCCCCCACGATATGCCATTACCGAGTGTATCGAAAGGGGACTTACCTATAGTGTCCCCCTGAAAGCCAAACTGAAACTCTATTGCACGGATCCCGATCACGAAGATTTTGAGACCATTATCCAGGATGTCTACCTTGGGATGATCCCTTATATGACTCCCAAGGGGACTTTTATCGTGAATGGCGCTGAGCGTGTGGTCGTTTCTCAGCTCCACCGTTCTCCGGGTGTCTTCTTCGGAACTTCCTATCATGCCAATGGTTCCCAACTCTATTCCGCTCGTATCATTCCCTTTAAAGGGTCGTGGATGGAGTTCACCACCGATATCAATAATATCATGTATGCGTATATCGACAGAAAGAAGAAGTTACCTGTCACTACGCTGCTTCGTGCCATTGGATATGAGAGTGATAAAGCAATCCTGGAGATCTTTGACCTGGCTGAAGAGATTAAAGTAACCAAAACTGGCCTGAAAAAAGCCCTTGGCCGTAAACTCGCCGCCCGTGTGGTGCGTTCCTGGGTTGAAGACTTTGTGGATGAAGATACCGGAGAGGTGGTATCCATTGAGCGTACGGAGGTGATTATTGATCGTGAAACTATTCTTGAGCAACAACATATCGAGCAGATGATTGATGCCGATGTGAAGACGGTGTTGCTCCATAAGGAGGATGCCGATCATGTGGATTTTTCCGTGATCTTTAATACGCTGCAAAAAGATACCGCCAACTCTGAGAAGGAGGCCATTGAGTATATCTATCGTCAGCTGCGAAACGCAGAACCTCCGGACGAAGAGACGGCTCGCGGTATCATTGATAAACTCTTCTTCTCCGATAAACGTTATGACCTCGGAGAGGTTGGTCGTTATAAGATCAATCGAAAATTGGATCTTGATATCCCCATGGATGTCAAGGTGCTTACCAAACAAGACATTATTTCGATTATCAAACACCTTATCGAGCTGGTGAATGCACGAACCGAGGTGGATGATATCGATCACCTTAGCAACCGTCGTATCCGTACGGTGGGTGAACAGCTCTATAACCAGTTTGGTGTGGGGCTTGCACGGATGTCCAGGACGATTCGTGAACGGATGAATGTGCGTGATAATGAGGTCTTTACTCCAACTGACCTGATTAATGCAAAAACGCTGAGTTCGGTGATTAACTCCTTCTTTGGAACCAACCAGCTGTCGCAATTTATGGATCAGACCAACCCGCTTTCGGAGATTACGCACAAGCGTAGGATCTCTGCCCTCGGGCCTGGAGGTCTCTCCCGTGAACGTGCCGGATTTGAGGTGCGGGATGTGCACTATACCCACTATGGTCGTCTCTGTACTATCGAGACCCCTGAAGGTCCCAACATTGGTTTGATCTCCTCCCTCTGTGTCTTTGCGCAGATCAATAAGCTCGGATTTATTGAGACTCCCTATATCGCCGTGGAGGATGGCGTGTTGAGAACAGATAAACCTCCGGTGTACCTTACCGCGGAGGAGGAGGAGAGCAAAATTATTGCCCAGGCCATTACGCCCATCTCGGAAGATAACCGCTTGGAGCGGGATAAACTGAAAGTGCGTAAACTTGCCGACTTCCCCATTGTTGACAAAAGTGAGGTGGATCTGATTGATATCGCTCCTAACCAGATTGCCTCTATCGCAGCCTCCTTGATTCCCTTCCTGGAGCATGATGATGCTAACCGTGCCTTGATGGGCTCTAACATGATGCGCCAGGCAGTACCCTTGCTGAATCCGGAAGCGCCTTTCGTGGGAACAGGCATTGAGAAGGCGGTGGCTCACGACTCTCGTGTATTGATCAACGCGGAAGGTGATGGCGTAGTGGAGTATGTGGACGCAAAGACCGTCACCATCCGTTATGCACGTAATGAGACGGAGAGGCTTGTCTCTTTCGATGATGAACTAAAATCGTACACTTTAACGAAGTTTCAGCGTACCAACCAGGGAACCTCCATTACGCTTCGCCCCATTGTGAAAAAGGGTGATGCCGTAAAGAAGGGACAGGTTCTGTGCGAAGGCTATGCTACCGAAAAGGGTGAGTTGGCTATCGGTCGTAACATGAAGGTGGCCTTTATGCCCTGGAAAGGGTATAACTTTGAGGATGCCATCGTGATCTCTGAACGTATTGTGAAGGAGGATATCTTTACCTCCATTCATGTGGAAGAGTTTACGCTGGAGGTACGTGACACAAAACGCGGTGTGGAAGAGCTTACCAACGATATTCCTAATGTGAGTGCGGAAGCAACGAAGGATTTGGATGAAAATGGTCTTATCCGTATTGGTGCAGAAGTGAGTGAAGGGGATATCCTGATTGGTAAAATTACGCCTAAAGGAGAGAGTGACCCCACTCCGGAAGAGAAATTGCTGCGTGCAATCTTTGGGGATAAAGCCGGGGATGTGAAAGATGCCTCTCTTAAGGCACCTCCCTCCATGAAAGGGGTGGTGATTGATAAAAAACTCTTCTCTCGTGCGGCGAAGGAACGCCGTGGTCGCTCAACCAAAGAGAAAGAGATCCTTGCAGCAATTGACAGCCAATTTGAGAAAGACGCTGCTGCTCTTCTCGTCAGACTTGTGGATAAATTGCTGGTTTTGGTGAGCGGTAGAACCTCTCAGGGTGTTTATAATAACTATAAGGAAGAGGTCGTTCCCAAGAAGACTAAATTTAACCAAAAGATCCTTTTAGGACTGGATTACACCATTGTAAATCCCAATAAATGGACGGCTGATAAGGAGAAGAATGAGCTTATCAAGGAGCTGATTTATAATTACAATATCAAGTACAAGGAGATTCTTGGAAAGTATAATCGTGAGAAGTTTGTAGCTTCTGTGGGGGATGAATTGCCCAACGGTATTGTGCAGATGGCCAAGGTTTACATTGCAAAGAAACGTAAACTGAAGGTGGGGGACAAGATGGCCGGACGTCACGGTAACAAAGGTATTGTAGCGAGAATTGTGCGTGAAGAGGATATGCCGTTCCTCGAAGATGGCTCTCCGGTGGATATTGTCTTGAACCCCTTGGGGGTACCCTCAAGGATGAACCTTGGACAGATTTACGAGACGGTATTGGGATGGGCTGCCAAGATGAACAATTGTACCTATGCGACGCCCATCTTTGACGGAGCTCATATTGACGATATCAACAATCTTATGAAGGAGGCAGGCCTTCCCGAAAATGGAAAGGTTTACCTCTATGATGGAGGTACCGGTGAACGTTTTGACCAGCCGGCGACCGTGGGATATATCTATATGCTGAAACTCCATCACATGGTGGATGATAAGATGCACGCCCGTTCCATTGGCCCCTATAGCCTCATTACCCAGCAGCCTCTTGGGGGTAAAGCCCAGTTTGGAGGCCAGCGTTTTGGAGAGATGGAGGTGTGGGCCCTGGAGGCTTTTGGTGCAGCTAATATCCTGCAGGAGATCCTTACCGTGAAATCAGACGATGTGCAGGGACGAGCCAAAGCGTACGAGTCTATCGTGAAGGGTGAGAATATGCCCGTTCCGGGACTACCCGAATCATTCAATGTACTGGTTCACGAACTTTCAGGCCTCGGTCTGAATGTAACTTTCGACTAATATTTTTTTCCGGGTATACCTTCCTTATGATGGGGGGTATACGCGGATTTTTCTGACTGTAACCGATCTTATAATATGGCTTTTAGAAAAGATACAACGGTAAATAACCCCTTCTCAAACATTACGGTGAGTCTCGCGTCGCCGGAAATGATCCTTGAGAAATCCAGTGGTGAGGTGTTGAAACCGGAAACGATTAACTACAGAACCTACAAGCCCGAGAGGGATGGGTTGTTTTGCGAACGAATCTTCGGTCCTGTGAAGGACTGGGAGTGCCATTGCGGAAAATATAAACGGATTCGTTATAAAGGAATCGTCTGTGACCGCTGTGGTGTGGAGGTGACAGAGAAGAAGGTGCGTCGTGAACGAATGGGACATATCCAATTGGTGGTCCCTGTGGCACATATCTGGTATTTTCGCTCCCTGCCCAACAAGATAGGTGCGCTCCTCGGGCTTCAGACGAAGAAGCTCGATATGATTATCTACTATGAGCGTTATGTGGTGATTAATCCGGGGCCTAAGGCCGCCGATGGAGTGAAATACCTCGACTTCCTTACCGAAGAGGAGTATTTTGATATCGTTGATTCCTTGCCCCCCGAAAACCAATACCTGGAAGATGATGATCCCGAGAAGTTTGTGGCAAAGATGGGGGCCGATGCCCTCTTTACGCTCTTGCGGGATTTGGACCTGGATAAGACCTCTTACGATTTGCGCCATAAGGCCAATACGGAGACCTCTCAGCAGCGGAAAGCTGATGCCCTGAAACGTCTTCAGGTTTTTGAGGCTTTTCGCGAGGCTAACCGGAAGATGGAGAATAAGCCGGAGTGGATGATCGTTAAGGTTGTTCCCGTTATTCCTCCTGAGCTCAGGCCGCTTGTTCCCCTGGATGGAGGACGTTTTGCCACTTCCGACCTTAACGATCTTTACCGTCGCGTGATTATTCGGAATAACCGACTGAAGCGTTTGATTGAGATTAAAGCCCCTGACGTAATTATGCGCAACGAAAAGCGGATGCTGCAGGAAGCTGTGGATTCGCTCTTTGATAACTCCAGAAAAGCTAACTCGGTTCGTACCGAGTCCAACAGGGCTTTGAAGTCGCTCTCTGATAGCTTGAAGGGAAAGCAGGGACGTTTTCGTCAGAACCTCTTGGGTAAAAGGGTGGACTACTCCGGCCGTTCTGTGATTGTCGTAGGACCCGAACTGAAACTTAACGAGTGTGGCCTTCCTAAAAATATGGCCTCGGAGCTCTATAAGCCCTTTATCATTCGTAAGATGCTGGAGCGTGGCATTGTAAAAACCGTAAAATCAGCTAAGAAAATTGTGGATCGTAAAGATCCGGTGGTTTATGATATTCTGGAGAGTATCCTTAAGGGGCATCCCGTGCTGTTGAACCGTGCCCCCACACTTCACCGTTTGGGAATTCAGGCCTTCCAGCCCAAGTTGATAGAGGGAAAGGCCATTCAGCTTCACCCCCTTGCTTGTACGGCCTTTAACGCCGACTTCGACGGTGACCAGATGGCGGTGCATGTGCCCCTCGGCAATGCGGCCGTGTTAGAAGCTCAGATGCTGATGCTCTGTTCGCACAACATCCTGAACCCTGCCAACGGAGCCCCCATTACCGTACCTTCTCAGGACATGGTTTTGGGTCTCTACTACATGACCAAAGGGCGCAAAAGCTCCCCCGAGAAAGTCATCAAGGGGGAGGGATACAAATTCTACTCTCCGGAAGAGGTTCGTATAGCCTATAACGAAGGAGAAGTGGATCTTCACGCCGTGATCAGTGTACGGTTGAAGGATAATGAAACGGGCCAGTACAGTCTCGAGGAGACAACCGTGGGACGTGTCCTCTTTAACGAAGTGGTACCGGAAGAGTATGGTTATATTAATCAGCTTCTTACCAAGAAATCCCTTCGGGATATTATCGGTAAGGTATTGAAGAAAACCGGTACCCAGAAAACAGCGCAATTCCTTGATGATATTAAGTCGCTGGGTTACTATATGGCCTTTAAAGGAGGCCTCTCTTTCAACTTGGGCGATGTGATTATTCCGGAGGTGAAAGAGAAGTTGGTGGCCGATGCCAATACGGATGTGGATGAGGTGATGTCCAACTACAATATGGGATTCATTACCAATAATGAACGTTATAATCAGGTTATTGATATCTGGACACATACCAACTCCAACCTCACTCGTACCTTGATGGATACCCTTTCGAATGACCAGCAGGGATTCAACTCGGTCTACATGATGCTCGACTCAGGAGCCCGGGGATCTAAGGAGCAGATTCGTCAGCTTTGTGGCATGAGGGGGCTTATGGCGAAGCCTCAAAAATCGGGAGCTACCGGTGGGGAGATTATTGAGAACCCCATCCTCTCTAACTTTAAAGAGGGGCTTACCGTTTTGGAGTACTTTATCTCTACACACGGTGCGCGTAAGGGTCTTGCCGATACTGCCCTTAAAACGGCTGATGCCGGTTACCTTACCCGTCGTTTGGTGGATGTAGCTCAGGATGTGATTATTTCTGAAGAGGATTGTGGTACATTGCGTGGACTTACCATTTCGGCGCTGAAGAAGAGTGAAGAGGTGGTGGAGAAACTCTTTGACCGTATCTTGGGGCGTGTAACGCTGCATGATGTGTATCATCCCCATTCGGGAGAACTTTTGGTGGCCGCCGGAGAGGAGATTACAGAAACCATCGGAAGAGCCATTGACGAGTCGCCCATTGAATCTGTGGAGATTCGTTCCGTATTGACTTGTGAGTCGAAGCACGGTGTGTGTGCCAAGTGTTATGGCCGTAACCTGGCTTCAGGGCGCTTGGTACAGCGCGGCGAGGCCGTGGGGGTTATCGCTGCACAGTCTATCGGGGAACCGGGTACGCAGCTTACCCTTCGTACCTTCCACGTGGGGGGTACCGCTTCCAACATGTCTGTGGCCAACAAGATTATTGCCAAATATGAGGGAATCCTAGAGATTGATGAGTTGCGCTCTGTACCTTATGTTACCTCTGATGGAGAGACCTTTGATGTGGTAATTGGACGTTCGGCCGAGATGAAGATTGTGGATAAGAATACCGGTATCATCCTCTCCTCGGGTAACATTCCTTATGGAGCACACCTCTATCACAAGGCCTCGGATGAGATTAAGAAAAATGATGTAATCTGTGATTGGGATCCCTTTAACGCGGTGATTATCTCCGAATTTGCGGGAACCATCAGCTATGAAAATATTGTAGAAGGTCAGACTTTCCGTGTGGAGTCGGATGAACAGACCGGTTATCACGATAAGGTGATTATTGAGACCCGTCAGCGTTCAAAGAACCCCAACATCAAGGTGTTGGATACGGATGGTACGGTGATAAAAGCGTACGATATTCCGGTGGGCGCCCACATCATTGTGGAAGAGAAGGATAAAATTAAAGCGGGGGATATCCTCGTGAAGATTCCGCGTGCCATTGGTAAGACCGGTGATATTACCGGAGGTCTGCCCCGTGTAACGGAGCTGTTTGAGGCCCGGAATCCCTCTGATCCGGCAGTGGTATCGGAGATTGACGGCGTGGTATCTTTTAGCAAGAACTTGAAGCGTGGTAACCGTGAGGTGATCATCACCTCCAAGACCGGTGAGGAGAAGAAGTATCTTATTCCCACCTCTAAGCAGATCCTGGCACAGGAGAATGACTACGTTCGGGCGGGAACCTCGCTCTCGGAGGGTGCTATGACACCTTCGGATATCCTCAGTATCAAGGGGCCCATGAAGGTTCAGGAGTATATCGTTAACGAGGTTCAGGAGGTGTATCGTCTCCAGGGTGTGAAGATTAACGATAAGCACTTCGAGGTGATTGTGCGTCAGATGATGCGTAAGGTCGAAGTGATGGATCCGGGTGATACCAAGTTCCTGGAGGGCGAATTGGTGGATAAGATCGACTTTATGGATGAGAATGATACCATCTTTGGTAAGAAGATCGTCACCGATGCAGGAGAGTCTGAAACGTTGGTTGAAGGACAGGTGATTAGTGCACGGAATCTCCGTGAGGAGAACTCAACGCTCAAACGTCGCGATAAGAAGTTGGTGGAGTCCCGTGATGCCCAGCCGGCTACGGCAAGGCAGATCCTGCAGGGAATCACCCGTGCTTCACTGCAAACTAAGAGCTTTATCTCCGCCGCTTCGTTCCAGGAGACCACCAAAGTCCTTACCAATGCTTCTATCCAGGCCAAGTCGGATTCGCTGCTTGGTTTGAAAGAGAACGTGATCGTGGGGCATCTGATTCCGGCCGGTACCGGTCTTCGCCAGTACCAGGATATCGTGGTAGGCTCCAAAGAAGAGTATGAACAGATTATGGCTTCTAAAGCCGACTTTGAGAAGGTGGAAGAAACCGAAGAATAAAACAATGAATTATGGATCCTAAACAGAGTAATAAGATTAATATAGAGCTCAACGAAGAGCAGGCAGAAGGTGTTTATGCGAATTTGGCAGTGATTACACACAGTAACACAGAGTTTATTGTGGACTTTATCAAGATGATGCCCGGCATGCCTAAGGCAAAGGTGAAGTCACGTGTTGTATTGACACCACAACATGCCAAACGGCTGATGAAAGCCCTGCATGAGAACATTGCCAAGTTTGAGTCGATGCACGGCCCCATTAAGGAGCTGGATGAGCGGCTTCCCTTAAATCTTGGCGGTCCCGCAGCACAGGCATAAGCAAAGAACCCTGTCGAAAAAAGAGAAGGTGTATCACAACAGATAGTGGTACACCTTTTTTTTGTGCCTCTCCATAATGTCAGCGTTTTGAGAAGAGAGGCTGTCGGAACGTTCGAATTCGAGGTTTGCGAAGGCTGAAATAGGGGAGTTTTCCGGGGTAAACGATCTTTTGGAAGACAAGCATCACTAAGAAGTCAGG
Organism: Bacteroidota bacterium; assembly: GCA_002748065.1. GTDB lineage: Bacteria > Bacteroidota > Bacteroidia > Bacteroidales > BM520 > BM520. The sequence goes on from PDRJ01000005.1 coordinate 24,005, forward strand.
TTTTATAGACGGACTCTCTTATAGCGGTTTCGGTATTTGAAAAGGTCTTGCAGCAATTGTATCAGCAAGACCGGGACTATACGCTGGGTGCTACGCACCGCTTATCGTCCTGTGGTATTAGTGACTGTATCTAAGTCTGTATACGCTTAATCTTTTTATTCAAGTTTATCATAAATAGTGCTGTTAGTAAAATCGTAAAAATATCTGCTATTGCCTGTGCATAAATCACTCCATCTAAATCAAAGAATTGCGGCAATATAAGTATTGATGGGATAAAAAATAATCCGCTTCTACTTATGCTTAAGATTCCTCCTTCTCTGGCTTTTCCCAAAGCTAAAAACAGTGAGGAATAAACAGCTTGGAAACCAAAGAATACAAATATTACTCCGTTGACAAATAGCATTTTAGAGCCAATAGAAATAACTGTTTCATCTGCACTAAACCATTGCATTATTGTATTTGGAAACAAGGTTATTACCATAGCAAACAAGGCCGCAAAACAGCTTGTCCATTTTAGAGTTAAATTAATACTTTGTTTTAATCTTATAACGTTGTTTGCTCCATAAGCATAGCCTGCAAGGGGTTGAAACCCTTTAACAAAGCCAAAAATAATAAATGTACCTACTGCAAGAATACGAGTAACTATTCCGACAGCTGCTATGGCAGTGTCGCCAAATTCATTTGCCGCTGAGTTCGTTATTCCTTGCGATACTCCAAATAGCAATTGAAACAAAAAAACAGGAATGCCAATTTTTAATATTTCCATTAAAATAGTTTTATTAAAACGAAATAAACGAATAGATATTCGCAGCTGCCCTTTCTTTTTTAACAAATAGACGATATACAAAACAGCTGTAATAGCTTGTGCCAAAACGGTAGCCCACGCAGCTCCGGCAATTCCCATGTTAAAAGTGTATATAAATATAGGGTCGAACAATATG
>PDRJ01000021.1 GCA_002748065.1 Bacteroidota bacterium
GTAGCTCAGTTGGTTAGAGCGCTGGATTGTGGTTCCAGAGGTCGCCGGTTCGAACCCGGTCTTTCACCCTCCAAGGCATCCTCTTCAAGGGATGCCTTTCTTGTTTTACTCGCTTTTTAGCAAAAACTGTTCAATTCCAACAGCTTCATCAAGAGAAGAGAAGCTACCACATGCCACTCAGCACCCGTCTATAAAGTCCGACTTCCTCGCTATGCTCATCTTCTAAACCGTCATTTCGGCTTTGCGCAATACAATTGCATTTACCCCGGTAAACTCCCCTATTTCACCCTTTGCAAACCTCCAATTCAAACTTTCCAGACAGAGGCTGCTCGAAACCTTAACTTTACGGAGAGACCCTACTTAAATCGGATATCACCACATTCGAATCCCTTACTGCTTTCAAGACAGAATCCTTTATCCAACGAAAACTTTAAGGAGAAATAGATATCCATTCCTGAGAAATCAAAGAGACCGGTAAATGCTCCCAGTTTTTCCGTACCGATAGTCAACATATAGGCTCTCACGCTAAGTCCCACTCTGGGATAACGGTACTCATAGAGCGAAAGGGGAAGAGCTACCCCCACATTGGTCGTTTCATAACGCGGAATCAGGGCCAACTGCGCCGGCCTACGTACAGTCTGATGATTAAACACCAGCGGGTGCACCCAAACAGCACCTAAAAAAAGATCATACTCAAAGGAGTAATCCAGCTGAAGACTGGCAGCGGCAGGAGTATAAATTGTCATGCTACTTCCGGCATAACTTTTTCCCGGCACGCCATAGAAACGACCGCTTAGATCATTCATCAGATAGTTCACATTCTGATATTGGTAGGAACTGATATTATTCCACAGATAGGTAATATTCTCATACCGATGCACCATCGTATTCTTACGAAAACGCACAAAGCCTATATCCAACAAGCTAACACCTAGACGAAACAAGTAGGTTGTATAGGGCTGTTCACATAGGCGTCTGGCTCTTCTCCGATAATAGTTTCCATCTTTGTATAGAAAAGCAAAGCCCAGGTCAAATGCACCACCACTCCCCTTGAACAGGCCTGAGGGGTCGGGGAACGCATTCCTTTCATAATCCAGGGGAAGCGCAATCCCCACCTGAGTTGTCATGGCATGAATATCCAACGTATTTCGATCAATCATTTGGTAATCCAGGTTCTCGAAATGGGCATAAAAGCCGGATGCGCCCAGCAACAATTTCACAGTAATCCCCGCAGAAAAGCGCCTATAGTGACGATCCTCAAACACCCTGGAGAGGGAGAAAGCATATTCATTCCAGGCCATGCCTGTCCCCCCAAAACCCGGAGAGCGATAGTCGATACCATGCTGTGGTTCATATCCCAAACCAATATAGGCAAAATTTGCCACATCCTCCGGCAAATCTTTTACAGAGACCATCATGCGGGCACTTGAAGAGAAGCCATATCCCATGTTACCATTTACCAGTAAGATTCCAGGGCCTTCTACCTTCGTCCCCTCGAACAGGCTCTTCGCCTTCCCTCTTTGTTCATGAAGAAAACCACTCAACTTAACGGTATAACCGCTGGGATAGGTCTCCTCGTACTGAGGTAAGACGGGAGAGCGAGAAAAGAGATCTGTAACGCGATACTCATCGGCTCCTATATAGAGATGATTATTTTCAACCGTCTGCCCCGCAGACAACAATCGCACATCGAAAAACTGATGAAAATTCACAAGGGAGGCCGGATTCAGGCTGACACCATTGATTCCGGCGTAGTTCCCCACCGTCAACCCCCAATGTTCTTGAGTAAAACCGAATCCAACCCAACACAGAGCCAACCACACCAGAACAACTCTCAATCTTATCTCTCTACGCATAAAAATATGTTTCATCCAACATTAATGAGGTACAAAAATAACGTTTTTATCACAAGCAAGGAGATCCCTGGCACCTCGACTAAAAACCTTTCCCTCCGTTTGCGGTTTATTGCCTGTAGTTAGAATTTATAAACAGACACCAGGCAACCACCACAAGCAAACGGATATCTATGACCTATCTTATTTCAATTATAACGATTCTCGTCTCTCTCTGGGCATTTAAGGAGCCTCAAATCTTTCAAAAGTTAACCTTTCAACCCTATCTCATTCTACGAGAGAAACGGTATTACCGTTTTTTATCCCACGCACTCATCCACGGGAGTTGGGGCCATTTGGCCTTCAACATGCTGGCATTCCTCTCTTTCGGTATTCTTGTAGAGAAGTACTACCGAGCTGTTTGGGGAGAAGAGGGGATATGGTATTATCTCCTGCTCTATGTAGGAGGCGCAGTGGTCTCATCCATTCCATCCTTCATCAAACATAAAGAAGACCCCTATTATGCGGCTATCGGTGCCTCGGGAGCCATTTCAGCTGTAGTTTTTGCCAGTATTCTCTTCGACCCGCTGAATAAGGTCTATGTCATGTTCATTCCCATAGGCATTCCAGCCTTTATTTTTGGCGCTGTTTATCTGGCCATTAGTGCCTATATGGCCAAGCATTCAAAGAGCAATATTGGACATGATGCACACTTTACCGGGGCACTCTATGGTTTCCTCCTTACCATCCTCTTAAAACCGGCACTGTTTCTTCGATTTATCACGCTTATTAGCCATCATTAATCACTATCACTATTTTTCTTTTACCTTTGCAAGAAATGAAAAAAAATTTAGGACTATGAGAAAATTGCTGCAAACAGGCGCCTTTCTATTACTGACCCTTGCCCTCTTTACCTGTGGAAAAAAGAGAGAGGTCAAAGAGGTTTTTTATCCGGGAACAAAAAACCTTGCGGAGAAGTATGAGTATTATCTTGATAAGAATGGCAATGAGGTCAAAGAGGGAAAGTGCTCTCTGTTTGACGATAAGGGGATAAAAACAGCAGATGGCCATTATAAAAAGGGAATGCGGTCAGGGAAATGGACCAAATACGGCAAAGGAACACAGATAGAGAGTACCTTCTCCTATGTGAACGACAGCCTCCACGGCAAATACGAAGCCTACTATCTCTCAGGCGAGAAAAAAAATGTCACCCACTACACACACGGAAAACGAAACGGCCAATATACCAACTATTTCAAAAATGGAAACAAGCAATCCCAGGTATCCTTCGTGGAGGGAAAACGGGAAGGAATCCAAAAAAAGTGGAACAAAGAGGGAACCCTTTTAACGGAAACAACCTACAAAAACGGAGTACGAAACGGAATATTCAAGTCCTACTTCCCGAATGGAAAACTAAAAGAATCAGGCTATTACAAACTCAATAAACCGGATAGCCTTTGGCAAGTATACGACGAGAAGGGAGAAATTATCTCCTCCCAAAAACGTTAACCATCTAACCCTCATATTATGCAAAAACTCTTCATTACGCTCCTTGTTGTTGTGGCGGGATTCCACGCAGCCTGGGCATGGCCGGGAGAGGTCATCAAAACCCTAAAAGCTCCGGCGTTCAACAGCACTGGCATCGCCTTTGACGGCAAAAACCTGTGGGTTGCAGACCGAAAGAGTGACCTCATCTACTGTGTAGATCCCACCTCAGGAGCAATAATTCGAAGCATTGAAGCCCCGGCCTATTGGCCCTCAGCACTGGCCTGGAATGGGAGTCACCTCCTCTCCATTGATACCAAAGGAGGCGTTCCGCTTTCGGAGAATTATAATGCCACCATCTACAAAATTGATCCCTCCAATGGGCATATCGTGCACTTCACGGCGGCGCCCTCGGCAAACACCTCAGGAGTGGAAAGCGACAAAGGACGTCTGTGGAGCATCTCTCCCAGAGAATCCAAAGTCGTCATGGTAAATGCCACCGATGGAACCACCATCCGCTCCTTTCCCGCCCCCACAAGAAGCTCTTCTGCGCTGGCTTATGACGGTACGTACCTCTGGATTGTGGATCCCTATAACGATAAACTCTTTATGGTAAGTCCCGATGATGGAACGGTGATCATCACCACAGAAACCCCCTCCCCTTATGTAAGAGACATCGCTTTTGACGGCACCAACCTATGGCTGGCAGATTCACAGACAGACAGCCTCTACCTTGTGAAGACCAGGGATGAGCACAAATACCGACTTACCAACAAACGTGAGTTGTACCTGAATTTCACCCACTTCACCACCAATTTTGGACCGGGAAAAACAACCTCTTTGGATGTACATATCGCCATCCCGGAAGATCGGGTCAACCAAAAGATTATTGCAAAAACGCGCTTCGAGCCGGCGGGATATGAAATCTTCAATGATCGTTGGAATCAAAAAACAGCACACTGGCATGTCACCGACCTTCAAAGTGGGGCACACTTTGAGGCCAACATGTACGTAAGAGCGGACACTTGGGACATCACCTATTTCCTCTTTCCCGACCAGGTGGGCTCCCAACGGGATATCCCTGAAGAGATCAAAACGTTATACCTTGCCGATAATGAAAAATTTCAGCTAAACAACCCCATCATTAGCAACGCAGTGAAAGAGGCTCTCGGCACGGAAGAGAACCTGTACTATAAAGCCCGCAAGCTCTACCGCTACGTTCGGGAGCACATCTACTACGAAATGGTAGGGGGATGGAATACAGCTCCGGAGGTCTTAAGCCGAGGTAACGGCTCTTGTTCCGAATACTCTTTTGTCTATATTGCGCTCTGCCGTGCCGCAGGCATTCCTGCACGCTATGTGGGCGCCGTATCGGTGAGAAGCGATCAGGCGCGCTACGACGATGTCTTTCACCGATGGGTAGAGATCTACCTGCCCAATTATGGGTGGATCCCGGTGGATCCTTCGGGAGGAGACTCGGACTCCCCCGCACATCAAGCAGCCTATTTTGGCGCGATAAAAGGGCGCTACATCATCACTACCCAATCGGGAGGAGGATCGGAATCGCTTGAGTGGACTTATAACGCCAATGAGTTTACCCAAACGGAACCCAAAACCTTTGTGGTTTCAGAATCTATTGGCAACTGGGATGTCGTAAAATAAAGGACTATGAGAAAAGAAATCGCCATGCTCTGTTTACTCCTTCTGGTGGGAGGGGCCTTCGCCCAAACAGAACTCATCATTGAGGTTGAACCCAACGGCAAGGATATAAAAATCTATCCCGTGATGGATATGGATCAGGATATCACCTTCTACATCAACCAGTACGGAAATCCGAGCATTGAAGTTTCGGGTAATGCCACCTTCCAATGGTCGGAGTATAAAGATGCTACGGAGGGAAAACCGGAGAAGATCAACGATACACGTTTCTCATACTATAACAACCTTGACCACAATGGTTTTTTGGCCTCTTTTGGGGATATTGAGTTAACCTATTATGACCGCATGCCCGGGGTTGCAAACTCCACACGCCTTCACTACATCAATGATATGGAGATCAAGTATTTTGACGTAATGGAAGGCCCCGAGAAACAGGGAAAAATTAAAAGTATCGACGGAGTCAAGTTCAACTACTACTATGGATTTGATAACAGGGGCAAACTGAGTAAAGTGGGATTTCTACGAATTTATTACAACATGGAAGATCCGGGTAATGGAAGCAGCGGAAAGATTGATGCCATAGAGGGAAATGACAACCGCATTGCGCTCCATGTAAGGTATGGATTTAATCAGCACCACAAATAGTTGCCGGCATCATGAAACTCTCCGTCATCATCGTCAATTACAACGTCATCCACTTCCTTGAACAGTGTCTCCTCTCGGTTCAAAAGGCCATAGCTCCGTTGGATGGGGAGGTGTTTGTGGTGGACAATAACTCGGTAGATGGCTCAACAACGATGGTCAAGGAGAAGTTTCCCTGGGTGCATCTTATTGCCAACAAAGATAATCCCGGTTTTTCCAAAGCCAACAACCAGGCCATCCGCATGGCAAAGGGGCAATACATCCTACTGTTAAATCCCGACACCGTGGTAGAAGAGGATACCTTTACCAAAACCACCCACTTTATGGATGCACATCCCGATGCAGGGGGGCTTGGTGTGATGATGGTGGATGGCAAGGGGAAATTCCTCCCGGAATCCAAAAGAGGACTTCCCACGCCGGAGGTAGCCTTCTATCGACTTTCAGGACTCTCAAAACTATTTCCCCATTCCACAAAATTTGGCCAATACCACCTCTCCTACCTCTCCAAACAGGAGATCCATAAGATCGATGTTCTCTCCGGAGCCTTTATGATGATGCGAAAAAGTGCCTTGGATAAAGCGGGTTTATTGGATGAGACCTTCTTTATGTATGGAGAGGATATTGACCTTTCCTACCGCATCACCAAGGCGGGATTCAACAACTACTACTATCCTGAAACACGCATTATTCACTACAAAGGAGAGAGCACGAAGAAGAGCAGTGTAAACTACGTTTATACCTTCTACAATGCCATGGTGATCTTTGCCAGGAAACATTTTAGTACAAAGCGTGCCAAAATGTTCAGTTTCATCATCAACAGTGCCATCTGGCTCCGCGCATCCTTAGCCCTATTAAATCGTTTTATCAAGAACCTCTTCCTTCCCCTCTGCGATGCCTCTCTTCTCTTTGGGGGGCTCTACGTAATAAAGGGGTATTGGGAGCAGCTGTACATCTTTCCCGAAGGAGGAAGTTACCCTTCTGAATTCATCCTCTTTGCCATGCCAGCCTATGTACTCACCTGGCTCATTGCCCTCTACTTCAGTGGTGCCTACGACCGCCCCATCCAATTGGGGAAAGTGATACAGGGAACCTTTATCGGCACGCTTATGATTCTTGTGGCTTATGCACTGCTACCGGAAGAGTACCGTTTCTCCAGAGCTATTATCCTAATGGGAACCCTATGGGGCATCCTCGTACTCTCCACCTTGCGAGGCCTCCTGCATTTCCTTGGCATTAACCGCTACAAACTGGGCACCCAGGAAAACAGCCGTTTTATCATCATTGGATCGAAAAAAGAGGCAGAACGAGTAGCCACGCTACTGCGCAAAACCAATCTCAACCCGGGATTTATTGGCTTTGTCTCTCCGGAGGAAGAGCCCCGAAAAGAGGGCTTCATCGGTACCATAAATCAGATCAATGACATCATCCTTATTTACGATATCAAAGAGATTATCTTCTGCGCTCGCGACCTCACTTCAGAGAAGATCATCGATTTAATGTCTGACCTGGGAGAGAAACAAGTCAATTATAAAATTGCTCCGCAAGCATCTGCAGCCATTATTGGGAGCAACAGTATCAATACCAGTGGCGATCTCTACACCATCGATACAAGCGCCATCACCAAAACCTCCAACAGACGCAATAAAAGGCTTTTAGACATCCTCATCTGTATCTTCTTTATGGCCACCTTCCCCTTCTTTCTCATCCTTTCAAAGAAGCCTATTGGATTTATCCGAAACCTCTTCTCTGTCCTGATTGGCCTAAAAAGTTGGGTGGGATACTGCCCCACAGCACAGCACAAAGAGAAACATCTCCCCGCCATTAAACCCGGCATTCTCAATCCTACCGACCTCTTTAACCGTTCCCAAATCACACCGGAGGATCGCGATCAACTCAATTATCTTTACGCCAAAGATTACCATTTCCGAAAAGATCTCAATATCCTTATAAAATCTATCCGAAACATTGGCTCATAAAAAACAAAACGCCTTCGATCGTGTTAATTTAGTGCTTGCAAGAAGATATTTATTTAGCAGGTCTCAATGGAAATAAGGCAGTATGATATGAGGCAGAAGAGGGGGCGCCATTGCAGAGAGAATCCAAAGGTGACGGAAACCCAACACCCAACACCTCCGGGAAAGTGAAGGTAAGCCAATAATTGTATTCTTGCAGAGTGTAATTTAAAAGAGATTTGAACCTGATAACAGTATAGAAATGGCAAAATTTGAGATTATCATTCCCAAGATGGGAGAGAGCATCATTGAAGCAACGATCACTAAATGGTTGAAAAAAGAGGGGGATACCATCATTGAAGAGGATCCCATCGTTGAATTGGCAACGGACAAGGTAGATTCCGAGATTCCCTCCCCGGTGGATGGAAAAATCATAAAGATATTATTTAATGAAGGGGATGTGGTTCCCGTAGGCGAAGTCATAGCCATTATACAGTTGGAGGGAAGCGAAGAGGAGGAAGAGGCGGAAGCCCCCCAACAGGAAGAAACCGCTGCCCTGGAGCAAACGTCCCAAGAAACTCCGACAAAAAAGGAGCAACCCCAACCCGCCCCCCAGGATGATCGTTTCTATAGTCCATTGGTGAAACGCATGGCGGAAGCAGAGAATATCACACCGCAACAGCTTGCGGAGATAGAAGGAAGCGGCCGAAATGGGCGCGTCACCAAAGAGGATATGCAAGATTATATCCAGAAAAGGGAAACAGTAGCAACACCCGAAGAGGTAATCCCAACAAAAAGAAGCACCCCCGCTCCCACTATACCCCAGACTCCTGCTCCCTCCTTGAACCAAGGAGATGAGGTTGTGGAGATGGATCGCATGCGTAAACTCATCGCAGACCACATGGTTGCATCGGTACATACCAGTCCACATGTCACCTCTTTCATTGAGGTAGATATGGAGCCCATTGTACAGTGGCGAAAGCAGCATAAAGCGGCCTTTGAAAAGAGGGAGAAACAGAAGCTCACCTATACCCCATTCTTCTTGGAAGCCACCGCTAAAGCCTTAAAAGACTTTCCGGGTGTCAACGCCTCCGTGGATAACAACCACATTATTCTTAGAAGCCGGGTAAACATAGGAATGGCCGCAGCGCTACCCAACGGAAACCTTATTGTACCTGTAATCAAAGATGCAGATAAATTAAACCTCTCCGGCTTAGCAAGTGCAGTAAACGACTTGGCAAATAGATCCCGGGAAAACCAGTTAAAGCCCGATGAAATTGCCGAAGGCACCTTTACCATCACCAACCTGGGCACCTTTGGCTCCATCACAGGAACCCCCATCATCAACCAACCTCAGGTAGCCATTTTAGGAATTGGCGTCATCAAGAAGAAGCCAGTTGTGGTGGAAAGCGCCTATGGTGATACCCTTGCCATCCGCCACCAATGTGTGTTATCCCTCTCCTATGACCATCGGGTTGTAGATGGAGCCTTGGGCGGCATGTTCCTTCAGCGAATTGCACAATATCTGGAAAACTTTGCTGCAGAGAAAGGGGCCTAACCCCTGCTTTTTTATACCTTTGTTCTCTCCGAAACGAATCCTTCCTTAGGAGCAAATCAAATTTGCTCCTAAGGAAGGTGTGGTATAATTATTTTACTATGGAATTACATCTCACAAAACCCATCGCATTCTTTGATCTGGAAACAACAGGGTTAAATATTGCCAAAGATCGAATTGTTGAATTTTCCATTTTGAAGATCACCCCCGAAGGTCAGGAGATCGTCAAGACCTCAAAACTCAACCCAACCATTCCCATCCCCGCAGAATCCACAGCCATCCATGGCATAAGCAATGAAGATGTGGCAGACAAGCCCACCTTCAAACAGGTAGCCGCAGACCTGAATAACTTTTTACGAAACTGTGACCTCGCAGGATACAATATTCTTCGCTTTGACCTTCCCTTGCTGATGGAAGAGTTCCTAAGAGCCGACCTTGACTTCAGCATTAAAAACCGAAGAATGGTGGATGTGCAAAACATTTTTCATAAAATGGAACAGCGTACACTAACTGCGGCCTACCAGTTCTATTGTGGAAAACAACTGGAAGGTGCCCACTCAGCTGAGGCTGATACCATTGCCACCTACGAAGTACTCAAGGCACAACTGGATCGATATGAAAGCGTCCCCTTCAAGGAGAAATCGGGGGAGGAGTATGTCCCAATTATCAATGATATCAAAGCCCTCAGTGACTTTACCCTTCGGAGGAATAGCGCAGACCTTGCCGGACAGATCCTTTTCAACGAAAAAAACGAAGAGGTTTTCGGCTTTGGAAAACATAAAGGACGAAGTGTGGTAGAAGTATTTCGGGAACAACCACAATATTACGATTGGATCATGAATAGTGATTTTCCTCTTTACACCAAGAAAATCTTTAGCGAACTTATTATCCGGTCTAAAAGGGACCAGCAAGGACGATTATTCTAGGAGGCTGTTTAGAGGCTATCGATAAAGTCCGACTTCTTCGTTATGCTTGTCTTCCAAAGGGTCATTTACCTTAGTAAACTTCCCTGTTTCAGCCTTCGCAAGCCTCGAATTCGAACGTTCTATACAGCCGCTACTCAAAACTTTGACTTTATGGAGAGCCACTAGTTTAACATTAACAAGTATGAAAATTATCTGTATTGGAAGAAATTATGCACTTCATAACGAAGAGATGAAGAACCCCAAAGGGGAGAAACCTATTTTTTTTCTCAAACCGGAGACTTCACTGCTCCTGAGAAACCGCCCCTTCTACTACCCCGATTACTCCCGAAACATTCACCATGAGGCGGAGTTGGTGATCCGAATTGGCAAGAATGGAAAGCATATCCGAAAAGAGTTTGCCAAGAGCTATTACACCGAAATAGCCTTAGGGCTTGACCTCACGGCTCGGGATCTCCAGGCGGAATGCAAGAAAAAGGGGTTACCTTGGGAGATCGCCAAAGGATTTGATGCCTCCGCACCTCTGAGTGATTTCATCCCCCTCTCCTCACTCCCCAACAGGGAGAACATCTCCTTTTCTTTGCTCAAAAACGGCCAAGTTGTTCAACAAGGAGCCTCCAAAGAGATGATTTTCTCCTTTGAGGAGATCATTGTCCACGTCTCCCGATACATCACCTTAAAAATGGGAGACCTTATTTTCACCGGAACTCCTGCAGGAGTGGGTCCTATCGCCATAGGAGACCGCTACGAAGGTTATATTGAAGGACAAAAGATGCTCTCCCTGCTCATCAAATAAATTATGGCCACAAAAGACAATACATACCATATAAAAGAAGCCATCACCCTTTTGATCAAGGCCTACGCCATTGAGAAGAAGGTCACTCAGGCACAAGTGGTTGACGCATACTACTCCGTAGCCGGCACATTGATTGTGAATCATACTATTTCGGCCAAAATGCAAAACGAAACACTGCATCTCAGCATCGACAGTGCTGCGCTGCGCAATGAGTTGCTATATTTACGAGAAGAGCTTAAAGCAAAGATTAATCAAAAAGTCGGAAAACCGGCGGTGAAGACTATTAAGATCAGATAGTGCCTGTCCATAAACTCAGGTTTTTTTGAGAGGAGTTCCTCTTAATCCCTTTCTTGTGAGAAACCGGAGGCATGACCACGCTTCTTATCGGTGCTACTCACTACGGCATCCTCCACTATAAAATGTAGGTAATCAGCTCCATACTCAGAAACTAACCGCTCAATACGTTCACTCTGGGTATCGGTAATGAAGACCTGTCCAAACCTGTTTTCGCCCACCAGTTGCACGATGGCACCCACCCTTGCATCATCCAGTTTATCAAAAATATCATCCAGAAGAAGGATCGGTTTAAACCCTTTTTGTTGGCGGGTATATTCAAACTGTGCCAACTTTACCGCAATATAAAAGGACTTCTGTTGTCCTTGTGACCCATACCTTTTTATGGGGTATTCATCGATCACAAAGGCAAAATCATCCCGATGGATTCCCGTGGTGGTATATTTTAGTACTCGATCTTTAGCTATGCTATTTTTAAGGAGTAGGGCAAGATCGGTCTCATGCAAGCGGGAGAGGTACTCCACAGCGACCCTCTCCTTCCCACCGGAGACGCGGGCATAAAACTGCTGTAGGAGAGGTACAAAATCCTTTGCGAACGATTTTCTCCGATAGTACAGCTGCTCCCCATACCGCACCAATTGATCGTCCCACACTTCTAAGGCTTCTGCCGAAGATACAGAAGACTCGGCAAGCTGTTTCAGCAAGGCATTCCTTTGGGATAACGCACGGTTATATTGAATAAGATTCTCCAGATAGAGGGCATCAAACTGAGAGATCACACTATCAAAATACCGCCTTCTCACCTCACTTCCATTGTTAATAAGATCTTGATCATAGGGTGAGATCATCACCAAAGGGAAACGCCCAATATGATCCGCCAAACGCTGATACTCCTTATGATTCAGGCTAAAGCTCTTTTTAGAACCACGCTTCAGCACACAACTCACCTTATCATCGGGATTTTCATCTACTGAAAAGGCTCCATGAAGGGCAAAAAAGTCAGCTTCATGATGGATATTCATCTGGTCTGAAGTATGAAAGCCCGACTTGCAATAGGAGAGATAATAGACAGCATCCAAAATATTAGTCTTGCCGGCACCATTCAGCCCGGTAAAACAATTTAACCGCGGAGAACAGACAATAGTAGCCTCTCGATAATTCTTAAAGTTAACAATATGGATCTGCTTTAAATGCATATTAATCCACCATTTCTTGAACCTCTCTTGCAATCTCCTCCATCAGCCACATGGGGGTTGAGGTGGCACCACAGACACCTACGCTCTCTACTCCTTCAAACCACGCCCCTTTCATCTCATCTTTACACGAAATAAAGTAGGTCTTTTCATTAATCTCTCTACATTTGGAAAAGAGAAATTTTCCATTGGAACTCTTCTTCCCACTCACAAAAAGCACCGCCTCAAACCGCTCCACAAAGTTCTGCAGGGCAGGCACTCGGCTTGACATCTCCCGACAAATGGAATTCGTCACGTCAAACAAGGGGGGATCCTCAGGAGAGAGCGCCCTCATTCTTCGACCAATTTCATCTCGTATCGCATGAAATTCATCCTCACTTTTGGTGGTTTGTACAAAAAGACTAACAGGGCGAGAAAAATCAATGCGATCCAGATCTCCAATGGAAGAGACAATAATTCCCTCATCACGAGTCTGTCCCCAGAGGCCATTCACTTCAGGATGGTTAGGTTTTCCAAAAATCACAATTTGGCCTCCAATCGTTTTCATTTTTTCGTAAGCACGACGAATCTTTTTCTGCAACTGGAGCACCACAGGACAGGTAGCATCGATCAGGTCAATATGGTAACGACTAGCCTTTTCATAGGTACTGGGATGCTCCCCATGCGCCCTTATAAAGACCTTCTTTCCCTGCAAGCGTTCCAGATCCTCATGAACAATCACCTTCACCCCCAACTTCTCCAATCGCCCCACCTCAACACGGTTATGTACAATATCACCAATACAAAACAGCTTATCCTCCTTTAACAACTCTTGCTCCACCACCCTAATGGCACGTACAACGCCGAAGCAAAAACCGGAGTGTTTATCAATCTCAACATACATAACCCTATTTTTGAGAGCAAATATACAAATATGCCATAACTCTGTAAGGAAAAATGATGCTTACAATCTTTGCAAATCAGCGACCTTAATTCAAATCCGGATCAACGAGGTAGTTAGCCCAGATGGCATGGGAGGGACCAAGGGCGCACATGCTATTGCGCCATAACATCCTCGTATCCGAAGAGAAGATCCTCGCCAAAGAGGGAGCCTCGGAAACCACCCAGGATTTCCGGGCCAATTCCTCTTCCAGCTGCCCCGGAGACCAACCGGAATAACCTATAAAAAAGCGAATATCAACGGGATTCAGATGCCCTGAGAGAAGCATCTTACCAACCGTCGCAAAATCTCCACCAAAAAAAATACCGTCACAAACCTTCTGAGAATCGGGGATGGCCAGTCCGGCGCTATGAATAAAAAAGAGCGCATCGGTTGCTACAGGCCCTCCAAAGGAGAGTTTCGCATTGATGCTGCACGGCTCCTCCAACACCTTATCCAACCCAATATCTATGGGCCTATTCAAGACCAACCCAATGGAGCCCTCCTCATTGTGCTCCACAAGAAGCACCACCGAGCGCGCAAAATAGGGATCTCCAACAAGAGAGGGATCGGAGATCAGAATCCTACCTGCAGAGGGAGATAACCAATTCTTCTTTTTCATAACCAACGAGCATAAGCCCAATTAAAAGATGGCAAGATACAAACTTCTACACTAAAATTGTATCTTTAACCCCTATTTATTATACCAAGTAACCTCTTGCCACCTATGCATCAGCAGAAGAAATACCTGTCATTAAGGCAACAATATAGAACCTTTCATTATGAAGGGTTCACTGTTTCACCCTCCAAGAAGGCCATTCTTGTCACCTACCATTTTCACATTGCCGACACCTATCACTTCCACCCCACCATCCGGTTTAACACCAGGGAGCATCTCCCCTCCTCTCCCCACAAAGCCTTGCTTGAGAACCTCTTCTTTCATATTGGACTGGCCGAGATGATCAGCTATTGGAAGATTACCTGCGCCCCCCGTATCATCGTACATCCCGCAAGGCTGGACGACTGGCAGAAATCATGGTGGAAGGATTTATTGTTTAATGGATTAGGAGAGTTTTTTTATCGTAATAAGATCACAGTAGACCCCACAGACTTTGTCACCATTGAGGCCGACGGTTCCTCCTCCTTTCAGGCAACCCCTGTGGAGAACCTCCACGGCTATTTGGTACCCATTGGTGGTGGCAAAGACTCCGCCGTCACCCTGGAGTTATTAAAAGAACAGGGAGCCTCCCCCTTTGCATTGAATCCTCGAAAAGCCCAATACGATACCGTAAGAGCAGCAGGAATAGCTGAGGAGGCCCTTATAACTGTTTCCCGAACACTCGATCCTCTCATACTCCAACTCAATGAAGAGGGGTTCCTCAATGGCCATACCCCCTTCTCGGCTCTACTGGCCTTTATCAGCCTACCGGTAGCTCTCCTTGAAGGAAAACGGCACATTGCCCTCTCCAATGAATCCAGCGCCAATGAGAGTACCGTCAAACAGAGTCATGTAAACCATCAGTATAGCAAAAGCCTGGCTTTTGAAGAGCACTTCAGAAGCTATGTGACACGTTATATCACCCCTGATCTTCGTTATTTCAGTATGCTGCGACCACTCTCCGAACTGCAAATCGGAGCCCTTTTCTCCGGGTTCACGGCACACCACGAAGTATTTAGAAGCTGCAACGTGGGGAGTAAAACCAACAGCTGGTGTGGAGCATGCCCCAAATGTCTATTTACCTACCTTGTCCTCTCCCTATTTTTACCACAGCAGCAGGTTATTCATATCATCGGCACTCCCATGTTGGAGCATGCCCCAATGCTAAAAATAACCGAAGAGTTGGCCGGGTTATGGCCCTCCAAACCTTTTGAATGTGTAGGGACCTCCGAAGAGGTGACGCTGGCGCTCCACCATCTCATCCGGAAGTTTGATGGGCAGGAACTGCCCCTTGTACTTGCACAAATCAAAGAGAAGTTACCCCCTGCTCCCCTATCCCTAGGGAGTTATCTCACAAAATACGACAACCATCACCATCTCTCGAAAGAGGAGTTTGCCATCTTAAATCGTGCCCTCCATGCTCTCCATCCTTAATTCACACTCCTCTGAAATGAGAATCCTTATCCTTGGATTTGGACGAGAAGGGAGAAGTAGTCTTCGCTACCTTCGCTCCATACGGCCCTCCATGCCCCTATGGGTTGGCGATGAAAATGCTTCCCTTGACCTTGAACCCTCTTTTAAAGCGGACCCCCATATCCACTGGCACCTGGGAGAGCAGTGTTACATGGATTTAGCGCATTTCGACCTTATCCTTAAAAGCCCCGGAATCCCCCTGCGCAAGGTTTCCGGCATCCCAAGGGAGAAAATCACCTCACAAACGGCACTCTTCATTGAGAAGTATCGCTCACAAGTGATTGGCATTTCCGGTACCAAAGGAAAAAGTACCACCTCCACCCTCCTCTACCACCTGCTGAAGGAGAATAAAAAAACAGTGTTACTTGCGGGAAACATCGGGATCCCCGTTTTTGACCTCATCCCCCAAATCACTCCGGAGACCCTTATCATCATGGAACTCTCTGCCCACCAAGGAGAAGTGCTAAACGTAGCTCCCTCAAGGATGATCTTATTAAATATTTTTCAGGAACATCTTGACCATTTCGGAAGTTTTAGCCGCTATAAAGAAGCAAAGCTCAACTTTTGCCATCAGCAAAAGCGAGGGGATGTTTTGCTCTATGATGCTGAAGATAGCCATCTACAAAACTGTAGGGGGGAAATAGAGGGCGTGACTTATCTAGCGCTCTCTCCCACGCCCCAAGAGGGAGAGATTCAATACTCCACAAAGGCTATTGGAGGGAGCAGCTTCACCCTCCACAACCCTCTACGCACCTTGAAAGGAACGCATAATCTGGTAAACATTGCGGCTGCAGTCACCCTGGCCCATCACCTTAACCTCTCAGAAGAGCAACTCGAAAGTGCTTTAAGTACCTATGAACCCTTGGCCCATCGCTTGGAGTATGTAGGCAACTACCAAGGGGTGGAGTTCTACAACGACTCCATCGCCACCATACCGGAGGCCGCCATCGCCGCCATGGAGGCACTTGCCCCCATTCGGTGGATTATTCTAGGAGGTTTTGATCGGGGAATTCCTTACAACAAACTGATCTCCTACCTGAAACAACATCCTGAGATCACGGCACTACTATTGGGGGAAGCCGGAAAAAGGATCCAAGACCTTGCAAAGGCTTCCGGAATATCATCCCCACAGATAATCCCCTGTGAAACGATGGCATCATGTATAGCCACCGTTCTTTTGCACAAGGAAAAAGGGGGGATATGTCTACTCTCTCCGGCAGCATCAAGCTACGACACTTACGAAAATTTTGAGCAACGCGGAAACCACTTTAAAAAGATTGTCAGAGGCCTATCCTCCACACCATTGAGGGAAAAAGCAGATCTGCTCTAATCACCTATCGAATAAAAACAGAAAACCACCTCCTTGTGGGAGATGGTTCACCAAAAAAGTTGGATTAAATCCTACTTCTCCTCACTAACAGTGATACGCTCCTTGTGAGCCTCTAAATTTCGTTGTTTGCGGGCACGCATTTTACCATAAGTGCCATTCACAATCTTTCCTCGCTTTGTTCTTTTATCTCCTTTTCCCATGAGTTCTTTTTTTGAGGACAAAAGTATAATTTTTTATTAAAACCGGCAATAATTTCTTATTCTTCTTTAACTCTCTCATAGAAAGCTTTTTCCAACATCTCCGGTTTTTTTATAGAGGCGCGAACCCAGGCCAATAGCACCTCTTCTCGCTCCTTTTCACCAAGTCTCCAGGGGTAAGAGGATGCATGAAGGCGCTTGGTAAGTTCATACATAATTAATGCTGCGGATACGCTGATATTAAAACTCTCGGTAAAACCAAACATGGGAATTCCCAGGGTACAATCGGCCATTGCGAAGGCCTCCTCGGAGAGTCCTTGCAATTCCGTCCCCAACATCACCGCCACCTTCTGCTCCAACGGTAATGCAGAAAGGGGGAAGTCACAATGATGGGGAGAGGTTGCCACCAAGGTATACCCCTTCTCTTTCAAGCTCTTCAAACAACTCACCGTATTATTTTCAGTCTCATTATAACGATACATAGTAAGCCATTTAGAAGCACCCAGGGCAATGTTAGGGTTCACCCTATAGGTATTATAATTCTCTATAATATGGACATCCTGGATACCAAAACAATCGCACGATCGCAACACAGCACTAGCATTATGCGGCTGAAAAATATTCTCCAACACAATGGTTATATGCTGAGTCCTGTTTGCTACAAGTTGCAAAAAACGCGCTCTGCGTTCATCCGATACATACTCCAGGAGAAAATTCAATAATCTGTTCTCAAATTCCATCATCTCAAAGACACAAAAAAAACCCCGATAAACGGGGCTATTTCTTTTAGCAAAAAACTACTTCAAGTCTGCTCCCGGGCGAAACTTTACCACTTTTTTGGCGGGAATAGTAATCGTTTTACCCGTTTGGGGATTACGGCCTGTTCTTTCCGAGCGCTCAGATACACTCCAAGAACCAAAACCTACCAATGCAACCCTCTCTTCTTTTTGAAGTGCACCTTTTACGTTCTTCACGAATGCATCCAATGCCTTACCGGCATCAACTTTAGTTAAACCTGCATCCCGAGCAATCGCATCAATGAGTTCAGTTTTGTTCATAGTAATAAAATGTTTGGTTAATACACACAAAATCTTGCGTAAATATAATCTTTATTTCTTAAATAACAAGGCTACCCCTCCTCTTATTTTGAAAAACTCCCCTTCCCTCCCCCTTTTCGAACAAAAACCAACCCAAAATACGAAAAAAAGGGGAGAGAGAAGGCCTATTCTCCTCATAGCAGATTCTCCGAAGCGAAAAAAAGCGATTGAAAAAAACAATTCTCTGCTGCTTAGTTTCTCAAAAAAAAAATTACTTTTGCAAAAATTTTTGAAGCGTTATGGCAAAAAAGCATGATCACGCAGAAGACAACCTGATGGCGGTTGAGGATGCGTTAAGCAAATCGGAACAGTTTATTGAGAAAAACCAACGTATCATCACCATCGTTATTGGAGCTGTCGTTGTTATAATACTTGCCTATCTTGGTTACCAACGTTATTTTCTTGCGCCCAAGAACCTGGAGGCTCAAGAACAAATGTTTATGGCCGAGAAATATTTTGAAAAAGACTCCTTTGACCTGGCACTCTATGGTGATGGGGGCAACTACTTAGGATTCTTAGATATCATTGATGAGTATGGTATCACCAAGTCGGCAAATCTTGCTCACTATTACGCAGGAGTCTGTTTTCTTCACCGTGGAGAATATGACGATGCAATCTCGTTCCTGAAGAAGTTTAGCAGCAAGGACATGATGGTCTCCGCGATGGCGCAAGCAGCCATGGGAGATGCCTATATGGAAAATGGCGATACCAAAAAAGCGTTAAGCCACTACGAAAAAGCTGCGGGAATGCATAAGAATGAATTCTCAACCCCATTTTTCCTTCTCAAAGCAGGAATGGCCTGCGAAGAACTTGGGCGTTATGACAATGCCGCAACCTATTTTGAAAAGATAAAAAAAGAGTACCCTACCAGCTCTTTGGCTCGTGAAGTAGATCAACATATTGCCAGGGTAAAGGGAGAGATTGATAAATAAACTCACACTTTGAACATAAAGAAACCGTTCCAACAGAGTTAGTGTGTGAGCGGTTTTTTTATGTCATATCCTCCCCCCTTAAAACGCCTCGCCTATGCAAAGAATCGTATTTATGGGAACTCCTGAGTTCTCCGTTCCTTCACTGGAAGCCCTTATACAGGCAGGACACGAGATTGTAGCGGTCGTTACTCCTCCCGATAAACCTGCCGGAAGAGGACAAAAATTGCGCGCTTGTCCGGTAAAAGCCTATGCCACCCAACGGGGTTTGACCATACTTCAACCTGAAAAGCTTAAGGATCCTCTTTTTATAGCACAGATCCAGTCTCTTCAACCGGATCTTATGGTAGTGGTTGCCTTCCGGATGATCCCTGAGGCAATATGGAGCTTACCCAAAAATGGCACGTTCAACCTACACAGTTCGCTTCTCCCCAACTATAGGGGCGCGGCTCCCATGAACCACGCCATCATCAATGGCGAGAAAAAAACAGGCGTAACCACATTCCTTCTCAACCACAAAATTGATACGGGAAAGATTCTTTTCACCCGGGAAATTGATATTCCTGAAGATATGAATGTGGGCGCATTGCACGATAAACTCATGCACCTCGGTGCTTCATTGGTCGTAGAGACCGCAGAAGCCCTGGAAAAGGGAACAGTAACCCCCATTGCTCAGGACAAACTCGAACAGGAAAGTCCACTCCACAAGGCCCCCAAGTTCACCAAAAAGGATCTTGCGATCAATTGGGATAGAAAAGCTCATGAAGTTTACAATTTCATCCGAGGGTTAAGCCCCTATCCTGCGGCCTTCACCCACCTCCTCTCTCCCACAGGAGAGACCTATCTCATCAAAATATTCGAGGCATCAGTAGTCACGGAAGAAGCACACAAGAAACGAAAGAACAAACAGGTAGAAACAGACGGAAAGAGTTTCTTGCACATAGGCACCCATGACGGAATGCTTAAGGTTCTATCCCTACAGCAGGCAGGAAAAAAAAGAATGAACGTTGAAGCGTTTTTGAAAGGATTTAGAATTCATAACGACTGGATGGTTTCATAAGAGAGCGAAGGACAAACGGTTCCATCTTGCTATTCATCAAAAAAAATAATAATATTGCAAACTGAAAACAGTTTATGCTAACAATTACGTCTTATGAACAAAACAGAACTCATTAATTTTGTAGCCGAGGAAACAGGCTTAACAAAAATTGATGCCCAGAGAGCACTTGAAGCTTGTATGAAGGGCGTAACAGAAACGCTTGCTGCTGGAGAACGTGTACAACTCACCGGATTTGGTACCTTTTACGTAGATGCTCGTGCCGCACGAACCGGTAGAAATCCCCGTACGGGCCAAGAGATTGCCATCAGTGCCAAGAGAATTGCAAAATTCAAAGCGGGAAAAGGACTCTCCGATGCAGTAATGTAAGAAGCTACAAGAAAAGAGCATAAAAGGTTGTGTCTTTTTTAACACAACCTTTTATTTTATCCAGTAATAGCGCCTATCTTCATCAACTTCTACCCTCTCCTGATCTAACAAATACTGCAACGCATGAACAAAAGCATGGACAGTTTCTCCCGAAGATAGCTCCTCGACGAGCTCCTCCAAAGTACAAGGATTAAGCAATAACCTTTTCTTAATGGATGCAGAAATTGCTCGATAGTCTACTGAAGAAGCATTCGCCCTCCTACAAAAGTCACAAACCCCACATCCAACCTCTTTCTCCTCTCCAAAATAGGCTAACAACATCCGATTCCGACAAAGATCCTTTCGAGTTACATATGCTCTCATAGCCCTCAAGCGTTCCAATGCCACCTCCTTTCGCTGGGCATAATGAACCCTTCCCACATAAAGATCTTCGGGAGGAAGACGATCCTGAAGCAATACAATTTGTGGTTTCCGGGGTGTCGGCACATAATCAATGACCCCATATTCCTGTAATTTCTGAAGTCCATAAACCAAATGATCTTCAGAAAGATTACTCTTTCTCGCAAGCATCGATTCACTAATAGCCACATAACTACTGAAGAGCCCGGAATAGGATCGTAAAATCAGTTTTATCAAACCATCGTACGCCCTATGCTCTACCTGAAAACGGTAAAGATCCTCCTTCCCTACCCTCACATACAGGCGAGAAGGAACACTCATGGCATCATTCAAGACAAAATATCCCTCCTTTTCCAAAAACTTTATGGCACTAAACGTTTTCCCAAGATTTAGCTTCCGTCGCTGAACCCAGGAGATCAAATCAAAATCCACACGCTCATCCTTCCCCGTTCCCATAGCCACAGCGGCATCACGCATCAAGAGATCGTAAACCTCGCGGATATAGGGGATCCCGGGAAAAGAGGTTTCAACATTCCTTTCCAAATGGTGAAGATCCTCCTTATCGTAAAAAATAACGGCATAGGAGCGCTTTAGATCTCGTCCGGCGCGACCGGCCTCTTGAAAATAGGCCTCCAAATGATCCGGAAGATCCAGATGAATTACGGAACGAACATCAGGTTTGTCAATTCCCATCCCAAAGGCATTGGTAGCCACCATGACCCGCACGCGATTTTCTACCCAATTATGCTGACGCTTCTCCCGCTCCTTGAGAGAGAGACCGGCATGGTAATAGGTAGCTGAAATCCCATTGGCTTGCAAAAACGCTGAAATCTCTTTTGTTCGTCTCCTACTCCTGACATAGACAATCCCCGTTCCGGGAACCCCCGAAAAAACCTTGAGCATCCGTTGCATCTTATCCTCCTCTTCATACACAAGGTAGGTAAGATTGGGACGCTCAAAACTCTTCTTAAAGACATTCTTCTTCCTGAAACTTAACTTCTCCTGGATATCCTCTACCACCGGCGGAGTGGCCGTTGCAGTAAGCGCAATCACAGGAACCCGGGGCATCCACGCTCTAACCGATGCAATCTCGAGATAAGGAGGCCTAAAATCATATCCCCATTGGGAAATACAATGAGCCTCATCAACAGCCAAAAGGGATATCTTCATTGTCTTCATACTCAACTGGAAAGAATCACTTTGCAACCTCTCCGGAGAGATATAAAGAAATTTAAGCACCCCATTTACGGCGTTGTTAAGTACATTTCCTATCTCAGCGGATGACATCCCGGCATAGAGTGCCGCAGCTTTGATTCCGCGGCACTTCAAATTCTCCACCTGATCCTTCATCAAGGCCACCAAAGGAGAAATCACCAACGTCATCCCAGGAAGCACCATTCCCGGCACTTGAAAACAGATGGACTTGCCCCCTCCTGTAGGAAGAAGCGCCAACGTATCCCGCCCCTGCAATACGGAAAGGATAATCGATTCCTGCATCGCACGAAAAGAGGTGTACCCCCAATAACGCTCCAATATGGTGTGAATATCTTCCACCTCGCCCATGTTTACTAAACAAATGTAAAAAAACTCTATGACCCACCATAGATCCCTCCTCTATTCCTTTCAAGGAGATGCTTTGTAACGGCAATAAATTAGATTGAATCTAAATAAGATTCACTTAACAAACAAAAATCCATCCACAATGTTGATAATAAGTTAATGGATGAATGTAACGAAATCATCTGATATGAACACCTCCAGAAGAAGTGGGAACATTTTCAAGCGTATATTCTATTTCTATTACGATGGATTCAGCAATATGACGGTGGGAAAGAAGCTATGGGTCATTATTATCATCAAGTTAGCCATCTTTTTTCTCGTCATGAAACTCATCTTCTTTCCCGATTTTTTAGAGACCAATTTCTCCAATGATAAGGAACGGGGGGACTACGTATTTAAACAATTAACTACACAAGAATAACATTATGGGAAACATTGACTTTTCATTGGTGGATTGGTCGCGGGCACAGTTTGCGCTGACCGCCTATTACCATTGGATTTTTGTCCCTCTAACCTTAGGGATTACTTGGCTTTTGGCAATCATGGAGACCCTCTACGTAAAAACGGGAGATCCTGAATGGAAAAAAGCCACCAAATTTTGGATGACTCTTTTCGGGGTTAACTTCGCCATTGGTGTGGCCACGGGTATCATCATGGAGTTTGAGTTTGGGACCAACTGGTCTAACTACTCATGGTTTGTGGGAGATATTTTCGGGGCACCGCTGGCCATTGAGGGCATTATGGCCTTCTTCATGGAGACGGTATTTATTGCCGTAATGTTCTTTGGATGGAATCGAGTCAGCAAAAAATTCCACCTCACCTCCACCTGGCTGGTAGCCATTGGATCAAACCTTTCAGCCCTGTGGATATTGGTGGCCAACGGATGGATGCAGAATCCCGTGGGGATGTGGTTCAACCCGGATACGGCGCGGAACGAGATGCTCAACTTCTGGGAAGTTCTTTTTAACCCTGTAGCTATCAATAAGTTTCTCCACACTATCTTCTCTTCCTACACCTATGCTTCAGCCTTTGTTATTGCCGTAAGCAGTTGGTATCTATTACGTAAACGTCATATCCTTATGGCCAAGAAGAGTATCATTATTGCCTCAATCTTTGGCTTTCTTGGAGCGATCGCTACCATTGGCACAGGAGATGGTTCGGCCTATCAGGTAGCCCAAACCCAACCCATGAAATTAGCGGCAATGGAAGGGCTATACGAAGGAACAGAGAATGCAGAACTTGTGGCCTTTAGCTTTCTGAAAGATGCAGAATCACCTGAAAATAAAGGCGATAAAGAACATATAATGAAAATCAGTTTTCCGGGACTACTCTCTTTCCTCTCCTATCGCGATTTTAACGCTTTTGTCCCCGGAATAAAAGATCTCATCTACGGAAATCCGGAACATGAGATCATGCCCGTTGCCGAAAAGGTAAAAAAGGGAAAGATCGCCATCAATGCGCTTGCTGATTATAAACGCTTTAAGGATGCGGGCGATAAGGCCAGAGCAGAAAGCGCAAAAAAACTATTTAAAGAGAACTTTGAATACTTTGGGTACGGCTACTTTGATAAGGATGTGAATGAGTTCATTCCCAACGTGCCCGTCACCTTCTACAGTTTTCACATTATGGTCTCCCTGGGGTTTCTGTTGATTACGTTCTTCTTAGTCTCCCTATTCATGGCTTTAAAAAATAAGACGGCAAACACCAAGTGGCTGCTTATGGCCGGTATTTTTATGTTCCCGGCCGCCTTTTTGGCAAGCCAAATGGGGTGGACCGTTGCGGAGATGGGAAGACAGCCTTGGGTGATTCAGGATGTGATGCCCACCATGCGTGCCGTATCTCGCATCAACGCCAGTGCTGTAAAACTCACCTTTACACTCTTTGCACTGATATTTACCGGATTACTGATTGCAGAAGTCAGTATCATGCTAAAACAAATTAAAATTGGACCAAAAGAAGGAGGA
>PDRJ01000026.1 GCA_002748065.1 Bacteroidota bacterium
AGAACTCCTTATTGAGGCATGCTCCATTTCAGGCGATTACATAAGAGAAATCGCACGCACCACGGTAACACCGGGCAAACACACCTTTCGTTGGGAGGGAAAAGATCATAACGGTAACGATACGCCACGCGGCCTCTACCTAATACGCACAACGCTGAACAACAAAATCCTGAGAACCATCAAAATAGAGAAAATATGACTCCTGCCTTTGTACTCTTAATGATTGATCGGGACAACCAACTGTTTAGCCGGTCATCATCACCAAAAGCAAGGCATCCTCTTTTAGAAATGTCCCCTTATCACCAGGCAGTGGGGTCGGCCACAAACTGCTGTACGATCCGGTCAAAAATTTCCCCATCCTGATGATGAAAAGCGACCTCAATGGGCAGATAATAGATCGGCAATCCCTTAAGATGTTTTAACAGCTTGGGGTGCTGCAAGCGCATAGCATCTTTACCCGTGGTGACAATGGCCTTATTTTTAGGGAAAAGGTTCTCATACGCTTGTTTGATCTTAAGCACATCACGCACCGAATAACGATGATGATCCGGAAATTCAAGAATCTCAAAATCCGACGCAAACTTTTTCAAATAGTTTTTAAAGGGATAGGTATTGGCAATTCCGGAGAAAACCACAAGCGAAGAGTAACTTTCAAGCGGTGGAGGTGCCCCAAGCCCGGGGATGGGTTTAAGATCCTGATACGCAATATAAGAGAACAAAAGTTGCTGATGAGGCTTAATACGCAACCGCTCGGCAATATCCCGACGGGTAATGGGTGAAAGCACCTTACCCGACTTGGATACGATGATAAGGTCTGCCCGGTCTGCCCCGGAAACATGCTCTCTCAACGTCCCCGAAGGCATAAGATGATCATCCACATAAAGATGATAAAAATCTGTCAACAAGATCGAAAGACCGGGCTTCACAAAACGGTGTTGAAAGCCGTCATCCATCAAAATAACATCCGGAGAAGAGGGATGCTCCATCAACCGTCTCACACCAACTTGACGAGAATTGGAGACCGAAACCATGACCTTCTTAAACTTCGTATAGTACTGCATCGGCTCATCACCCACCGTCAAAAAATCATCCCCGGCACCCGCCAATCGGAAGCCCCTCGTCCGACGCCCATAACCCCGACTAAGGGTGGCCACCCGATAATGGGGCTGCAACAACCGGATCAAATACTCCACATGCGGCGTTTTTCCCGTTCCTCCCACCGTTAGATTCCCCACGGAAATAAGAGGAATAGGATAACGCTTTGATCGCCAAAGAAATCCCATATCAAAGCACTTGTTGCGAACACGAACAGCCAACCCATAACACAGCGCTAAAGGGAACAAAAGCAAACGAAACAATGCACTCATCGACTACCGCAAATTTATTCCATACAGAAAGGAAGCTCGCTCGTAACACCACCCCCTTCTTTGTTGCACCAAATATAGTTATTTTTTTAGAATCATTCTACACAATTATCCAATTCTACCAACTTTCTTCAACATAATCCCCCCAAGAGACCACCAATCACCTTAAAAAACAGCAGCATAAAACAAGAATACACCACATATTACAGCGTTCATAACGCTAAACAATCAACCAAAAACAACCCTAAAAAGGAACAAGAAAACAGCGACTCAACTATTGATATTTCATAAAATATTTCATTCCTTTGTGAGAGGCCAATATAAACACACACAAACAACGCTTTATGAAAAGTTTTACCCTTCTTGTTATGGTTATTTTTTTAACCACATCACTCTCCCTCTTTTCACAAAACAGAAAGTATCAATTTCAATTTAGTGAAAAAGATTTTCAAACGGAAATAGTAGATAACTTCTTAGTAATTAAAAGTAACGGCAATTACTATTTTAAGGAAGAAGCGGGGAAACCGGCTCTTCCCATGAAGTCCATCACCCTCTCCATTCCTGCAAACACCGTATATCAAGGCCATAAGATCAAAGAGGTCACCCAGCTGTTTGCCGAGGATTGCACCCTATTCCCCACACAACCACCCATACCTACAGATGGGACAAAAACGGCTCCTTGGGTAAAACCCGACAAAAACCTCTATGAAAGCAGCAAAATATATCCTGAAAAACCCTCCCGCTTTTCAGGAAATCACATCATGGGGAACTATAAATTTATAACCATTGAATATTGTCCTTTTAAGTATCATCCCAAAGAACGCAGGGTTGAACTGGTTACCTCCCTGGAAGTGGATCTTTTCCTAACACAAGCGGAGAAGACCATCCAAAGAACCTCCTCTCCTCTCCATTACAAGCTTATCTCCACCATTGTAGACAACAGCAAAGAGGTTGTTGCACCACAAAAAAGATCCCCCTCCAACCCCGATGATGTGCAATATCTCATCATCACAGGAGAAGAGATGAGCGATGAATTTCAGGAGCTGGCCCACTGGAAAACACAGAAAGGGGTTCCGGCAGAGGTCATCACTATGACCGAGATTCAAAACAACTATCCGGGAGCAACGGATCAATTGAAGATCAAAAATTGTCTCCATGACTATTATCAAAACAAAGGGCTCATTTGGGTACTACTGGGAGGTGACAACACCGTAGTACCTGACCAGGATTGCTATGCAAAGGTATACTCAGACCCCGTAATAACCGATAGTACCATCCCCACCGACCTCTTTTACTGCTGTTTTGACAATCAGTTTGACTGGAATGCCAATGGCAATGACCTTGTGGGAGAGCTGGCAGACAACATTGATATGGTTCCCGAGATCTTTATTGGAAGGGCTCCCATTCAAACCGAAACACAAGCTACGGCTTTTGTCAACAAGACATTAACGCATATTCAAGATCCTCCCATGAACAACTTCACAAAAAAATACGTCTCATGCGGCCTTGAACTTTGGAATACATGGGGAGGCCATAGCGATGCCGACTGGCGAAGCGAAGCGATGTGGAATGAGATCATTGATCCGGCATGGGATGGGATCAAAACCAAATATTACGATACCGATACCGACTTTACCGGAGGAAACAGCTATGACGTCACCGCAGCTCATACCACAGAGATCCTGAATGAGGGCTACAACTACTTTTGGATGGCAACCCACGGAGGCCAACAAGTGTGGGCCATGGAGTCGGGATCAGGATTTAGCCACAATAACGCCGCAGCCCTAACCAACGAAACAGCGCAAGGAATCATTGTAACCATAGCGTGCAATACCAATGCGTTTGATACCTCGAAATACACCGACGATCCATGCCTGAGTGAAGCCTTCCTGAGAAATGAAAATGGGGGTGCCGTCTCATACCATGGTAGTTCACGTTACGGCTGGGGAAATGGCTATCCCTCATTAACTTACGGACCCTCACTGGATTATGCCCGAAATCTGTTTGAAGCTCTCTTCAATGGCAACCCGGAAGATCACCCCAACAACTTTGCGGCAGTATCCGCAGAATCTAAATTAAACAATATTGGAAACGCTTCCTATGAAAACGCCTACCGCTGGCTCATGTTCTCCATTAACAACATGGGCGACCCGGAGATGGATCTCCTCACCCAAGATCCCTTGACATTCGTCGCAACCTATCCCAACTCAGTCCTGGCGGGAATCCCACAAAATGTAACAATCAACACAGGAGTTGCCGGTGCACTGGTGTGCCTAACCGATGAAAACAACAACACCCCGGTGTACAGCTATGGGGTCACGGGAGACGATGGAAGTTGTATCCTCTCGGTAACACCCAATATCAACAATGACTTAACACTAACCATTACAGCCCCCAACTACAAACCGGCAATCCATACCATTACCACCACACCTAACAACGTCCCCTTCGTGATCGTAGATGAGCTCTTTGCCCTCACCTCAGATGGAGATGGATACCTTGAAGCGGGAGAAACCGCAACCATCGACGTAAGGATCATCAATCTGGGAAACCAAATAGCCAATACCATAAACCTACAACTTGACAAAACCGATCCGGAGGCCTTTATCTCCATCACCGACAGTACGGAGACCCTACCCCAACCCCTCAACCCCGGCGATACGCTGCTCATAAGTGCCGCATTCTCCCTCCAGGTAGCCTATAATGTCACCAACAACTACCCCCTTACGCTCCTTACAGGGGTTGACTACAGTGCCAAAGAGATGACATGGTATCCTCAGGACTTCACCGTTTATACAGATATAGAACCACGATTTCTGACCGCAATTGATGCTGTTGATAAAGTCTCACTAAGTTGGCGCGCACCCTTTGGCGGATGGAAATCCTACTACCCGGGAGGAAATTGGCTTTCAACCACCGGATCTCAACGAGCAATGCTTTTCCGGATGGAGGATTTTGACCTCAACTACCCCATAGAGATCTCACATCTGGCATCACGATTCCTCGAAACAGCCGAAGATCCATGGAATGGCCACGACGAGTTCCGATTCAACATCCTGGATGCAGCCACCGAAACGCTTATCTATCAAACAGACTGGATCCACGCCAATACCTATGGATATACCTCCTTCAATCTTGACTACCCCCTAACGCTCTCCGCCGATTTCTACCTCTCTGTGGAGGTAATGAATATGGATAACGGATACCCCTCTTCAATGGTATCAGCACCCATGAATGGCGATGAAACACACTGTTGGGAAGGCGAACCGGGAAACTGGACAAAAGCAAATGTTGAGTATTCTCACTATGTTTACATAATGGACGCCGGCAACGAAAACCGTAAAATCCTCTCCCACAATACCCAGGAAATAGCCATACAACAAACTCCCCCCACAGACGTGATACCCGGGAAAGGAGCCAACGTCACTCTCCAAGGATACGATATCTACCGCAATGATGTTAAAGTTAATACAGCCCCTGTTACGGATAATAGGTTTGAAGATACGCCACTGACCAATGGTATCTATAAATACCACGTGGTAGCCGTCTATGCCGAAGGAGAATCCTGTGCGTCCAATGAAACCTACGGCACAAGCTTAGATGCCAATACGGTCTATTTTGACCACTTCTCCGATCCCGATAACTGGAACTCCGAAGACGGTTGTGGGTGGGAAACCACAACAACCGAATATTACTCCGCCCCCTCAAGCTTTACTGACAGCCCCTCCGGAGAGTACCAAAACAATCTCCAGTGCAGCATCCATACACAGCCTCCCGTGAACATGCTCAACGTAAACGGCAATACAGCCTTCGTCTCTTTTATGGCAAAATACAACCTGGAACAAGGTTATGATATCTGCTTCTTTGAGGTCTCTACAGAGGATCCTTCACAAAATCCGGAAGTACTCGCCTCTTTTACCGGCAATAACAATACCTGGACCGCTTACACTTACGACATCACGCCATATATAGGGACAGGCAAACTATACTTCTCGTTCCGAATGGAGACCGACCAATCCGTAGTAAAAGATGGCATCTATATCGACAACTTCACGGTAAAGGTGATGGAAAATGGAAACGCCCCTGCTCGCTTCCTAACAGCTCAGGCTTACGATCAAGAGGTACACCTCTCATGGGCTCCTCCCATGACAGGAGGAGAGGGATGGTTCTCTTACTATGACCAAATAACACACTACTCTTATACACCTTTACAGAGAGGACAATATTTCAACCTTGCGGAACTGGGCAATCCCTACCCCATGGTGCTGGAAAAAATATGCCACTATTTCTATGATATTCTAAATAACAATTGGAACGGGGACAACCGATACACCTTTGTCATCTATAATAAGAATGGACAAGATATCATCTGGGAGTCGGAACAATTAGTCGCACAAGATTGGGAGAATGAGTATGTACTACCCAATCCCATCACATTGACGGAAGATGTGCTCATTGCCGTGAAACCGGTCTCTTCCAGCGGCGGGCCCTACTCCTTATTCCAGGTAACCGATATGGAAAAGACAAGAGGATACCATGGCGACCCCAACGAAGGTTGGAGCAAATTGTGGGGAAACTGGATAACAGAGATTTACCTATCCTACCCAACTTCAAAACAGACGCCTGTTGCCTGGGGTATTCCGGGAGTAAAACTGGAAAACTTAGCCCAAAAGCCCCCCCACAAAACGGAAGGGGAACCGCTTCCCGAAGAGGTTATCAAAGAGAGACCTCTCCACAAAAAAAACAACACTTCTACCAGAGACCTTTTGGGATATAACCTCTATCGTAATGGTTCACCCATTAACAATACCCCCATCACGAACACCTACTACCACGATACCATGCCCCATCAAGGGATCTATGACTATACGGTGAAAGCCGTTTATGAAGAGGGCGTCTCTGTGGAGAGCGAAACACAATCCATCGCCTTGGATGATGTGGTGGTGATGTTCCCCATGAATGCCGGTCCGGAAGATGAGATCACCCTATGGTTTGACCCCTATTACGCCTGCGAGGTGGGACAGTGGAATAGCTTAGAGGGTTCTTCCGAAGTACGCATACACTCTACCATAAGCGTAAATGGAGTTGCATGGGATAATATGGTTGCATGGAATGAGACAGGAAATGATGGAACGACAACCTACCTGACGCCCCAATCCCTGGGACAATACACCTTCACCTATACCCCCTCCACCTTCTATGATGCAAACCCCGATGAAGGGCAATTAGAGCACCTTGAGATGACATTCAATGGGGGAAACAGCACCTCAAACCCGTGGGATAAAGAGGGAAAAGCGACCGACGACTCCGGAGAATGCATCAATATAACGATACCGCTGAATTACCGTACCGTGCTGTTTGAGGATGACTTCGAGGCCGGAATGGCTCACTGGATAACCACCGGCACCTGGGATACCTCGAATGAAATGTTCTTTACCCCCACCCATTGCCTTTCAGACTCTCCGTGGTCACGCTATACCCCAAATACAGAAACCAGTACTACGCTGGCTTCCGGACTTGATTGCTCCGGCTATACCTCCCTTGTTCTGGAGTATAACCTCCTGCACAAGCTGGGTAGTGGAGATTATTTGTCGGTGGAGGCCTCCACGGATGACTTTTCCAGCTTCACAACCCTAAAACTCTATACAGACGAAAACGGAACGCCATGGCAACAGGAGAGCATCAGCCTCGAAGAGTTTGACAACCTGCAAAACCTAAAAATTCGCTTCAGACTAACCACTGATGACGAAAACAACCACGATGGAGTGTTTATTGATGATGTGGTGATCAAAGGATACTCCTCTTCCCCCTCCAATGCCCTACCGATCCCCTATGTACAAGACTTTACAGAATTCCCAACCCCCTCCTGGGAGCAATTCAAGGGTCAGCTTACCACAAACTCCATCCTAACACCTTACACAGGAACCAGCAACTACAATGGATGGCATGAGGATGGGTTTAGCTGCCATGCAACAGCCGATACCGGAGCCATAAGAGGAAACATGTGGACAACAAACCATTACTATTGGTACAACACCCCCTTTATTGACCTGGGAACCGACACAGAAGAGGTGATCCTTCGTTTCGATATTGCCGGCAGTAGATGGAACAACTGTGATCCGGAAGTACTAGGGCCCGAAGACCATTTTGCCGTGGTGATCTCCACCAATGGCGTCACCTGGAGCAATGCCAACACGTTGATCGAATGGAACGAAGGCGATACCTTCCCGGAATGGGGAGAAACCCATACCGTAAATCTCTCGGCATACAGCGGCCCCGTGAAATTCGGTTTCTACCATGGACATAATGGCTCAAATACCGATATTGAGGTTTTTATCGACAACGTCTATGTGGGCATAGGGGAGGATGAACCCATGACCATCGCTGAAGCCCGGTTATTACCCATAGGTTCAGAGGTTACCGTAACGGGAATCATAACCAATGGTGACGAATTTGCAAGTATCCGCCACTTCCAGGATACCACGGCAGGGCTTGCCGCCTATGGAAATGCCCAAAACGGTGTCATCGCCCGTGGAGATAAAGTGACTTACACCGGAACCCTCATCGATTATCATGGAATGCTGGAGCTAAACCCCATCCATCAAATGACGGTAATCGCCTCGGGAGTTACACTACCCAACCCCATAAGTCTTGAACCTGCCGACTTGGGCGAAGAACACGAGTCCGAATATGCCATCATCGATACCACATTCTTTGAGAACCCAATGGCTCTCTTCTCCCATGGAGGACATACCATCATTGGCCCGGGATCCGATACCACAAAAGCCTATCTCAAGCTAGGATCCAACCTCATTGGAACCACCATCCCGGCATGTCCCGTGGCTATCTCCGGAATTATTACCCAATACATACCTTCAAAGCAAGAGGAGGGATTCCAAATTCAACCACGCGACCTCAATGACCTAACACCCCTTCCACTGCCACCCTCTTCGGTAGAGGCCACCTCCAACAGCAATACGGTGACACTGACATGGGAAGTTCCCCTTCCCGGCGTCACCATCCCCGGACAATCAGGTTATAACGTCTATAGAAACCAGGGAATCGGAGCCCCCTTCTCCGGTGCAACCCTCTTGACCCCGGTCACCATTACCGATTTAACCTTTTTTGATCAGGATCTCCTATCCAATACAACCTACTGCTATTGGGTTGAATCCGTGTATGCCGATGGAACCACGAGCCTCTCAGAACCCGTCCCCATCGTTACGGAAACCTTCTACACCCTCTCTGGAACTGTTTCAGATAGCGAAACAGGAGAAGGCATCCCCGGGGTAAAAATGGTATTATCTATCAACGGAACGCAAGACTCCGTATTTACCAATGCCAATGGGTATTACCAAGTCCTGGTATCCGAGGGCGTTTTCATAGATATAAGACCCGAACAAGAGTGCTATCATTTCGATCCATCGCACTATTTTAGCCCTTATGGCCTCACCGGTAACACCGTAGTTGATTTCATCGGAACGCAAGAAAATATCCATATAGGAGGATCTGTGAACGACATCACCGGTCCCACTATGAAATATGTAACCATCCACTTTGTAACAGCTGAGACATTGGATACCACTACCATAGAGAGTGGACTGGGAGGTGATTATTTCCAATCCAAGCCGTGCGGTTGGAGTGGTTGGATCATCCCGGAAAAAGAACACTTCTCCTTTGAACCCGACTCCATCGTTCTCAATGGAATCACAACCTCCCTATATGACCAGGATTTTATAGCAGAGTCTGATACAAGCCTTTGGGTAAGTGGAGTCGTTTCTGAAAACGGTGTCCCCGTTGAAGGGGTGACCATAAGTTTCTCAGAGGAAAGTGCGCTCGTAGATACCGTATATACGGATGCGTCCGGATATTACCAGCAATCCGTACCCTTTGATTGGTATGGAGACATTACCCCCTCAAAAGATAACTACTTATTCAGTCCATCGCACATAAATTTCCCCTACAATAATGGCATACAAGAAGATAAGCCCAATCAGAATTTTGAAGCCAGTCATGAGGGCTTGCCTCCCGGGTGGGAATTTGTGAATACCGGAAGCAACCATACCCTGGCCATTCCGTCCACAGCACCG
Organism: Bacteroidota bacterium; assembly: GCA_002748065.1. Taxonomy (GTDB): domain Bacteria; phylum Bacteroidota; class Bacteroidia; order Bacteroidales; family BM520; genus BM520. The sequence goes on from PDRJ01000026.1 coordinate 9,455, forward strand.
ACCATCGATGGAGAACCCTTGCCCTATGGCTCTTGGATTGGGGTATTCTATCTTGACAACGGGATCGAGAAGTGTGGAGGAGCCATCCAATGGCAGGGACCGGACTCTCCCATTATTGCAGCCTATGGTGATGATGCCACCACCCCCGAAAAAGATGGCTTTACCGAAGGGGAAGCATTTACATGGAAATTTTACCTCTATGATGCTAAAGGAACCGAACGCTACGCCACCGCAGTGTACAACAACGGCCCATCAGTCTATACCACCAACGGAATGACGGTAGTACCCTCTATCTATACCACAAGCACCATCACACATACCGTAAACCTGAGCGATGGATGGAGCGGAATCTCCTCCTATGTGGTTCCGGAAAACGATACGGTGGAAGTGATCTTCCAACCGGTGGTGGAGAACTTAGTCATCCTAAAGAGTATATCATTAGCCTACTGGCCGGGTTATACCAATCAAATTATCAACTGGAACAGCTATGAGGGCTATAAGATAAAGATGGATCTCCCCGGAGAAGTTAGCTTCACCGGTACCGATACCGAGAAAGAACTGCCCCTGGAAGAGGGTTGGGGACTCCTACCGGTACTCACCAATCAGGCCGTAGAGGTTACAGGATTCTTTGCGCCAATTCTCAACAACCTGACGATTATCAAATCCATCGATGGAATGGGCGTCTACTGGCCCGCGGTGAATGTACAAACCCTGCAATACCTTAACCCGGGTGAATCCTATATGATTAAAATGGCAGCGGCTGCTACCGTAAACTTTGCTCCCCTTGCCGCCAAAGCAATCACAACGCCGGCAGCCAACCACGAAAACAACCACTGCCCCTACTGGAATAGGCCCGTGGAGACAGGGAATACCCATATCATAGCCATCCATAAATCAGCCATCGAAGCGTTCAACCTCGGCGACTACATCGGAGCATTCGACGGAGAGGGACAATGTGTAGGTTCGGTGCAACTAAATACGCTCGCCACTACCGCAATTGCCGTATACGGCGATGATCCTACCACCGTAGAGAAAGAGGGCCTATCCGATGGAGAAGCAATCGTGATCAAGCGCTTTAATATCCAACAAATGAGAGAGGAAGAGTATCTGGCAGACTATGCCGCTGAACCATCACTTACCGACGGACACTATACCATAAACGGATTATCGCAAATCACCTTACTATCGCCGGCAAATACCGGCCTCGGCAAACTGAACCTGAAACATGCCTCCGTATATCCAAATCCCACAAAGGATAAGGTGACCGTTCACGTTCCGGGATCCGAACAGACTCCCGTCACCATAACACTTATGACGCTGCAAGGACAAATTCTAAAAAAAGAGATCCCTTGTGCAGGAAGTGCACGTATCAACCTTCAGACCTACACTTCCGGTATCTATGTCATTCGCATAACAGATAAGGCAAAGAATTATCGATACATACGAATCCATAAACACTAGGGATTCTACAAGAATCTCCCCTTTCATAAAGAGAGCTCTCTTCTGAGAGCTCTCTTCCTGTTTTATCCCACCAGCTCGATTAATCGCTATTTTTATGCTAACTTTGCTCTTGAAAAAGAGGACTCAACAGTCTAACTACCGGATCAAAAACATCAAGCATGAAACATGCAGAAATCTTTGAAGTACTAGAAAAACTGGCTCCCACCACCTACCAGGAGAGCTACGATAATGCAGGATTAATCACCGGAAGCTACCAAACAACCTGCAAGGGTGTCCTCATCACGCTGGATGTAACGGAAGAGGTGGTAGATGAAGCCCTCTCACTAGGAGCAAACCTGATCGTTGCACACCACCCTCTGATCTTCCACGGCCTGAAGCGGATCATTCCCGGAAATGCCGTTACAGACCCCCTCATAAAAGCCATCAAAAACGATATTGCCATCTACGCCATCCATACCAATCTGGATAACGTGGCGCAAGGAGTCAATGCAAAACTTGGCCAGATTTTAGGATTAACAAACCTACAGATCCTTGCTCCGGGTCATGGTGAACTGAGCAAATTAGTCACTTTTGTTCCCCAAAGCCATGCCGAAAAGGTACGAAACGCACTGTTTGAAGCAGGGACCGGAGAGCTGGGGAATTATGACCGCTGCTCCTTCAACACCCTTGGCGAAGGCACTTTCCGTGCCAATGACAAAGCGACCCCCTTTGTGGGAGAGAAAGGAAACATCCACAGGGAGAAAGAGGTACGCATCGAAACCCTCTTCCCCTCCTTCCTCACCCATAAAGTCACCCGGGCTCTGCACAAAGCACACCCCTACGAAGAGGTCGCCTTCGACATCATCTCCCTGAAAAACAGGAACCCGGAAGTAGGAGCCGGAATGATAGGAACCTTGAATCCTCCACAAGAAGCCAAAAAGTTTCTCCTCTCCGTAAAAGAAAAACTAAACCTCCCCTGCATAAAATACACCGGCAACAATCTGCAACGAAAGATTAAAAAAGTCGCTTTCTGTGGCGGTTCCGGAGCCTTCCTCATCGCCAAGGCCCGCAGTGCCAATGCCGATATCTTTATCACCGGAGATATTAAATACCACGACTATTTTGAGGCAGGACAACAACTTATCGTGGCTGATATTGGCCACTACGAGAGTGAACAGTACACTAAAGAGCTTATATTTGAAGTTCTTAAAGAAAAATTTCCTACCTTTGCACTCTCTCTTTCTTCAACAGAGACCAATCCTGTTAAATACTTATAGAACAGACATATAAAACCCATTCTGATATGGCAAAGAAAATAGAAAAGAAGGCACCGGAAAGTGTGAAAGCTAAGATTATTGCACTTGACAATGCACCTAAAAGTGCACCTAAGAGTGAAGCCGATATAACCATTGAGAAAAAACTCATTGCCCTCTATAGCCTTCAAGAAATTGATTCAGAAATTGACAAAATCAGAATCATTCGTGGAGAACTCCCCCTGGAAGTACAAGATCTTGAAGACCAAATCGTTGGTTTAGAAACACGGATATCAAACTTCAAGGAAGAGACCAATGCCCTTGAAACACAAATTAACGATAAAAAAAATACCATCACAGAAGCACAGACACTCATCAAGAAATATGAAGAGCAACAGATGAATGTGCGGAACAACCGTGAATATGACTCCCTCTCTAAAGAGATTGAATATCAAACCTTAGAGATTCAACTGGCTGAAAAACGTATCAAAGAATACACGGTGGCCATCAAACTCAAAGAGGAAGAGATCACAAAAGCGACAGGCGTGCTTGAAGAGTTAAAAAAAGACCTTGAAGCAAAAACCTCCGAACTGGATACCATCGTTGCAGAGACAGAAAAAGATGAGAAACGATTGGAAGAACAGTCCCTGGAACAACAAGAGTATATTGAGGAGCGCTTACTCCATGCCTACAAAAGAATCCGCAAGAATGCACGTAATGGCTTGGCCGTAGTAAAAGTAGAGCGCGATGCCTGTGGAGGTTGTTTCAACAAAATCCCCCCTCAACGCCAACTGGATATTCGTATTCACAAGAAAATTATCGTATGCGAATACTGCGGGAGGATCCTCATAGATGATGAAATCTCAGAAAGTGTAGCCAACACCTTAAAAAAATAGGCACCTCGTAAAGAGTGTATAACTAAAAAGCCGGAAAACAGAGCACTGTTTCCGGCTTTTTTATGAATAGGCCCCCAAGAACCTTAGAATCGAAAACCTAAGGTTAGGAGAGCCTGGTTGGAGATGTACTTGTTCTGTACAGGTTGTGTGTATTCACTGCTATACATATAGTATTCACGTTCAAAGAAATAGTGAGAAAAGGCTAGGTTTGCAAAGAAATCCTGATCGCCAAAACCAAGACCAAAAGAGACCATCTGGCGTTTCCCGCCACTATTAACCTCCGACAGGTAGGGGCTTCCAAAATAGGCATAACCGGCACGCACCTTCACCAACGGCATCACCATCCACTCTGTACCCACTTTGACATTGTGCCCGACCCTATAGCTATTGGCAATGGTTTTATTCACGTTATAAAATCCATTGTCTTCACTACGAAACTTCGCTTTTGCGTAATCCACATACGCATATTCGCCGCTAATAAGCCCTACCTTACCGATAACCACGGCGACGCTCCCCATAAGCCTCATGGGGGTCTGCAGGGCATAATCGTACGATCCCGAAGCAAGGGCCGTCGCATTTTCCACCTCATTTTGGTTGCGATCGTAAAAAGCAGCGAGCTCCGAAGACCACTCGTCACTCATCCCATTGAAGAAGGTGGGCGTATGAATCGCACCTCCGAGACGAAGCCAATAGACCGGCTTATAGATTACCCCCAGCTTAAAGTTAAATCCCCCGCCGGAAGTGGTAAGCTCCTCTTTATACGATAACGCAGAGAAGTAGGGAATGCTGTCGTGAATGTCATCCTCCACAAAGGTAGCACTGGAGGAGTATCGCAGGTAAGGCAAACCCAGCGTGGCACCGACATAGAGCTTATCATAAAGGTTCAGCCCTGTGGAAAACACAACCTCATTCATGGAACCCGAGGTAACCACAAACTTCTGCTGAGCCACATACCCCTCATGCAAGCCCCCATAGGTAACATCATGCAGATACTGCCCACTCACCGAATCATAAAAGAGCAACCCGGTATTCACCGCCAATTCCGTATCAAAGGGATTCAAAGATCCCTCCGTATTGGCATAATCACCCCACATGGTTCGAATAGAACTCTCCCGGTTAAATCCTTCCGCTAACATGCGATTGTGGAAATTGTTGGTTCTGTTCACGCCAAAACCAAACTGAAAATTCCGCAATGCTTCATTTTTCCGACGCTTACCCACAACCACAAAACCGGCACTTCCAATGTTAAAATTATACTTGTTGTCATGAGACTGGCTCCCTTGGTAAGAGGAAGTGACCTCTCCCACATACAAAGAGGGAGTAAAACTAACCACAGAACGCTTATACACAGCTATGCCCGCTGGATTCGTTGACAGGGTTGAAAGATCGGCACCAAGGGCACCAAAAGCCCCGGCCATCGCCTGGCTCCGTGCGGTACTCACCCCATAGCTCAAAGTTGAATAACGAAGGGCATCCTCTGAAGTCTGTGCCTCTGCCCACCCCACCCATGTCATAAACAGAACCATGGCTACCAGGGGTTTAAAATAAGAGAGTGAAACTGCGGCATAACGCCTCTCCATCCCGTGACGAAGAGAATGAAACAGATTCATACACTGTCGGCTACTATTTTTATACATCATCATGAATTTTTATCCTTTTAAAGAGGGAGAAGAAGAGATATCGCATACAACATCCATCCCTACCCATTAATCATTAAACCATTTATCATTAAACGATACTCACATTGAAATTATAAGAACCTCCACGCCTTCTTCCATAAGTTGCCAAACCATCGGCCTCTCCTTTTTCGGAGAGCTCCTTATGGAATGGCAAAAGGCCAGAGAACTCAGGAGACCTACCTTCTCCTTCCCGATGAAGAACGAGGAGAAGAAGAACGGCTACTACTCCTTGTGGAAGAAGAGCTACTCCTTGAAGGAGAAGAACGATAGGAAGAGGAGCGATTGCTCGAAGAGGAGTTCACACGGCTACTACTCCTGGGTGAACTGCTCCTATTATTACTTCTTGAGGGAGTACGATAAGTCTGACTATTATTACGACTTCCCGATGATGGAGAGCGGTATGTACGTGTATTGGACGACCGTGAAGGCGTACTGTAACGTTTCTCCCCTTTCGAAGAAGAATTCACCTTACGCTGAGGAGAAGCGTATCTCTTTTGTTGAGAAGAGGAGGGAGAGACCCTGCTGTTCGGCTTGGAATAGTCGTTGCTTGACCTAGGACGGTTCACAGAGGGAGACTCATAGCTCTTAGTACGGACAGTACCACGATGTTCATAACTTTGAGGCTTGCTATAACGCGCTGTAGTAGTGGTGGTGGAAGAGGATTGGGGACGCGTATAACCGGAAGAGGGCGTACTGCGCGTAGTCCTAATGGAAGAGGTTCCGGGCTGGCTTCCTCCCCGCCCTGAAGTTGTATTAGATGCACTTATACCACCTCTTGTATTGTTCGTGATACGAGGCTTTTTTTCCGGCACTTGACTCGTCCGATTAGAAGCACTTACCGAAGCGCTATTATGCCCACGAGTAATCGTTTCTCCCTTGGCAGCTGCAACACGTCCTCTTGCCACAGGATTTGGCGATCCTTTTCCATCGGAGGAGATCTCCATTCCCTTGGCAGATCCGCCGGTGGCGGCACTCACGCGCGAAGCGCTACGAGGCCCCCCTGTAGGATTACTTACGGTACCATCGCTGCCTCCTCTACCATAACGCTGTCCATAATAGTTGCTGTTGGTATAGGGATTATTCCCTTCACCACCATAGTGATTATGGGTATAATGCCCATCATAGTAACCATACCAATATCCATCCCAAAACCCATTGGAATAACCATAGGCATAAGAGCCGGAATACCACGGATCATACCAGCCACCCCAACCGTAACGGTAAGGACGATACCAACGGTAACCATAATAGGGATAGCCATACCCTACATAAAAATGGCTATAAGGAGTTCCGTAATAGATGCTGGTACCCCAGAAAAAGGGGTCATAGTTATACCAGTACATATTGGTATAATAATCATGATAATAGCTATTGAAACAGTAGGAATCATGGAAACGACGAAGGCGAGAGGCGTACTCATAATCGTAGTGATCCTCATACTCATAATCCTCTCCGTAATAATTATTGGTCACATACGTATCTCCATCAGCCTCAGCAACAGTCCCCGATACGGGGTAATCGGAGGGATCGTTTGAAGAATGCTGATATTCAGCGGGATAATCGGTTGTTGAAGCGGAAGCTGACACCGAAGAGGAAGGACCGGAGTAATAGATGTCGTCGTAATATCCGGCGGAACTATAGAGCCCTGAAGTACAACCCATAAAGAGAAAGGTTGTCATAAACGAAATTAGAATTGCCAGATTTTTCATAATGTTTCCTCCTATAAATTGAATAGTATCACTATACGTATAGTTGTTAAATTATTATTTACTTTTGTATGCTTTTCAAGCAGTAAAAAACAAACAAATATTATACCACAAATAAGAAAATGGCTAAAGATTTTACTTCAAGGGATGAAAATTATTCGCAATGGTACAATGAGTTGGTCGTAAAGGCCGATCTGGCTGAAAACTCCGCTGTGCGGGGTTGTATGGTCATCAAACCTTACGGGTACGCAATATGGGAAAAGATGCAGGCCATATTGGACAAGATGTTTAAAGATACGGGGCACAGCAATGCCTACTTCCCGCTATTTATACCCAAATCATTCTTCTCACGAGAAGCGGATCACGTGGAGGGATTTGCCAAAGAGTGCGCAATTGTAACGCACTATCGATTAAAAAATGACCCCAAAAACAACGGGATTGTTGTCGACGAAGAGGCCAAACTAGAAGAAGAACTGATCGTTCGGCCCACCTCAGAAACCATTATTTGGGACACCTATAAGAATTGGATCCAATCCTACCGGGATCTTCCCATCCTGGTGAACCAATGGGCCAATGTGGTACGATGGGAGATGCGCACACGAATCTTCTTACGTACCGCCGAATTTCTCTGGCAAGAGGGACACACGGCTCATGCCACGAAACAGGAAGCCATTGACGAAACCATTCAAATGATGAATGTCTATGCAGACTTTGCGGAGAACTTCTTGGCAATGCCTGTCTTGAAAGGAGTAAAATCGCCCAATGAACGTTTTGCCGGAGCCGTAGACACCTACTGTATTGAAGCACTCATGCAAGATGGCAAAGCACTTCAGGCGGGCACCTCACACTTCTTAGGACAGAACTTTGCCAAGGCTTTCGATGTCCAATACCTCAACAAAGAGAACAAACTCACCCACGTATGGGCCACCTCCTGGGGCGTATCTACCCGGTTAATGGGCGCCCTGATCATGACCCACTCTGATGACAACGGACTGGTATTACCTCCCAACCTGGCACCCATTCAAGTGGCCATCATCCCCATCTATCGCAAAGAGGAGCAACTGACAGCCATTACAGAAAAACTACAACCTATCATTCACGCGCTAAAAGCAAAAAATATCTCCGTTAAATTTGATGACCGTGACACCTACAAACCAGGATGGAAATTCAATGAATATGAGTTTAAAGGTGTCCCTGTCCGTTTGGCTATGGGACCACGAGACATGGAAAATGGCACCGTAGAAGTGGCTCGTCGGGATACACTTGAAAAGGAGATCCTCCCTTTAGAGGGCATTGTGGAACATATCGAAGCGCTCTTGGAAGAGATCCAAAAAAACCTTTTCCAAAAAGCATTGGACTACCGAACAGCCAACACCCGAAAAGCGGATACCTGGGATGAATTCAAGGAGCTTATCAAAACAAAGAGGGGATTTATTCTGGCACACTGGGATGGCACTCCGGAAACAGAACAAAAGATCAAAGAAGAGACCAAAGCAACCATTCGCCTGATTCCCATTGACGGGGAGAAAGAGGAAGGGAAATGCATCTACAGCGGAAAACCCTCCACACAGCGAGTGGTCTTCGCCCTCTCTTATTAAATTTCCTGGAAAACAGGAGTGCTCGTGGACGGAACCTATCCGTCTCACACCCCCAAGGCTACTCTTCTACACGAATGAACTGCCCGGAACCGAAAGAGGAGACAACATACTCTTTCGGTTTTCCGTATACATACACATTGCCACTACTTTGGATCTCTCCTGAAAAGACCTTCTCGGATCTAACGTGGATATCACTAAATCCGGCATTCATCATATACAGAAGCTTTACCTTCAAATCCTGGGCATAAATGGGCCCATAGCTTCCTCCATATAAAGAGCCTAAAGACACCTCTCCCCGCAAGTTAATATCGACGGTACCCAACGTATTTTCAACCCTTAATACACCAACATGCAATTGTAAAGAGACACTTCCGCCCCCTCCTTGCACCAAAAGAGAAAGAGAGTCACGACTTATGGGCGACTCAGCGACGATATCCCCTGCAGCCTCATACACAAACGAGCGATAAGCATGGGCATTCACCTTAACCTGTGGCCTTTTACGATAATCGCGCAACCAATTGGCCCTATTCTCATTCCCAACAAACAAGGTGTCCGATATTACCTCCGTAGAAATCCAATCTAACAAATACTTCCCACCGGATAACCACACCTCCTCACGAGGCACAGAATCGGAAAGGACCAGATCTACCTCATCCAAAAGCACCAGATTAGAGGCCTGCCCCACCGTATGGACCCGCCTTTCGTAAGGTCCTGAGGACTTCAGCGCAATAGGTGATTTTTCACATCCCGGAAAAAGGATCATCACGCTCAACCACAAAAATACATTTACATACTTCATCATCTAATAGTAAATCACCTTCAAGTTATACCCCACTCCAAACATAATAAAATCGGCTCTTCCGTACACCGCCTTAATCCCAAAATAGGGATAGAGCCCATTATCAAAATGATATTTGATGGCTGCTTTCTCATAAATGGCTCCCAAAAACACCGAGCCACGATTCAAAAGTTCCAATCCAAGAGCCATATCCATAGAGACCTCCCAAAGCCACACGTGCCATGCACCACACAGACCATATTTCGTCAACTGTTGGCTGCGTATCTCATGACTCAATGGCACATAATGAATCACATCAAGGCCCACCCCCAGTTTATGTTTAAAGTTTAGCGGTTTCATCATCTCCAAACTGAGACCCACAGCCATCAACCGATCCCCCTGTTTATAACTCTGATCTTTCACCCCCATGTAAGAGGTCATAGCAAGATAGGCAAACCGTTTCCCGTCAAACTCAAACATATAGAGTTCCGGTAAAACCTTCCGCCGATCAAAACGATTAGGCTTTCGCAAATGATACATCATACCAACACTGCAAGAGACCCCATTCAATCCATGATTGGGGGTTTTTAACGACCCGTTGCTAAAATGCTGGAAATCCAGCGATCCATTAAACACAAATCGTTCACTAAAAGCATGTTGATACTCCAACTTCAGGTTGATTGCCGCATTAACGTACGAACCGATGGCAATATTTTTATAATTGCTTACAGGATCGTAGGGCTTTGTCAGGTAGCCCACCCCCACCCCAAGCCGGAAAGAGAGACGCGAGGTTGGATCTCCATACCAGGGGAAACAGATATGGGGGTGCAAGCCATACGCTTTACCAATATATTCCGACCGACCAAAGGTAGAAAACCAAAGAGAGAGGCCCACACGAGGATACTCGTACAAATATTCCCATCTACTCTTCCCATAGGAGAGGTATCCCAAAGCAACTTCATGACTCACAAAGTGTGTCTGTAATTCACGCGTTTCCAAATGATGAGGGATTAAAAATCCATATCCTACGCGAGACTCCACATAGTAATTGTCAGGAAGTTTATCCAACCAACTCCCCTGCCCATAACTCCTCAACATCATGCTCAACAGCACGAAAAGAAGGGCTACTAACCGATATCCTACTACCCAATGACGCTTCACAAGCAATTCAAACAACCAAAAATAATATAATTTAAGAAGGTACGAATGTTTACCTTTGCCAAAAAAAAGAGATGGATCGTAGATTAGAAGCCTTTAAAAGACTACTGGATATCATGGATGAACTTAGGGAGAAATGCCCCTGGGACAAAAAACAAACCTTAGAGAGCTTACGTTATCTCACCATTGAAGAGACCTACGAACTTTCCGATGCCATCCTGGACAATGACCTCAATGAGGTTAGGAAAGAACTTGGAGACCTCATGTTACATCTGGTTTTTTATGCGAAGATTGGGGAGGAAAAGAGCGCATTTAACATCACCGATGTCCTAACAGGAATTAGTGAGAAGCTCATCCATCGGCATCCTCACATTTTTGGCAATGTGGTTGCAGAGGATGAAAAAACGGTGAAAGATAATTGGGAGCGCATCAAGATGAAAGAGGGTAGGAAATCTGTACTCTCAGGAGTTCCCAAGTCCATGCCGGCCATGGTAAAGGCCTTTCGGATGCAAGAAAAAGCCAGCGGTGTAGGCTTCGACTGGCCCCACATCGACCAGGTGAAAGAGAAAATTGAGGAGGAGCGGTTAGAATTGGAAAAGGAGTTGAAAAATGGCGCAGATCCCGGGAGAGTGGAAGCAGAATTTGGCGATTTACTTTTCGCCTTTGTCAATTACGCCCGTTTCTTAAACATCAACCCCGATGATGCCTTAGAGAGGACCAACAAGAAATTCATCAAACGGTTCACTTACATTGAAGAGCAAGCGAAGAAAAAGGGCAAAGTACTCCATGAGATGAGCCTCGACGAGATGGAGACCCTTTGGCAGAAATCCAAGTCCGAAGAGCCAACCCCCTAAAGAAAAACGACATTTCACCTTTTGGTGAAATGTCGTTCTATCAAATGATCCAATAAGAGTTATTTATTAGGCCTTTTTCTCAAGGTATTGAGCAACGCCCTCGTGGGTTGCTTGCATCGCTTCTTCACCCGGCTTCCAGTTGGCGGGACAAACCTCTCCGTGCTCTTCAAAATACTGAAGGGCATCTACCATACGAAGAGCCTCCTCTACGCTACGACCCAGCGGCAGATCATTCACCACCTGATGACGAACTACCCCTTGCTTATCAATCAGGAATAATCCTCTGTAAGCAACTGCTTCCCCCTCAAAATCAATCTCATCATCTTCTGAATTGTACACATATTCTCCGGCCAGAACATCAAAATTCTGGGAAATTGCTTTCGAAAGATCAGATACCAAAGGGAATTTTACCCCTTTAATTCCACCATCTTTAAGCTCAGTGTTGAGCCATGCCCAGTGAGAAAACTTGGAATCGATAGAACAGCCTACTACGGCACAATTCTTGGCCTCAAATTCCGCAAGTTTTTCTTGAAAAGCCAAAATTTCAGTTGGACAAACAAAGGTAAAGTCCAAGGGATAAAAGAAGAAGACCACATGCTTCTTTCCCAAATACTGCTCGAGAGAAAATTTCTCAACAAATTCGCCGCCATTGATCACGGCATCGGCTTCAAACAATGGAGCCTTTTTTCCTACTAATACTGCCATATTAAAATTATTTACGGTTGCTTCTAAACATCTAAACTTCCAGGTTGTGACCACCGGTAAGAACAGGCATTTACCGTCTCAAACGGTGCTCTCTTCTCCCTTCGTCACAAGCCTCAACGCCAAATCTTCCAAAGCCCCCCTATTTAAAATCGGTCAATGTGCCCACAAAGGTAAGCAACATTCCCATAAGATTTTCTTAGAAGAACAGAAATTAAACCATTTAGTTCAATAGCATATCAAAATCGGCTTTAATCGGCTCATCTTTCAAGAAATCGTATAGGGTAAGTTTTCTTATTTCATAAAAGTTACGCCAATAGCTATGCAAGGCTGAGATATAACCTTTTTTCCGGGTATCCTTGTCAGCCATAGCACTGTTAAGCTCGGTAATATCAATGGTTCCAATCAGGTAACGCTGTTTGGTAAAGCTATATCTCCGTTCGGCCACCGTATCGCTTTTGGCGGCAATCACCAATTGGTTCCGCTGCATATTAAATTGCGTCACCTTCAGGTAGATATCCTGGTTGAAATCGGTTCTCTCCTGCTCGATAGAGGTACGGACCAACTCCAGTTGGGACTCAGCCATATGAATTCTTCCCCTGGCCTTTCCCCAATCTAAAATGGGGATCTGCACGCCAAGCTGGATTGCCTGTTGATCACGGGGGTTCTCATAAACATCTGCTAAAAGATCGGAACGGCCATTCAGGCCATAGGTAGCGATAAGATCGGCACCAAAACGTCCCTCCATCTTCGCCCTATTCACTGCCGCATTGGCCTCCAGGAGCCTCCGATCAAAGGCAATGGCAGCCGCACGATAGTCAAAAGCGTATTCAAGGGCACGGGTCACATCCACACTCACATCCGGGATATCCGAAGGAGGAACCAACACAAGGGAAGTCTCTTTTTTTATACGCAAATAGGAGCGCAGATCAAACATTCGCATCTTCAGGTTCAGCTGTGCCTGCTCCAGTTGTGCCCTTGAACTAAGATAGTTAAGTTCCATATTCAACACCTCATTCTCGGCAATGGTTCCCATCTTATAGCGCCCTTTAGCGATCTGATACAAGGTATCATTATTGGCTAGATTCGTCTCCTGGATACTTACGTTCATCTGGGCTAGCAACAGGTTAAAGAAATAGTCAGCCGCAGTAATTGCCACGCCCTCCATCCTCTCGAGGTACTGTTGTCGAGCCTCATTATATTTCATAGGTTTCACCTTACGCTCCCACTTAAAGCTATTGTATCCAAAGAGAGGCTGACGAAGGGTAATCCCAATGGGATTTGAGATAAACTCCATCCGATCATCATCAAAAAACAGCAACGAACGCAATGAACTTTTGAGGGATACACTTCCTCCGGTAAAGCCAATTTTCTGGCTTAGGGAGAGGCCAAGATCGGAAGACATCTGATAGTAGGGAGCATAAACACCTCCCTCCGGAGTCTGCACATAGGTGTAGGCATTGGTAAACGAAACGGGCGTACCATCAATCTTCAATTGAGGCTTATAATCTGCTTTAAAGTAACGATACTGCCAGTAGCTGGAACGGTAGCGATGCGTTGCAATAAGGGCATCAGGAGCCCGTTGACGGGCAATGGCAATCACCTCATCAAGCGTAAGGTAAACCGTTTTATCTTGTTGTGAAAAGACGGTGTTTCCCCCTAAAAAAACAATTATAAAGAGAAAAAAGTAACGGATCTTCATAGTAATCAAACAGTTAATCATGACGCAATGACTCAACGGGATCTTGTTTTGCCGCCTTGCGAGCGGGCATATATCCAAAGAGAATCCCCACGGTAGCCGACACACCAAAAGAGATTAAGATTGAAGGCCAAGAGATGAGAGTCAGGATATCGGTAAATCGCATAATCATACGTGCCAAAAAGATGCCCAAAACAACGCCAATAAGTCCCCCAATCACAGAGATAATAATGGCTTCTGCCAAAAATTGAAATACAATATCTTTCTGCGTTGCCCCTATGGCACGACGGGTTCCAATCTCTTTAATCCGTTCCATTACAGAGGCTAGCATAATATTCATAATACCAATTCCTCCCACAATAAGCGATATCCCGGCAATGGCTCCCAGCACAATATTAAAAATATCTTTGGTTCGTTGCTCCTGTTTAAGCAGCAGCTCAGGAATTCGAATCTCCACATCCTCTTTTCCCTGATGGCGACGGTTTAACATTCTCCTAATCACCGCCGCCGTAGCCTTCAACTGTTGGCTCTCCTTAACCTTCACCACAATGCGGTTCAACTGGTTTCCCCCTTCCACCCCACTTCCGGCACTACTACGGACAGAAACCCTTCCAAAGCCATGGGAAAAAGACGTTTGGCTCTCACCATGGAGGGAGGCCTCGGTCACAACAGAACGGTCTTTATAGCGCAACAGCACCGTTTGAATGGGCGCATAAAGGCTTTCATTATAATTGGCCACCCCCACCTCTTCATGGGCAGCATTCCCCAGGGGAACCTTTTTCAACACACCGATCACTTCCAACCAAATATCACCACACTTAATGTGCTTCCCAATGGGATCTTCATCGGAAAAGAAGCGGGATTTCAGGGAGGACCCAATGATACAGACAGCCTTTCCCTCCTCCAATTGGGCTTGGCTAAACATATTCCCCTCCCCTATATCCAAATTAAAGACCTCAAAAAATGCCGGTGTTACACCATCGAGTTTTGCCAAACGACGTTTTCCTCCCCGGATAAGAAAGGTCTCATAAACCACTTCCGGACTCACAGCCTCTACGGTGGGGAGGATCTCCCTAATAGAAGCCACATCTGCCAGGGTAAGCCCCGGAGAATACTTCGTCTGTACACTCTTCCCCTCTTCCTCTTGCTCTTCCTGCATCAATGCGTCCACATCCACCGGCCGAATCATAATATTGTTTACCCCCACCAGCTTCATCTGATCAAGGATCTCCTGTTGCGCGCCACTTCCGATGGCTAGCATCGCAATCACTGCGGCCACCCCAAAGATGATCCCCAAAGCGGTAAGAATGGAACGGAACTTATTCACCATTACAGCTTCCACTGCCATGTTGAGATTATACAAAATACGTTGATAATTCATGGCAAGAAGGCTACAAGGTCATCAATTCATACTTATCACTATTTTCAGGAATAGAGAGAAGAACCTCATCTCCCTCCTGAAGCCCTTCCAATATAATCACTTGATTATCATTACTTTCCCCTACTTTCACTTCCTGTTTTGTATAGTTACTACGATAGACCAGGGAGATAGAGTCGTTACTATGTACCGCTTCAAGAGGAAGGTATAACACATCCTTAATAACAGCCGTATTAATCACATTCTTTGTGGTCATTGCCGGGCGAAGAATTGAGTCAAACTCATTTACGATCACCTTCACTTCAAACACTTTCGCATTGGAGTTTTTCATCTGTTCTCCGATGTTAGCCACTTCAAACACCTCCCCGGTGAGCTTTTTATCGGGAAAGGCATCCACGCTCACCTCCACCGGCTGGCCCTCTTTTACTTTACTTATATCAATCTCATTCACATAGGTTTTGGAGACCATTTGAGAGAGGTCGGGCAACTCAGCCACCACGGGATCCCACGCACCGATGGTCGCCCCAACGCCTATCTTGCTACCGTCCCAGCTTCGTCTATAGATCACCATCCCCGATTTGGGAGCGGTAATGGTAAACTGCCCCATCAGTTGCATCATGCGCTCGTACTTTCGTTTACTCTGGTTCAAGGATGCCGAGACCTCCTGCATATTGGCTTCAGCCTTCTGTTTTTTCAACTGATAATTTTTCTTGGCCTGCAGATAGGCTCGTTCTCCCTTATTCAGATCAATCTCATACTGCCGGATGGTAGCAGGCGGCTCATAAACAGCCTGTTCTAGTCGAATCTTCTTCTCCTCAAGGGCAAACTCCAGATTAATCAATTCATCCCGCGCTGCACGCAATGACATAGAGGTATCCAACTTTGTTTTAATATACTGCGATTCAAGCTTCTCCAGCCCACTCTGTTCATCTTTAATTCTATTGGACAACTCCGATCGGTCCAAACGAGCGATATACGCCCCGGAATCAACCACCGAACCATCGGGAATAATATCCTCTATTTTCAGGTTCCATATACGAAAATCCCTCGCACCGGAAGGACCATGGATCTTCTCCGAACTCCGAGCTTCCAACTCTCCTGTGGTCACTACGTCTATGAAAAAGTCTCCCCGTTCAACAGCAACGCGAATACTCTCATTATCCACAGAACCAGAATCTTGCAAGAGCCACACAATAGCTCCCACCAACAAAACCAGCGCAATAAGCCAATAATAACGATTTTTCATCCCCTATTCTTTTAACGACCCCCGGAGGCCTCAAATTATCACCCGAAACTATCCCTATACTCTTCCCTTCATTGAACTACACAAAGGTAAACGTTTTCCCCACAAAAATCTTATCTCTTTTTCACAAAAAAGATACTAAAAAATGTTAAAAATATAACAATAGGAACAGCCGCAAAATGTAAAAAGGGCACCAACAAAACCGCGATAGCCACAACCCCCCAGCGAAAGCCATTCTCCTTAAGACGAAGTGTTTTAAACTTCAGTGACATGATAGGAACCTTACTCACCATCAAAAAACTGAATAGAAGAGAGGTAGCAACCAACACCGAAGGATGGGCTAACCAAGGGGCTCCATACTCCTCCATAATCAACGGGATTGAAACAAAAAACCAGGCCATAAGAGGAACAGGAACACCGGAAAAAAAGGCAGCCTCCTGGCCTTCTCCCAGATTAAACTTTGCCAAACGAATCGCTGCAAAAAGGGGCAAAAATCCCCCAGCCAAAGCAAACCCATTGTTCACCGGCAAGGCGAGCTGCCCATTTAACAAAAAATACACCATCAACCCCGGAACCACACCAAAGGAGATCAGATCAGCAAGAGAATCCAACTGAATACCGAGAGGAGAAGAGACCTTCAACAAGCGAGCAGTTAGCCCATCCAAAAGGTCAAACAGAGAGGCCAACATCACCATATAGGAGGCCCAAACCACCTCTCCTGAAGCTAAAAACAGAATGGCGGACAAACCGCACAGAAGATTAAACAATGTTAAGATGTTGGGGAAATGCCTCTTTATCATACTAAACGACCAATGTGACACAAAAGTACACTTTTCCCCCAACATCACTCCCCTAAGATTGTTAAAAGAAGAAGGATATATTATAAATTTGCATCACGCATGATGACCCGACACGAATTTGAACACTACAGTGAGACAGACAAACTCACCATTCTTCTTGAGAGGGGAGAAAAGGTGTTGAATAGAATCTTTCTCTACTATAACATCACCCTCTATATTGTCGACCACCTCTTCATCGAGGTATGGTATCGACAAACCACCAATACGGTGGACAAGGTCAACGTGGTGGATATGGATAAGATCTTCCATCTCTATGAAAAACATATCAAACTTCCTGATCTATTCAACGGATGAAAAAAGCACCTCTATCCTCCATCAAGGAGATCACGATTTCCGATTATGATTACGCGCTACCTCCGGAGCGTATTGCATGGTATCCCCCCAAGGAACGAGGCACCTCAAAGCTTTTGGTAAGCACTTCCGGCCACCATATTCAGGTCCCATTCGCTGACATAGGAGCGCATCTTCCGCCCAAAGCAACATTGGTTTTTAATGAGACAAAGGTGGTACAGGCAAGAATGCACTTTACCAAGTCATCAGGAGCACACATTGAGATCTTCTGTCTAGAGCCACTCCTTCCGGTAGCAGAGGTGCAGTTGGCCTTCTCGCAACCCTCACCTGTTACCTGGAAATGCCTGGTAGGCAATTCCCGAAGATGGAAACAAGGAGCTTTAGAGACAACGATTTCTGTAGAGGGGAGGCCCCTCACCATAAAAGCGACACGCACAGCACAGCACGAAGGATACTCGGAGATCACCTTTCACTGGGATAATGAGACGATGCCCTTCGGCCGAGTGTTGGAGTCCATTGGTACGATGCCCTTACCCCCCTATATTCACCGGGAAGCGGAACCCGAAGACCAGGAGCGCTATCAAACCGTCTATGCCCGCAACGATGGCTCGGTAGCCGCCCCCACTGCCGGCCTACACTTTACGGAAACACTGTTAGCCAGCCTTGAGAAGCAAGGCATCTCCAAGGAAAAGATCACCCTTCACGTGGGCGCGGGAACATTCAGACCTGTCACCTCCCCCACCCTTGGCGAGCACTGCATGCACACCGAACAGATCATGGTATCGCGCCAAACCATCACCCGCCTCCTACAACGAGATACACACCCCATTGTCCCGGTAGGAACTACCACCGCACGCACCTTAGAAAGCCTTTTCTGGTACGGAGCCAAACTACACCTGGGCGAAACCTCCTCCCCCTATCTCAACGTAAAACAGTGGGATCCCTATACCGAAAAATACCGAAGGATCTCCACAGAAGAGAGCCTAAAGGCACTCTTGCAAATAATGGAAAAAGAGAAGCTAAACTACCTAAAAGGGGAAACCAACCTGTTGATTGCTCCAGGCTATCCCTGGCACTTTGCCGATGCCCTTATCACCAACTTCCACCAACCCAAAAGCACCCTGCTACTGCTGGTCTCTTCCTTTGTGGGAGAGCGATGGAAGCAAGCCTATACCTATGCACTCCAACATGATTTTCGTTTTTTAAGTTTTGGGGACAGCTCTCTGTTTTTTCCATAAAAGCCACCATCTCCTACAATCTTTGCAACCATGAGCAGACAAACACAGCCGGAAGAGATGAGCTTTGGAGCACACCTGGAGATATTGCGATGGCACATTCTCCGGAGTCTTCTTGCCATTGCCCTCTTCTCCGTGCTTGCATTTCTGGGGAAAAGGTTTCTTTTCGACACCGTGCTGTGGAGCCCCTCCTCCCCCGACTTTTTGGTAAATCGTTGGTTATGCCAATTGGCAGAAAAGACCCACTCGCCGGGGCTCTGTATGGAGCATCTGGACATTCAACTCATCAACATCACCCTTTCGGGGCAATTCATGACGCACATGTACATGAGTCTCCTCTTTGGCCTGGTCATGGCATTTCCTTATGTTTTGTGGGAGATATGGCGATTTGTAAAACCGGCTCTCTCTCCGGAGGAGAAGGCCTCCTCACGAGGAGCAGTGCTGATTGCCACCCTGCTATTCTATGCGGGAGCCCTTTTCAGTTACTTCCTCATTGTCCCTCTCACCATCCACTTTCTGGGCACTTATGAGATAAGCAGCACCGTTGCAAACACCATTACGCTGAGAAGCTATATCAACACGGTCCTCTCCCTCTCCTTTGCCGTGGGCCTCGTCTTCGAACTTCCCGTGGTGGTCTTTTTCCTGGCACGAATAGGGTTACTCTCTCCGGCCCTCATGAAAAAAGGGCGTCGTGTGGCGCTGGTCATCATTCTCAGTGTTGCGGCTCTCATTACCCCTTCGGATATCTTCAGCATGATCATGGTAGCTATCCCCCTCTACGGACTTTATGAGGTAAGCATTGGGATCTCAAAACGCGTTTATGCCCGGAATTAATCCATTACCACCTTACCCCTCCTGGCCCCCATCTCCAGCAAGCACTTTTCGCACACACAATCCTTATAAGTTAGGGCAAGTTGTTTCCTTAGAGAGGAGGGAATGACAAGATGTTCACACCAGCATGAGGGAGCCTTCGCCCCACACACAAATGTGCCACCACACCGGGGACAGCATTTTATCTTTTTACACATGCCAAAAGCATCATATATTCATCTGTTTATAGTTTGTAACTCTTGGCTTTTCGTTGTTAGCCGTTAGCGTGGATTATACGGCAAAGTTCACAAAAAAATGTCACTCAACTTCCCTCTTCGGTCTTCCGTCTTCCAACTTCCGACTTCCATCTTCCAACTCCATAATCATTCCCATGGGTGTTTCCTCTAATCATGGAGGGTATAGGTCACCACAGCCTCGTAGGTTTTTACCTCATCCAATACCGAAACCGACCCTACAATTTTATACTGTATGGGCACATTACTTCCGTTAAAATAGCCACGAAAAAAGTAAGAAGGCGTCGTATTTAAAGACTGGTAAGAGATCCCATCATAGATAAACCAAAAAGTTCCACGCCCCCTTCTTCTAACCTGGAGGGTACACCCGGGAAGAAAGTTGCTATAATCACATTGGACATGTACCTCCCAATCCCAGATTGCAGTAAGATCAATGTAAACCTGATTATGCGCGCTCTCTATCTCAATATTTTCATAATCCAACCCTGCCTCTTGAACACGTTGAGAGGAGGGGATTCCGGTGGCCCAGTTCCCAGAAACAGAGATGGATCCTCGCTGGGCAAGAGCGGGTGAAGAGACCGCAAAAAACCATAAAAAAAACAAACAATATACTCTCATCATATCAAGGGTCTAACTGATTTACATATCCACAAGCGTATAGAGTACCGAAAGGTTGGTGCTTCCCACCGAGACGGTCTGGAGATTGGTAATTTTCAGCCGATAGGTTAATTGGTGTCCATGGTTCGCACCATCCCCCGTATAGGCGCCCCTTATCTGTTTAATAACATAAACCGGGCTGCCGGACAAGGTCACAAAACCACCGCCGATCTGTCCCAATGCACCATCTCCTCCCACAGCAGGCCCCACATTCAATGCCAACTGCAATCCGGGGGGTACTTCCCCTCCCTGCAACTGGACGGTCACATCGCGATAAGCGCCTCCTCCCCCGATGGCAGAAGAGTAGTTGATCCATTTGCTGTTATCGGAAACAGAAGTGATCGGAGCTCCTGCCTCTGTAACCGTATTTAAATTCAACACAACAGTCTGTAAATCAGGCTCTATATCAACTAACGCCACTTCAGGCAACGTCAAATAAATAGCATGATCGTCATACGACTGGGCGAACGAGGAGAGGGCACAAAGAAGGAGACTCCCACATAGCAAAGCTATCCGAGAATTAACTCCTCTCCTTACTGGTTTTATCTTCATATCCCTATTATCTTACGGTTGATGCCGCACCTAAGGTTACCGGCTTAAAGTTAATCTTTATTTTTTTGGGGGCAATGGGAACCTCCATAATTTTATGCTCTCCCGGCTTCAGTTCAAGATCAAACTCCCGTTTTTTGATCTCATACTTTCGGGACAACCCTTTGAAGTGGATCTTCAGTTTCCACCTTCCCGGGAGAACCTGTTGGAACTCAAAGTTGCCCTTTTGATCACTAATCCGCTTATGACTCACCTCTCCATTATAGAGTTCAACCAGCACGGGGATAAGCGCATCCGGCTTGGAGAGCTCACGAAGAGCCTTCGACTTCTCATACCTTTCCTGCTCTTTATCAGGATCCTGCTTTATCACAATCTTTCCCGTTACACTGGCCCCCTGGAGTAGTTGAATCGCGCAAAAATTCTCAACCTCTGCCTCCAGCGTAACCTTTATGGCTCCGGGAGGATCGGTCACCACATCCATCGCCATAGTTGAGGGGTCCACCAAAAGGAAATGGTCACCGGGCTCCATATTCCGGAAGGTAAAGTTACCCTCCTGATCGGTATAAGTAGACTTCCCCGCAAGATGGAGCAAAACCCCCTCAGCGGAGACATACGCCTCATCACAGGAATGCACTCTCCCCTTTAACGTAGCCAAACGTTTTATTTTTCTACCCACCGGCAATCCAAAGTGGTAGCGATACGCTGTCCGAAACTCCCAAAACGCTCGGTTCAACTCCTTCCGGGGCGTGGCATAACGCCCCTGAAACTGCCATTCGTGCCGGGGCGTAAAGTAGTGGGAAAGCCCCAAGCTAAGGTAGCTCCGATCCCGGTAATCCTCTTCAATGGAGAAGGCGTTTTGAAGACGCAGCGATGCCGTTGTCTTTTGAGCCACTTTGGCATTCAGTGAGGCCCCGGCAAACAGGTAATTCTCCACCTTCCGGGAGTAACGATTATGGCGGCTCAGAGAGAAAAATCCACCCACCTCAAAGTGCGGAGCTACCGTGTACGTTATATTACTGGAGAAGTGCTGTCGCCAGGCCTTTTGGAGGGAGTCGCTAAGCAACAAATTATCCGTTAAAGAGAGTTCCAATACAGAGAACAAGCGAAGTTTTTTAGTGGTAAGATAATAGTTTATCCGCCCATAATACTCTTGATAATCGTACCGTTTTTTTTTCAGCCGGTCCTTCCCCGACCGAAACCCCGAGTTCAGGGAGAAGCTGTTGGCTTTATTGAGGCGATAGGAGATCCCCAAAAAGTTGTTTCTTCGCTCCGGTGCCTGCACAAAAAGGGTATCGAGGGCCACATTGTACTCCGTTTTGGAGATCCCCGCATTCACCCTCATCTTTTCCGATAGGCGATAGGCCACTGTTGAACCATAATGCAACGAGTTGTTATAATAGCCTGCGAAATTCTTATGAGCATAGACGAGGTATCCGTTTACCCCCAACCCTTCCAGGAAAGAGGAAGAGAGTTTAGCTGAAGCAGCATTTCCGCTCTTCTCTCCCTGTTTACTGAGGGCATACTCCAACTCCAGATGGGTATCCTTCCAAGGGGTTAAAAAAGCCTGCACACTGGTGATATGAGCCCTCTCCATACGCTCTCTAAACCCTTTGTAGAGGTAATTAATGCGCACACGGTTCTCTTTATAAACATTGTAATCGGCAAAGAGCCCTATCTCCCTCTTTAGTCGAGGATAAAAGCGGGGGTGCAGATAAATCCCCCCCACTGAGGCACGCCCGAAACGGGCAGTAAAGGAGCCCCCTCTTCCATGGCGCGCATACTCTGTAAGCAAGCTCATCCCATAGCTATGATCGCCCAATACGGCCGTAATGGAGGGACCTTGGTACTTGACGAAGTACTCATCATAATTACCCAACGAAGAGATCCTGTAAAGGTTTGGCCCCCGCAACCGATAGAGCAATTTATGCTGCTGTTTCTTATCCCAATACCCGGAGCCGCAGGCCTCAAATTGCATCCCCCCTCTGAAAGAGGAATCCCGGTAACTCCCCACATAGCTTATACTCAAATGGGAAGGAATGCGCCTATAGAGGTCATAGGCCTTCTCTTTAGCCGGAATCAGGTTGATACCCGTGTTTGCATAAGCAAGCGGTTTCTTCCCATTCACGGGGGAAGCGGTGGCATAGAGCCCCTCATAAACCTGGCTTGCTGTTGCTCTATCGGTAACCTCCCGAATCGCCATCACCTGGGAAGACAATGGCTTGATCCGCATCCGCTTTTTCTTCGATGGGGCACCGTCTCTTTTGATGATTACCAGCATATCCTCCTCCACGTTCCCCGCATTCGCCACTTGCAGTGTGGTCCTAAGGGTATCACCGGCCTTCAGGTAGGGAGGCATCTTGCCAAAGGTCATCTCCACCTTGTGAACCTCCTCCACCTTGCAAAGAACAAGATAGCGCTCCTCCCGATCCGGAAAACGCACCTCACACCGCACCTCACAAGGCCCTGCCAACGCCGAGGAAGAGGGATAGAGATGCAGGAGTAAATTCTTCTGCCCCTCACCTTCAAGCACCAACTCCTTTTCTGCAGTTAAGTTACGCCAACCGGAGGGCAGTCCCACTTCATAGGTAACCTTTTGGCCTTGGGAGGAGGGGTTGGCAAGGGGGATGGCAACAGTGCATACCCTTCCGGGTACCACCTGCAGGGTATCTGTGTACAAAATCACCCCTCTCCCCTGCTCTCCCATCGTATGATCCTCCTGAGCAAACAGAGAAAACGAAACAGCGAACAGAAGAAGAGGCAACCAAAGGAAAAAAGAACTCCTTATGTACACGATCCTTATTTATCTTTTATCTCCAAATTAACTTCCGTAGCAAACACCTCATCATCGGAGGTATCCACCAAAATAAAGGCTTTATATGTACCCGAGGTAACTCCGTTAAGGGGCAGGCTATTCCGCACCGATAGTTGAGGATAGATTCTCGGGCTCTCAGCCTCCACCAACGCGACAGAGGCCCCTTTCCCATCAAACAGCTCCACCTTCAACTCCGGACGCAAGAGCAAGGTGCCGGTGTTCAACAGATCAAAGGAGAGTAACGGTGTATGTGCCTCCTCATCATAACTCAATGCAAAGTTATCAAAGACGAGGTCTTTCTTTCCCTCACTACCCACATGCGTAACAATCTGCACCCCATAACGAATCAAAGAGCGCACCTGCACCTCCCCTTCAACAGGCTTCTCAAAAGCCTCAATATCTACCCCCTCTACCATCACCATGCTCCAAAAGGTTCCCCCACGGGTCAAGGTATCGGGAACACGAATTTCATACTGCAGCTGACCTTTACTGCCGGGACTCAGGGTGATAAAATTGGAAGCAAAGTGAATCCACCCCACGTTGGAGCGGGGATTTAACTCCTCTTCAGGGTCATCATAAAAAACCTCACCGGCAGCATAAAAACGGTAATCACGCATATACACCTTTACACGCCGTACCGACTTGGTCAGATTCTCCATCTGGATACTCCCCCTATAAACCATGCCACTCTCCACACTGTACTCATGGGTTAAACCATTCGTTATTAAAAATCCAGAAGCAACAACACCAAAAACAACAAAAAAACAAAAAAAGAGAACCAATAACAGTCTTTTCATCACTCACTCAGCTTAAAAAAAGAAAAAGGAGAAAGCCTGCTTTTGTCACTAAGGTACAAGAACAGGCTCTCCCCCACTCTGCAGGGTTACCCTGCACTTCAAAAAACAAACGACGACTAATCGGTTAAGGTATAAGTAACCGTCAAGCCTGTCGTTGTACCAGGTACGAGAGTTGTCCAGTCATCCGCATCCAAAGAGTACACTAGTTTACTCCCGTTACCAGTACCATTACCTGTAAAACAACTACCAATACCCGTAATTACATTAGTTGCTGCAGAGGTAACCTCCACAGCACCCACAGGGTTACCCAGAGTTCCCTGTCCAGAGGCGATCGCCCCAGGAGTAACATACAATGACAACCCGGCAGGAACTGCCCCATCAGTTAATTTTACTGTCACTTTCCTCGTTGTCAAATCACTCAGGGAGGTGTAGTTCAACCATAGATCTTGACTTTGTGCCGTTTCCCCGGGTTCAAGACCAGCTTCCCCATTGGGGTGTGCTGTGGGCCACCCATAGGTTAGCGTTATGGTCTGCCCTTCAGCCTCAATATCCAACAGCGTAATCTCAGGTATTACGATTTCAATATTGTGCGTATCATCAGTATCATCACTGTGATCTTGCGCAAACAAAGGCGCTCCAAATCCAGCCAGTAGCACCGCTGCTAGGCAAAAGTGAAAAATCCTTTTCATAGTTAAAGTTTGTTTGGTTAATTAATACAACGCTGCAAAAGTAAAACTTTTTAATAAAAAACAAAAAAGAATGTATTTTTTTTTACTTTTTTGCCTATCCTACGAGAAAAACGTGTAACCCCATCCCCTTTCCCACGTCATAAAGGAAAAATCACTATCATGGAAGACAAACGATTTTACAGAAGTATCCGGCATCGCGTCATTGGAGGGATTTGTGGCGGTTTGGGTAATTACTTCATGATCGACCCGGTCATCATCCGGATTCTCTTTATCATCCTCACCTTTGCAGGAGGTGGGGGGCTGCTCATCTACATTATCTTATGGATTTTAGTTCCCGAAGAGCTCCCCCACTTTACCCAGAATCATAGAAATTATTCAACTCATAAATCAACCTCTTTTAACACGAATACGATGAATACAGAAAATGCACCTTATGAAGAGATGGAGAGCACTCCATCCGGAAACAACACCCCCAAAAAGAGCCCGGAAAAGAACAATGGCACCCTCATTGCCGGTATTATGCTTATTGTGCTAGGGTGTATGTTCCTTATGGATCGTTTTATCCCCCACATCAGTTTTGGCGACCTGTGGCCGCTCATTCTTGTGGTGATCGGAGCTATCCTCATCTATGAAAATTATCGGGACAAATCTTCCAGAAAATAGAAGAAACGGGGTTTAAAGGGGTGTTTTTGCCCACAAAAGAGGCTTGTCACTCCTTTCTCTTTTTCCTTTTTATGTTAACGAATCTCCATTATGATATGGAGGAGGCAACAAGCAGAGCCCCCTCCCTATTCACCCTAAACACGATAGCGCACTATGAATTACAGAAAATTATTTTGGGGGATGATCCTTATCGTCTTTGGCATCCTCTTCATCTTACGAAACCTGGATATTGTGTGGTTTGGTTGGCGGGATATCTGGCAGTTTTGGCCGGTATTCCTCATCATCTGGGGAATCTCGCTACTTCCCCTAAAAGCCCTTTATCGCCTACTTCTCTCTTTAGCAGCCATCGTTCTGGGCATCATCCTTGTCCACCAATATGGCAGCCATGAACCCCTAATACGATGGAAGAACAACGGAGCAGCGATCCAATTCTACAACCACCGTGATGACGACAACGAGGAGGAGGTCTCTGCCTACGAACAACGCGAAGGCTCCAAATCCATCCCCATGGACGAAACAGTCACCCACGCCGAACTAAACTTAGAGGTCGGAGCCGGCAGCTTCGACCTGGTGGGCACCTCCGACAAACTCATGGTGTGTGACTTTTCCATGGAAGACCTCTACACGCTGGACTCCAAGACAAGCAATGATCGGGCAACCCTCAACTTAAAAATGAAGGAGATCGACTGGAAAAAGCAACATCACAACAACGAAGTGGTGATGCGCTTGAACCAAACACCAGAATGGAGCCTTGATTTTGAGGTGGGAGCAGCCGATCTAAACATGGACTTACGCCCGTTTGATGTACGCGAAATCACCCTCGATGGGGGAGCCTCCTCTCTGGAGTTCACCCTGGGAGAGAGAGCAGAAAAGCTCCAGATGGAGATTGATGCCGGAGCAGCAGCTATCACACTCCACATCCCTAAAGAGAGTGGCTGTGAAGTTACCAGTGAGTCCTTCCTCATCGACAAAAGCATGGAGGGGTTTACCAAGCTCTCCAAAGGACACTACCGCACCGAAAACTTTGACACGGCACCCCATAAGATCTTTATTGACTTAGAAGCGGCCATCATCAGTTTCCACATTGATCGTTATTAAATCGCCCTCAGGCCAGGGCATTCAAATGCATTAAGGACGCCTAAAGAGATCAACAAATGCCCCCCACAAGAAAGGCTTCCCCCAAAAAAGGTAGCCTTTCTCTTTTTAGACAGCCTCTTCTCAAAACGCTGACATCATTATACAGCCGACGCTATCCGGTAGGCACGGCTCAACCACAACAGGAAGCGAAGAATTTCTTTATGGCACGAAGGAGCGGTTCAGGAGCATCCACATGGATCCAATGGGAGGCATGGGGAATGGATTCTACCTTCTGATCACTCCAATATTTTTGAATAATCTCCTCATCCTCAGGGGTCACATAATCGGACTCACCCCCTCGAATAAACTTGACAGGCACGGAGGGCACGGCTTCTGGAGGCTCAATAGCAGCAGAGATATCCTCTAATGATGCCAGGATGGCATCCACATTGGGTTTCCAGCCAAAGGTATTTTGCCCGGAGCGGTACAAATTTTTCATCACAAACTGCTGCAATCGCTCCCCTTGAATCGCACCTCGCACCACCTCCAGGATCTCACGACGCGATGCATAAATCCCCATATCCATCGACTGCATAAGGGTTGCCATATCCAGGTGAACCTGCCGGAGGTGATAGCGCACCGGACTAATATCTAACACCAAAGCCGCTCTAAGGGCGTGGGGAAAATCCTTGACAAACTGCAAAACCACTTTCCCCCCCATGCTATGCCCCATCAACAATGGATTTACAATAGCGTGAGTCTCCATAAATTCCTCCAAATCCGACGCCATCGCTTCATAACGCATAATCGGATCGTGGGGGGAGAATCCGTGGTTACGAAGGTCGGGAATATACACCGTATAATCTGCCCCCAATAGGTTACCATATCCTGCCCAATTATCCGACAATCCGAACAGGCCATGAAGAATAATCAAGGGGATAGCACCATCTCCATACTGTCTATAATTCAGCTCCATAATATCATTCACAATTTAGTCTCTGCAAAGAGACACTAAGGAGTGTCTGTCCATAAAGTCAGCGTTTTGAGAAGAGGCTGTCTAGAAAGTTTACTCCGTATCTCTTACTACCTAAACCAAAGAATACCCTCTTTGTTTATTTTTACGAGGAGAGGCCGAAGGGAAGAAGTCATAATATTTGTTAAACGAACCCGCCAAGTCTACAGTAATTTGTAACCTTGCATCACAAACCTGTCAAACCATGAGAATTGCACTATTCGGGACCCGCCTAGAATCGAAAGATCTTACTCACATTCAACAACTTATAACGATACTCGAATCTTCAAATGCCTCCTTGACGGTGTATGCACCCTTTTACAAAAGTATCCGTGAACATCTCACCTTTTTGAAGGAGCCCCACTGCTTTCATGGGAAAGAGGATATCCCCACCGACACTTCATTTCTGTTGAGCATTGGTGGTGATGGCACCATGTTGGGGACGCTTCCTTTCGTCCACGACCGAAAATTACCGGTATTGGGCATTAACACGGGACGTCTGGGTTTTTTATCTTCTGTATCAAAAGATCACATCCAAAAGGCATTGGATGAGATTTTCGCTGGGGGCTATACGTTAGACAGGAGGACTTTGCTTCGCCTAAACTGTGCCGACAATCCGTTTGGGGATATTAACTATGCACTCAACGAGGTCAGTATTAACAAGAGCGACCCGTTGGTGATGCTCAACATAAAGGTATATGTAAACGAGCAGTATCTCAACACCTACTGGGCGGATGGTCTTCTTGTGGCCACGGCCACCGGATCCACCGCCTACTCCATGAGTTGTGGAGGTCCAATCATCACTCCGGGAAGTCATTGTTTCGTGATCACCCCCATTGCATCGCACAATTTATCGGTTCGTCCCATCGTTATCCCTGATGAGAGCGTCATTCGAATCCACATCACCGGAAGAGAGCGGAGCTATATGGTAGGGTTGGACAGCCGCAGAGCTGAGTTCAATGCACCGACGGATTTCATGCTCAAAAGAGATCATGTTACATTCGATATGATAAGCCCCCGGAGCGAAGAATTTTTCAACACCATCAGAGAGAAATTGATGTGGGGGCTAGACATACGAAATTAACTATGGCCACATTTGTAAAAAAATAGCGTACTTTTGCACCCTGATCTATGAAAAAACTACTTGTATTATTTGCTTTCATTGCCATTGCATTCACTTCACAAGCGCAGCGAGGGGAGTTTGGTCCTATGATAGGAACAAGTTATTACGTAGGAGATGTCAATCCGGGCTTACCATTTGCGGCACCCCATGTAGCTTATGGAGCGCTATACCGTTATAACTTCACACAGCGTTGGACCGTACGGGTAGCCTATTTACACGGAAAGCTCTCGGGCAACGATCGTTACCATGGCAACACGCCGGAACGCAACTGGTCTTTTCAAAGCACTTTCGATGAAGCATCCGCACAGGTTGAGGTTAATATGCTTCCCTACATCACAGGAGGGACCCACAACGTCTTTTCAACCTACCTTTTTTGCGGCTTAGCCGTGCTCTTTGAGCGAGGAGAGAGCAGTAGCATGGATCCCTCTTTTCAATTGGTAACACCCGCTATGCCCTTTGGGTTAGGATTTAAAATGAGTCTTAACAAATGGCTGTGCCTGGGGGGAGAGTGGGGATACCGAAAAACACTGACTGACAAGATTGATAATTTACCGCATAAAACCCCGGATCAGCGTCAACTCAGCGATTCAAAAAACAATGATTGGTACTCTTTCGCAGGCTTAACACTCACCTACTCCTTGCGTTTGAAGGATGCCAAGCGTTGTACTACTTTTGAAAACCGCAAAGGATATTACTAAAAACCAACCCCAACCTATGGATTTAAAAAAACAGATCGACCTGAACAACGTACCGACGCATGTAGCTATCATCATGGATGGCAATGGACGTTGGGCCTTACAACAGGGACGGTCGCGTAACTATGGCCATGAACATGGGGTTATTCCGGTGAGAGCGTGTGCTGAGGCTGCAGCTGAAATTGGCGTAAAATACCTCTCCCTTTACGCTTTTTCAACGGAAAACTGGAATCGCCCCAAGGAGGAGGTTACGGCCTTAATGAGGCTATTGGCTGAATCCATTCATAAGGAGTTGGAAACCTTGCAAAAAAACCAGATCCGACTCTATGCCATTGGCGACATCACCAGCCTTGGCGAGGAGACCCATAAAAACCTCCTTAACGCCATGGAGGAGACGAAGGCGAATACGGGACTTACCCTGAACTTAGCCCTCTCCTACAGCGGCCGTTGGGAACTCACCCAAATGGTCAAAGCAATTGCCTCGGATGTTAAAAAAGGGGTCCTCTCCACAGCAATGATCTCGGAAGAGACCATTAGTCAATATCTTGAAACCAAAAACTTTCCGGATCCGGAACTGCTCATTAGGACCAGTGGAGAACAACGAATAAGCAACTTCCTTCTTTGGCAAATTGCCTATTCGGAGCTCTACTTCACCGAACGACTATGGCCGGACATTCGAAAAGAAGATTTTTTTAACGCCATCATCAACTTCCAACATAGAGAAAGAAGGTTTGGAAAAACCAGTGAACAGCTCGCAAATCACAATTCATGAAACACTATATCTCTACCCTGCTTACCCTCTTCTTCCTGGGAACGACCCTCCTTTTTGGACAGGTAACCCTTAGTGATGACCTCAATGAAATCGACTATATGTCACCCAAAAAATATCTCTTGGGGGGGATCACCATTAGTGGCGTGCAGTACCTGGATGAGAACGTACTAAAAATGGTCTCCGGATTATCGGTGGGCATGGAGTTGCAAATCCCGGGAGAAGAGGTGACACGAGCCATCGAAAATCTTTGGGATCAAGGCCTTTTTGAGGATATACAAATATCGGCAACCCACATTGTGGAGGATCAAATTTTCTTAACTATTTCACTTGTTGAGCGTCCAAGACTCTCTAAGTTTGCCATTAAAGGGGTAAAAAAATCCGAAGCCGATAACCTCAGGGATGAGATCAATATCATCCGGGGGGATGTGATTACCGACAACCTTATCGTCCGAACTAAAAATCGCATTACAAATTACTATACAGAGAAAGGTTACCTTAACGCTGAGGTCACCATTGACCAGGTACGGGATACAAATGAGGTAAACTCCGGTATTCTCACCATCCATGTTGATAAGAAGAAAAGAGTGCGAATTCACCATATCCATTTTAAGGGAAATCACAATCTCCGAGACAGTAAAGCCAAAATGGCACTCAAGGAGACCAAGGAACGGGGACACTTTACACCACTTACCTACTTAGACACCCTCTTTCTGACTACGGTAAAGGCAGCGCCCTCATTTGACATGGGAAAAATTCTCTCCGTCCTGGTAAACTACTCCACCGACAATGTCCGGCTACGGATCTTTAAAGGATCCAAATTCATTGAGAAAAAATTTCAAGAAGATAAACAGCTTCTCATTCGGAAATATAATGCCATGGGTTATCGCGACTTCAAGATTCTCAGCGATACCATCTATCCCTATAGCGAAAACAGCATTGGGCTTGATATCAGTGTTAGTGAAGGAAAGAAGTACTACTTTGGAAATATCAACTGGGTGGGAAATACCAAATACGATACGGAGACACTCAACTCCATTCTGAAGATCAAGAAGGGCGATGTCTATAATCAGGATGAGCTGGACACCAACCTAAGTTTCAACCCCAACGGAATGGATATCTACTCGTTATACATGGATGATGGTTATCTCTTCTTCCAGGTAAACCCCGTGGAAGTACGGGTTGAGAATGACAGCATTGACTTAGAGTTACAGATTCAGGAGGGGAAACAAGCCACCGTAAATGAAGTGGCCATCCAAGGGAACACCCGCACCAACGATCATGTAATTATCCGTGAAGTAAGGACACGTCCGGGGGATCTTTTTTCCCGTTCGAAGATTATCCGCACCACCAGGGAGTTGGCGAATCTTCAATATTTCAATGCGGAGACCCTCAACCCCAAACCCATCCCCAACCCTGCAGATGGAACCGTAGATATCGACTATCTTGTAGAGGAGACCAGTTCCGATCAGGTGGAGCTATCAGGAGGATGGGGTTACAACAGGATTATTGGAACCATTGGCGTCTCCTTCAATAACTTTTCGGCAAAGAATATTTTTAAGAAAAAGGCCTGGCGTCCCATTCCCACCGGAGATGGACAGAAGTTCAGCATACGAGCCTCCTCCTACGGCACCGGTTTTATCAGTCTCACCACCTCATTCACGGAGCCATGGCTTGGAGGCAAGCGCCCCAATGCCTTTAGTGTAACCTACTATTACTCCCTCTTTTCCAATGGTATCTCCAGAAAAGATGCAAAATACCGGGGGTTGAGCATTAACAGCCTATCCTTTGGCTTAGGAAAAAGGCTACAGTGGCCCGACGACTTCTTTATTCTGTACCAGAATATCAATATGATGCGCTACAGTCTGGACAATTACTCGGGAATCTTCGCCTTTGGAAATGGGAACGGAAAATACAACAGCCTTAGTTACGGCATCAGCCTAAGCCGTAATTCCGTGGATGCTGCTATCTATCCCCGTAGGGGATCTGAGATAAGTTGGGGGTTGGAGGTTACACCGCCCTACTCTCTTTTCTCACAAAAGGACTACACAACCATGGATGATACGGAGAAGTACAAATGGATTGAGTTTCATAAATGGGATTTCAAAACCACCTTCTATCAAAAGATTGCAGGAGATCTCGTGATTATGGCGCGACTCAAATACGGTTTCTTAGGATCATACAACACAGACATCGGAATCACCCCCTTCCAACGGTACTACCTGGGAGGGGATGGACTAAGCAGTTACAATAATTTTGATGGCCGACAGATCGTAGGTATGCGCGGATATAGCAATGAAAGCCTAACACCGCTCTACTATTTCAGTAAGAACCTTGGAGGCACCATCTACAACAAAAACACCATTGAGCTCCGCTATCCACTATCCCTCAATCCATCAGCGACTATCTATGCCCTCACCTTCCTGGAGGCGGGAAACTCCTGGCTAAAATTTTCCAACTTTGATCCATTTGACCTCTATCGGTCGGCAGGGTTTGGTGTTCGTATCTTCCTTCCCATGTTTGGCGTACTAGGCTTAGACTGGGGGTACGGATTTGATGATGTTCCGGGTTTACCCTCGGCCAACAAAGGTCAATTCCACTTCTCTATCAACGGTTCCATCGATTAAACTTACTTTGGTACAAAATTTGATATTTTCAACACTCGAAACATATTTAGGAGGAAAAACATGAAAAAATTAATGCTTATTATTGCGCTTGTCCTTGGAACCATGGGAATCTCCAACGCTCAGAAGTTCGCTTATGTGGATACGGACTATATCCTGAAAAATATCCCCGATTACAAGGATGCACAAGCACAAATTGACGACCTTGCCGCACAGTGGCAACAAGAAATTGAGAAGAAATTCAGTGAAATTGATGCGGCCTACAAGAAATACCAGGCAGATGCAGTTCTCCTTCCTGAGGAGATGAAACAGAAAAGAGAAGAGGAGATTATCCAAATGGAGAAAAAGGCCAAGAATCTCCAGAAGAAGTATTTTGGACAAAACGGAGAACTCTTCAAAAAGCGTCAGGAGTTGGTTAAACCTATTCAGGAAAAGGTCTACAATGCCATAGAGGCCATCTCAACAGCAAACAACTACGGAATGGTTTTTGACAAAGCAGGAAGCACCACCATCATGTATGTAAATGCACGGTATGACATTAGTGACGAGGTACTTGATGAATTAGGCTATTCCTACTAATTGTTAAAGAATCATAACCTTTGCTTATTCATTGGAAAATTATTTAAATTTGCCCGACTTATTAATACATGAAAGAGATGAACAACTTTTTTAAAATTTTTATTGTTGCAGTTCTTGTTTTGACAGGTTCTATCAATGCCAACGCACAAAATAAGACGAAATTTGGTCATGTTGACTTTGCAGCACTCTACGCATTGGTTCCGGGACAGGATACCGTAAAAATCATTTACGAAGCTTATGCTCAGGACATTCAGAATCAATTCACCACCATGCAAGGAGAGTATGAGTCAAAACTGATGAGTTATCAACAAGATTCGCCGACCATGTCTGATATTGCTCGTGAAATAAAGGAGAAAGAGATCCTGGATCTTCAAAAGAGAATTGAGGCATTCCAATACACTGCGCAAGAGAAACTTGGAAAGAAAGAGGCTGAACTTACAGCTCCGCTTATTCAACGAGCACGTGAAGCGGTTGAGGCCGTAGCCAAAGAGAAAGGATACACCTACATTTTCAACAGCACAGAGGGACTTCTTCTCTATGCGGAACCTTCGGATGATATCATGCCCTTGGTGAAGAAAAAATTAGGACTGTAGTCGAACGCTACGGAACAAAAGGCTTCCCGGAAAAAGATCTTATCTCATGGGGAGCATCTTTTGCTAGCCGGTGTTTGTGGCGTATCTTTCTGAGGCTTTCGACAAGTTTGTCAAGCTCTTTTTGCAAGTTACCGTTTACGACAACTAGATAGAAATAATCTAAAACCATCTCCTTCCGGAGGTGGTTTTTTTATTACCTTGCAACATCAAAAACGACATACTATGTTTCTAAACTATAAAGCAGTACGGGGTAAAAAGGTGGATTTTACCGATACGGCATTTCATTCTTTAATGCGAAAACGCATCTACCATGTCTTACTCATTGCCAGTCAATATGACACCTTTGTATTGGAAGGAGACGGCCGCATTGACGAACAGATCTTCAATGAGTATACGGCCTTAAATCTTCGGTATCCTCCTCAGTTTATCCAGACGCCCTCGGAGAAGGAGGCTTTTGAGATCCTTGAAAAACAACAGATTGATTTGGTCATCACCATGTACAGTGCAGGAGAGAAGGATACCTTTGACATGGCAGAAAAGGTAAAAAGGCGGTATCCTGATAAGCCAATGGTTGTACTCACCCCTTTCAGCAGGGAGGTAATTATGAGGGTTAATCAAAAGGATCTTAAATTGATTGACTACGTTTTTTCCTGGCTGGGAAACTCAGACCTTCTTCTTGCAATCATCAA
Source organism: Bacteroidota bacterium (assembly GCA_002748065.1). GTDB lineage: Bacteria > Bacteroidota > Bacteroidia > Bacteroidales > BM520 > BM520. The sequence continues at coordinate 44,617 of PDRJ01000026.1, forward strand.
ACTCATTGAAGATAAAATGAATCTGGAGTACGATGTCAACAAGACAGGGGTGCAAACGATCCTATTGGTAGAGGATTCCATTCGCTTCTACTCCTCCTACTTACCCAACATCTACAAAATCATCTTCAAGCAATCGCAAGCTTTTATGACGGAGGGGTTAAATGAGCATCAACGGATGCTCAGAATGCGGGGAAGGCCAAAGATCATCCTTGCCACCAACTGGGAGGATGCGATCTCTTATTATGAAAAATACAAACACCATATGCTTGGTATCATTACGGATGTAAGGTACAAGCGAAACGGTGAGATTGACCCCGAGGCAGGGGTTAAACTGGTGGAAAGAGTACGGAAAGACGACACCTTTATGCCGGTGTTAATGCAATCTTCGGAGATCAAAAACAGACTTCTTGCGCAACAACTTGAAGCAGGTTTTCTGGACAAAAACAGCAAGACCTTATCGCTTGAGTTGCGCAAGTTCATGAATAAACACCTTGCTTTCGGAGACTTTCTTTTCACAGACCCACACACCCTCAGCCCCATTGACAGGGCAGCTAACCTCAGGACACTGCAGCAGAAAATCTTCCAGGTTCCGGATGAAGTTCTCGAATACCATGTACATCGCAACGACTTCTCCAAATGGCTCAATGCAAGGGCTTTATTTCCCATTGCGGCGCTATATAAGGATCTTATCCCGGGAGATTTCTCCGGCCTGGACGAGATGCGCCAATTCATGTTTGATGCCATTGCAGCCTATCGCTATACCAAAGCCAAAGGGGTCATTGCCCAATTCAGTGCTGACCACTTTGATGAATATCTTACCTTCTCCCGAATTGGAGATGGAAGTATTGGAGGAAAAGCGAGAGGGTTAGCCTTTTTAGATAACCTCATCAAACGAAATACGGCCTTCAACGCCTTTGAGGGAGTTCAAGTACGCATTCCCCACACGGTGGTCTTATGCACTGACATCTTTGATCAATTTATGGAGGAGAATGACCTTTACCCCATTGCCTTATCAGATCAAAGTGATGAAGCGATTTTAGCAAAGTTCATCAAAGCACGATTACCTTTTCGTATTTATGAAGACCTATATTCCTTCATTAGTGTGGTGAAGAAGCCGGTGGCTGTACGCAGCTCATCACTCCTGGAAGACTCACATTACCAACCATTTGCAGGAATATACAGTACCTATATGGTTCCATGGATGGATGATGACAAACAGATGACGGAGATGATTGGTAATGCCATAAAGAGTGTTTATGCCTCCTCCTTTTACAAGAGTAGCAAAGCCTATATGATGGCCACCTCCAACATTATTGATGAAGAGAAGATGGCGGTAGTTTTGCAAGCGGTGTGTGGAGAAGCACACGGAAACCGGTTTTATCCCACCCTCTCCGGAGTTGCACGATCCATCAACTTCTACCCCATTGAACCAGAGAGGCCTGAAGATGGTATTGCCAATATTGCATATGGATTAGGAAAACATATCGTCGATGGGGGGCAGACCCTCCGTTTTTCTCCTCAATACCCGAAAAAGGTTCTTCAGACCTCTACTCCGGAACTTGCATTACGAGAGACTCAAAACACCTTTGCCGCACTAGATCTTGATCCGCAACAGTTCATTACCTCTACGGACGACGGAATCAATATTGTGGATTATCCCATCAATGACGCAAGCGAAGACAAACTAATGAGGTATGTGGTCTCCACCTACGACTATCATAGTAGAATGTTACGAGTAGGAAAACATGATAATGGCAAACCGTTGGTCACCTTCTCCAGCATCCTTAGCCACGGGAAATTCCCCCTTGCCGAGATCATCAAAACCTCATTAACCATTGGCCAACAGGAGATCAACAAGCCCATTGAGATTGAGTTTGCGGTGGATTTGAATCCCAATAAGGAGGGAAATATCATCTTTAATCTTCTTCAGATCCGACCCATTGTGAGCAACAAGGAGACCTTGGAAGAAGATATCTCCAGGATCTCCCCCGAACAAGCGATTATCACCTGTAAATCAGCCTTAGGGAATGGAATTATCAATACCATACACGATATTGTTTATATCAAACCGGAGTCTTTTGATCCGGCAAAGAACAGGGAGACAGTAGCGCATGTAAGCCGCATCAACGAAACCTTCTTACAAAGTGGAAAGAATTACATTCTCATTGGTCCGGGACGTTGGGGCAGCAGTGACCCTTGGTTAGGGATTCCCGTAAAGTGGCCTGAGATAAGTGCCGCCAGGGTCATTGTGGAGTCAGGGCTCAAGGAGTACCGCATTGATCCCAGTCAAGGGACGCACTTCTTCCAAAACCTCACCTCTTTCCGAGTGGGTTATTTCACCATCAACCCCTTCATTGAGGATGGAAGTTATGACCTCGCCTACCTCAACAAACAGCCTGCGGTATACGAGGACAAATTCCTTAGACATGTCCGTTTCGATGATCCGGTGGTGATTAAGATTGACGGAAAGCAGAATCTTGGAGTTATTCTAAAGTAGGACTTAACCTTCTCCTCGAGGTTCTTTTGTTACCGGAACCTGCAAAAAGGCGACTACTTTCATTAAAAAGAGACCATAAGCCTCACATTAACCTGTAGGGGAGTAAGGTAGTTGGGAACGGGCCATTGACGTCCGTAGATATCCTTAACCCACAAATAGCTGGCGGTATTACTAACCTGGAGGATATTGAGCACCTCGGCAGTGACCCATATCTCTTTAAAGGGCTGAAAGAAGGAGTTCTTCACAAGGGTATTCTCCCCCTTAATCAGCTTGGAGAATCCGATATCCACCCGGCGATAGGGAGGCATTCTCAAGATATCCTGATAACGTTGTGCCTTCGATGGTCCATAGGGGATTCCCGTACCAAAGTGAAGGTTAAGTTGCATTTTCCACGTGGGTCTTCGGGGGATATAGTCCTGGAAGAATATGCTTAAATTCACCCGTTGATCGGTGGGGCGCGCGATATAGCCGGGTTCCACACGTTCTCCCTCTTTATTCAGGTAAAAATCACCCTCGATATCCTCTGCCGTTTTTAGGATGGAGAGGGTCATCCAGGAGTCTACCCCTCGCACAAACTCACCCAACACTTTAAAGTCCACCCCCGCACTATATCCATGAGCCACCTGATCCGCAAGGTACCGAATACTCACATTATCCACTTTATAGGGCACCAGGTTATTCAACTTCTTATAATAGAGTTCCGTAATAAACTTAAAAGGTCTATTCCATGCCCGAAAATTCCAATCGGCTCCGGCCACAAAATGGATAGAGCGTTGGGCTTTCATCCGAGGAAAGAGGAGTCCTGATCGGTCGCGCATTTCACGATAAAATGGAGGTTGATAGTACCAACCGGAAGAGAAACGAAAGACAATATCTTTTTTTCGTTGAGGATGATACGAGAGCGTAGCCCGAGGACTCAGAAGGAGCTCTCCACTCAGATCACGGTAATTCATTCGAATACCGTAAGAGAGCACCCATTCCGGATTTTTTGCATGGGAGAGGGTCCAGTTATCCTGGAAAAAAGCGGTAAAACGATTCACCTCAACCAGGTGAGAGCCTTTCACTACCTCATCCATATTCAAGGGGGTAAAGGGCTGTACCACAGGATTCACATAACCGATGGAGTCGGGGGGACGGGGAAGGGTATATCCGGCCGAATCGATCAGTGCCCATTCACTCAAATGGTCATCAAAGTATTCATGTTGGAAGTTTGTCCCCCATGAAATGAGATGCTTCCCCCACAAAAAGGTTCCTCGATGTTGCAATGAAAGCACCCTCGTTGACAAATAGTTACGCGCATGATTCAGGAAAGTTCCCACACCGATGGTCTGTACCACTTGGTCGAACTCGCTATCATCGGCTCCCAAGTCATTTTCCAACAATCCGATCCAATATTGTCCTTGCAAATCATACGTTTCCTGCTCCACCGCTTGATACGCGGAAGCAATAAATTTCAGCATCAGATCTTCGTGCGGCTGATAGGTAGCGGTAAAGGCCCCCATCCCTCCTTGATAAGAGTCCAATTCTTGTCCATCATAGTAGACGGTAAGCCGATAGGCTTCCATAAGGGCTCCATAATCTGTTTCACGAACTTTAGGAATAAAAAGGTATCTATTTCTCGCGAAGTTTCCCAGAAAAGAGAGGTTCCATGCATCGGTCAGCCGGTAAGAGAAGAGCCCCTGCACATCACTAAAGGAGGGCTTATAATCGCCCTTTGTATCCAAGCCTTTCAGGAGATACTGATTGGCTTTATGGCGCAATCCGACAAGGTAGGAGAACTTTCTATTTTTAGAGGTTCCCTCCAGGTGTCCGGAGCCTCCCAAAAGGCTCATATCAAAAGAGGCAGCAAATTTCAGGGGCCGCTTATAGGTGATGTCCAGTACAGAGGCCATCTTATCGCCATATTTTGCCCCGAATCCCCCGCCGGAGAAACTAATGGAAGAGACCAATGCCGGATTAAGAAAGGAGAGCCCTTCCTGCTGCCCCGAACTCACTAAGAAGGGGCGATAGATCTCAATATCATTCACATAGACCAGGTTTTCATCGAAGTTACCACCACGCACGGAATACTGGGAGCTCAACTCGTTATTGGAAGCCACACCGGGGAGGGTCTTCACCACCGACTCTACGGCTCCCGATGGGCTAGGGATCAGTTTTACATCCTTAGGATTAATGCGCTCCAAGGTGGAGTGGCGAATCCGGGTATCTTCAATAACCACATCGGGAAGGTTTTGGACCTCCGGGGTCAATTGAAAATCCTGTTTTTTTCGTTCTCCCGGGGCGAGTTTCACCAAGAACTTTTGGGGGGCATAACCGATAAAAGAGGCGACTACCTGCAACGATTGATTCGCCGGGAGTTGGAACTCATAGTATCCAGACAGGTTGGTGGAGGCTCCTTCCGGAAATCCAGGGATAGAGACATTAACCAGTTCTAAAGGGGTTCCCTCCCTATCGGTGACCACACCATAAAGCGTTGCCTTCTGAGCCACTCCTGTCAGGCCCCAGAGAAGAGTGATAAAAACCAGTATCCTTTTCATTTTTTAATCTTCCATCCATTGGTCAGGCCGCTCCCACTCTTCCCATTTATCCGACTTCTTCACCTCTTGGTATTTATCCGATTTTCGTTTAAACTCCCCATTTTTCCAAGCCTTGATAAACTGAGCCCAGGCAAAAGGGTTCAGCAGCGAAATGGGTTGTGGTTGACCGGCATAATAGAGCTTACGAGTTACCTGATTTATATAATTTTTATAATTCATACTACCATCCATCTGATAAGCTTCGGCTCGCGCAATCAACGCTGATTGTTCCAGGTTCTTCCGGGCAATCTCATAATCATCATCGGGAACCTCCAGGTTCACAAAGGCCTCTCGAAACTGCTCTTTGGATGGCCATGGATATATAACGGCTTGAGACAATAATATTGTATCCGACGACATCACTTGTATCAACGAATAGCGATTTTCCCGGATGGTATCGGGAATCACGAATGTCACATCCTTAAACCCCACAGCAGAAAACTGCACTGTATCCCTTTTTATCGCCACAAAAGAGAAGAAACCGGCATAATCGGCAATGGTTCCTCGCCCCCTATTGGTGATGAAGATGGTAGTAAAAGGGACGGGGTGAAGACTATCTGCGGTTACCACAACCCCTGAGAACTGCACCAAGTCACCATCAGAAGAGGAATCCCAGCTCAATGACTGAGCCCATCCCTCACTGAGCACACCTCCAAGCACCACCCAAAAGAGGAAAAAACCGCATCGCTTTATCATACTGTTGCAAAGGTATTGTATTCTCCCGAGACTCTCCTCCTAAAAAACGTTAATGATCTCACACGTAAAAGAAAACCTTCAAAAATTACGGCATTGTTTCACAGAGGGAGGTTCTGAAAGAGTTCGCTTATTTGAGTTGGATTCATATCTGTCTATAAAGTCAGCGTTTTGAGCAGCGTCTGTATAAAAAGCTCAGATTTGAAGCTTACGAAAGCTGAATACAGGTGAGTTTACCGAGGTAAATGACCCTTTGGAAGACAAGCGTAACGAAGAAGTTGGACTTTATGGACAGCGCTAAGGGTGTTTGTCCATAAAGTCAGCGTTTTGAGAAGAGGCTGTATAGAAAGGTCGAATTCGAGGCTTGCGAAGGCTGAAATAGGTGAGTTTACCAGGGTAAATGACCATTTTGAAGACAAGCGTAACGAAGAAGTCGGACTTTCTGTACAGCCTCTAATGGGGGATATAAACAAAAAAAGGCCTTCACCTTGACGGAGAAAGCCACCTTATCGTTTGAAAGAAGATTCTACTCCAGATGCCCTTTGGCTCTTGCTTCCTTCAGCACAGCGGAGATGCCATTTTTATCAATCGTACGGATAGCTGCAGCCGAGACTTTCAAGGTGATCCACTTATCCTCTTCAGGAATATAAAACTTCTTGGTTTGCAAATTCGGGTAGAATTTTCTTTTAGTACGGATGTGCGAGTGAGAAACATTATTTCCTGTTATCACTTTCTTTCCTGTTATCTGACAAATACGTGACATCGCTCTATAGTATTAATCGTTTTTCTAAAATGGAGTGCAAAATAAGGTATTATTTTTCAGAAATACAAGGGGGTATCCCTATTTTTTCTTCAAGAGGAGCTTTCTCAACTCATTCAACGCTTTCACGGAAGATTGTATCATCACCTTTTCCCTATTCCCGGAAAAGAGGTTGGGAAAGACATACGTTTTATGGGCATCTGCAATTGCGATCCACACAGTTCCCACCGGCTTTTCATCTGTTCCTCCGTCGGGACCGGCGATACCGGAGGTCGCGACGCCATAATCGCTTCCGGTAATCTCTCTAACACCCTGTGCCATGCGGCTCACCACCGGCTCACTCACGGCACCGTGGGCCGCAAGGTCTTGCGATGAAACGCCCAACAGTTTTTCCTTCAAGTGGTCACTATAGGCAACCACGCTTCCATACACACACTGCGACGCTCCCGGCAGCGAGGTCATCAAATGGGTAAGGTAACCTCCGGTACAACTTTCGGCAAAGGCGACACTCTTCCCCTGCTGCACAAGAAGTCTCTTCACCAGCGTCTCCATAGTGTCCTGGTTGAAGCCGATGATCAACTCAGGGATCAACGCCTCTAATTTATGCACTTGAGCCATCACCTGTGCCTCCAGAGCCGCTCTATGGGTTCCGGCAGCGGAGAGGCGCAGGCGCACCATTCCAGGACGGGGAAGATAGGCAAGCTTTAAGGAAGGAGGAAGTGCCAACTCCCAATCTTTAATTCTCTCAGCCAAAAAGGATTCGGGCAATCCATGGGTAATCACAGTATGGTGAAACAGTACCTGGTCTCCGGTGGATACCTTCAACTTTGGCAGCACAGATTCCCTCATAATCGCTTTCATCTCGAAGGGCACTCCCGGCATGGAGACCACAATAGTGCCCCCCTCCTGAAACCACATCCCGGGAGCGGTTCCCAAACGATTAGGCAGGGGCGTACAGCACTCCGGCAACATGGCCTGCGCACGATTCAAGTTGGCAAAAGAAGCGGCCTGCTCTTGCCGTACATCGCGGCTTTCACCGCACGCGCCAGCTTTGGAAGAGCGCCTATTTCCCCACAGCGCCTGGATATCATCATAAGTGGGTTGATGCCATTTGAGGGTTGTGTGAAAAAAGTCGCACAATACCCCTTTGGTAATATCATCATTGGTGGGGCCAAGCCCCCCTGTCATCAAAACTACATCCACACGTTGTACGGCGTCACGCAGGGCATTTTTGATAGCCTCTACCCTATCTGCCACTGCTAAAACCCGCACTACTTCACAGCCAATCTCCGTCAACTCGGCTCCCATCCAGGCCGCATTGGTATTCACCACTTGCCCTATCAGAAGCTCATCACCAATAGCAATTATTTCACATTTCATAGGTTCCCCTTTTCGTGTCATAAAATTGGATTCTGTTTCTTATCTTTGTCCCATAAGTCTTTCGCAAAATTATGAAAAAGTATCATTCATCAGAACTTGTCTTAAATGAAGAGGGCGCTGTTTATCATTTAAAATTACATCCGGAAGAGCTTGCAGAAACGGTCATCGTAGTCGGTGATCCGGGAAGGGTTCCGCAAATCAGTGGTTATTTCGACCGGATTGAGATAAAACGCCATAACAGGGAAATCATCTCCCATACAGGATGGCTCAATGGCGTTCGGCTTACCGCCATGAGTACCGGAATGGGAACGGACAACATCGACATCATTATGAATGAGTTGGATGCCCTGGTAAATTTTGACCTGGAGAAGCGAGTGCCGAAGGAAAAGGCAGGAAAACTCCGCATCGTTCGTCTAGGCACATCGGGAGCCTTACAACCGGATATTCCGGTCAACACCTTCGTCCTCTCTCGCTACGCCATTGGACTGGATGGTCTACTCTACTTCTACGACATCCCCAGAGGGGTGATCCTTGAGGAGTTGGGAGGTAAATTCCGCGACCATGTAGCCTGGAGTAAATTTCTCCCTCACGCCTACGGGGTAAGTGCTTCGGAAACACTCTTTGCCAAGTTTCAAAGTGAACATTTCTATCCGGGCATTACCATTACAGCTCCCGGTTTTTACGGCCCACAGGGACGGGTCATGCGGTTGGGACTCCGCTACCCAGAGTTGAATCATCTAATGCAACATTTCACCTTTGATAACCTCAAAATCTGCAACTATGAAATGGAAACCTCCGCTCTGTATGGACTGGGCGAAGCGTTGGGGCATGAGATGTTAACCGTTTGTGTGGCCATTGCCAACCGAGCCACCGGAGATTTTGCTTCCGACTATCACAAATCCGTTAGAAAACTAATTGAGTTGGTATTGGAGAAACTCACTTCCGATGACTTATGATGTTTAAGAGGCAATCGTTTTAAACGAGAGAAGCGAATAGCTTTGAGAAAAAGGATACTAAATACCGGCTCATTTTCGTTTAAAAGAGACTATCCATGGAACAAAGGAAGAACATACAGGAACTTGAGGCACTTATCGCATTGTTGGATGATCCTGAGATTTCTATATACAGAGAGGTTTCAAAACGATTAAAAAGCTATGGCTCTGATATCCTTCCCTACTTAAAAGAGGCGAGAACCCACTCCTTCAATCCACTGGTAGACTCCCGACTCCATGAGATCATTCATTACTTGCAACAGCAAAACCTTTACACTGAACTACGAAACTGGTATCTTACAGAGGAGCAAGATCTTCTCAAGGGTTTTATCCTTATCTCCAAATCACGTTACCCGGAGCTTGATGAAGATCAGCTCACCCGACAAGTAGAGCGGATTACCAAGGATGTATGGTTGGAATTGAATAAAGAGCTAACGGCTTTGGCAAAGATCCGTATTCTCAACCATATTATCTTCCGGGTTCACGAATTTCAGGGGGATACTACACAACCCAACGCTCCTTCAAACTACTATCTCAACAACGTTCTGGAAAGCCGTAAAGGGAATCCGCTTTCATTAAGCATTCTCTACTTAACAGTAGCTCGCCGTTTAGGGATACCCCTCTATGGGATCAACCTACCCAAGCACTTTGTCCTTGGCTATGCCTCTGAAGAGAAGCGGGGAAGAGAAGTCATCATAAATGAGAAAAAGATGCGTTTTTATGTCAACCCCTTTCGGCAAGGGCAGATCTTCAGCAGTGCTGACATCTCCAATTTTCTCAAGCAGATGCAAATTAAAGAGCGGGAACACCACTTTCTCCCCTGTGAAGAGATCACCATTATCAGGAGACTCACCATCAACCTCATTAATACCTATAAGGGCATGGGGAATACCTCTCGGGAAGAGGAGTTACGATCGTTGTACAAGGCTCTCTCTTAGGGCAGGGAGCTTATGATTTTAAAGAGGTAAAGAGAGGGACGAAACAAAAACCCTCTCTTTACGCCTTTAAAGGGGCATCTATTCTATCGTTTAAAATAGATATCCAAGAAAGTTAAAATATTGTTTTCCACTCGTTTTTCCACATCGGAGAGAGGTACTTTCTGGAATTTCTCTCCGGTAATCTTCTCAAAAAGTTCGATATAACGATCGGAAACAGTTTCGATAAATTCAGCATCCATAGGGGGAATTTCTTGCCCCTCTTTTCCCTGGAAGCCATTATCGATAAGCCACTGACGTACAAACTCTTTTGAAAGCTGTTTCTGTTTTTCGCCCCTCTTTTGGCGCTCCTCATAGCCATCGAGGTAGAAATAGCGGGAGGAGTCCGGGGTATGGATCTCATCAATCAGGTATATTTTTCCCTGAGATTTTCCAAATTCATACTTAGTATCCACGAGAATCAGTCCCTTCTCTTCAGCCATCTCGGTTCCCCGTTGGAAGAGTGCCCGGGTATATTTCTCCAACTGGGCATACTCCTCTTCACTAACAAGGCCCTGGCGGATAATTTCTTCACGGGAGATATCCTCATCGTGGCCCTCCAAGGCTTTTGTGGTAGGGGTAATAATGGGTTCGGGAAACTTTTGGTTTTCTTTCATTCCTTCCGGCAATGGGACACCACACAGTTCACGCTTCCCGGCTTTATACTCGCGCCAGGCGTGTCCGGTGAGATAGCCACGAATCACCATCTCCACCATAAAGGGTTCGCAGTAGCGACCAAACATCACCATGGGATCGGGTGTAGCGATCTTCCAGTTAGGGACAATATCCTCTGTGGCATCCAAAAATTTCAGGGCAATTTGATTCAATACCTGACCTTTGTAGGGGATCCCTTCAGGGAGTACGACATCGAAAGCTGATATCCGATCGCTCACCACCATCACCATATACTGATCGGCGAGGTTATAGACATCTCTCACTTTACCTTTGTAAACACCTTCCTGTCGCGGTAGGTCAAAATTTGTTGCACGTAATGCATTTTTCATGGTTCTTATGTTTTGTTATTAATTCTCTTTCACAAATCAAATGGAATCCTTCTCCGCCTTTTCCCTGGCGGCCTCTTTTCCATAAGCATCGATAATTCGGGTAACCAATTTATGTCTCACCACATCTTTTTCGCCCAATTTCACAAAGCTAATTCCTTGCACATCCTTCAACGTTTTCACCGACTGCACCAATCCCGAGACCTGTTTGGGAGGCAGGTCAATCTGTGTCACATCGCCAGTAATCACAAATTTAGAGGAGGGTCCCATTCGGGTCAGGAACATTTTAAGTTGATTGGAGGTTGCATTTTGGGCTTCATCCAAAATTGCGAAGGCAGCACCAAGGGTACGTCCACGCATAAAAGCGAGAGGAGCTATTTCGATAATCCCATCTTCCAGGTAGCTTGTAAGTTTTTGAGAGGGAAGCATATCACGAAGAGCATCATAAAGAGGGCGGAGATAGGGGTCAAGTTTATCCTTCAGGTCTCCGGGAAGGAACCCCAGATGTTCCCCGGCTTCGACGGCGGGACGAGTCAGAATAATTTTTCGTATCTCCCTTGCTTTAAGAGCTCTCACCGCGAGAGCCACTGCGGTATACGTTTTTCCTGTACCTGCGGGACCTATGGCAAAAAGCATATCATTTTTATCCAATGCTTCCACCATTTTACGTTGATTGGCCGTACGCGGCCTAATAACCATACCATTCCGCCCATACACCAAAACCTCATTTTTGTGTTCCTCGTCCTCATCCTTTCGCACATTTTCGAAGGTTGGAGAAACCACCCGAGAGATCACGCCAGGGTCCAACTTCCCGTAAGTATCATACGCATGGAGAAGTCTATCAAAACAGGTCTCAAAGCGGTCCATCTCCTCCTCATTACCGGCAATTTTCATCACTTCACCCCGTGCCACAATTTTCAACTTGGGGAAGAGTTCCCTCAAAAGGTTAAGATGAGTGTCATTGACTCCATAAATATCCACAAGGCTATAAGAGCCCAGGCTTAAAAATCGTTCAGGCATATCCTTTCTATCTCTATGCAAAGTTAACGCAATTCTTATCAATTAATAATGTTAATTGCTTCGGTCTCCCAACTCATTACCACAAGTTCCATCTTTGGTGCTTATATTAGGAACAGCTATTGGGGTTAGAAAGTTCCCTAACATTCAATTTTTCGCCAATTTTTCCGTTGACTTCTTCTAAGGGGTAAGAGGTTCGCACTTTTCTTGCGGACAATAATTAGCGTCTGTCTATAAAGTCCGACTTCTTCGTTACGCTTCTCTTCCAAAGGGTCATTTACCCTGGTAAACGCCCCTATTTCAGCCTTCGCAAGCCTCGAATTCGAACGTTCTATACAGCCGCTGCTCAAAACGCGGACTTTATGGACAGATACCAATTATAATCGTACTTTTGTTCTCAAACCTAACATTGTTATGCAAACCATCACCCTACTCAGTGACTGGGGAATGAAAGACCCCTACCTTGCTTCTGTCAAGGGAGCCATTGTTTCTCAGATACCTGAAGCAACCCTTATTGATCTCAGCCATGAAATCACCCCCTATGATGTAACAGAGGCCTCCTTTATTCTTCGACAGGCCTATGGTAACTTTCCAAAGGGGACCATTCATCTAATTGGGATCAACACCACTGCCTCCCTTGAGACACCTCATCTTGTTGTCAAACATGCCGGCCAATACTTTATCGGTGCAGATAATGGGATTTTCAACCTTTTGTTGGAAAATGAAGAACCCGAAGAGATTGTAGAACTTGAGATCATTCAAGAAACCCCCTTTTTTACCTTCTCCACACGGGATGTATTCATCAAAGCGGCATTACACTTAAGCCAGGGAAAACCAATGCACACATTGGGCCGCTCCAAAACAGCCATCAATCAGCGACACTCTTTTCTCCCCGTCATTGAACCAAACAACCTAAAAGGAAAAGTGATTTACATTGACCGTTATGAGAATCTTGTCACCAACATCTCCATCAAGAAGTTCCAGGAGGTTGGGCAGGGGAATCCTTTCCGCATAGATCTCAGAAAGAGAAAATATACCCTAACAAACCTACATACCAGCTATACCGATGTGGAGGAGGGGATGCCGGTTGCGCTCTTTGGCTCCCATGGGCTGTTAGAGATCGCTATTTGCATGGGCAATGCCTCCAGCCTATTGGGCATCTACATTGACGATATGGTACGAATAGAATTCCTAAAAAACGTGTAGAGCGATACGTTAAACGACTATTTCCTGCTCTGTAGAAAAATATTACTTTTGTCCCGATATAAGGATCACTAATTTTTTGCCTGAACGTTGTTTATGTATTCACTTTTCAAAAAGGAGATCAACAGTTTTCTTAATTCATTTATCGGCTACATCATCTTGGTCGTATTTTTGGTGATCACCGGACTTTTTTTATGGGTCTTTCCGGTAGAGTTCAACATTCCGGATTACGGTTATGCCAACATCAATGGTCTCTTTGTCATTGGCCCTTGGGTATTTCTTTTTCTGATTCCTTCAGTAACCATGCGGTCATTTGCCGACGAACGGAAGGGGGGCACTCTGGAGCTTCTATATACCAAACCCTTAACGGACGCACAGATTTTATACGCCAAGTACTTTGCTTCGGTGTTTTTGGTTCTCATTGCCTTACTCCCCACATTGGTTTATTACCTCTCGGTATATCGGCTTGGACTTCCTCCGGGCAACATTGATTCCGGGGCGGTCTGGGGTTCTTATTTGGGGCTTTTCTTTTTAGGGAGTACGTTTGTATCCATTGGTATCTTCGCTAGTGCCCTCAGTGAGAGTCAGGTGGTCTCCTTTATCCTGGCTGTTTTCCTTTGCGGATTCATGTACATTGGTTTTGAATTTATTTATACCCTCTCTCTTTTCGGTTCATTGGACTTACTGGTTCGTTCCATGGGCATTCAAGCGCATTATGCCTCCATGAGTAGGGGTGTTGTAGACACCAGAGATCTTCTCTATTTTTTGAGTATCATCGTGCTCTTCCTGATGCTCACCAAACTCACTATGGAACGTAGAAAGTGGTAATCTTATGAAAAAAGGCACTATGAAAAAGAGGAATATACAGGGGGAAAAAAGAAGAAAGAACCTGCTATCTTTCGCTACGGGTATCCTTATTCTTATCCTCATCAACATCATCAGTTCGCGATTTCACGGCCGGGTGGATCTCACAGCAGAGAAGCGTTATACCCTTTCTGATGCCACCACGGAGATGGTTAAAACATTGGATGACATTGTTTACTTCAAGATTTACCTGGAAGGCGACTTCCCCTCTGGATTTAAACGGTTGCGCAACGAGACCAAAGAGATCTTACGACAGTTTCATGCGGTCAATAACCATATCCAGTATGAATTTATTGATCCCTCCACGGCGGGGAGTGACACCAAATCTGTCTATGAAGAGTTAATGCGAAAGGGGCTTGACCCCACGGATCTGCATGTACGGGATAAAAGTGGCCGTTCCCAAAAAATCATCTTTCCGGGAGCCATCGTCTCTTATCGACAGAAAGAGCTCCCTCTTCAACTGTTGGAGTCACAAATGGGCGTTCCTCCGGAAGAGTCGCTCAATAACTCCATTCAAAACCTGGAGTACAATATTTCCAGTGTAATTCGGCGCCTCACAGAAATAAAAAAACCTAAGATTGCCTTTATTGAAGGGCATGGAGAGTTGAGTAGCAAAGACACCTGGGATATAGGCACCACCCTCTCTTCCTACTACCAAGTGGATAGGGTTACTATTGATGAGCAGATCAGCAACCTCACAGAACGCACAGAATCAGACAGCTTAGGAATTATCATAAGGAACAAATATAAAGCGCTTATCATTGCCCGTCCTGATACAGCTTTTTCAGAAAAAGACAAGTTTATCCTCGACCAGTATGTGATGCGAGGGGGGAAGATTCTATGGTTCATTGACCCCATACTTACGGGCATGGATTCTCTTTCTAACTCACCCAATACGGTAGGGCTCCCAGGGGCTTTAAATCTGGACGACCTCTTCTTCCGTTATGGTGTTCGATTTGAGAAGAAATTAGTCCTGGATCTCTCCTGTCTGCCCATTCCGGTCACCACAGGAAGCTATGGAGGGCAACCACAAATGGAGTTCCTGAACTGGTACTACTTTCCTGTCCTCACACCACAAACATCCCATCCCATTGCAAAAAATTTAAATGTCATTCGCACAGAGTTTGTAAGCCCCATTGACACCCTTACCGTAGAGGGACTTAAACCAACCGTCCTTTTACAAACCTCAGCGTACAGCCGTCTCGCCAACAACCCTGTTTACATTAGTTTAGAGATGCTAAAAGAGGAGCCGGACAGGAGGCTCTTCAACCATGCACCTGTTCCCGTTGCCGTACTCATGGAGGGAGTCTTCCCATCCCTGTACACCAACAGACTCACGGCGACCATTCTCCAGTCCGAACTTATTAGTTTCAAGGAAAAGAGCCCCCCCTCGAAAATGATTTTCGTTTCCGATGGCGATCTTTTAAAGAATCAGTTTCGTCCCTCTGACGGCATGCCCTTACCCACAGGGTACGATCAATATACGGGACAACATTTTGGAAACGGAGACTTTGTTCTCAATGCGGTAAACTACCTCTGCGATGACTCCGGACTAATCGACGCACGATCTCGCAACGTAACGCTTAGACTATTGAACAGAGCCGTTATCAAAGATTCCAAACTCATAATTCAGATAATCAATGTCGTTGTGCCGGTACTTCTCATCCTAATACCGGGGCTGTTTAAGATCCTACAAAGAAGAAGAAAGTATAGTAGAAAAAAGGTATGAAAAAAAGCAGAAAAATTTACACGATAATTTTTTTATTACTCCTTGTTTTGGCAGGAGGTGTATTGCTTACCAATACAAGTACATCTCTCCGTAAGAGAGATACCGCCTTTTCCATTGCAGACACCTCCACTGTCACCAGGATTTTTTTGGCAGACAAACAGGGGCGAACGGTTACACTCACCAAAAAACCGGGCTATTGGGATCTCAATGGCAAATATGAAGCCCATGAGGACAACGTGCGCATGCTTTTAAACACCATGCAGAAGGTCAGGGTCATGGAGCCCGTAAGCAATGCATCAAGAAATACGGTCATCAAACTCCTTGCAGCGGGGGGAACAAAAGTAGAGATCTATCAGATGAAGCCCCGCATCTCGTTAGGGGCTCTTCAACTCTTTCCCCGTGAGAAATGTACGAAAACCTATTATGTGGGCACTCACACCCAGGATAACCTGGGAACTTATATGCTAATGGAGGGGGCGGAAGATCCCTACATCACCTACATCCCCGGCTTCAGGGGATTCATCGCTTCCCGGTATCATGCTCGGGAGATTGACTGGAGAAAGCATCTCATCTTCAGCACTCGACTTCCTCAGATCCAATCGCTCAGTGTCTCTTTTCCCGCATTACCGGAGGAGTCGTATAAAATCACCGCCCTCCAAGACCACCAGTATAAGATTACGGAACTCCTCCACCAAAAAGAGATCACCGATTTCAACAAAGAGAAGGTTATCGCCCTCCTCACCTCCTTTGAAAGAATCAACTTTGAAGCATTCATCACACACTATACGCCCCACGAAGTTGATTCCATTATTCACCAGGAGCCTTACTTTATCTTAACACTCACCGACAAAGCAGGAAAAGAGACGACCCTCAGGAGCTATCGAAGGCCTGCTCTGAAAGGACAAAAAGAGTTTATTGGGGAGGAGATCACCTACGATGTGGACAAACTATATGCCATCGTCAACGAGGAAAAAGAGCTATTATTAATTCAGCATTATGTTTTCGACAAGATTACCCGGAGACTATCGTACCTGAAGCAATAAATCCGATCCGGCGACTGTTATGGACACTGTATTAAAAAGCACAGGTAAACACCCTGAGCAATTACTTTTTCTTTTGCTGGCAGCCATTGGATTTTTCATTCCTCTTTACAGTCCCATGGCGCATGGGTTAACCTATATCGTTTTTCTCTTTTTCATCCTTTTTATCATTCTGAGGAGAAAGGTTTTCCCTTCACCTCTCCCTAAAGCAAAGATACTCACACTTTTAGGAATCGGATTGTTTCTTTTAACCCTATGCTACCTATTTTTCACCCAAAACAAAAAAGAGGTTTATATACAGCTGGACCAATTTACGGCTATTTTAGTCTTTCCGCTCTTACTCCTCATTATACCCTCCCGGCAATCCTTCACCAAACCCCTTTATTGGATCACTAACCTTTTTGTCTTAGGCACCCTTCTCTCCACCTTAAAACTCTTTATACAAGCGCTATATCGCTATCAAGAGAGTGGTGATATAGTTGAACTCTACTATATCAACTTAGGAAACGGGATCCATCCCTCCTACATGTCAATCATGGTACTTCTCTCCCTCGCCATTTTACTGGAACGGCCACTTTTCGCAAAAAGAAAAGAGGGATCAACAAGCCTTCTATATCAACTACCGTTAATCATCTGGCTACTCCTTTTTAACACCCTGTTGGCATCAAAAGCGGGGATTCTCACGGAGGTAATCATCCTTATGTTATACATCGTCAAATCATTACTTCACCGGCGTTATGTAAAAGCTTTTGCCATCGGGATTTTGACCACGTTCTTTACAGCAACAATTCCATTTCTATTCCCCTTTACCAAAGAACGGATTCTTCAATTTAACGAATCGATCTCATCCTCCAGAGAGGCAAAACGTATTGCTGAGCTTGATCAAATGGAAAACTCCAGGGTTGTTGGATGGAGAGTGGCAATTCAATTGATCAAAAAGCATCCCCTTTGGGGGGTAGGTCCTGGCGACATCGGGCCACTTATCAACGAGGCATCAGAAAAAAGATACCGTGTAACGGACGGATTTCGAAATCCTCATAATCAATACCTCCAGACTTGGCTTGAGCAAGGATTACTTGGACTCATCATCTTAATCTCCATAGGAATAATCTCCCTTATCATGGCCTTACAGGATAGGAACTACCTCCATATGGCCTTCTTAATCCTACTCTTCTCCCACATGCTTTTTGAATCTATCCTGGAGCGAAGGTTGGGAATTATCACCTTCTCTTTCTGGAACAGTCTCTTCTGGATAAAAAATCTCTCTGGAAAGAGGAGGGACATACCAGTGGAGCGAAAAACGTAAAGCACTATATGCGTTTCAATGAGTCCCAGAGTGTCTGAATAAACAGAGGATGGGCCTTCGGAATGGCTATACGGGAGAGATGAGTGACCTGCGAATGATCTTGATAACGGGTCAACAGGCGAAGATCCAAATCGTATTTCGTCTCTAAACATTCGGTTGTAAAACTCACGGGAAGGATGACGATCTCCCCATATCCTTCAGCAATCAAACGCTCCATATAATCCTCCACATGGGGCTCCAACCATTTCATGGGACCTATTTTTGATTGGTAGGCAATGCGGTATTCCAACCCAAGACTCCCTGCTAGCATTGCACACACTTTTTCAACAACGATGGGATAGTCATCTCCTTTTTTAACCTGCCTCAATGGAATGGAGTGAGCCACACAAAGGAGTAGCGGCCTTTTCACCGGTAGAGCCGACAGATGCTCCCGTACCACATCGTTCAGATAGGCCATATAGGAGGGGCTAAGAGCATAAGAGGGGGCAAAAAAAAGTTGGTTAAACTGACACTGTTTTTGTGCCCGTAAAACATCTGCTTTTATGGATTCGGTGGTCGCCATGCTCTCTTGAGGGTACATATTCAGGATATAGAGGCAATCAATCCCCTTTTTCTTCAAGGCTTTCATCCGCTCCTCGATGGTAGGCTGCACATAAGAGTATGCGGTAAACACCTCCATCCCTGCCATACCCGCCAATGCTTCTGCTGTTTTCTCCGTATCCTCTATCAAAGGGGATCCTCCCACCAACTGGTATCTTTTCCATGAAACGCGATAACGCAACAGGCTTATCAAGCGCCCCAACAACAACCTCAAGAGAGCAGGAAGGGGAAGGATCGCTCGATCTTTAAACATGGCCAACAAAAAAGATTTTGTCTCCTCCTCAGAGCGAGGTGTTCCCATATTTACCAAAAGTACCGCGGTTTGTTTTTTCATTGACCATCTTACTACTGGCATGTGGAGAGCATCATCAAGACAAGTACCACAATCACATCTGTTCTATATAACTCCACACCTTATGAATTGTTCTCCTACGTTAAGACTTTCTGGAAAAAAAGGTTATCCAGAGTCCATCGATAAAGGCCGACCTCTTTGTGATGCTTGCTTTCAAAAATCGTACAAAAAGATTGTTTACCTCCGTAAGCGCCCCTATTTCAGCCTTCACAAGCCTCAGATTCGAACGTTCTACACAAACTCTTCTCAAAACGCTAACTTTATAGGCAGCCTATCTGTCGATAAAAAGTTACATAAAAGGTCCTATTCATCGCTTTTTTGCTTACCTTTATACCTTGAGAAGTATTCATTTACAAATGCAACCATGCGACTTTTTTTCAATATTCGATATCATACCGTCTGGGGAGAATCTCTCATTTTGACCATAGAAAACAGCACGTTCTCAGGAAACAGCGAGCGTCACCAAATACGAATGCGCTACAATGAACACCTAGGAGATTGGCAGACCTCCTACACGCTGCGAGGCAACAGTTGTAACCTACGATACCATTACCACCTGGAATCTTCGGGAAAACTGCTTTCCGAGGCCGGAGAAATGCGCACACTGCTCCTCACTGAAAGCAAAACCAAAGAGGTCTATATTCGTGACTTCTGGCGTACACCGGAAGGCCTAAACAGGATTATGAACACCAAACTCTTCACCCAGGCGTTTGCGCGCAAGGCAAAACCCGTTAAATGGCAACCCAAACGTCAAAAGCTCTTACTCTCCACTTATGCCCCTGATGTTCCTAAAGATTGTGTGGTAGCCATTTCGGGAAATCAGCAACAGTTGGGGTATTGGAACTCCGCAACTCCGTTGGTAATGAAAGCCACTCCGAACGGGATGTGGGAAACGGAGATTGACCTCTCAGAGATCGAGATCCCTTTACAATTCAAATATTGCCTGTTTCACAAGAAAAACAAGCGAATCCACACTTGGGAAACGGGGATCAACCGTCATCTCTATCATTTCACCCCCACCGATGAGAAACAGGCTATTCTTTTTAATGATACGCCCTTTCGGTATCCCGAAGAGTGGAAAGGAGCCGGGGTGGCCATTCCTGTTTTCTCATTACGGAGCAGAGAGGGGTGCGGTGTAGGAGAGTTCCACGATTTAAAAGCACTAGCCGATTGGTGTGCCCAAACCGATCTCAAGTTGATACAGATCCTTCCCATCAATGAAACGGTTGCTTCACACACTTGGCTCGACTCCTATCCCTACAAGGCCATCTCCGTGGTTGCACTACATCCTATGTACCTCCACATTGAGGATCTTGGTAGTTTTAAAACGGCAGAGGATCAGGCTCAATTTGAGGCTCTCAAAGCGGAACTCAACGCCAAAGAGTCGGTGGATTATGTGCGCATGATGGAGATCAAATCCCACTATTACAAATATTTTTATGATCTCAACAAAGCCACCTTCTTAAAAAGCCAACGGTTCCGAAGATTTTTTAACCGCAACAAGGAGTGGCTCGTACCCTATGCGGTCTTTTCATGCCTTCGTGACCGCTACCAAACAGCCGATTTCCGACAATGGGATCTTTTTCGCACGTTTGATAGAAAGTCGGTAGAGGCCTTTGCCGATCCATTGTCTCAGGATTATGATGATATTGCTATCCATTACTACATTCAATACCACTTGGACCTTCAACTTAGAGAGGCCGTAACCTATCTTCACCGCAAGGGAATCGGACTAAAAGGAGACCTCCCCATCGGCATTTCGCGCAATAGTGTAGATGCGTGGATTGCCCCGGAGCTCTTCAACCTGGACGGACAGGCCGGTGCGCCACCTGACGATTTCTCCCTGGAGGGACAAAACTGGGGCTTCCCCACCTACCGGTGGGATGTGATGGCTCAGGATGGCTATGCCTGGTGGAAAAGCCGATTAGCCACCATGGCAAAATATTTCGATGCTTATCGCATAGATCATATTCTGGGCTTCTTTCGTATTTGGGTCATTCCCATAGAGTCCACACAAGGACTTATGGGTTACTTCCACCCCGCCATACCCTTAACACGAAAGGAACTTTATCAAGCAGGCCTTGAATTGGATGATGAACGCTTTCTTCGCCCCTACATCCGCAGGTGGTATTTAGGTAATCTTTTCGGAGAGTATACGGAAGAGGTCATCGACACCTATCTGGATCCCATGGAAGAGGATGCTTTCGCCCTGAAAGAGGCCTACGACACCCAACGAAAAATCACCGATTATTTCGCGGGAAAGAGAGACGACTATCAAGTGGATGGGAAAAGAACCCGTATCCGTGAAGGATTGCTAACGCTCTGTACAGAGGTTCTTTTTATCCGTGACCCTCACGCTGTAGGGGCTTTCCATCCGCGCATTACGCTTCAATACACACACAGCTACCAAGCGCTGGATGAGAGGCAGAAAAAAGTCATTAATCAGATCTATAACGACTACTACTATCATCGTCACAAGGATTTCTGGCGCAACCATGCCATGCGGCAACTCCCTCCATTGATAAACGCATCACAAATGCTTGTATGTGGGGAAGATCTAGGAATGATTCCCGACTCCGTACCCGAAGTTATGCGCAAATTAGGGATTCTGAGCCTGGAAATTCAACGGATGCCCAAAGATCCTTCACAGGAGTTTGCTCATCCCTCTAACTATTCTTATTATGCTGTGGCTAGCCCTTCCACCCACGACATGTCAACGATCCGTGGTTGGTGGGAAGAGAACCCCACCAAAACACAACGCTTCTACCATCACATACTGGGAGATCACGGCGAAGTCCCTCACTTTTGTGAACCATGGGTGGCAAAGGAGATTATTGAACAGCACCTTTATGCCCCTTCCATCCTCACCATTTTCCCCATTCAGGATATTTTGGCGATGGATGGCCGTCTCCGATGGGAAAAGACACACGAAGAGCGCATCAACATACCCAACAATCCATTGCACCTGTGGCGTTATCGCATGAAGCAATCCCTGGAGAGCCTTATGGAGGCTGATGAGTTCAACCAATTACTACGGAAAATGATCCACGACGCGAAACGCTCATGATATCGTGAAAAGAAGAACATAAGCCTATAAGCAGATAGGCCCAACCCAAAAATAATGACCTCTTCTCTGATCCAAAACTTGGATTATGCGTACATTTGGCGGCTGAAATGAACAATTCCATGCAACTTAAACGATTTAACAGGCATTTTCTTTTGGCGCTATTCCTCCTTTCCCTCTCCCTAACATACATGAGTAGTGCCATTTTCGCACAATCGGGGAGCATCAAAGGACAAGTATTAGACGAAGGGAGCAATGAGCCCATTCCGTTGGCAAACATTATCATTACAGATACCCAAGTAGGCTGTACCAGTGATTTTGAAGGAAATTTTATCCTCAAGGAGGTTCCTCCCGGTTTTCATCGGCTAAGAGCCAGTGTCCTGGGATACAAGGGCAGCATTACAGAGACCATTGAAGTTGTCCCCAATAAAACCCTAAATATTGAGATCTATCTCACCAAACAAACGTATAAACTGGATGAAGTTGTGATCAAGGCTTCTCCCTTCAAACGCAAAGAGGAGAGTCCGGTTTCCATGCGTTCATTGGGCATCAGTGAAATTGATAAGACTCCCGGGGGAAACAGAGACATCTCCAAAGTTATTCAAGCGCTACCCGGTGTCTCTTCTTCCGTAGGCAGTTCATTTCGCAACGATCTAATTGTACGGGGAGGAGGACCTTCTGAGAATGTTTTCTTCATTGATGGGATTGAGATTCCAAACCTGAATCACTTTGCAACACAAGGAGCCTCCGGAGGACCCGTAGGAATCATCAATGCGGATTTTGTCAGTGCCCTGGATTTCTATTCCGGAGCCTTCCCGGCCTTTGCAGGCGAAGCATTAAGCTCCGTGTTAGACTTCAAGATGGTCAGTGGAAACGAAACAAGTTTCAAATATAAAGGCTCCGTGGGTGCTTCCGATCTATCGCTTACGGCTGATGGGCCCCTATCGAAGCGAACTACGGCCATCTTCTCTGTAAGAAGATCCTATCTAAAATTCCTCTTCAACCTACTGGGGCTTCCTTTTCTCCCCACATACAACGATTACCAGTGCAAAATCAAGACGAAGATCAACAAAAAGAATGAATTCACCTTCCTCAGCCTGGGAGCTCTGGATCACTTTAAGCTGAACACAAAACTTGACGATCCCTCAGAGGTTCAACGCTTTATTCTTAACTCCATCCCCACCAATAATCAATGGAGTTATATGATTGGAGGGATCTACAAACACTTTCGGAAAAGGGGCTATAGCAAGCTAGTAGTAAGCCGAAATATGTTGAGCAACAACCTCATCAAATACAAAGACAACGATGAGAGTGATGAAGAGAATCGACAGATTGACATTCAATCATGGGAAATTGAAAATAAAATCAGACTTGAACACCTCACAAGGGTTTCCGGTTTTAAGATAAATTATGGCGTTGGATATGAACACAGTCTGTACCGATACCGTATGTACCAAAAGATCATTGTCAACGACCGGGTTATGAAGAAGAATACAGAACACCAGATGCGACTAAACTCATGGGGTTTATTTGGTCAGGTCAGTAAAGGATTCTTTAATGAACGAGCCGTTCTCTCCGTAGGGCTAAGAGCTGATGCCAATGACTATTCCAAGACCATGATCAACTTATTCCATCAACTCTCACCCCGGTTAAGCTTTTCGTATGCTCTTTCAGAGCAGTGGTTTCTCAACATGAACATGGGGCGGTATTACAAACGTCCTGAATATACCACTTTAGGATACAAGAGTCGAAATGGAAGACTGGTCAACAAAGATAATGAGATCAAGTATATTGCTTCCAATCACTATGTGGCGGGGATAGAGTGGCAACCCTTGGAAAATGCAAAAATCACCGGGGAGTTCTTTTACAAAACTTACCACCACTACCCCTTCTCGGTAGCAGATCGTATCTCGCTAAGCAACAAAGGGGGAGATTTCGGGATTGTGGGTGCAGAAGAGGTGCTATCCATAGGAGAAGGACGCTCTTACGGCTTTGAGTTGTTTACGCGGCTACCCTCTTACAAAACATTTAATATGGTCCTCTCTTATACGTTCGTGCGCAGCGAATTTAAGGATGAAGAGGAGAAATTTATTCCCGCCTTATGGGATAATCGACACATTGTAAACTTCACCCTAATGAAAGCATTCAAACACAACTGGGATGCAGGTATTAAATGGCGTTACGTAGGTGGTACCCCCTACACACCCTACGATATGGAGAAGTCACAACTCATCAGATACTGGGATATCCGCAACCAACCTTATCTGGACTACTCACGGTTCAACACACTTCGCCTCAGCCCGTTTCACCAATTGGATGTTCGTATAGATAAGACCTTCTATTTCGAAAAGTGGGAATTAGGATTTTACATTGATGTTCAAAACGTCTACAACTTTAAAGGAGAGACACCCGACTACCTAACCAATCTGGATGAAAATGGAGTAGTGCTCATTGATCCTAATAACCCGGAACAGTACCAATTACGAAGGTTAAAAAGCTCCACGGGTACCATCTTACCCTCCATCGGGATCAAGGTTGCTTTCTAAGCTATTCATTCAACTTCTCTTTAATACGAGAGGATAAAATATCAATGGCTATTTTGTTCGCACCTCCCTGGGGAATAATGAGGTCGGCATAACGTTTTGTGGGTTCAATAAATGTCTGATGCATTGGTTTCACCCACATCTCATAGTGGGAAAGAACATCGCTGTAGCTTCGCCCCCGGTCGCGAATATCACGATGGATAATTCGCATCAGTCGGTCATCGGAATCAGCGTCCACATAAACTTTTACATCCAATCGTTTACAAAGCTCCTGATCCGTAAAGATCAGGATTCCCTCCACGATTACCACACGGCGAGGAGAGAGGGGAAGCGTCTCTTTAGAACGCGCACACGTCACATAGGAGTATATGGGTCGCTGCACGGTATGTCCTTGAGCCAAGGCGTCCAGATGTTGATTCAAAAGGCTAAACTCAATGGAGTCGGGATGATCAAAATTAATCCGTCTTTTCTCCTCTGGTGTAAGATGCCCTTTATCCCTATAATAAAAATCTTGAGAGATCACAGATACCGAATCCTTGGGTAGGCGTTTAACCAACTCTCTCACTACCGTCGTTTTTCCACTGCCTGAGCCTCCGGCAATACCAATAACTAACATACCATAACTCTTTCACACAAAGGTAACATTTTTGTAACCAAACAGCAGGATTCCTCCCTAAAAAAGGGACAATACGCCATGGTATCGTCCCTTTCCACAACCACCTCCCCACAGAGGGGGGGGTATCAAGAACAAAGCCCTCCTCCACTACAAGAGGAAACTCAACATAATACCAGCTGCAACAGCTGAACCGATCACCCCAGATACGTTGGGAGCCATTGCATGCATAAGTAAGTGGTTAGAGGGGTCATACTTCAACCCTTCACTCTGTACCACCCGGGCACTATCAGGAACGGCAGAAACTCCGGCGGCACCAATAAGGGGATTAATTTTCTTATTACCTTTCAGGAAGACATTCATTAACTTAGCAAAGAGCACTCCTCCGGCGGTAGCCACCATGAAAGAGATGGCTCCCAGCACAAAGATCAACAACGACGTATCCTTAAGGAATACGGTTGCTTGTGTGGAGGCTCCGACGGTAAGCCCCAAAAGAATGGTCACAATATCAATCATTGCATTGCTTGCTGTAACGGCAAGACGCTTTGTCACACCACTCTCTTTCAGCAGGTTACCAAAGAAGAGCATACCAAGAAGAGGCAGAGCAGAAGGCGCAATGAAACAGGTGAGTAACACCCCAATAAGGGGGAAGAGAATTTTCTCCAATTTGCTGACGGCGCGCGGAGGGGTCATTCGTATCACCCGTTCTTTCTTCGTTGTCAACAGGCGCATAATAGGGGGTTGAATCACAGGAACCAGCGCCATATAGGAGTATGCAGCAATGGCGATAGGACCGATAAGGTTGCGCACAGTGGTACCATCCGGCAACAGATTAATCCCATTGGCAAGCTTTGACGACATAAAGATAGCTGTAGGGCCGTCGGCACCACCAATAATCCCGATAGCACCTGCTTCGGGAGGTGCAAACCCCAGCGCCAGAGCACCCCAAAACGTCACAAAGATCCCCACTTGCGCTGCGGCACCCAGAATCATCAGACGAGGATTGGAGATGAGCGAGCTAAAGTCAGTCATGGCACCAATCCCCATAAAGATCAGCGGAGGATAAATCCCGGAAGTAACGCCAAAATAGAGATAATTAAGCACACTTCCCTTCTCATACAGCCCCACTTTCAGCCCGGCACCTTCCAGGAAGGGGATATTTCCCAGAATAATTCCAAAGCCAATGGGAATCAAGAGAAGCGGCTCATAATCGTACTTAATAGCTAAGAAAATAAAAAATAGCCCCACCAGAATCATGATGATATGCCCGAAGGTGGCATTTTCAAATCCGGTATAGTTCCAAAACTTCCGTATTCCTTTGGAGGAGGCATCTGAAAAATCATCATCATAACTCATGTGTACATCATTCCCCTGGGGAAGGGTCTCATGCAACGTTGTTTCCGTGGGGGTGTCAGCCTTTGCCGACGGGAAGTCAAAAAGCACCTGAGTCCCAAAAATCAGAATGCCAAACAGAGCAATAACTAATACGAACTTCTTCATAACAAGTCTTTTGGCTAAATGATCTCTAATAGGATGTCACCTTGCAGCACACTATCTCCCACATTCACTTTGATTGATTTCACAACACCATCCGCTTCAGCCATCACATCGTTCTCCATCTTCATGGCTTCATAAACCAGGATCTTCTGTCCACGAGTCACGCTATCTCCCTCTTTCACCAAAATGCTAAGGATATTACCGGGAAGAGGAGCCTTCACGATGACACCTTTACCACTTCCGGAAATGGCTACCTCGTTATTGGTTTTACGCGTTGGCACTGCCGGACGCACTAATGTTGGCGTTTTTGACGTAGGTTTCTCATGATGAACCTCTACGTCATAGAGGGTACCATTCACCTCTATTTTTGCCGTTTGACCTTCGTATTGATGAAGATGTACATCATATTTGTTACCACGGATGGTAAAACTATATTTTTTCATTTTTAAAACGGTTATTTTCGTTTATCAAAATAGGAATTCATTTTTGTGGCATGCGCATTCCAAGGTGAGTAACGTTTGGAGACCTTCTTAATGGTAATCATACCACTCTCTTGGTCGTGAGTCTCATCCAGGAAGAGGTATAGCGCCATGCTTATGGCGGCATTCACCTCCCCGGAGAGTTCCACCTCTTCGGCACACTCCTTCTTAATTTTTCCTTCCCGATGTAATTTGATTTTCAACAGACGGGGTATGGTTCGATAGATATAAGAGAGCAGCACCAGCGCTAAAAAGACAATAAAAATACCCACGATACCGGTAGTGATACCAAAACCGTTGATATTTGACCAATCCCATGTAATTGCTAAGGTAAAAATAGTCATAGTTACACCGAATTTTATAGGGGAATATTAGAATGTTTTTTAGGAGGCAGGCTCTCCTTCTTTGTCGCAAGCGTTTGCAATGCCCGGATAATTCTGAAACGCGTATTACGCGGTTCAATCACATCGTCAATATAGCCATATTTCGCAGCCCGATAGGGATTAGCAAAAAACTCCTTGTACTCCTCCTCCTTAGTGGTAATATATTCCAATTTCTTCTTTGGATCCTCAATTTTAGAGATATTCCGTCCTTCCAGCACCTCGATAGCGCCCTTGGCTCCCATCACCGCAATCTCTGCAGAAGGCCAGGCATAATTCATATCACCACGAAGTTGCTTACAACTCATCACATCATGTGCACCACCATAGGATTTACGGAGGGTAACGGTGACTTTAGGTACGGTAGCCTCTCCATAAGCAAACATTAATTTGGCTCCATGGGTAATAATGCCCCCATATTCTTGCCCACTTCCGGGGAGGAATCCGGGAACATCAACCAGGGTTACCAACGGAACGTTAAAACAGTCACAGAAGCGCACAAAACGAGCCGCTTTACGAGAAGCTTCAATATCGAGGACCCCGGCAAGGTAGTTAGGTTGGTTGGCCACAATTCCCACGGGCATGCCATTAAATTTGGCAAACCCCACCACGATATTCTGGGCATAATGGCGGTGCATCTCCAAAAACTCCTGATCATCCACAATGTTATAGATCACATCCTTAACATCATAGGGTTGATTAGGATTCTCGGGAACAATCTCATTGAGCACATCTTCCACCCGATCAATGGGATCTGAAGTCTCAGTTGCCACCGGGTCTTCCATGTTATTATTGGGAAGATACTCTACCAGTTTACGAATCAACAAGAGGCCTTCCTCTTCCGACTGCACTTTAAAGTGAGCCACTCCCGACTTGGAAGCATGCACATCTGCTCCTCCCAAGTCTTCCGTGGTAATATCCTCTCCGGTCACGGTTTTAGTCACCTTGGGGCCTGTCACAAACATGTAAGAGGTTTTTTCCGACATGATAATGATATCTGTCAAGGCCGGGCTATAGACTGCGCCTCCGGCACACGGCCCAAAAATAGCGCTAATTTGGGGGATCACGCCAGAAGCAAGGATATTCCGTTCAAAAATCTCTGCATATCCTGCAAGGCTATTCACCCCTTCCTGGATTCGTGCACCTCCACTATCATTGATGCCTATCAACGGTGCTCCAACCTTCATCGCCTGATCCATAATTTTACAGATCTTCTTTGCAAACATCTCAGAGAGGGAACCTCCCATCACCGTAAAATCCTGAGAAAAGACAAACACCAAACGACCATCGATGGTACCTTGGCCTGTCACCACTCCATCACCGAGGAAATGTACCTTCTCCAATCCAAAATTGGTACAGCGATGGGAAACAAACATATCGTACTCCTCAAAGCTACCCTCATCCAAAAGGATATCAATACGCTCACGGGCTGTAAACTTGCCCTTTGCATGTTGTGATTCAATACGCTTTTCTCCGCCACCAAGTTTCGCTTTTTCGCGTAACTCAATTAGCTCTCTTAGCTTTTTCTGATTGCTCATGCCTTATTGTCGTTTATTATATCTTATTTTGACTTATCTTCACAAAACTCAGTAAGCACGCCAAAGGTTGATTTAGGGTGGAGAAACGCAATATGCAACCCCTCGGCCCCCTTCCTTGGAGCCTTATCAATCAGGCGAACTCCTTTAGCCTCTGTCTCCTCCAATGCCTCTTCCAACCCCTCTACCGCAAAGGCCAAATGGTGTATCCCTTGTCCCTTTTTTTCCACGAACTTCCCGATAGGCCCCTCGGGATCCGTCGATTCCAACAGTTCAATTTTAGTCTCCCCTACCTTAAAAAAAGCAGTCTTAACCTTCTGATCCACAACTTCCTCAATAGCATAACACTTCAACCCTAATACCTCTTCATAATAGGGGATACTCTCTTTCAAACTCTTTACCGCAATTCCAATATGTTCTATATGAGTTGGTTTCATAGCTACAATTTTTCCACAAAGGTAGCATTCTAATTTATTCATGAAAAGGATTTACATTATTATTTTTCTTCTCCTGTAAAAACCGAATTAATACGCTATGAAGCAAGGGGTATCAATTTATAGCAGTTGAACAAAGAACCACACAAACGCTCCATCCCCCAACAAGGTTAAGCCCTCTCTGCAACAAGACAAAAAAAGGGGGATAATGGCTAAAAACCGTTATCCCCCAATGCTCTTTTTAGGGTTGTTTCTACAACATATTTCCAAGTTTAAATCCTGCATAAATGGTTCTTGGCAGCATGGGACCATACACATACCCGGGGTCACGATAGACACCACGGTCAAAATCCTTCTGATAGGAATCAAACATATTCTTTATTCCGGCAAAGATTTGAAGAGAAGCCCCATTAATCTTCATGGTATAACGCACTTTTGCACCCAGATCCATGAAACTGTCAGAGGTACGCAACACCTCCTCTTCCACGCCAAAATAGGGCACCAACATGGGACCTGTATAATTTCCATTCAACGATACGGCCAACTCCTTAGTCAACGCCCAATCGGCAGCGAAAAAACCGTAGTTGTCAGGCGTTCTGAAAAAACCTTTTTCGTCGAACTCCTGCACCTCTTCGTAGGCGCTCTTCTGCACAGTAAAACCTACCCGCATATTCATTTTTCGCGAGGGCATCAGATTCAGCTCCATATTCACCCCCTTCACGGTGGCACCTCCTTCAGCATTCATACGGGTATAAATGGCCACCCCGTTCTCGTCCGGTTCACCATAGTCACTCACGAATGCATCCTCAAGGTAGGTGTAAAAACCCTCCACCAAAAAACCCACGGCCACATTACCGATCTTGTCATTATAATCAAGGGAAGCCATGTAGCTGCGGGAGGTCTCTTGCCGGAGATCAGGATCATTCTTATGGATCACCTTGCGAGACCCACTACTGATGATGTGAAGATCTTCATCGAAAAGCTGCGGAGCACGATACCCTTGAGAGTAACTCAATCGCGCCTGCAAAGCTTCAAGAATATCATATTTCACCGTTACACGAGGGCTCAAGACCCCTCCTGTTTTCTTCTCATTCTCTCCTTTTTTATCCACCACCGCATAGTAGTCGTACCGTGCACCACCAGATAGGGATAATCGCCCAAGGTTATACTCAAATTGGCCAAAAGCGCCCACGGTACCAGTTCGTTGATCAGAGACAAGCACATTCTCCGTATGCGGGAGCAGGGTAATGGTATCTGCATTAATGACGATATTTTCGATATCCGGATAGCCCTGCTTTTGATCCTCAAGCATGGAACCACGGTACTCTATGCCAGTGATTACGCCAAGATTCTCCCCAAAATATGCATTATACTGTAGACCAGAAACATAGGTGAGATCTTTGGTTAAACCATAATCCTTAAGGGATTGCTCGGCACCGTAATATGCCTGACGATTCACCGATTGACCGGAGATATAAATGGACAGGAGGTCTCTCTCTCGTGTAAAGAGATCGAAGTTTATGGCACTGGACATGATATCATGATCCAATACCTCAGCGATACCCGCCTCATGAGCAGGATAATCAAATTTATCACCACCACGGCGATGCTCATTCACATTAAAAAAGTCCACCGTAAGGCGTGCTTTAGTACCAAAACGATGAAAAAAACGAGTACCCACCGTGGTATTTCTCATTTTCACCAACTCCGAAAACCCATCTCCGTTATAGTCAAAAGGATCTCTTCTCCTGTTAAAACCATATACAGCAAGACCGGACCTATTATCCGAGGTCACCAAGGAGGTGTTAAAGTTTGGTTCAAGATAACTTTAGAGATTAATTATCTTTGTAAGTTATTTTGTATCAATGAAAAACAAGTATATAAAAAACACGCATATTTCAGAACGTAAAA
>PDRJ01000027.1 GCA_002748065.1 Bacteroidota bacterium
TACGCTATCTATTTTTCCCGTAAATATGTTGAAGGCTTTGTCCTCATTCCCGTCTTTATCATAATAAGTATGCCTAAACGAATGAATAGATAATTGGGCAATTTTCTTGTTTGTATCAATTTTTAAGTCAATAGGCTGCTGGAATTCAGGATGTGTTATGGCGTTTTCGATAACGCTAAATGCCTTGGATGATGCGCCTTTAACTCTTATGGTTTCCGTTTGATGGTTTTTTGTATTAAGGAGTTCGAGCGTATAGGTAGAGGTGTTTGTAAAGTAGTCTGTATAATAATAGGCTAAACCCGAATAGTCAATTGTATATCGTAGTTTACCTGTTTTGATAAACCCATCGGCACATCTGGGGCTATAGCTAAATAGGACTTTAATAATACTATCTATCGAAGTATTATTGATCTTAGTCAATATTTTTCCTTTGATATTGTAATGTTCTATATCATTCAGAATATATACTTTCTTATCCAATACTTTTACTATTATGGGCGGTATAAGTGCCTTTTCATTAAAATATTCACCTATATCCTTTGATGAACCTATTCTACAATGCCCCTCTTTGGTAGCTGTCACAATTTTTGATGCTATTCGGAAAAAATCGTATGAATGCATACCGTCTTTAATTTTGGCTCTTTCTTGAGCGCAGATACTATCAAATGTTGCCACAGATTGATACCAATACAATCCGGCATGTGCTTCTTTCAAAGCATTGACCATGAAGTCAAAATCGCTATACAATTCTTTGGAAGAGTACTTTTTTAGGCTAGTATGTTTTTGTGCAAAAGAAATTGAACAGATGAATAGAAATAGTAGAGTTGCTTTGGTTTGCATAGTTGGTTTGTTTTTACATTGACAAATCAATAATACTTTCCATAGCGTTGATAATGCGTTGTCGCCCTTCAGGTGTATTGAGGTCTATACCACAGAATAGACTTCCGTTAGATTTGGCATGAATAGATAAGTAATACAAACCGGCAATTTGCACGGCTAAAATGGCTCTTAAATCAAGTTTATTACCTTTATTATTGTCTAACGACAAAAATAGCCTCTCACCTAAAACTTCTCTTTCTCGTGCGACTTTCTTCATTATTTCAGCATCATCGCTCAATTCCCATAGCAATATCTTTTGCAATTCTTCACTATGAAAGACTTTGTCAAAAAGCGCATTTAAAACAAGTACAATATCAAATTTCGTAACTTCACGCTGTTGATTTACAAGTTCGTTAAGACGTTCGTTATTGAGCAATTGCCAAAAATCTTTTCGTTTCACGTACTCTTCTAGCAGATTTTCCAAGGAGCCGAAATATTTTTTTATAAGGGTATGATTTACTCCCGCCTCTTTGGTGATATTAGCATTGGTGAGTCCTGTATATCCCTTTTCTCTAAACACAACTTCGGTAGCAGCAATAATTTTCTCCTTAGTTCGCTCTTTGTTGCGAATCAGCCCATCGGTTGTTTTGCGAGTGTTCATATACAATATGAATTTAAAATAATTATCTGCAAAGATACAATTAATCTATAACGACACAATTAACACATATTATAAAACATATAAAAACTAACATTATACTGATAAACAGTGTTTTTTAATTTTTTATCGCTATTGATACTAATTGGCGTATATCTATCAGCAACAGGAGCACTCACCGCTGTAAGCTCCTGTTCTTCAATCTTTGCAAGCCTCGAATTCGAACGTTCTATACAGCCTCTTCTTAAAAACGCTGACTTTATGGACAGATACTATTTAATGAAACCCGTGAATATCCATTTTGACACCAGGATAAAAGTATTAACTTTGTAATTACATTTTAATAGCTATACCAATGGAATTACCAGTAATACAAATAGGGAATTCAAAAGGCTTGAGATTATCGAAGACATTACTAGACAAGTATCATATTAAGGACAAAGTAGAGCTAATCCTTGAAAAAGGCTATTTAATAATTAAGCCGATTTCAAGTCCAAGAAAAGATTGGGACAAGGCTTTTGAACAAATGGCAAAGGAAGGAGATGACCAGCTTTTATTTGAAGATATTTTTGAAAATGAGGATTTTGAAGAATGGAAGTAGTGCAGTATCAAATAGTGTTAGTCAACCTTGATCCGACCATTGGAAGTGAAATAAAAAAGACCCGACCATCTGTAATTATTTCGCCAGACGAAATGAATAAACATCTGCGGACAATTACCATTGCTCCAATGACAACGACTTCAAGAAAATATCCAACAAGAATAGAAGTAAAGCATAACAACAAAATTGGTTGGGTTGTTATTGATCAGATTCGGACAATTGACAAACAACGAGTTATAAAGATTATAGGAAAACTCTCCAAACCTGAAATAAAGGAGTTAAAAGCGGTTATAAAAGAGACATTTGTTGATTAGAATAGCGTCCGCCTATAACGTCCGACTTCTTTATGATGCTTCTCTTTCAAATGGTTATTTCGGCGTTGCTCAATACATCACATTTACTTTAGTAAACGCCCATTTCTCGGCCTTCGCAAGCCTCGAATTTGAACATTCTGTACAGCCGCTGCTCAGCCCCTTGACTTTGTAGACAGGCCCCTATTTATCTCCTCCCTCGTTCCTGTTACTTTGTTTCGTACTTTTGTAGCACAATTATTAGCGCGACCATGAAATACCCCAAAAAACGTACACAAGGCCATTACGAAGATTCCAAGTCCGGAAATCGTCCCGACAGAAGGGGAGGGCATCCCGCCAAGAGAGCCTCCGGATCGAAAGAGCGCCCTCGTGGTGAAAAAGCAGAAGCCGAAGAGATCCGGCTCAACAAGTTTATCGCCGATAGCGGCGTCTGTTCGCGGAGGGAGGCAGACAAGCTTATTGCCTCCGGGGTGGTACTGGTTAACGGAAAAGTGGTAACAGCCCTGGGAACAAAGGTGAGTTCTCGGGATAAGGTAACCATTGGAACGCAGTCGCTAAAGCGGGAAAAACTCCAATACGTCCTCCTCAACAAACCCAAGGGGTATATCACCACCATGAAGGATCCTCAGGAACGAAAAACCGTGAGCCTCCTGATCCAACATGCCTGTAAGGAGCGAATCGTGCCGGTGGGGCGTCTTGACAGAAACACCACCGGGTTGTTACTCTTTACCAACGATGGCCAGCTGGCAAAGAAGCTAACCCACCCCAAACATAAGATCAAGAAAATCTACCAAGTGGAGTTGGATAAACCCCTCACCAAAAGCGATCTGCTGGCTATCAGTGAAGGAGTCACGCTGGAAGACGGATTTATCGCCGCAGATAAGGTGGCCTACTTGGATCCGGAGCGGAAGAGCGTGGTGGGGATCGAGATTCATAGTGGAAAGAACCGAATTATCCGACGAATCTTTGCCCATCTGGGGTATAACGTCATCAAGTTGGATCGCACCGTTTTTGCAGGCCTCACCAAGAAGGATATCCCCCGGGGGAAATACCGTCACCTCACCACCATGGAGGTCAACTATCTTCGAATGCTGTAAGCAATCAGGAACTGTCCAAAGGTCTCACCACCCTGCGGGATTCCGGTTATGGGGATGGTCATCGCTGTTACACTGGTATTGCCCAACTTCGGTCTTCCGACTTCCATTCCCATAATTATTTCATAATGTATCCTTTAAGGGTCTTGAAAGATAAATCAGGTAAGCTGATCATAAAATAACGACTAATTGTTCAAAGAGTGCCCCCTTACATGCATAACTCTAGTTGCAGACTTATAAATTGTTGATTTTTAGTTTATTGTTAACTTCCAATTGCCCAAAGATCACCATAAAAATAGAGCAGGGCAAATAACAAAAGGGTATATCCCACCCCTATCAGAAAGGGAATTTTTGCGGACTTTACCCGAAAGGCAAAATTTGCAGGAACACTCCTTCGCCAAAAGAAATCACGAAGAGCAAAGGCTCCGGCCAGGTTGTAAAGAAAGGGGAACATTCCTCCCACCTGAAACAAGGAGACGATTAGCACGCTGGACAAGGCAAAGAACACTGAAAAAGCATACACCTGTAAACGAGCCTTCTTATTCACCTTCCCCAGGTTGTAGGCTAACATGAATCCTCCCAACAGGGTATTGAAGAAGAGGGAGAACCAAAAGATGGTCATGGGGCTAAAGAGCTCTGGCATGGCCGCATCACGCGCCTGTGCAGCCATAAATTCAGCCTCCTCTTCCTCACTTTTGAGGCGCATGGCCGCTTCGTAAAGCCCCTCATACTTCTCCTTTAACTTATCTAAACCACGGAACAAAAGCCCCCGCTTTTCTGCCTCCCAAACCGCTGCAAGCATAGCATCGTCGTGATACAAGGAGGGTGCCAACAGCATCTCCTTTAAACGATCATCGGAGTAGGTGTGCATATTTAATCGATATTGTTCCGGATCCATCATCTGCATGCCACAAAAGTAATTTTTTTTAGCGCACCATGGGTTCACTTTAACAAAATTTGCATTAATCCATAGAACATGTATTGTCAAGATCTTCAATTATCATCCCATGAAGAAAGTTAACCTACTGATAACCTGGATTATTAGCTCAATACCTCTCCTCTTAGCGGCGCAGGACACGCTGGTGCAACAAAGTTTCGAGGGGGCGGCCACCGCATGGTCTTACTTCGCTGACCCGCCGCCCTACAATATCACCGAAGACATCTGGGATACCGTTGCAGAGATAGAGGATCTTGCCCCCTACCAGGGGAGCCTTTTCTGGGGAATCCGGGACTTGGATAACAACAACGGAGGGGGGAACTTTTTCCATAAGCTTCTCTTTGACTCCGTCAATCTAGCCGGCTTCACCAACTGCTCCCTCTCCCTTCGCTACAATGCTGTGGCGTTTGATGCCGGGGATAAGCTTCACCTCGACCTCTTCCTGGATGGAGCGGAAGAACACATCGTACTGCTTAACGGTGCCTCGGGAGGGGTCTCTACCGATGGCTGGCAAGAGTTTCTGTATGCGATTCCCGATAGCATTGCGATATGCGCCGTGCACCTAAAAGCAAAACAGAACGGAGGAACAGACAGGGCCGGATGGGATCAACTGATGATCACCGGCTTCCCGGAAGGAGCTGTCCCCCTTACGGCCTCTTTCTCTGCCGATAAAACGTTCACCTTTTGCCACGAACTTGTGACTTTCGAAAATCTTACCTGGGGTGGCACGCCCCCCTATACACTATCCTGGGACTTCGATCACAACGGCACCATAGATGACACAGTCCCCCATCCTCAGTATGGCTACGCAACCCCGGGGCGCTATTATCCCAAACTTTTTGTGGAGGATCAAGAGGGCGATACGGCCTCCTTCATCCTGCCAACTCCCATTGAAATCATCCCCCAACCCCGAGCCTGGATCAATGAGATCCACTACGACGACATGTCAAAAAAGGACCCTTCAAAAGACACCAATGAAGGGGTTGAGGTGGTAATCGGCGATACGACGTTCCTTCACCTGCCGAACTATACCCTCTCTCTTTACAACGGGCACAACGGAAAGGTGTACCAGTCGGAAACCCTTGATCACTTCACGGTGGGGGATACACTGGAGGCCTTTCACTTTTTTCACCACTTCTTCGGTTCCCTGCAAAATGGGGCTCCCGACGGTGTGGCCCTGGATTATTTAGGAAAACCCCTCACTTTTCTCAGCTATGAGGGCACCTTTGAGGCTACCAACGGCCCGGCGGAGGGGCTTTGGAGCACCGATATAGGAGCCACGGAGGATGCCTCTACCCCTGTGGGGAGATCTATCCAATGCCAAGGGGTTGGGGAGGAGGGCCACCACTTTTATTGGACATCGTTGGTGGAAGAGACCTTTGGCCATCCCAACATAGGCCAATTCCTTGCCTGGCCCGCCCAAACCACCTGGATAGGAACAACGCCCCATTGGCTTAGCGAGGCGAATTGGGACAACGGCATCCCCGGCCCTGGCACAGAGGTATTGCTCGACGCAGGCGAAGCGGTATATCCTACGCTCAGTCAGCAGCAGTGGTGTAAAACCCTTACCCTCAATGAGGGGGCCTACCTCCTGGACAGCACGAGTTGCCTGCACCCCTCCCAGCAGATCACCGTAAACCGATGGCTTGCAGGTGGCACTTCCGCCACCAGCGACCCGGATCATGCCATCTACCACTTTATTGGCTCGCCTCTCCCCCATTGCAAAGCCATCGACGTTCTTCCCCCCAACGCTTATGTACGGGCCTACCATGAACCCTCCCAAAGTTGGGTCAACCTCACGGGAAGCGACTTCCTGCTGCCGGGAAAGGGATACTCTGTCTATCTTCCTTCTGCCAATAACCAACTCACCTTCTCCGACTCCCTTCCCAATACAGATCTCTCCTTCCATAATCTCTCCCTCTCCGGGAGCAACTTAGACTACTCCGGCTTTCACCTGTTAAGCAACCCCTTCCTCTCTCCCATCGACTGGGATCTGCTCCCCAAGGAACAGGTCGCCCAAACGGTTTACCTCTGGCACAACGGCGACTACTTAGAGTGGAACGGACTGGTGGGGAGTCTCCCCGGTGGCATCATCCCGGTGGGGCAAGGTTTCTTCGTACAGGTGACGGATGCACAAAACCACATCGCCATACCTCCCACAGCCATGGTTCCGGATACCGCTCCCATCTACAAGAGCGAGGAACTTCCGGTGTTGACCATAGCGCTTCTTTGGGAAGAGCTGGAAGACAACGCTTTTCTGGCTTTTAAAGAGGACGCCACAAGCGCCTTCGATCCCCCGTATGATGCGCTGAAACTAAGCGGACAGGCACATCATCCGGAGGTGTATCTCATACAAAACGACCTTCGCTATGCTATCTGTTTTACCCATACGGATAGCGTAGCCGAGTTCTATCTGGGCATTAAAGCCCCCCAGGAGGGGGATTACACCCTTCAGTTTGGGGGCCCCATCCTCTCCATGGAGTACCCCCTGTTCCTCAAAGACCTATATACCAATAACCTTTATGATATACGAAAGACCCCGGTGCATGAATTTTTCTCCTTTGAAGGCACCTTTGAAGACCGCTTTGTGATTACACAGCAGCCGGTGGGTATACAAGAGGCCGAAAAGGAACCCATACGAATCACACAACACGAGGGCCTCTTGACCCTTCACACGTCCCAATGCATGGAGATAACTATCTTGAGCATCACAGGTCAGGTCGTAGAGCATCGACAACGGCACTGTGGAACCTACAAAATTCCACTCCCCCCGGGAATCTACCTTCTCAAAACAGAGCGGTTTATCAGAAAACTTATCATCCTATAACATACGTATTATTATGAAAAAGACCCCCCTCATCATTACACTACTCCTTATCGCCCTGACCACCATAGGACAACCCGATCCCGGAAAAAATGGCGACGGCGAAGGCGTAGAGGGTGACCCCATTGGAGGAAGTGCCCCCATTGGCAATGGAACCATTGCCGTCTCTCTCCTTATCATCGCATGGGTTGCAGGAAAGATCGTGTTAAAAAAAGGGACAACCCGAGCCACGGAGATTGATTGACCATAAGAAAAGCCTCAGGGATGTAGTTCATCGACACCCTTTTCGTCGCTTTTTTTGTTTCGATACAAAAAAAAGCAATGAGAGGGATAGCAGTGCAACCGGATCTACTTCCCGGAGCGCATTACAATGCCCCTCGCCACACTGGCCAGCAACATTATGAGGAAAGTGAGTACCGCAACCCGTGCGATATAATCGCCATGTTGTGCATAAAACGTGATACGGTCGTTGGCATTGATCGTGTGTCTGATGGCCGTTCTTTCCCAGTAGGGTGTAGCTTTTATCACATCCCCCCGCTGGTTGATGAAACAGGAAGTACCGGTATTGGCAGAGCGGGCGATGGAGCGGCGCATCTCAATGGCACGCAGCCGGGCGTAGGAGGCGTGTTGGCGATACCCGGGCGTGTCCTTCCACCAACCATCGTTGGTCATCACAAAGATCGCCTCGGCACCGTTTCGTACAAATCCCGACAAAAACTCCCCAAAAATTGACTCGTAACAGATACAGGGAGCCACCGATACCTCATGAAGGGTATTGTAAAAGGGCTTACGCTCCCGGTCAATCCCCAAACTGCCCACCGTTCCCCCCAGGTCCAACGCAAGATGCTCTATAAACGGGAGGTACTCTATCAAGGGCATGACCTCCACGCCGGGAGTCAGCTTTGACTTATGGTACAGCTGAATCTCGGAGATATTATCCATATAGAACACCGTATTGTAGGCATCGTAATACCAATCGGCATTGGGAACCAAGCGAGCCGTTGAGGTTAACGTTTCTCCCGGAAGAAAACGCTTATAGGTCGAAGCTCCGATACAGATTGCAGTCTGCGGATATTGCGACATATAGTCCAGCAGCGAGCGCACGCTACGGCTCTCCGTCAACTTCCGTTCAAAAAGACTTCCCTCCTGTATCACTGATTCCGGTAAAACGATAAAATCAACCAGGGAGTCCCCATGGGTATCGATTAAATCATACACATTGGAGAGGACCTCATCGGGCGAAAGTCCGTACTGCTCTGTATAGGGATCATTATTAGGCTGTATCACCAAAATATCCAGCGGATCTTCCCGCTCCTCGTAAGCATGATACATCCGATGGGAGAGAAAAACAGGTACGGCGAAGACGAGCAGTGCCATGGCGACTATCCACAAGGGGTTATAGCCCTTTCGGCCGGAGAAGAGGCTCCGCAAGGCGGTAAATAATAACAAATTCACCACAAAAACCCACAACGTTCCCCCAAAGGTTCCCGTATATTCATACCACTGAATCCAACGGGGATACATGGAGAATCCGTTCCCGATGTTCAACCAGGGCCAATTGAGCGACCAGTTTAGGTGGAGATACTCAAAGGCCATCCATGCCACGGGCAATATCCAATAGCCCCCCTTAAAACGAAAGACATTTTTCCGAATGAGGTGATAAATCTGTATCACAAAGGCCATGAACAAGCTGTTGAGCGCGATGGCAACAATACCGCCCACTGCCGTACTATTGTAGATCCAGTAAGTATCCAACGCGTTCCAGAGAAGCATCCCCGGAAGGGCAAAAAGAAAGGGAGCCCATCCACTATAGGTCTTCTGTTTGACGGCAATCGCCTCTTCCATAAACAACAAGGGGAGAAAAGCGATGAATAACAATCCGGGAAATCCACTCTCCGGCCATGCCGCCACCAAAAGAAGCCCCGTCAAAGCCGATAATAGGATCAAATAACTCTTTTTCATACCTGTATGCTACTCCTCTGTATCCGGCATCGGTGCTGAATACAGATAATCATTATAAGGATAACGTATCCGATGAATTTTATTGACCTCCGCATACAACACTTCCCGGAACTCCTCCAAATAGTCCCTTTGGAGGGCGGAGATAAACAGCGAGGGGGTATGCTCTTTGGCCAAGAACATCTTTTTCAATGCCTCCAGAGAGATGTTCTCCCTGGTCTCCGGGGTAAGGTCTCCCTCCTCCTTGGGCGTCCATGTGTAGGCATCGGTCTTGTTGAAGACGAGAATGACGGGGATCTCCGCGGCTCCTATTTCACTCAGCGTCTTTTTCACCACCTCCATCTGGTTTTCATGGTCGGGGTGAGAGATATCCACCACATGGACCAGCAGATCGGCCTCCCGCACCTCATCCAGTGTGGACTTGAAACTCTCTACCAAAGAGTGGGGAAGTTTACGAATAAACCCCACCGTATCCGACAGGAGAAAGGGTAAGTTTTGAATCACCACCTTTCGCACCGTGGTGTCCAGCGTAGCAAACAACTTATCCTCCGCAAACACATCCGACTTACTCAACAGGTTCATGATGGTGGATTTCCCCACATTGGTATAGCCCACCAATGCCACACGCACCATCTTTCCTCTGTTACCCCGTTGTGTCGTCATCTGCTTATCAATATGGGTCAGTTTTTTCTTTAACAGGGCTATCCTATCGCGGATAATCCTTCGGTCTGTTTCGATCTCTGTCTCTCCGGGGCCGCGCATTCCGATTCCTCCTCGCTGCCGTTCCAGGTGGGTCCACATCCTCGTGAGGCGAGGTAACAGGTATTGATACTGTGCCAACTCCACCTGCACCTTCGCGTGTGCGGTCCTGGCTCGAGAGGCAAAGATGTCGAGAATCAAGTTAGTTCGATCCAACACTTTGATTTTAAATGCCTGCTCCAGATTCCTCACTTGTGAGGGGGAGAGCTCATCGTCAAAGACCACTACACTCACCTCAGAATCCGCCACATAGTGCTGAATCTCTTCCAGCTTTCCCCTCCCCACATAGGTTTTGGGGTTGGGAAAGTCTAACTTTTGAATAAACCGTTTTACCGTGACACCTCCTGCCGTACTGGTGAGAAAAGCCAACTCATTGAGATACTCTTCTGTGCGTTCCAACGGTGTTTCGCGAGTGACCAAACCGACCAATACCACACGTTCCTGTGCGTATGTTTTTTTTAATGCTGTACCCATACTACGGCAAAAATACGAAAGAGTATCCGGTCTGCAATAGATTAGGT
The DNA here is from genome assembly GCA_002748065.1 of Bacteroidota bacterium. Lineage (GTDB taxonomy): Bacteria > Bacteroidota > Bacteroidia > Bacteroidales > BM520 > BM520. Next base: position 10,484 of record PDRJ01000027.1, read on the forward strand.
GCCAGAAAAGAATCCCTTAGGATAAGGTGGCAATGTGATCAGGCCAAATACTCTTCTCAAAACGCTGACTTTATGGACAGACACTAACTGATCTGGCTCCAACGGTGCCCCATCTGCGAGAGGTATTGAAGATAATGGGCAATGGGCGCATTGGCGGGTTTTTGCAGCAGTGGATCGTCGGCGATTATTTTTGAAGCAGCGGCATGGGCATACTTTAGGATGGGTTCATCATGGACAATGGAGGCCAGCTTCAGCCCCTCAAGGCCACTCTGCCGGGTGCCACCGATCTCTCCCGGCCCCCGGAGCTGCAAGTCCGCCATGGCAATGTGGAATCCGTCGTTGCTCTCCACCATGGTGCGGAGCCTCTTTTGGGCATCAGATGAGAGTTCGTTCCTGGAGACCAAAAGGCAGTAGGACTGATCTTGTCCTCTCCCCACCCGTCCACGTAGTTGATGCAGTTGTGACAACCCGAACCGTTCCGCATTCTCAATAACCATCACCGTGGCATTGGGCACATCCACCCCCACTTCAATCACAGTGGTAGCCATCAAGATATGGGTCTCTCCTTTGACAAAACGTTGCATCTCAAAGGCCTTATCCTTGGCCGACAGTCGTCCGTGGACAATACTCACCTGGTATTCGGGCATCTGAAACTCCCGTGAGATGGTCTCAAACCCATCCATCAAGTCTTTTAGGTCCATTTTACGAGACTCCTCAATAAGCGGATAGACAATATATACCTGCCTGCCTTGGGCTATTTGGTGTTTCAAAAAGCGGTTGATCTCGATCCGCTGATGGTCGAAGAGGTGTTTGGTAACAATGGGCTTTCTTCCGGGAGGGAGTTCATCGATGACCGAGTAGTCCAAATCCCCATAGAGCGACATGGCAAGGGTGCGGGGAATGGGCGTTGCCGTCATCACAAGCACGTGGGGAGGGATGGTATTCTTTTTCCAGAGCCGGGCTCTCTGTTCCACCCCAAAACGATGCTGTTCGTCGATAACCACCATGCCCAGGTTATGAAACTGCACCGTTTTTTCAATAAGCGCATGGGTACCGATAATGATATCGGCCTGTCCTGTTTGCAACTCCCGGTGAATATCTTTTCGATCTACATTTTTGGTGGATCCGGTGAGGAGATGGAGGTTAAGCCCCAGGCCCTCTGTCATGCGGGTAATGGTCTGGTAATGTTGTTCTGCCAGGATCTCCGTGGGAGCCATCAAGGCGGCCTGATAGCCATTATCAATGGCCAAGAGCATGGTCATCAGCGCCACCAGTGTTTTTCCCGACCCTACATCGCCCTGGAGCAGCCGGTTCATCTGTTTTCCCGTTCCGGTATCCTGCCGAATCTCGCGAATAACCCGTTTCTGTGCTCCCGTAAGCTCAAAGGGCAAAAAGCGGTGAAAAAACTCGTTAAAATATTTTCCAACCTCTTTAAAGGTGTGTCCGGGTACATGCTGGCTGCGCAAGTACTTGGCCTGTAGAATTTGTAGTTGGATAAAGAAAAACTCTTCAAATTTGAGTCTTGCCTGTGCCGCTGCAATGGCTTTTCGATTTTCGGGAAGATGGATGTTGACAAATGCCGTCTCCTTTGAAACAAATTGAAAATAGTTGATGATAGAGGGGGAGAGCGACTCCGTTAGTTTTCCCCGTAATTGCTTCAGCAGGTTCTCCTGTATTTTTGCTAATCCTTTAGAATGAAGCCCCTTATTTCGGAGTTTCTCAGTAGAGTGATACACTCCTTGCCAGCGCCTTCTCTTCTGTTGTTGAAAGGCCTCCTTCGTCTCCAGTTCGGGGTGGGCCATATTGAGGCGTCCTTTGAAGAGGGAGGGTTTTCCAAAGGCCACAAACTCATCTCCCGTCTGCACCATTTGTCGAATCCATTTAAGGCCTTTAAACCAGATCAGCTCAATGGATCCCGAAGAGTCGGAGAGGATAGCTTGGAGGCGAGTCTGCTTTCCCGCCCCGGTGGTTTCTACCTGTACAATGGTTCCCACCACCTGCACCTCCGGCATCTCCGGGGTGATTTGAGCGATGGGAGTAATCTGCGTGCGGTCCACATAACGAAAGGGATAGAAAGTGAGAAGGTCGCCAAATGTGTGAATCTCCAACTCTTTTTTAAGAAGATCCGCTCTTGCGGGCCCTACCCCTTTACAATACTCGATGGGCGTATTGAGAATGTGATCTTGCATGGTCTGTTTATCCATTCATACGGCAGCTTATTATTTATGACCCTCAAATATAGGTAAAAAAAAAACGGGAGACCTGAGAGCCTCCCGTTAAATGTTTTTGCAATAGTTCGGTTAAAATGCCCAGAAGTCATATTCATACTGAAGAATTTCATTACTGATACGGTCCGATTCCAGCAACGCATCAATTCCTGTGGCATACTCAGAAATCCGTCGATCAAAACGGTTGGTCTCTTTATAGATGGTACTATGGAAGATTCGCTTCCAGAACACATCGTCATACGTGAGTTTCAAGGCGTCGTTTTGGGGGTTGTACACCTCCGCCTTTGCGAAGGTCTCCCGTGCTTCAGGATAGTATATCCAGAAGAGCGGATCGTAGCCCCTGAAGTTGCCATTTTCGTCAAGGTTGTCACGCACCGGACATACGCCCAGAATACGTACCTCCATAACGGAACGTTGTTTATCGAAGAACCAATCCTCTTTGATACGGATTCGTTTTACATCCTGGGGGTTGAACTCCGAGTGGATAATGGTATCATAATAGTCATAAGGAGGATAGCTTCGCTGGAGTGTGGCCGTATCGGTACGCGCCAGTCGATTCATAATCTCCTCATAGGTTATGGGTACCAGAAAGTCATCACTGGGGGCAGAAGCATCATAGGCCGTAATCTGACCCTCTTTGAGGCCATCCATAATCACAGTCATCAAACTTCTCCATCCATTCTGTGGCACTTCGGGGTAGTAGAAGGGTTGGTTTAGCTTCTCTCTCATGTCGATGACACGCCAAATCCGCTGAGACCATATAAGATCCGCTTCACGAACGAAGACGTAGGGGATAGGACGTTTATCTACGATATTAACCTTATCGTAAACGCCATCTCTTGGGGTGCTTACAACCTGCGCCTGCGTGGAGACGACTCCGGATATTGTAAGGCTTATAAAGGTAACTATTGCAAGAATTTTTTTCATGGTTTTAAACCTCCGGATATGCATTAATTATTTAATTGTCAAGTTAATAGTTCCAAGACGACGGCTTGATCCGTCGGGACCCTTGGCATAGATATTTTCGAGCCATATCTTATCTCCTCGACGTGAATTGCGGATATAGGAGAGCATCTCTTCCGAGAGTCTGTTTCCTTTTCCTTGCCGGGTGAACATATCACCTCCACGTTGAGTGGCCACAAAGTCATACTTGGTGATCTGAAAGTTCAGCTCAAACTCAAAGTCTTCGGGCATTTGAGGAATGATCGCGCCTGCGGTAGCGAGAAGGTTCTTGTCGATAGTTCCACCTTCTACCCCGCCAATTTTTGCCACGGGGCTGGGGACACGCTTGATACGGAACTCTGCAGATCCCATCTCAACCATCTTGCCATTCTGCTCTGCCGAAACGTTAATGGTTGTTGTACCTTTGGCATCATCGGGCAGGGTAACCATCCACTCGTCAGAGTTAGGAATTTTCACAAGTTTTCCTTTGGTAATGGAAACCTTAAGCAGGTCGTTTCCAATTCCGGGAGAGGAGATAGACACCGGGTTTTCTACCCCTTTATAGAACACATTCATCTTGGTCGGTGCCACCGTGAGAGAGGGTTTAGCCACGATGTAGGTGTCATTGAACGGATAGGTGTTCACACTTCCGTCCGGACCCCTCACCTCAACGATACCTGCATAAGATTGGATCCCTTCCGAGGTGGCGGGAAATTTGAGTTTTACCACACCATCTTTACCGGGGAGCACCTTAGCTCTGTTGATCATGTTAGGAGTGAGCTTATCAACACCTCTCATTACACGAACACTAGGTGCTTGCTTACTATCATAGGCAGCCACAAGGACCTCTGCTTCATACTCACCATTGAGAAATACATAGTTACTAACAGGGATCACCTTAGCGTCCACCATGTCGAACTTAAAGTCTTCCGCACTAATGTTATTATAGAAGTGGTTAAGGACACCAAACTCCGCATTTTGCACATCCATGATGAGCTTGTTGAGGAATGTGACGTCGGCTGCGAGGATCGTATGGTAGAAGTGGTGCATCTCCCATGTCTGTTTTGCTCCATCAGCATCGACATATGTTTTGTCGGTAATTAAACCGAGATTGACACTTTCTCCCTCATCCCCTTCAAAGAGGTTCTGCATATGCTGCTTATACTCGTTGATTTTCCTCTTCAACTCGCCGGCTTTCCCTTTAGTCCCGTCAGGAGAGGATCCTATAAAGTAATTTGTGGGCTCGTCATAACTATCTCGGTTACCAATGTCCTCAAGTTTTACATCCTTAATCTCCTCAATGGGTTTCCCCTCTGTACGGGCAATCACCTCAAGTTTGAGACGCTCAATGTATGCGATCATCTCACCGGAGAGGGAGTCCGCCCGTTGGGCTTTATGCCAATAGGGGCCAACCTTTGCCTGGTTAATGTTGAATTGTTGTCGAAACTTATCATAGATATTGTCAATCTTAGCTTCGAACGTTTTATTGGTCTGTTCAACGCTATCATTCACGGTAACAAAAGCCTCAAGGATTTCAACGGATACGTTAAGTGCTAACATAGCCGTGAGTACCAAGTACATCATCCCGATCATCTTTTGCCGTGGGGTTTCTTTATATCCAGCCATTTATAATGAGCTTTTTTTATTTTCAAATGGATTTAATTAACCAAATCTTACTTGGCTTTTACATTCATAGCTGCGAGCATGTTACCATAAACAGTATTCAATGCAGCTACATTTTTCGTAAGGGCATCCGCCTGCTGTTTATAGTTCTCTGTTGTAGCAATTGATTCTTTCATGTTTTTCATGAAGGCATCAAGCGCATTACCCATTTGACTGGCTACTTTCGACTGTGAATCAGAGTTTTTGAGTTGCATTTCATAAACGGTATTCAGCGCAGCGAGATTCTTTGTAAGTTTCTCAAAGGTTTCGTCGTAAGCTTTGTTTTTGTGAGTAACAGCTTGAGCTGCTTTTTGGTAAGTCTCTGAAAGATTTCCCGCAGCTTTAGCAGCCTCCTGCACATTCTTGAGGAAAGACTCTGTACCGGCCAAATCTTTGTTCATGGAAGCAGCAGTATCCTGATACGCTTTAGAAAGTTTATCCGCTGATTCGGAAGCCGTATTCATACTCTTAGCCAACTTGTCTCCGGCAACTTTTGCATTGGAGACATCCGCCAAAGTGTTAGTGGTGTTGCTAAGATTCGTAAGCCCTTTGCCAAGATCTTCGATCAATTTTGAATCGATCTTTGCATTCTCCAACATTTTGTCGAGTTCCTTAACGGGGGAAGCACCTGTAGCAGCCTTTTCTCCTTTTCCTTTTCCTTTGCTCTTGCCATGGTACATTCCAGCCAGTTCGGGATACACCAGGCTCCAATCCGGTTCTACGTGAGGAGGTTCAAAGGCAGAAAAGAAGAAGATAATAGCCTCTGTTAACATTCCAATAAAGAGCATTTCATTTGCTCCGGATATGTGGGTAATCTTAAACAGTGCTCCTACGATAACGATTGCAGCACCCCATCCATAAAGCTTCGCCATGAAGCCTTTGTAAAATCTGCTCTGAACAAGCTTATTTAGTCCCATAATGTGTAACTTAACTTTTTGTGATTTTTACTTTATAATTTCTTTAACGTTTTCTGAACATATTATTTGTAAACCTTAGAAGCTTTTGAAGGATTATCGCCCTTTTGACGTCCCAGGTAATTCTGGACGCAACGGAATCCCACATAGCATTTTGCCGTATCCTGGTATTCATAACCTCTGGAAGCCACTTCCAAATAGTAATGAACATCTTTCCACGATCCACCACGGACAACTTTCCGTTTAAGTGCCACCGGATCATCTTCACGAGCGTTGTATTTATAGCTCATGTTTAGATCCCAGGCAAAATTATAGGTGGACTCATCAAAAGCATCTACCGTCCACTCCGACACGTTTCCGGCCATATCGTACAGACCAAAGTCGTTAGGAGGATAGTGCCCCACGATCACGGTATAAACGCCACCATCGTTGGCATAATCTCCACGCAACGGTTTAAAGTTTGCCAAGAAACAGCCGTTCTCGTTCCATGTGTAGGGGCCTCCCCAAGGATAGGGGTTCAATTCATAGCCACCACGAGCAGCCCACTCCCACTCAGCCTCTGTGGGGAGTCTAATTTCATTAACAATTACTTCTTTATGCTTAGAAAGATACGAGTTCATATACTCTGTCCGCCAGATACAGAAGGCCTTTGCCTGCCTCCAGTTAACCCCCACCACAGGATAGTTGTCATAGGCCGGATGCCAGAAATAGCGGCGTGTCATAGGATCATTATACGAGTAACTATAGTCGTGGATCCAACATAATGTATCCGGATAGACATTGATCGTCTCTTTGCGTACATAGACAGAACGGTCTGTACGTCCCTGACGACGGTTGGCAAAAGCAGCATTTTTACTTACCGCATCAGGGTCTGAGTAGTTCTTACGTGCCGCAGCCTGAAGGTCAATCCAGTAATATTCGTAGAAAAGTTTTCTTGTATCGATCTCTTTCTTTCTAAAGTAACGCTCATGTTCGGGGAGATACATATCCTCAAGGGCTTCCCGCTCCTCTTCGCCTGTCCAGTCGATCTCCTTATCCCAATTCAACATGGGGGTATCATAGACCTCCTTCGTTTTCTCATTCTCTTCGATGAGATACTCTTCAGGATTCAGGTCACCCAAAAGCGTTCTTGCAATAGAGTCACGAACCCAATGAACAAACTGACGGTATTCGTTATTGGTGATCTCTGTTTCATCCATGTAGAAGGCAGAAACAGTAATAACACGGGGCTGATTAATCCGGGCGTAAGGCACATCTTGATCACCGGCACCCATTGTAAAGCTTCCCATGGGGATATAAGCCATCCCAAAAGGATCAGGCTGGTAGAAGGGCTTCCTACTCTTTACGCCTGTCAACTCTCCATTGCCCGAATTGCTACATCCGGCAAGCATGAGAAGTACGAACGAATACAAGAATAATTTTTTCATTTCCTTATTTGTTTTATTCAGAATAACGTTTTTTATCGAAAAATAGTGCATTTTTTCTATAATTTTCTATAAATGTCGGGTATTTCGCAGCGTACGAATTCCCCGATCAACTTCAAACTTAAAACAGTATCCCAGCATCACTTCATGGCTTCCCATACTTCCTCCCAGGTTCAACTTAGAGGTAGTAATATCATAGGAGTATCCCAACTTAAAATCTTTCCACCACAATCCAAAGAGCAGTCCCACACCATCGCCAAACCGATAATTCACCCCTCCCCAAAACCGATCACGATATCGAAGCAAGGCATTAAAATCCACCTGTACAGCAGCAAGATCTGTTTTACATACCACAGAAGGTTCCACCTTAATAAAAGGCCTGGTAGGAAAACTCAACTGATATCCCCCGGCCACATAGTAGGCTCTGGAAAGTTTAAAAAGGGTATTCTGCCCTGCTGATTGAAAAAGATTCTGTACCGAGACCCCCAGCCAATACTCATCGGGAACCCGATAATAGACGCCCAAGTTACCATCAAAGATCATATCACTCTCTTCACCGCTTCTTATTCGGAGCAACGGATCTTCATCAAGAGGTTTAAATTTGGAAAAATCCACCATGCTGTTAAAGAACATCAACTGTGCACCGATACTCAAATCGCCAGCTCCCACAATGGTGTGATAAGCATACCCCAAATCAACATTAGTTTGCGTAAAAAAACCAATTTGATCTTGCAACACATTAATGCCAATCCCCCCATGCATGATCTTTACCGGCATATCGATGGAGAGCGAATAGGTCTTTGGCCCTATCTTTTCCCCTTCCATATCCGTAAATCCTACCCATTGTTGCCGCATAATTCCGGTGGCACAAATGGCATTTCGCAGCCCCGCATACCCGGGATTATAGTTAAGTTTGCTAAACATGTGCTGCGTAAAATGAGGCTCCTGCTGAGCCTGCGCACCCCACATATAACTCACCAACAATAGGATAGAGACTATTTTACAAACGCGTACCAACATAAGGCCGTTATAAAGCGACGCTAAAGTAGTAAATTTTTTTAAATATGTATCCGGAAATGTTGTACATAAATTTTATATCGTAACATTCCTCCTAAAATCGCTGCAATGATCAATCACAAGATTTCACCTATAATCCCTTTATGACAAATTTCTTATGAAGAAATCGTTAAAGATTATCGTTTTGCCTATTGCCAATCTTTTTAGAAAGATTACTTTTGCCCACCATCCTGAATTCGATGGATGAGATTTAGTGTGTAACTCATTAAAAATTATTGCTATGTCTTTTATTACACGGGATAAGTTGTTTAGCGCAAAGTGGTTTCGTTCTTACGGACTAATCCTTATCGGTTCCATCATTATGGCCGCGGGATTTAGCTTTTTTATCTCTCCTTACAAGATCGTACCCGGTGGCGTGTATGGTATCGGTATTGTCGTTCACTACCTCACAAAAGGCCTGTTTGATTTTGCGCCCGATGGATTTCCCATCGGACTGTTTGGGTTGATCCTAAACATCCCACTAACCTTACTGGGGATTAAGATCTTAGGGCCTCGTTTCGGTGTAAAAACCGTGGTAGGATTCTTTGTCGTATCGGGGATCATGGATCTCTTGACCCTTCTCTTTGGAGAAGATCCTTTGCAAATCGGTGAGGACATCCTATTGGCTGCTGTTTTTGGCGGGGTACTCATTGGGCTCGGCTTAGGACTGATCTTTCGCGCTCGCGCAACCACCGGTGGCTCCGATATTATCGCTATGATCCTTGCGAAATATACCCGAATGCCTCTCGGACAACTTATCATTATTGTGGATTCCATCATTGTCCTTCTTGGCCTGGCCGTATTCAAAGATTGGCGTATTCCTCTTTACTCCTGGATCACCATCTTCGTTACAGGAAAAGTTATTGATATTGTCGTAGAAGGTGTTTCATACGAAAAATCGTTGATGATTGTTTCGGACAAACATGAAGAAATTAAACGCAAAATCCTGGTAGATATGAAACGGGGGGGCACCTGTCTGAGAGCGACTGGACTCTACTCGGGGAAGGATAAAAACATCATCTTTACCGTGGTTACACGCCGAGAGTTGGCCATTCTTCAGGATTACATCAGCCAGATTGATTCCAAAGCTTTTATGACCGTCACAGACTCCAGCGAAGTGCTTGGAGAGGGGTTTCGATCACTAAAAGACAAGGTGGAGCAATCGTAAAAAGAAGGCATTGGCAATCGCTGTTACAAGGGCATCGTCTCTATAGAGCTTATATCAACCGTTAACTGTCGGTTCTTAGCCTTTAGTCGTTTCTTTTTCCCCTTCACCGTATCATCTCTACCGCAAAGAGCACAGAGAATGTGCTGTTTTTCCGGACTTCGACACAGGGATCCCAAGGATCAAAGGCAGGAAAAATCCGGAGAATTCAGGTACATGTAACGAGTTAGGTAGTGTCTATCCATAAAGTCAGCTTTGGGAAGAGGGCTGTATAGAACGTTCAAATTCAAGGCTTGCGAAGGCTGAAAGAAGGGAATTTTACGGGGATAAAGCGATCCGTATTGAGCAAAACTGCCCCCCCTTTTGCCTAAAATCTGCACCTTGGTAAAAGATAAGCTTGCTTACATTCTGCTAAGGTGCAGCCTACTTTAAAAGACAAGCGTAACGAAGAAGTCGGACGTTATAGACAGACGCTAATTAGTGTTTGTCCATAAAGTCAGCGTTTTGAGAAGAGGCTGTATAGAACGTTCAAATTCGAGGCTTGCGAAGGCTGAAATAGGTGAGTTTACTAAGGCAAATGACCATTTGGAAGACAAGCGTAACGAAGAAGTCGGACGTTATAGACAGCCTCTAATTAAAGAGTTTGATAATATCGTTCCCCGTAGCCAAAAGGAAGAGCCCCAACAGAAGGATCATCCCGATCATCTGAGCAATCTCCAAAAAGCGTTCGCCGGGTTTTCTGCCGGTGATCATTTCCACAAGCAGGAAGAGAACGTGGCCCCCGTCGAGCGCCGGAATGGGCAGCACATTGAGAATGGCAAGCATCACCGAAAGGAAAGCTGTTAACCGCCAAAAGACCTCCCAGTTCCAGGTGGAGGGAAAAATACTTCCTATGGTAATAAAGCTACCAATGGATTCGTAAGCCTTGGTTTGGGGTTTTACCAAAAGTTTCAGCTGTTTCCAATAGGAACTTATCTCTTGAAAAGTTTTGGCAACTCCCCGGGGGATGGCTTCCAGCAAAGAGAAGCTGCGCTGATGAAGGTTAAAAAAGTAGGTGGTTTGGTTCACCGGAGCGACTCCGATCATTCCACTCTCTGTAACGGTCAGGGGGTATGTCAGGGTGTCCCTTTCCCGAAGCACTTTCAGTGTTACCTCTTGCCCTTTATAGTCGGCAATCGCCTCCTTAAATTGGTCAAAAAAGGGCGTTGGAATCTCATTAATGCCGACGATGCGATCCTTTTCCAAAATTCCGGTTGCCTTTGCCGGTGACTCTTCGGCAAATCCGCCCACCACAAAGGGGATACGATAGGAAATAAAGGGTGTTTTGTGCTTCAAGAGCTTTGCCGTAATTCCCTCAGGAATCTGAATTTCATAGGGCTGCTCATTGCGATACACCTGAATAGTCTTTGCCTCGTCAAGGATCATAGCCTCGGGGATATGATTAAAATCTTCAACAGGATTACCATCAATGGCATAGATCTTATCCCCATTTCGCAATCCGATCTCATACCCAAGAGAGTCGACCACAACCCCATACTTGAGTTCTGAAGTGGGGAGGTATTTCTCTCCAAAGACCGAGAGGAGAGCAATGTATATGACCATAGCCAGCAGGATATTTACCGTAACACCTCCCAACATAATGATAAGGCGTTGCCATGCGGGTTTGGTACGAAACTCCCACGGCTGGGGCGGTTGTTTCATCTGCTCTTTATCCATGGATTCGTCAATCATCCCGGAGATCTTCACATATCCGCCAAGGGGAAGCCAACCAATACCATACTCGGTCTCTTTATATTTGTATTTAAAAAGGGAAAACCACGGATTAAAGAAAAGGTAGAACTTCTCTACTCGCACCTTAAAGATCCTTGCGGCCACAAAGTGTCCCATCTCATGCAGAACCACCAAAATAGAGAGGCTGAGGATCAGCTGTAATATCTTTATCAATACGCTCATTGTCTGTTATCTTAAGTCGTCAATATGCAACAGAGCCCGTGTTCTGGTTTCCCGGTCGGTTGCAAGCAAATCATCCAACGAGGGGTTTTCCACGAAAGAGATCCTATCCATACAGTGCGCAACTAAGTCGGGCATTTGGGTAAAGGCTATCTGTTGTTTCAGAAAGGCCGCTACCGCAATCTCATTGGCTGCATTAAGCACACACGGAATATTCCCACCCCTTTCCAACGCCTCATAAGCGAGGGCAAGATTACGAAATTTTTTTGTATCAGGTTTTTCAAAGGTGAGTTGCGGATGTTCAAAAATGTTAAAGTTTGTGAAATTGGCTCTCACCCTTTGGGGATAGGTAAGGGCATACTGTATGGGGACGCGCATATCGGGGTCGCCCAACTGGGCTTTCAGGCTTCCATCTTCAAACTCCACCATGCTGTGAATGATGGATTGCGGGTGGATCACCACCTCTATGTGTTGAGGATGAACATTAAAGAGCCATTTGGCTTCAATCACCTCCAACCCTTTGTTCATCATGGAGGCACTATCTATGGTAATCTTACTTCCCATCTGCCAAGTGGGGTGCCGAAGAGCTTGTTGGGGCGATACCGTTTGAAGCTGTTCTACAGAGAACCCTCTAAAAGGCCCCCCGCTGGCGGTGAGCAGGATCTTTTTGATGGGGTTGGACTCTCCCGTGATGCACTGCATGATGGCGGAGTGTTCCGAGTCGATGGGATAGAGGTTAACTCCTTTTTTCTGAGCCGTTTGTGTAACCATCTTTCCAGCGACTACAAGGGTCTCCTTATTGGCCAGGGCAATGGGTTTCCCCGCCTCTATGGCAGCGAGTGTGGGCTCCAGACCGGCAAACCCCACTACGGCGGTAACGACGATATCAACGGTTCCCATTTCGGTAATCTGGGATAACGCTTTGGATCCTGCATAGACCTTTATGGGGAGGTCACTAAGGGCATCGGAAACGTTTTTATAATGCTGTTCATCGGCAATGACCACCGCATTGGGTACGAACTCCCGGGCTTGTTGAATAAGAAGTTCCGTATTGTGATGAGCGGTAAGGACTTCAGCGGTAAAACGGCCGGGGTTATTACGAACAACATCAAGGGTCTGGATACCAATGGATCCAGTAGATCCTAACAGGGCGATATGTTTCTTCTCCATGGGATTATTTACTTAAAAAATGGATGGGATTTACGGGGATTCCTCGGTACCATACCTCAAAAAGAAAATGCGCCGAGGCAGCCTTACCTTCTGTCTTCTCCAACGTAGCCACAGCCTCTCCAATGGAGACATAATCCCCCACTCTTTTGAGAAGGGTGGTGTTGTGCCTGTATATGGTCACAAGGTCATGATCATGTTGAATGGCTACGGTGTAGGATTTCTTACCCGTCTGTTGACTAAAGATAACCGTTCCAGGAGAAATGGCAAAGACAGAATCATACTCCGGAGTGACAATAGTAATGCCAAAATACGCTTCCTGAGGGTTGAAGCTATGAGCCACCACGCCCTCCACCGGCGGGTGAAAGCGGTCATTAAACTCGTGGACAATGGTATTGAACAAGGAATCCTCCTGCTGAGCAGATACGGTATGAGAAGTATCCCCATACATCAGAAGCAAAAGACTATCTTCATAAAAACGATACGTGCTGATATGACTGTACCTACTTCGAAGCGAATCCTCCTCCGTGTTTACCGAGTCTCCGGCATAAACGGTCTCAATGAGACTACTGTCACTCAAAATGATGCGAATATTACGAAGATAGGTATCTTTCACCCTCATGGCCTTCTCCAAAGAGTCCGCTTTTTTAAGCAACCTATACATGTCCTGGCGGTAGGATGATTTGGTATATCCGGGAACCACCTCTCTCAAAGAGGTGTGTGAGATCAGGAAAAAGGTACCAATACTGATCAGGATGGCAGAAAAGAGCAGAAGAATAACCACATGAAGCCCAGAGACCCGGATGGCGAATCGCTCTTCGAAGGTCTCTCCATGCTGAAGAATCAGACGGTATTTGTTACGGGATCTTCTTAACAAAGCTCCTTTCCCTTTCTTATGTGCTTTCTTCTCTTTCATTGTAAAGTAAGAAAATACCACACTTGGCAGCATTCTTCTGCAAAGATCGTAAAAAAAACCAACCTTACTAACAGCATAATGGGGCTCTCTCTTCAGGAAATCCCCACGCTTCCATCCTGGCCCCCATTACCCCATCACCACGCAAACAAATTCTCTTATAAAGGGATGGATAAAAGCACACCTCTGGGGAAAGACAATATGGGTTTTCTAAAGCGATAAATCCGAATATGTGCCACACATTCGGAAAAATAAAATATTTTTGCAAGGAAGTAGTTAATCATATAGGACTAGAGATTATTACCTTGAACAATAGAGATCGATTTTACAAGATTATAAAAGCATCCACGTTTGTGGTGATTACATTGATATTATTTTCATGTAGTACCAAGAAGAACACAGCTTTTCGAAGAAGTTTTCACAACCTAAACACCCACTATAACGGTTATTGGAACGGCCGGGAGAGCTTTCGACAAGGCGTTTTGGAATTGGAGAAAGAGGGGCACGACAACTATTCGTTTATTTTGCCGGTAGTCTATTACGGTAACCGTCAAGAGGCCTCGTCCCTTGCCCCTTTCATGGACAAAGCCATTGAAAAATCGGGCATGATGATCAACCGCCACTCCATGGTTTTCAACAAAAAGGAACGGGTAAAATGGATCGATGATTGCTACTTGCTCATTGGAAAAGCCTATTTTTACAAACAGGAGTTTTTACGGGCACGTCGCACTTTCGAGTACATCACAAAAACCTACGAACCATTAGCTCCCGAAGCCCGCCTATGGATGGCTCGTTCGTATCACCAAACCGGTGAATTTGAAAAATCTTTAGCCATTTTGGAAGAGATGCAATCTTCCATTGATAAACGAGAGGTTCCCATCTCCATTCTCCGTCTCTACCCCTTAGTGTATGCAGAATATTACCTCATGCAGAATCGCTACGCCGAGGCTAAGAAACATTTGGAAAACGGTATCATCTTCAATAGGCAAAAGAAATTGCGCACCCGATTATGGTATATCCTCGCTCAAATCTATCAGCAAGAGGGAGACTATAAGGCTGCCACAGACTACTTCTCCAAGGTAATTCGCAAGAACCCCAACTATGAAATGACCTTTAATGCACGCATTAGTCTGGCACAATCCTACGATACAGAGACCGGCAATAAATCCATGGTCTTAAAGCAGCTCCAGAAACTGCTCAAAGACATAAAGAATGAAGAGTACCGGGATCAGATCTACTATGCATTGGCAGAGATCGCCCGTCGTGATGGCGATTCAGCTCTTTTAATAAAACACCTCGCCAGTTCAGTAGCCTCCAGTGTAAGCAACAACTATCAATTATCAAAATCATCCCTTGAGATTGCCGATATCTATTTCCAACAAAAGGATTATCCCCTATCACAAGCCTATTACGACACGGCCATGCAATCCATACCGGATGATTACCCCAACATTGATGCATTGCGCAAAAAAACAGATGTTCTCACGAATCTGGTGACCAACCTTTCAGAGGTACAAACTCAAGATAGTCTTCAATATTTGGCTTCACTGCCGGAAGGAGAGCGAATGGAAATCATTCGTAAATTCATCAAGAAAATTGAGGAGGAGGAGAAACGCAAAGCAGAAGCGGAACGGAGAAAACAGCAACAGTTGATGCAATCACGGCTCACTCAAATGGAGAACCGACGAATGCAAAACCAACCGGGAATGGGAGGAGGCATAAAATGGTACTTCTATAACCCTCAAACGGTGAGTTTTGGAATGGCAGAATTTGAAAAGCGTTGGGGTAACCGAAAGCTGGAAGACCTATGGCGACTCTCCAACAAGGTGGTTGTAGACTTTGGAGACTTTACCGATGAAGAGAGCATGATGGCTGCAGATAGCTTAGCCGCAGGAGATACCATCAAACGTTCCGTGGATCCCAAGGATCCCCAGACCTATTTGCAGGATATTCCCCTGACAGAAGAGATGATGGAAGCATCACACAAAAAAATTGAGCGTGCCCTCTTCAATGCCGGTTTTATCTACTATGACGGATTGGGGAACCTTGATGAAGCCATTGGCTGCTTCCAGGAACTACTAAAACGCTATCCCCAGTCGGATAACTGTTTGCTCGCACTCTACATGCTCTACAGAATGAACCTGGATTTGGGCAATACGGAGGCCTCAGAGAAATATAAACAGACCATCCTCAATGACTTCCCGGATACAGATTATGCAAAGATCATTCGGGATCCGGAATACAACAACGTATTACTCGAAGAGTTGAACCGAAAATCTGCCCTCTACAAAGAGGCCTACCTAGCCTACGAAGAGGGCATGTATAACCTGGTGATGGTCTATGCCGAAGAGGGCATTAACGACTACACCCCAGACGAATTCACACCTAAGTTTAAATACTTAAAAGCCATTGCTTTTGGAGCAAAACAGGAGCAGGATAGCCTCGTAAAGAACCTTCAGGAAATTGTGGCCATGTATCCCAATAGTGAGGTAACCCCTTTGGCACAAAATATCCTACAACAACTATTTAACCCGGATCTTGAAACAGAAGAAGAGGGTGAAACCGCAAAAGAAGAAGCCATTTCCGAAGAGTTATTGGAGATGATGAAGGAGTTCAACTACAGCCCGGATTCGCAACATTTTTATGTGCTTATACTGGATGGATCGAAGGTAAATGTGAATGCGACGAAAGTAAAGGTATCGGACTATAACGGTAAATTCCAAAGTCTCTCCCAGTTATCGGTAAGTTCGGTAATGTTAAAAGATAAAAAACAGATGGTCACCGTAAGCAGTTTTAACAATGCTTCGGAAGCAAAGGATTATTTAACAGATATTTCCAGCAATGAGTATGTGTTTTCCCGCCTGAGTGCAGAGGACTATGTACACTTTATTATCAGTGCCGAGAATTATCCCACATTTTATAAAAACAAAAACATTGATGCCTATTTGATGTTTTTCAATACAGCCTACGAGAACGAATAGGATACTCTTTTGTGAAAAAGTGATACATTTGTGAAATATCGAACCTAAAAAAGATGTATTATGGCAAAATCGACCAACATGGATACCTCTTCAGCCAACCTCATACAACAGGGAACGGAGATAAAGGGAGACATTATTACCCAAGGGAATATCCGTATTGATGGGAAATTAACTGGTACATTAAACTGTAAAGGAAAATTGATTCTGGGAGAAAGTGGAGAAATCCACGGCTCTGTAGTCTGTGGTAGCGCAGAAATCCATGGGTCGTTGTATGCTTCTATAGAGGTAAAGGAGTTGCTAAGCCTAAAAAGTTCCTCCAAACATGTGGGAGATATCGTCGTGAAGACCCTGGCCATTGAGTCTGGAGCCTTCTTCTCCGGAAATTGTACGATGAGCGACGGACAAAATGCAACAAAAACCACCCCTCCTCCTTTTACGTCTAAATCAACTGTCAAGAAGTAATACAAAAGGTTTATGTCGGAAAATATCGTCTATCTGACACGTCGCGAACGTTTTAATGCAGCACATCGTCTTTTTCGTCCTGAATGGACGGATGAGGAGAATCTTCGTGTGTTTGGAAAATGTTCAAACCCTCATTGGCATGGGCACAACTACGTCCTGTTTGTTACCGTGAAAGGTAGTGTGAATCCCTTGACAGGGTTTCTTGTAAACCTCAAGGAGCTAAGTAAAGTGATTAGGGCATATGTAATAGAACCCATGGATCACAAAAATCTTAATGTAGAAGTCCCTTTCTTAACGGGTAAAATAATCTCTTCGGAAGCCATTGTTGTAGCCATATGGAAGCAACTGGAAGCACCCATTGCCAGGATGGGTGTCACGCTACACCGTATCCGATTGGAAGAAACAGAAAATAACTTTGTAGAATATTTTGGAGCATAAACACTCCCATAAATAGAATTGATAATTATGGATGGCAGGGAAGGTATTGAATGCATACCACATTACAGCGAAGAGACAGTACAGGCAATGAAAGTGCATTATGAAGCGCTCTTGAAGCTGATGGGGGAGGATCCATCACGGGAAGGTCTGCTTAAATCACCCGAACGAGTGGCTAAGGCCATGTTATTTTTAACACGCGGATATCATATGAATCCTCAGGAGATTTTGCTATCGGCTCGTTTTAAGGAAGATTATCGCCAGATGGTTTTAGTGAAGGATATTGAGCTCTACTCCATGTGCGAACACCATATGCTACCCTTCTTTGGAAAGGCACATGTGGCCTATATTCCCAATGGATACATTGTGGGGTTGAGCAAGATTCCCCGACTGGTAGATGCCTTTGCCCGCCGCTTGCAGGTACAGGAGCGTCTTACCACACAGATAAAGAATTGCATTGTGGAGACCCTGAACCCCTTGGGAGTTGCCGTGGTAATTGAAGCACAACACATGTGTATGTCCATGCGCGGTGTGCAAAAACAAAATTCGGTGACCACCACCTCTGACTTTACGGGTGCATTCCTCCGCGAGGCAACACGGGAAGAGTTCATCCACCTTATCGGCGCCAAACTGCATTAATATCGTAGAGAAAAAGGACGCAACTTCCCGACACTTTGCCCCATTCCAACAACCAATGGGTACGATAGTCTCGTATTCAGCCTCTGTCCATCACGTCAACGTTTTGAGAAGAGGCTGTATAGAACATTCGAATTCGAGGCTTGCGAAGGCTGAAATAGGTGAGTTTACTGGGGTAAATGACCATTGGGAAGACAAGCGTAACGAAGAAGTCGGACTTTATAGACAGACGCTAAATAATCTTTCATGAAGGGAAAGGAGTAGGAACGGCGAGAAGAGCCCTCCCCCGTGAATAAGTTCTGCTCTTATAAGGTTTTTGTAAATTTATTGTTACTTTTGCGGTGCTTTTGGCGGCTAAAAAAGCACCTACATATAGGAAGGTGGGCATGAGTGTAGTTTGCTAATAGATTATTAAAAAAGAAGAGAAGCGCAATGAAAGCATTTGTATTTCCCGGACAGGGAGCTCAATTTTCAGGAATGGGTAGTGACCTCTACGACAGTGGGGCAGTGGCGAAGGATCTTTTCTCCAAAGCAAATCAAATTTTGGGGTTTAAGATTACGGAGATAATGTTTGAGGGAAGTGAAGAGGATTTAAAGCAAACAAAGGTGACCCAACCGGCCATATTCTTACATTCGGTAGTAATGGCACGTGTAATGGGATCCAAACTCTTCGTTCCGGATATGGTGGCAGGGCACTCTCTGGGAGAGTTCTCCGCTTTGGTAGCCTCTGGAGCAATCTCCTTTGAAGAGGGATTAAAACTGGTAGCACGACGGGCTCAACTAATGCAGGCCGCCTGTGAAGCCACCCCCTCTACCATGGCTGCCGTATTAAAACTCGCCGACAGCGATGTGGAGGCGGTACTTCGCACACTCTCCGGAAGCCATGTGGTGGTAGCGGCAAACTATAATTGCCCCGGACAAATTGTAATCTCCGGGACCATCGAAGGAATAGAGGTTGCTGGAGAGAAAATTAAGGAAGCCGGCGGACGCGTCCTTCCTCTAAAAGTGGGCGGAGCTTTCCATTCACCGCTTATGAACTCGGCAAAAATTGAACTGGAAAAAGCGATCCAGAAAACAGTTTTCAAAGAGCCTATCTGTGCCATCTATCAAAATGTAAATGCACAACCGGTAAAGAATCCGGATGTGATCAAAAGCAACCTTATCGCTCAACTAACCTCCCCGGTACGTTGGACACAAACCGTCCAAAATATGATTGCCGACGGCGTAACCTCTTTCGTAGAGGTAGGACCGGGGAAAGTCTTACAAGGCCTCATCAAGAAAGTTAAAAGTGATATAACGGCTGAAAGCGCCGTCTGGTAGATCGTCACATACATCAACGATCACTCACACAAAAAAACCACAGTCGAAAAAAATCTCACTGTGGTTTTTTTATGGTCAACCTGAAAGTCCGCTTTAATTTACCAGACTCTTACCGCCGTCCATATTGCTCCTCATAATAGGAAAGGTAATTGCCCGAGGTAACATTGTTAAGCCACGCTTCATGATTAAGATACCAATCAACCGTCATGGCTAAACCCTCAGGAAAAGAGATCTTAGGCTCCCAATTAAACTCATTTTTGATTTTTGAGGCATCAATGGCGTAACGCAGATCATGTCCGGCACGGTCTTTTACAAAAGTAATCAACTTCTCACTCTCCCCCTCTGCTCTTTGCAACCGCTTATCCATAACCCTACACAACAATCGTATAAGATCTATATTTTTCCATTCATTATTTCCCCCAATGTTATAGGTCTCCCCACTCTTCCCCTCATGAAACAACATATCAATGGCATCGCAATGGTCACCCACATAGAGCCAATCGCGCACATTCTCTCCCTTACCATACACCGGCAACGACTTACCATCACGAATACGGTGGATAAATAACGGGAGAAGTTTTTCCGGAAACTGAAAAGGGCCATAGTTATTGGAACAGTTACTGATCACAACAGGGAGGCCATACGTATGAAAATAGGCCCTCACCAAATGGTCGGAACTGGCTTTGGAAGCAGAATAGGGGCTATGTGGATCGTAAGCAGTTTTCTCCGTAAAAAAGCCCACTTCCCCCAACGACCCATACACCTCGTCGGTACTCACATGGTAAAAGCGTTTCCCCCGATAATCTGCTCCCCAAAAAGAGCGTGCCACATTAAGCAGCGTAACCGTTCCCACAATATTCGTATGGATAAATGCCATGGGATTACTGATGCTACGATCCACGTGAGACTCGGCAGCCAAGTGAATCACACTGTCGAAACGGTATTTCTCAAAGAGAGCAATCATACGCTCGTTATCGATGATATCGGCCTTTTCAAAATGATAATTAGGTTGCTCCTCAATCGCTTTCAAATTCTCCAGATTCCCAGCATAGGTAAGTTTATCCACATTGACAATGCGGTATTCCGGATATTTCTGAACAAAGTGCCGCACAAGATGGCTTCCAATAAAACCGGCTCCTCCGGTAATCAATAGGGTCTTTTTCACGATATTTACGATGTTATAAAGGGTTATTTTTTAACGCCAACTGCCATTCCCAGGCACTAGCCATCATCTCATCCAGTGATTTCTCGGCCCTCCATTGCAGTTCCCTTTGGGCAAGACTCGTTTCAGCCCATACCTTCTCCACATCTCCGGCTCTTCGTGGTGCAAAACGATAATTAAGCGGTTGCCCGGTGGCTTCCTCAAAAGCACGGATCACCTCAAGGACACTATAGCCATTTCCGGTTCCCACATTGAAGGTCTCAACCTGTTCTTTATTCCGGTTGTTAGCCATTCGTTCAATGGCTTTGATATGAGCCTTGGCCAGGTCTTCCACATGGATATAATCACGGATAGCTGTACCATCAGGCGTATGATAATCATTCCCAAAAACGCTAAGCTGTTCCCGAATACCGGCAGCTGTTTGGGTAATATAGGGCACCAGGTTGTTGGGAGTACCCATGGGGAGTTCTCCTATTTTTGCACTCTCGTGGGCTCCTACCGGATTAAAATAACGCAGTAAAATAGCTTTAATGGGACTATTTTTTGCCGTATCACGGATAATCTCTTCACTAACCTGCTTCGTGTTACCATAGGGAGAGGTCGCCGGCTTGATGGGAGCCGATTCGGAGACAGGAAGCTCTTCCGGCTCACCATAAACGGTACAACTGCTGGAAAATACCAGAAAAGGAACATGGGTCTTTTCCATCCCCTCGAGCAAATTCATTAAAGAAACCAAGTTATTGCGATAATATTTCAGGGGCTTCTCCACAGACTCCCCCACCGCTTTATGGGCCGCAAAATGAATAACTCCATCAAGGTTGTGATGGCGATAAAAAAACGCCTCGGTCTTCGCACGGTCAGAAAGATCAAACTCCTCAAAATGTGGCTTTTTATGTGTAATGGAAGCGATCTGATCCATCACTGTACGATACGAATTGGAGAGGTCATCCACGACCACAACCTCATGTCCCTCCTGTTGAAGTGCTACAACCGTGTGTGAACCAATATACCCGGCACCACCTGTAACAAGAATCTTCATGACCTTATTTTTTTAAGAAAGGATGATAGTCACCTTCCGGGTTAACAGAAGCGGTATTACGAATATGGTGTACAATTTCAATGCTTTTTCTAGCCTCTTCCGCTGAGAAACCCTCTCCGGCGAGGATCTTCTGATAGGAGATGGTGTGAAGATCTGTAAATCCACCACTGAACTCAACCTCTTCCCCCTCCACCGTGATGGAGCGGTATGTGCGTTGCCCTGCTTCCTTCACCTTTTGAGGGATAAGGTCATAATCCAGGCTAAGCATCCAACGGACACGCGCTCTTTCAAGCTGGAGAAATCCGGCAGCCTGCTCTCTAGAGGAGTGATGTACTCTATTTTCCTTTACGTCTCCAAAGATCCAGGTTAACATATCAAAGAAATGAATTCCAATGTTGGTAGCTACCCCTCCCGACTTCTCTGGAGCTCCCTTCCAGGAGATCATATACCAACGTCCACGACTGGTAATGTAGGTAAGATCCACGTCATATACCTTCTCTTTCGGTCCCTCCTCAACCCTCTTCTTAAGAGCTAAAATACTAGGATGATGACGAAGTTGAAGAATTACATTGATCTTTCTCCCCGCCTCTTTCTCTATCTCTTGAAGCGCATCCACATTCCAGGGGTTAAGTACCAATGGTTTTTCACAGATGGCATGGGCATTATTTCGAAGTGCCAGGCGGATATGAGCATCGTGCAAGTAGTTGGGAGAACAAATACTCACATAGTCAATCTTGTTGTGGCCACTTCTCCGCAATTTATCCAGATGTCGATCAAAACGCTCGGCCTCCAAAAAGAAGGCCGCTTCCGGAAAATACGAATCCATAATCCCTACACTGTCGGAATAATCAAGCGCTGCTTGCAGCACATTTCCTGTCTCTTTAATCGCTTTCATGTGGCGCGGAGCAATATATCCTGCCGCACCAATAAGGGCAAAGTTATTTATTTCTTTGTTCATGCTTATGCGTCAATAAGGGTTACGGTGTCATTGATAAGTTGATAACGTTGTCCTGACTCAGGGCAGGTAGCCAATCCCTCTTCATTGAAAATCAACTTATGTCCATAGCGGCTCATCCACCCCTTTTGAACTGCCGGGTTTCCCACCATTAGAGCATAAGAAGGCACATCACGGATGATGACGGCTCCGGCACCAATAAAGCAGTACTCCCCAAGCTCATGGCCACAAACAATGGTGGCATTAGCTCCAATGGAAGCACCCTTCCGGACAAGCGTTTTTGCATATTCTCCCCTTCTATTAACAGCACTTCTCGGATTGGTTACATTGGTAAAGACCATGGAGGGACCAAGAAAAACATCATCTTCACAGACTACCCCGGTATAGATCGATACGTTATTCTGAACCTTAACATTCTTCCCCATTCTGACCTCCGGAGAGACCACCACATTCTGCCCAATATTGCAATTTTCTCCAATGATACAGTCTCTCATAATGTGACTAAAATGCCAAATCTTCGTGCCTGCACCAATGGTACAGGGATCATCGATGACGGCTGTTTCGTGTGCAAAAAAATTTCTTTCCATGATGTATGAATAAAATTACTGTTTTATCTTCCTATGAATTCACAAACTCCAATACCGAAGTTGTAATATAATTTAACTGCTCTTCATCCAATTCCGTATGCATGGGAAGGGAGATCACCTGATTGGAAAGCATCTCAGTAACAGGAAAATCCCCCTCTTTATAGCGTGGATCAAGATAGGCTTTTTGCAAATGTAACGGAACCGGATAGTAAATGGGAGCAGGAATACCCTTCTCTTGCAAATATTTTTGCAGTTCATCTCTATTCACATCATGCAAAACCAGCGTGTATTGATGAAACACATGGGTCGTATCCTCTCCAATAACCGGAGGTGTAAGTTTACTACAGTTGGCAAAAGCTTCGGAGTAAAACTTGGCCGCTTTTTGCCTCTTCTGGGAATATTCATCCAATTTTCGAAGCTTAATTCGCAAAATAGCCGCCTGTATGCTATCGAGTCGACTATTTACGCCAACATGATCATGGTAATAACGAATCGTCATCCCATGATTTACAAGCGATCTTAACCGTTTTGCAAGGAGATCATCATTGGTAAATATGGCACCCCCATCACCATAGCACCCCAGGTTCTTTGAGGGAAAGAAAGAGACTCCGGCCACATCACCCATGGTTCCAGCTTTCTTTCGAGTTCCATTTTTAAAGGTATATTCCGCGCCAATAGCTTGACAGGTATCTTCAATAACGTAAAGATTATGGGTGTTGGCGATCTCAAGAATCTCCTCCATATCCGCACACTGTCCAAAAAGATGTACGGGAACAATGGCTTTTGTTTTGGGGGTAATGGCTTTTCTGATAGCCTCCGGATCGATGTTAAACGTATCAGGAAGCACATCCACCAATACAGGAGTAAGGCCCAGAAGGGCAATAACCTCTGCAGTAGCAATAAAGGTAAAAGAGGTTGTGATCACCTCATCACCCGGCTTCAAACCCAACCCCATCATGGCAACCTGAAGGGCATCGGTACCGTTTCCACAGGGAATCACGTGTTTTACATCAAGATAGGCCTCCAATTCACGACTTAAGTTATGAACCTCCGGCCCATTAATATATGCTGAACTGCCAATAACATTTAAAACAGCCTCATCAATCTCTTTTTTTATCTCCTGGTATTGAGTAACCAGATCTACCATCTGAATTTTCTTCATAAATATAAGTCTATAAATAGAATTTGTTATTCTTTATTAAGGAACGTGCTCCCCTTCCATTTTCGTATAAGCTGGCGTTCGTCCACAAGGTTCGACCTCTTCGTTATGCATATCTTCAAAAATAGTGCGAACCGAAAGCAACCGTAAGCAAGCTTACTTTTTGCTAAGGTACAGCCTATTTTAGGCAAAAAAGGGATTTCAGCTTTGCCCAATGCAATTGCATTTAATGCCGTAAACGCCCCTTTTCCAGCCTCCGCAAGCCTCAAATTCGAACTTTCTATACAAACGCTTCTCAAAACCTTGATTTTATGAACAAGAACTAATTAAAATGCTTGAGGGGGTAAAGATAGAGATGTTTATTTATATAGTGACCACAAGAAAACGATCATTTTTTTAATTTTCTTTAGCAATAACCCTTCCAGAGGCTTCTTTTCATGGATTAAGGTTAATTCCCTACCTTTGCATTTTAACAAGAACCTATGAAAATCAAACGATCTTATCTCTTAATAGCTCTTCTTTGGCTAGGGATGTTCCCGGCAAAAGGACAACTGTGCGATTCGACAATTAATGTGCACCTTGTGCGCGTAGGGATGGGAGGGTTCATACCCATGGGAGACCTTGCAAAGCGATTCGGAGCGAATGGGAGTGTGGAGGGATCCTATATCTTTAAGACAAAAACAAACTGGCAGTTGGGGGTGGTAGGGAGCTACCTCTTTGGAGCAACAGTAAAAGAGGCTGATGCTATTCTGGATAATCTCACGGCTTCCAATGGAGAGATTATTGATGCGACGGGAGGAATGGCCCTGTTGGGAACCTATGAGCGAGGGTTTTCCTTTTTCGGCAAAGTGGGGAAAATCATCCCCTTAAAAAACCGCTGTCCCAATAACGGCCTCCTGGTGATGGGGGGCGTCGGTTATCTAAGCCATCACATGCGAACGGAAGTATATATGAACCTGGCACCACAACTCTTTGGGGACTATGAGAAGGGGTATGACCGTTTGACGGGAGGCCCCGCCTACAGCCTCTTCATAGGCTATCAAAACATAGATAAAGGAAATATCTTTAACTATTACATGGGAGTGAGTTTTATACACGCCTTGACCAAACCCCTGAGAAACTACCAATTTGATTTGATGGGACCGGAACCCAGAGATCTGCGACACGACCTCCTTCTGGGAATAAAATTTGGATGGATGCTCCCCTTCTATAAGAAAAATACCTCCTCCTACTATTACTATTGATTATGCGTTTTTTATACGAAATAGGTATTCAAGGTTATCGATGTGCAATCCTTTTAGCATCGCTCTTTAACCCTAAAGCAAAGAAATGGGTGAAAGGAAGGCAACAGTTATTTCGTCACTTGAAGACAGCTTTTCAAGGAAATAAGGAAGAAATTGCCTGGTTTCACTGTGCCTCACTGGGTGAGTTTGAGCAGGGAAGACCCATCATAGAGCGGTTTAAAGAGAGCTATCCCTCCCACAAGGTCCTGCTTACCTTTTTCTCCCCCTCCGGATATGAGATCCGTAAAGATTATGCGGGGGCAGATTATATTTTCTACCTCCCCGCAGATACCTACCGGAACGCACGCAGGTTTTATGCAATCGTAAAACCAAGGGTACTCTTTCTCGTAAAATACGAGTACTGGTATAACTACCTTCATATTTTATCCCGCGCCGACGTACCCATCTATGTCATCAGTGCCGTTTTTAGAAAATCTCAACCTTTTTTTCGAGGATATGGTGCCTGGTTTCGGAAACAGCTAAAAGGAATTCGCTGTTTTTTCCTACAAGATAAACAATCAGCAGCCCTATTGAACCAAATTGGCCTATCCCGCTATGTGATAACCGGAGACACACGGGTAGACAGGGTATTAGACATTGCAGCAAAGAGCGTAGTTTCCGAAAAGATCTCCGCTTTTTGTGCGCAACAAAGGGTGTGGGTTTGTGGTAGTACCTGGCCCATAGACGAAGCAATGATTGTAAAAGCGATCCCCCTTCTTCCCAAAGATGTGAAAATCATCATAGCTCCCCACGAAGTGGATCCAACCCATATCACCACCATCTTGAATACCTTCGGAGAGGAGGCCGTTCGTTATGCAGATTATGACCCCCAAAAGAACCATCACCGGATCCTGGTTATAGACTGTATCGGCTACCTCTCGGCCACCTATCGTTGTGCCAATCTGGCCTATATAGGAGGGGGATTTGGCGCAGGAATCCATAATATTCTAGAGGCTGCCGTGTATGGAATCCCTGTTCTTTTCGGGCCCAATAATGCAAAATTTCCAGAAGCTGAAGGGCTACAAAAGACAGGAGGGGGATATGAAGTAAAAAATCAGGAGACATTAAACGTTTTACTGGAGAGGTTGTTAAACCATCAAACCCACTACAAAGAAGCGTGCCAGGGTAGCTCCTCCTTCATACAAAAAAATAGAGGAGCAACGGCCAATGTTTTTAAAAATTTGAATTTATAACCAATCTATGATAACCATTGAACTTGTGAACAAGCGAAACATGCAAGGACATGCCGCTTATGTAATCTCCTCCGTGGAGGATCTTCCTGAAAAACTATTCAGCCAGGAAGAAAAAGCTTTTATTCTCGAACAAAAAGCGATGAAACAGAAATGGGTTACCATAAACCGTTTCTCTCATCGTGACTATATCGGTTTTCTTTCCGGAGAGGAAGAGGCCAAAGCCCTCGAGGAGTACCGCACCTCAGGCGATGAACTCTGGCTACTACTCAAAAAAGAGAAAGAGAGAGGCCTCTCAATAATCGATTGTGTAGGAAAAGAGAAGCCCATCCTTGCCCTTCTGGAGGGTTACCTTCTAGGCTCTTATACCTTCGGCCGCTACAAGGTGAAGGAGAGAGAAGAGATTAAACTCCCCGGAGACCTCGAAGTGGTAAGCAACAGCGTTTCAGAAAAAGAGCTAAACCTATTGAAAGTGGTCGTAAAAGCCACAATGCGAGCCCGTGATCTGGTCAATGAACCGGTGCAAACACTGAATGCAACAGCCTTCGCTGAAGTCTTTATGCAAATGGCAACAGAATCAGGAATGGAGGTTGAGGTTTTTGGCAAGAAAAAGATTGAGGCTCTCCGCATGGGAGGACTTCTTGGGGTGAACCAAGGAAGCCCCGATGATCCCACCTTTACACGCCTGGAGTGGAAGCCGGAAAAGGCAGTGAATACACAACCCATTGTGCTTGTAGGGAAAGGGGTAGTCTATGATACCGGTGGAATGAATATCAAAACGGGAACCTACATGGAGGATATGAAATCAGATATGGGCGGTGCTGCCGCCATGGGATGCGCCATCTATGCAGCCGCATTGGCAAAGTTACCAGTTCATGTCATCGCATTGTTGCCGGCAACCGATAACCGAGTGGATGGAAATGCGATAGTGAGCGGTGATATCCTCACCATGTACAGCGGCGCCACAGTAGAGGTCATCAATACCGATGCTGAGGGTCGACTTATTCTTGCAGATGCTCTGGCTTACGCCAAACAATACAACCCGGAGGTGGTGATCGATGCCGCCACTCTTACCGGAGCGGCACACCGAGCCATCGGTAAATATGCCACCGTAGGAATGCAGGCAAAAGCCACAAACTACTTCCAACAACTCAGCCATTCAGGAGACGAAGTGGGTGAACGTATTGTAGCGTTTCCCCTTTGGGATGACTATCGCGACCTCCTAAAATCGGAGATTGCTGATATTCGCAACATTAGCACAGCCCCCGAAGGGGGTGCCATTACCGCCGGGAAGTTCTTGGAATACTTCACCGATTACCCCTACATACATCTGGATATTGCCGGACCAGCATTTGTAACCTCTCGCTACAGCTATCGTGGTGTTGGAGGTACCGGTGTGGGCGTAAGAATGCTCTTTCACTTTCTCAGACATTGGAAATAACGAAACGAAAGCCGAGAAAAACAAGGTAAACAATTTATTTACACATAATTGTAAAATACCATTCGCTAAATCCTCAAACAGTAGTTGCTCACTGCCAATGGCTAAAGGCTAAAGAAATGTCTGTCCATAAAGTCAGGGGTTTGAAGAGGCTGTATAGAAAGTTCGAATTCGAGGCTTGCGAAGGCTGAAATAGGTGAGTTTACCAGGGTAAATGACCATTTGGAAGAGAAGCGTAACGAAGAAGTCGGACTTTCTATACAGCCTCTATTTAGGGTTCTCTTGTTGAGACTGTCCGTTTTATTTGATACCTTTGTTAAATTCTAACCCAGTGAATCATGGAGAATCAAAAGTCTGCGCAACGAAAAACGCACAAGCCTGTTATTGGAATCACTCATGGAGATATCAATGATGACTCCTATGCCGTGTTGATAGAGACCTTTTCCGATAGTCGGATCTTCGATTTTTTTACGCCGGTGGTATATGGTTCTTCAAAAGCAGCCAGCTACTACCGAAAACTCTTAAAACGAGAGAATTTTAATTTTAACCTTATCAAGAAAGCTGGTTTTGTGCATGCACAGCGAGCAAATATCATCAACATCACAGACAAAGAGATTCGCATTGAAAGGGGACGCGTAACCAAAGAGGCCGCTAAAATGGGAATTCTTGCACTGGATCTTGCCATGAACGACCTAACCGGGGGGATGCTGGATGCCCTCGTAACCTTTTCCGTAGGAAGTCGTGTTTTTAGGTTGGCAGAGACGACCTTTCATGCACTGGACGAATACCTTGCTTCGGTAATGCACACTAATGACTTCTTTATCTTCCTGGTAAATGATATGCTAAAAGTGGGATTTGTAACAGGTCATGTCCCCTTTAGGGAAGTACTACCCGCCATCCGAAAGGAGTTGGTAATAAAGCGTATTGAGCAGATGAGTAGAAGTTTGCAACGAGATTTTGGCATAATATCTCCCTCCATTGCAGTATTAGCCCTGAACCCCCATTGTGATGTGCTTAATGAGATCGGAGAGGAGGAGCAACAAGAAATTATACCAGCTATCAATCATTGTAAAAACACAGGGATACAGGTGGAGGGTCCTTTCGATGCAAGCCGCTTTTTCAGTTCTGAAAGCTATCGGAAGTTCGATGCCATATTAGCCATGTATCATAACCAAGGGTTTTTGCCCATGCGCACTTACGCCTCTACGAATACAACCCTCTACTTCGCCGGGCTTCCCCTTGTGATCGTTCAACCAGTTTTTGATAAAAAAGGAAACATCTTAACCCACACTCCCTGGATGGTAGAACGTCTTCGTAATGCGTTCTTCTTAGCGCAAACAGTTGCTCAAAACAGAAAACAGTATGACGAAGAGCACCCCTCCTACCAAATCCCCATGTATCGTGATCGCAAAGATTAATGCCAAAACCGATGACGCATAACTACCCTATTTCCACAGTAGCTCGTCTTGTGAAAGGAGCGCTTATTACAAACGGTAACGGTGACAATCAACGTTCAATTGCGGATATTTTAACGGATTCACGGAAATTGATGACCCCGTCAATCACTCTTTTCTTTGCGCTACGAGGCCTCTCCAATGATGGTCACCACTATATTCAACCCCTTTATGAGAAAGGGGTTCGAAACTTTGTGATCTCTGACAAACGTTTCGCCACCAAAGCATTTGAAAAAGCCAACTTTATAGTTGTAGAGGATACCCTGAAAGCATTGCAAAAACTAGCAATGGCTCACCGTCGTCGTTTTTCCTACCCGGTAATAGGAATTACCGGCTCCAATGGGAAAACCGTTGTAAAAGAGTGGCTCTATGAATTACTGTCAAAGGATTATCATATTGTCAGAAGCCCTAAAAGTTATAACTCACAAATCGGCGTCCCTCTATCTGTTTGGCAGATGGACAAAACACATCAAATAGCCATCTTTGAAGCGGGAATTTCCGAGCCGGGAGCCATGGATACACTACAAGAGATCATTCAGCCCACCATGGGAATCTTTACCAACCTGGGGCATGCCCACGATG
This sequence comes from Bacteroidota bacterium, assembly GCA_002748065.1. Classification (GTDB taxonomy): domain Bacteria; phylum Bacteroidota; class Bacteroidia; order Bacteroidales; family BM520; genus BM520. The sequence goes on from PDRJ01000027.1 coordinate 40,588, forward strand.
CTAATTTTCGGAATGAAGCTCAAAAAACCCAGGAGAAATTTAAACTATTCCGAGATACCTCCACCCTGATCTACTCCAAGGATTACCCCTCCATCCCTCAAGTGCTAGCCCAACCGGAATACAGAGGGAAAAAAGAAATCATTGCATGGGCTCAACACCAAACAGCCGACATAAAGGTACAAGAGATCAAAAAACAGGGCTCCTACCTTCGCATTACGACAGCAATCAATGGCAATACCGAATACATTGAAATCCCTTTCTTTAGCGCTGCAGATGTAGAGAATGCTATGCACTGTTGGATGGTAATGCGCACACTGAATTACCCCATTACCGTGATAAGAGAGCGAATGCGGCATCTTCACCCTGTAGAGATGCGACTGGAATTGAACGAAGGGATTCACCACTGTACAATCGTCAATGATAGCTACAGCCTGGACATGGATTCCTTAAAAATAGCATTGGATTTTCTCAACCAGAATTTCCCCCGTAAACGTAAGGTCATCATTCTTTCTGATATTGTGCAAAGCGGACGCCCCGACAGAGAACTGTACCAAGAAGTTGCTCAGTTAATACAAGACAAAGGCGTGGACAAAGTGATTGCTATCGGTGACGCTATAAGCCATTTCTCAACACTATTTGCCGACAATACGACCTTTTTCCCCAAGACAGAAACATTTATTCGGGATTTCTCTTTTTCCGATCTTAATGATGACGTAGTGTTAGTGAAAGGAGCCAGGATATTTGGTTTTGAACGAATTAATCAGATTTTACAAAAAAAAGATCACGAAACAGTTCTCCAGGTAAACATGGAGGCCATTGTTCATAACCTAAACACTTACCGAGAAAGGCTAAACCCCGGAGTAAAAATCATGGCAATGGTAAAAGCATTCTCCTATGGAAGCGGCAGTGTGGAGATTGCCTCATTACTTCAAAATCAACGAGTCGACTATCTAGCCGTTGCATTCACCGACGAAGGCATTGAACTGAGGGAGAGTGGGATTACACTTCCCATCCTGGTATTAAACCCGGAACAGGAGAGCTTCCACGCACTGCTCGACTATCAGTTAGAACCGGAAATCTATAGCTTCTCCTCCCTGGAAAGGCTGTTGAAGGCCGTAGACGAAAAAGGAAACATCAAAGCAAATAACCCGGTAGCAATTCATTTGAAAATTGATACGGGAATGCATCGCTTGGGATTTCTCCCACAAGATATTCCTCAACTGATCTGTCAATTAAAAGAGCACCCCCAGGTGGTAGTACGTTCCATCTTCAGCCATCTTGCCGCCAGTGGCAACGATGCGGAAGACGATTTCACAAGGAGACAGATTGCCCGCTTCTCTTCGCTCTCCCGTACCATCACAGAAGCGTTGGGATATACGGTTATGCGTCATATCCTGAACTCCGACGGAAGCATCCGGTTTCCGGAGGCACAATTTGAGATGGTACGCCTTGGCATCAGCTTGTACGGGATCTCCAGCCTCCGGGAATTTGACAAATCATTAGAGAATGTCTGTGCGCTGAAATCAACCCTGTCTCAAATAAAACGAGTCTCACCCGGCGAAAGCGTAGGGTATGAACGCTCCTTTGTGGCCCAGGAAGAATCGCTTATTGCCGTGGTACCCATTGGCTATGCCGACGGGTTGAGCAGAGCCTTTTCCGATGGCGTTGGCATTTTTTATGTGAATGGAAAAGCGTGCCATGTGATAGGAAAAATTTGCATGGATATGTGCATGATCAATGTCACAGGGATCGATTGCCGCGAAGGCGATGAGGTGGTTATCTTTGACGAAAACCACCGCTTAACCACATTGGCCTCCCTCATTCAAACAATCCCCTATGAAATACTCTCCTCAATCTCACAAAGGGTAAAAAGAGTCTATTACCACTAAGCATAAAGCTCAACACAGCTGCACACGCCCCCAAATAAACATTGTTTAACAGCCACTCGATTAAACCAAATACAGACAGCACAACGACCAGAGAGGATCTATCGGCAGCAACAAAAGATCATAGAAACCTCTGACCAACTCTTGATAGAAGCATTACAACAAGGAAGTTAATGACACACCTCTATCCCTTATATTCCTAGCACCCACAGAAGAACAGCCCTAACTCTTTGGCAAATAATCTTTGATCGCCTCAACATACAGATCAAAGGCTTCTAAGCCGATAGGCGTTAATGCAACCTCGGTATGGGGATAATTATTCTTAAACGATTTCTTAACCGTGAGGTATTTCGCCTTCTCTAATTTCTGTATCTGCACACTAATGTTCCCCGATGTCGCTTCTGTAACCTCCTTAATCCTGTTAAAATCAGCCTTCCCCTCGGAGACGAGCAGCGACATAATGGCCAGACGCAAGCGAGAATGCAGTAAAGGATCCAACGGCTTAAACATGCGTGCGCTTTTTGTGGTGAATAAACAGTTGCACGCCGGGGATCAGAAACAGCAACAGAGCTATGGCCGCAGAGATCAAAGAGTGGTACTTCCACGCCATAAAGACAGAACCATAGGCAATAACGGTAGCCAAAAGACTCAACCCCACCCACAGATAATTCTTAAGACTCAGAGCCGAAGCCATGGCAACCACGCAAAAAGGAAGATAGATCATCGCGGTGAATGCCGCACCAAATCTTCCCCCAAAAAAGAAACCTGTGGCCAGCGCCAAGCCCCCTGCCATGGCCCACAGCCACCCCAGGAGATCCGTACCTTTTTTCGCTCTCCCCCTCTTATACCCCGAAACGAACTTGCTGATAAAAGTAACCACAAACCCCGGCACCATGGTAAAAATCCACACCCATCCCGAATGCTCCCCCCTACCCATATGTATCATCACATACTGTCCAAGGCCTGCAATCACAACCAACGCCCCCCAAAGAAGAAGAAAAATACCATTCTCTTCATACGCTTGCCTCCGCTGCTCAATAACCGTACGAATAATCCGTAAACTGTCTTGTGTGTCTAAACGTTCCATAATTGTCTTTTTTTGATTTGTTAATACCCTGCAAATATAAAGTAGTTTATGTTACAAACCAAATTAAAACCACAAATACATAAAAATCACTATTTATAGGGATTGTTATTACTAGAAAAATAGCATTATTTTGTGGTCCTATACAGGAAAAGTTATTTTTTTGAACAGGAAAGGAACATTGTTCTTTATTGAAAAGGGGAAATAAGACCTCATCACATGAAGTCACACGTTAAACAGATTTTTGAAGGGACGAGCAATTAAAACCTTAATACCAGCCAAAGGCGATGACAAGCGATAAACAATTTTGGGGAAGCAAGGCAAAGGCGTATGATAGAATCATAACGCTACTCTCCCACAAGGGGTATCGATTGATCTATGAGTTTATAAAAGCACCCTTAACAAAGGAGATGCAAGTCTTGGAGGTAGGAACAGGTACAGGGCTTATTGCCAAAAAGATCGCCGACCGGGTTCAACACGTTGAAGCCACGGATTTCTCGGAAGAGATGATTGCAACAGCCCAAAAAACAGCGTATCCCTCAAATATTCATTTCTCCTGTGCTAATATCTTTAAATTACCCTTTGATAACCAAACCTTTGATGTCGTAGTTGCCTCCAATATGCTGCACATTATTCCCGAACCGGAAAAGGCAATGACAGAGATAAAACGAGTTTTAAAACCAAACGGATTATTGATTGCACCCACTTTTTTGTGGAAAGAATTACGTTTTTTCGGCAAAATACAGCGGTTTTTTATGCTACTAAAAAGATTCCCGTTAAAAACAGAATGGAACGAAGAAACATTCAAAAGTTTTATTACGGATAATGGTTTTACGATTACTAAATTCGAAATTATAAATTTAAGTTTTGCAATAGGTTGTGTTACAGCAACATTAAAAGATAAAAGTTATAAATTAAAAGGTAAAAAGTAAAAGATAAAACATAGTCGATTTTACCTGTTACCTCTTAAATTTTAACCTATAGAGGTCTATAACCGGTCAAGAGCTAACAGTTAATGGCAAAAAGCTAAAAAAAATGGAAGAAAAAGAAATATTCTGGTCGAAAACCGCCAAAGATTTTGAAGAGAAAAACAATCAAATTATCGGTAAGGAAAGTATGCAAATAATCTTAGATGCACTTGCCAGAGAAACCGATTTAGGCAAAACATTAGAACTTGCTTGTGGCAATGGCACATACTCTAAAATATTAGTTACAAATGCCGAGAATTTAACCTGTACCGATTGGTCAGAAGAGATGGTAGCAGAAACCAGACAACGATTAAAAGATTTTCCAAAGATACAAATAGAACAAGCGAACTGTTTTCAGTTGCCGTATGCCGATAATAGTTTCGATACTATTTTTATGGGAAATCTCTTGCATATCATACCAAATCCTGAAAAAGCACTTGCCGAGGCCAAACGGGTATTAAAGCCTAATGGACAGGTAATTGTTCTGGATTTCACAAGCAAAGGGATGAAACTTTTTGATAAAATACGAATGGTTTCTTTGTTTCTGAAATTCTATGGCAAACCACCCCAAGGCGGTCAAAATATCGATGATAAGAAACTGAAAGCAATGTTTGAAAACACAGGGTTAAAAGTGGAATATTCAGAAATAATCGGTGCGCGATCAAAAGCAGTCTTTGGAAAAGCCTTTAAAAGGTAAACGTCAAAAAGGGAAAGACCAAACATGGCAAATTTACCTTTTAACTCTTAACTTTTACCTTTAGTACCCCCAAATAGCGAAATGAAAAACGTGGAAACAATAAGATCGAATTTAAGCAATGTGCCCGAAACAATGTTGATCCCATTAAGGGCAAGAAGCAATGAAACAAAATTGCAAAACGGTATCATCAGCGACCCTAAATCTACTGAGATTATCGATAAAATAGCGTCGAATGTTTCAGAAAAGGGCGAAGTATCGTTATGGTCACAAAAAGGAGTTGCCGTACGCACGGAGATTTTAGATGAATTAACGCATGTTTTTCTGCAAGAACACCCTGACTGTGTTGTAGTAAACCTGGGTTGCGGATTAGACACCCGATATTATCGTCTGAATAACAATACCGTACAATGGTTTGACCTGGACGTTCCCGAAGCCATTGAGCTCCGGAAAAACTTTTTCCAGGAAACGGACAATTTTCATTTTATCAGCAAATCAGTATTGGATTTCTCGTGGAACGAGCAAATCCCCCCCCACAAGCCGACCCTATTTATCGCGGAAGGTTTATTAATGTACTTTACCGAAGACGAGGTAAAGTCCATCTTAAAGAATATTGCAGATAATTTTCCCAATGCCGAGATGATTTTTGAGGCCATGTCGCCCTTTGTTGCTAAAAATTCAAACAAACATGCTGACGTAAAGAAGTACGATGCTGTTTTTAAATGGGGCATCAAAAGTGGAAAAGAGATAGATAATTGGAACATAGGCGCAACATTCATCAATGAGCATTTTTACAATCGCCATTTGGATAAAATGCCTTTTATGTTACGGATGATGTACCGTTTACTACCCTTCTTTATAAAATCGATGAAAATAGTGCATCTAAGATTTGAAGTTAAAAAGTAACCGTTACAAACATCACCAATAGCCAAGGGCTAAAGCCTTATCAAAAAGGAGTATCCAAACGGTCAAAGAAAGAAAATTTACTAAAAAATCCAGACACGTTCAATAGTTAAGAGATAACATTTAATTAAAACCCTAAAAAACAACAGATATGGAGAATATGGAAGAGATATATGTAGAAGCATTAAAAGTTTCTAATAAAATTAGCGAAAGAGCGATTAGAGAAGCCATTAAAGATTTAGGTCTTTTTGCGGGTGCAAAAGTTTTAGATGTTCCTTGCGGCATTGGAAATCATATTTCCTGGATGCTGGATGAAAACGATAAAATATCTATTACCGGTATCGACATTGGCAAAAAGCAACTAGCCTATGCGAAAAATTTACTTGCGGAAAAACACCCCGATGCCAACTATAAATTTCAAGAAAACGACATAAATAAACTCGAATTAGAGGATAACTACTTTGATTTTATTTGGTGTTGTGATGGTTTATGGCCGGGTCCACCGGAAATGGGTTGCCTTGCAGAAGAGCCTTATGATATTTTGAAAGATTTTATAAGAATTGCAAAACCAGGGGCAAAAATAGTCGTTGTATTTTGGTCCTCACAAAAAATACTTTCCGGTTATCCCTATTTAGAGAGTGCCTTAAATAATACCAGGACAGCTAATAGACCCTTTAGGGAGAAGGGGAACCCTGACTTGCATATTTTAAGAACGCCCGCCTGGTTTAAAAAAGTAGGCTTAGATAAAATTACGGTCAAAAGTTATGCGGCCGACATTTATAATGTAAATCCGGATATGTTTTCCGTGATGCCTCTACTTTTCAAGATGTTCTGGAGTCAAGCAAAATCAGAAGTCAGTGAGGAGATTTGGCAACAATATACCGATATTATAAACCCAAAGTCTGAAAATTACCTTTTAAAAGATGATTGTTATACAGGATTAATGACCTACACAACTTACATTGCAACCGTAGAGAAATAACAGATAACCAGCCAAAGGCTAAAAAATCATGGAATTAAATATTGACCTGAGAATAGGTTTATGGAACGTGTGGTTACCCTTCCTTTTTTATATGGTATTTACGATGATATCGGCCTTTTTATTAAGTAAAGAAGGATTCAAACGAGGCGGCGACAGGTCGTGGCTCACGAAGAAGGAGACATTGGTAACCACCGTTACGACTCTTTCATTTTATGGGACATTAATTTGGGGAATATGGATACCCTTACAAACAGGCAGTAACCTATTTTACATTGGTTTAGGCATCTACGTTATCGGCATTATCTTATCGATATGGGTAGGGATCAGTTTTCTTAAGGCACCTCCGGGAAAATTAATCACCAAAGGAGCGTATCGCTTTTCAAGAAACCCCATATACATGGTTAATATTTGGATAGCTATTTCGATGGTCCTAATGTCGTCATCATGGATACTCGTTTTAATGTTGGTGGTTTACCTTTCCTTTAATCATTTGGCAATTTTAGCAGAAGAACGCTTTTGCTTAGAAACATATGGAGAAGATTTTGAAGCATATAAAAAGAAAGTGAGGCGGTATTTGTAGGAAGATGGAGCTCCGAAGATGGAAGAAAGAAATTGGAATAGGAAAACCCAAAGTAGCGATAAACCTACCTGTTTCTCCTTGCAATGCACCTTTAAATGCTATTTCTTTTTTAACCTTCACCATCTAAAAATTAAAAACAACAAATGATAAAAATTAAAAGCAATAGTAGAGATGAAAGGTTATTCTCCATGACCTGGGAATTATATAGAAAATCGTTCCCCGTAGAGGAGCAACGTCCTTTAAATAAACATTTGCAAGCAATGTGCAACAGCAAATTCCATCCCTATATTTACACAACAGAAGAAGCCGATTTATTGGCTATCTGTTTTTATTGGGATTTTCACGATTTTAAGTATTTAGAACATTTTTCCGTTAACCCCAATTACAGGAATAGGGGTATTGGCTCGGAAATCATCCGTTCGTTCAATGAGGATAAATACCCTGTAATATTGGAGATAGAACCTCCTATTGATGAAATCTCAAAACAACGACTGAAATTTTACGAACGCAATAATTTTAAAGAGACAGGGTATATTTTTAAACAGTTAAAGTATCAGAAAAACAACAAGGATGTCTTGCTGGAGCTATTATGCAACAAAGAGATGAATGGTGATTTTTTTCAGAAATTCCAGCACACTATTTATCATGAGCTAGCAATCTATTGTGACTGAACATAAATATCAAAAATATGGGAACAAAAATAAAAGTAAAAAAAGGAACCGTTGAGGAGACCCTATTACTCCCATTATGGGGCAGAGCTTACGAAACGCAAAAGAAGAACCCTCGTATCATTGACAACAAAGCTGTAGAAATTATGAGCAAACTTGATTATGATTTCTCAGATATTGCAAAAACACAAACGATATCGCAACACGGCTGGGTAGCACGCTGTATGCATATGGATAAACTGGTGGAGGAGTTTATCACAAAATATCCCGAAGCCACTATTGTAAATATCGGTTGCGGGATGGATACCACTTTCAGTCGTGTTGACAATGGTCAAATACGGTTTTACGAACTTGATTTACCCGATGTCATAGCATTGAGAAAGAATTTTTATGCGGATAGCGAGAGGCATCAAAGTATCGCCTCTTCCTTTTTAGAGACCGAATATTTCAAACAAATAGCAGTAAAGAAAGGACTATTATTTCTGGCGGGCGGCGTATTTATGTATTTCACGGAAGAGCAAATGAAAACATTCTTTAAGCAAGTAGCTGATTCCTTCCCCAAATGCGATTTCTATTTTGACGCTTTAACACCCAAAGGTTTTAATATAGCCAAAAAACAAGTGCTAAAAAAAGGAGGAATGAGTATGGCATTAGATGGAGGATGGAGTTTAGCAGATGCCAAAGACCTAGAAGAGTGGGACAAACGCTTTCATTTGATAAAATACAAGCCTATGTACAAAGGAACAAAAAAGCACATCCCCTTAATGCACAAAATAATTTTAACCATAACAGATACCATAAATATGGGCGGAATGATTCATTTAAGGATTAATGAAGAAGATAAAAGGTAAAAGGTATAAGTTAAAATACCTCCCAATGCACTTTTAACTCTTAACTTAAAACATCGCCCAATGCAACCTTTTAACTTTTAACTCTTAACTTTTAACTTAAAAAATGAATAAAAAAGACCATCAGCCAAAGGCAAAGAAGCAGTCAATACTAAAAAAATTGACCCCCTATGCCGAGAATAAAAAATATCTGTTCTCACTATCGTTATTCTTGTCAGCACTGTCCGCTGTACTCGGATTGTTGCCCTTTGTGTTTATTTGGCTTATTGCCAAAGAAATCTTTACCGATACGCAGAATGTCACATTCCAAAGTGTCAGCTTTTATGCGTGGATGACGCTCGCATCTGCCTTTGCAAGCATGTTGGTTTATTTCTTTGCCCTAATGTCGTCGCATTTGGCAGCATTTCGCGTAGAGGTGGGAATGCGCAAATTCGGAATGCAACGGATTATCAATATGCCCCTTGGGTTTTTCGATAAAAATCAGAGTGGAAAAATGCGTAAAATCATAGATGATAACGCCAGCCAGACCCACACCTTCCTGGCACATCAACTGCCCGATTTGGCATCAACCGTTATCGCTCCACTGATAATTCTTGTGCTGATGTTTATTGTGGATTGGCGTATGGGATTAATATCGCTTATTCCTATCGTTTTGGGGTTGATTAGTGCAAGTTTTATGATGAGTAAAGCAGGTAAAAAGTTTCAACAGGAATATATGAACACGTTGGAAGAAATGGGTAGCGAAGCTGTGGAGTATGTGCGAGGTATTCCTGTTGTAAAAACTTTTGGTCAAAGCGTATATACCTTTAAGCGTTTTGTTAGAAGCATTACGCGTTACCGCGATATAGTTACGGCTTTCACTATCATGTGGCAAAGACCCATGTCATTTTATACCGTTATTATGCAAAGTACCGCCTTTTTCCTTGTTCCTTTTGCCATGCTGTTTATTACCAATGGAGGCGAAATAACTGCAGTAATTACCGACTTTATTTTTTATCTTCTTATTGCTCCGAGTTTTACGCTCTTGTTTATGCGAAGCATGTATTTTCAAAATTATGCCAATATGGCTAAGGAAACCATCAACCGTTTCGATGCGATATTGGATTATCCCGAGATGACGTTTAAAGAAGCTGGCGAAAAACCTCAAACTTACGATTTAGAATTTAAGAATGTCAAATTTGCCTATCCCAATGCCAAAGCCAATGCGGTGGACGGCATCAGTTTCAAAATAAACGAAGGCGAAACTGTTGCTTTGGTAGGCGCTTCCGGTGGCGGAAAAACCACTATTGCCCGTCTGGCCGCTCGCTTTTGGGATATTCAGTCGGGCGAGATAACGATTGGCGGGCATAATATTAAAGATCTATCGCGTAAAAACCTGATGGACAGCGTATCATTTGTATTCCAGAACACAAAATTGTTCAAGAAATCCTTACGAGACAATATTACCTATGGCAGAGAAAATGCCGATGAAAAAAGGATACAGCAAGCAATAGACCTCTCGCAGAGTCGCGAAATTATTGATAACCTGCCCGAAGGATTGGAAACACATATCGGTAAAGAAGGCACCTATTTATCGGGAGGCGAGCAACAGCGTATCGCATTGGCTCGTGCCATTTTAAAAGATGCACCCATTGTGCTGTTAGACGAGGCAACCGCCTTTGCCGACCCCGAAAATGAACATCTAATTCAAGCGGCATTGCAGGAATTGAGCAAAAACAAAACAACCTTAATGATAGCCCACCGATTAACCAGTGTTCAAAACGTGGATAAAATTCTGGTTATCGATAACGGTAAAATCGCCGAACAGGGCACACACGATGAATTATTATCGGCTAACGGCATTTACAAACAGATGTGGGAGGAGTATCAGAAATCTGTTGCGTGGACGGTGTGATGAGTCGGAAGTCGGAAGTCCGAAGACGGAAGACCAAAGTTCGAAGCTGAGTGACAGAAATCAGGAGACAAGAGTACAATTAATAACAAACACGAATATGAACTTTAAATTTGAAAAATTAATAATTTGGCAAAAAGCAATGGATTTTGGAGAAGATATTAATAATTTATCTAAAAATTTTCCCAAAGAAGAAATGTTTAATTTGAGTTCACAAATTAGACGGGCCATTGATTCCATTGCGTTAAATATTTCAGAAGGTTCTATCGGACAATCAAACCCTGAATTTAAAAAGTTTATGGGGTATGCTATTCGTTCTCTTGCGGAAGTTGTAACATGTTTACATAAAGCAAATAGAAGAAAGCACATATCCGAAGATGAATTTACGGAGTTTTATAAAAACGCATACAATCTTATGAATATGATGATTGCATTCAAAAATAATATTAAATAAAAGAGGATATCTGAATACGGTAAACTGAACTTCGGTCTTCCGACTGACGAATAAAGGAGGTCTAAATACGACGACCCGAACTTCGGTCTTCTGTCTTCGGTCTTCCGACTAATAATAAAAACATAAAAATCATGATAACATTCTTTCAAACCAAATTCGCACTATCAAAAGAAGGCGCAAAAGACCTGCGAACAGCGATCATTGCTCATACATTACTGAATCTTAGTTTTATATTGCCCATAATCGTAGCATTTGCATTTTTAGAGGATTATATCCAACATTGGCAAACAGGTAATCCGTTAGAACGCAGTATATGGTTTTACGTCATTTTTATAGTGATAGCATTTGTAGTGATGTTTGTAATCGCATATATAGATTACGAAAAGACCTACACTAAAATTTACAAAGAGAGTGCCAACAGACGTATCAAGCTGGCGGAAACCTTGCGAGAATTGCCTATGGCGTTTTTCAGCAAAAAAGATATGTCCGACTTGAGTGCCACCATAATGGAAGATGCTACCCAAATCGAACAACTGTTTTCACATGCCGTACCACAAATCTTCGCCTCTATTATCAGCATGTTTCTAATGATTTTAGCCATGTTCTTTTACAATTGGCAAATGAGTTTAGCCATGTTTTGGGTGGTTCCGATTGGCTTTTTCGTGTTTTTCTTATCCAGAAAATTGATGAAAAAAGGTCATCTAACCATTTACAATCAAAAACGAGTAGTTACCGACCGCATACAAGACGGCATGGATATGGTACAAGAAATAAAATCGTACAATAACGAACACACATATTCGACTGAATTGAATGCGGAATTAGATAAGTACGAGAAACAATTAATAAAAAGCGAACTCATAGGAGGTTCGTTAATTAACATTTCGTATTTTATGCTAAAACTCGGATTGCCAAGTGTTATTTTTGCAGGAGCCTATTTCTTTTCACAAGGGACAATCACGCTGTTTACCTACCTGGTATTTCTTATCATAGTAGGAGCTATTTACAACCCGTTTATGGATGCGATGAACAGTATGGCCATACTGTTATATTTGAATGTTCGTATCAAACGAATGAAAGAGATGGACAATATGCCTCGTCAGACAGGACGAAAAGATTTTGCCCCAAAGCATTTCGATATTGAGTTTAAAAATGTTGATTTTTCGTATGAGGAAGGGCAACAAACGTTACAAAACGTAAGTTTTATTGCCAGACAGGGCGAAGTAACCGCCCTGGTAGGCCCCTCGGGAGGCGGTAAAAGTACTTCAGCAAAGCTATCAGCACGCTTTTGGGATATTGACAAAGGTCAAATCACCCTTGGTGGCGAGGATATTTCAGAAGTTGAACCCGAAACTTTATTAAAAAACTTCGCTATTGTATTTCAAGATGTAGCCTTATTCAATACCAGCGTAATGGAAAATATCCGTTTGGGACGCAAAGATGCCACCGACGAAGAGGTAAAACAAGCCGCAAAGTTGGCGCAATGCGAAACATTTATCCATCAACTTCCACAAGGCTACGACACCCTCATCGGCGAGAATGGAGAGAAGATCTCGGGCGGCGAACGGCAACGAATATCCATTGCACGGGCCTTGCTGAAAGATGCCCCTATCATCCTGTTGGATGAAGCCACCGCCAGCCTTGACGTAGAGAATGAAACCAAAATACAGGCCGGAATATCAGAACTGATTAAAAACAAAACGGTGTTGATTATTGCTCACCGAATGCGAACCGTAGCCAACGCCCATAAGGTGGTGGTATTAAAAGAGGGAAAAGTATTGGAAATGGGCACCCCCTCCCAATTGATGAAACAAAATGGTGAATTTGCCCAAATGGTAGAACGACAAAAAGTAAGCTAAAAGAACAAAAATACGGAAACCCCTCAATAGAAGCATTACAAAACGCCCCCCTAAACACAAGAGGGCTGCTTCCCAATGAAATGAGAAGAAAAAGAGGAAAAATAGCACGTTATTGGTGATAAGAAGTGGTAAAAATACCCATTTATAGGGATTGTGAACACTGTTCTCTATTTGCATCTTTGCAAGAAGAAACTTAAGAGGCAACAACCACTTCTAAAAATGAATGGTTAAACGTTGAGAAGATCATATGCAAATAAAGAAAGAAGACATACGCAAAACCATCCTGAAGGTAGCCCGGGAGTCTTTTTTAGAAAAGGGATATCGAAAAACCTCCATGCGAACCATCGCAAAAGAGGCGCATGTAACCCTGAGCAATATTTATAACTATTTCAAAAATAAAGATGAAATATTAGAGGTGATTATACAACCTGCTCTTCAAGAAATGGAACAATTGTTTAACCGCCATAATGAATCACACTCTATTACAAGCAGCTGGTTCAAAGCAGAAGACGTAAGCGAGATAGAGGAGTTTAATGACCACGTCAAGTTTATTATTACCTACCAAAAAGAACTTAATTTGCTACTTTACAAATGTTCAGGATCAAAATATGAGAATGTAAAAGACTTTTTTATTGATAAATACACCGAGTCAGCAAGAAAGTACCTACAACTAATGAAAAATAAATATCCTCAAGTAAATAAAGAGATCTCCGATTTTTTTCTTCATACAGTAGCGGCTTGGTGGATACAGATTGTATCAGAAATTGTATCACACAACCTCAATGAAGAGGAGATCTTACATTTTTTGAAGGAATACATGACCTTCGGCACCGGAGGATGGCAACGATTGATGAACTTATAGAGAAAATGGGAAGGGAAAAGGGATATTTTTTTGAACGAAACAGAACAATGTTCATTATTAAATAACGAACCGAAGGGAGAACAGCGAAAAAACATTTATAACTATCAAATAAACAAATACTTATAAACTTTAATTTTAAGAAATTAATACTTTGAGGGAAGGCCATGGATATGGAAGAAGCGATATGCAATCTAAGGTCTCAAATTAAAAGAGCTGTAAACTCAATTGCTTTAACTATTTCGAACGATTCCATAGGTCAAGCCCATCCCGAATTCGAGGCTTGCGAAGGCTGAAATAGGGGAGTTTACTGGGATAAATGACCATTTTGAAGACAAGCATAACGAAGAAGTCGGACTTTATAGACGGACGCTAAATAGTGTCTGTCCATAAAGCCAGCGTTTTGAAAAGAGGCTGTATAGAAAGTTCGAATTCGAGGCTTGCGAAGGCTGAAAAATGTGAGTTTACTGGAGTAAATGACCATTTTGAAGACAAGCATAACGAAGAAGTCGGACTTTATAGACGGACGCTAAATAATTTATCTAACAGCTAACGGTCAAAGGCCAACAGCTAATAACCCAAAAACGATGAAAGTACAAAGAATCAACAATCAATTTCGGAAATTCGGAGAGTTTCAGATGAGAAACAGGGGTTTATTGATCGTCATTGCCATTCTCTTTGCAACGATAGGTATTATGGGCCTCAGGTATCTTAAACCACACAATTCGCGAGAGTCGTGGTTTATGGAGGATGACCAAATTGAGATCAACACGAAAAAGTTTGAAGCACAGTTTGGGAATAACGATAACATATTGGTATTAATTACCGCCAAAGACGTATTCAACCCCGAAGTACTAAAGATGATGCAACGTCTTGGGAATGAACTCTTAGATAGCATCCCCTATGCCGATGAAGTAACCTCATTGGTGGATATAGAGATATCGGTAGGCACAGCGGAAGGCATTCAGGTAATTAACCCTTTTGAGAACGGCATCCCCGAAGACCCTGCCACGCTAGACAGTATCCGCAAGCTAATCCTCTCCAGGAACGCATTGGCCAACAAAGTTGTATCGAACGATTGCACCGAGACCCTCTTAATGCTGTCGCTCCAAGAGTTCCCCCCCGAAGAGGTTTGGAGTCAGGAGACCCTCCTGGACCCCATCTATCAAGCGGGCGAACCGGCCGTGCGAATCATCACATCGGAGCGTTACCAAAGCGACCTGTACGACTTAAACCCCGCCGGATTACCCTACACCGAAACCGAAGAGCGTGATTTCTTTGGCCCCGAAATGGCAAAACGCATTATGATCATATTCGTATGCATGATTTTATTATTGGTATTCATGGTGCGCTCCTTTAGAGGGGTTATTGCTCCAGTCTTCACCATCTTTGTAGCGGGAAGCTCTGTATTCGGGTTTATGGGATGGTTGGGCATCGGCTTCGACCAAAATATGGTCATCTTGCCGGCACTATTGCTCATCGCACTGTCTGTGGCCTACTCCATTCACCTGATCAACGCCTTTAAACGATTTTTCCGACAAACAGGAAACAGGAAAGAGGCGACAATCCTCGCAGTGGAAGAGACCGGCTGGCCCCTCCTATTTACGGCTATCACAACCATTGGTTCGGTAGTCTCCTTTGTCACTGTAGGCATTCCCACTATTACCTGGGTAGGAATGACTTGCGGAGCAGCCGTATTGGCAAACTACCTGTTTGTAATCGTGTTACTACCCGTTATTCTAAGTTTTGGGAAAAACAAAGAGGCACAGGAAGAGGGATCCCAATCCAACCGATGGCTCGATAACCTTTTGTTCGCCATGGGAAAAGGAGTTATCAAAAGGAAGGGATCCATCCTACTTCTCTATGGAATTGTGGTAATACTCTTAATCCCATCGCTATTCAAAGTATACGTAGACATGGATATATTTGAAGGAATGGGACGAAAAATCCCTTATATCGACAGAGTATATAACCTCACACAGTCTCAATTGGGATCTTATCTATCATACAACATCTCCATTGATTTCAACGAACCGGATGCCATCAAGTCACCCGAAGTGCTCAAGAATTTAGATATCCTGGTGGATTCCATCAGTCACTTTGAACTTACCAAAAAAGTGACGAATAACTCTCCCATCTTTTCGCTCTTGGATATCATCAAAGAGATGAATCAAACCCTCCATAGCGACAGCATTGCCTATCACTGCGTACCCAATACACGGGAAGAGATTGCCCAGATACTGTTATTATATGAAATGTCTGGAGGTACAAAATCATTTAATTGGATGGATGAAGAATATAGCATGACGCGCGTACAAGTTCCCCTCTATAAATTTCAAGCAAAAGAGATCCCCGTGGAACTGGGAGCTATCAAACGCATCAGTAAACGATTATTTCCACAAGCTACCATCACAGTAGTGGGCAGTGCAGTTCAATTTGCTGAGATCGCATTGAAAATTGTAGCCGGAGAGCTAAAATCGGTCATTCTGTCGCTGATTGTCATCAGTATATTGCTAATATTGGTGTTCTCCAGTATCAAAACAGGACTGATCGGATTAATTCCAAACCTCGCCCCCATGCTAGTCATTGGAGCATACTTAGGCTATTTTGGCGTGCCCTTAAACATGATGACCATGACCATTATCCCAATGATGTTGGGTATAGCTGTGGACGACACCATTCACTTTATCAACAGCATAAAGTACGAGTTTGAGAAATGCGGTAACTATCAACAAGCTACCCTCACCGCTTTTGCAACGGTAGGCCGCTCACTCTTGATGACCACCATCGTATTGGCCGTCAGTTTTGCCACCTACTTACTTTCACCTGTAAAAATGATCGGAGACATGGGATTATTGGCATCCATCGGTTTGCTCGCCGCCTTAATCACCGACTTTTTGATCACTCCGGCACTGATGGTGATCACGAAACCATTTGGAAAAGAAATAGAGAAGTAAGGAGTTAGACTCTCCACTTTCAACGTTACAAAACTAAACAAAAATGAACACAAAAGTAAAAATTTCAATGTACTGGTTATTCATAGGTATAACCATGATTTTACACACTGTATTAGCAACAATGGGTCTCATGTTTGGGAAAGATATTATAATGCCTGATGCTACGGGCGAAATCCCAACTTATATGTATGTAATGATAATACTGACAATGATATTACCTTTTATTTTGTCTTTTATACAATTACATACAGAGGCAAAATGGTTTAAATATTCTACATATATATGGAGTATTATCCTTATTTTGCTTAATGCTTTTCACTTTTATTCCGCAGCATTTTTAGAAAAAGAAGGCATAGACCAGATTGTATTGTTATTGTTTGTTTTGATAATCAATGTATTTTTAACCAGAGAATTATATCGCTTTATAAAAAATAAAAATGTATAACGGGAAGTTGGAAGAGGGAAGTAGACTCCCCACTTCCAACTTTACAAAACTAAACAAAATGAAAATTAAATTATTCGCAGTAGTATTAGTAGTCTTAATGGCAACAAGTGCACTGTTTGCACAAACAGGACGAGAAATCATGCTACAGGCTGAGAACCGTCCGGAAGCAAAGACCAATAAATCGGAAGTTACCCTAAGAATCATCAACAAAAGAGGAAAAGAGCGAGTCCGTAAACTGACCTCCTACTCTATAGAGCTGGGAGAAAACGGGAAAACGTTGATGTTTTTTGAGTATCCCGGCGATGTCAAAGGCACCGGCCTCTTAACGTGGGATTACGACAAGATTGGCAAAGACGATGACAAATGGCTGTACCTCCCTGCCATGAAAAAGACACGTCGTATCAGTGGCTCATCAGCCAAAAAAGATTACTTCATGGGAACCGATTTCACCTACGACGATATGGGCGACCGCAACATCGACGAAGATACCCACAAACTATTGGGCGAGGAGACCATAAACGAACATCCCTGTTGGATGATAGAATCCACCTCCAAGGACAAACGAGACCTCTTCTCCAGAAAAATCATCTGGTTACGAAAAGACATCCTGATTCCGGAAAAAGTGGATTACTATGACCGAATGGGGAAATTGCACCGTCAGATGGTCATCGAGAAGGTTGAGAAGAAGAAAGACTACTGGGTGATCCTAAAAATGACCATGTCCAACGTACAAACCAATCACAAAACCATTATAGAATTTAACAATATGGAGTTGGATATCCCCATGGAAGAGAGCAAATTCACCGTACAAACGCTAGAGAAAGGGAGAATGTAAGTGGTGCCTCTGTCCATAAAGTCAAGATTTTGAGCAACGTCTGTATAGAACGTTCGCGTTCGAGGTTTGCAAAGGCTGAAATAGGGGCGTTTACTAAGGTAAATGACCATTTTGAAAACCAGCAATGAAGAACGCGGACGTTATAGACGGACGCTAATTGGTCCACTAATAGCTATCAAACCAAAGACGGAGGACGGAAGTCAATTTTTTGTGAACATTGCCATTAACCCAAGCCAAAGGCGAACAGCTAAAAGTCAATGGCTAGAAAATAAAAACAGATGAAATCATATCTCCTACTAATAGCCACTTTGCTACTGCCCATATTGGCATTATCGCAAAGTGAAGAAAACAAGCTACAAATCAGTGGATTCGTAGACACTTACCATGCGGTACGGAGAGAATCGCCCCAGGACTTTATGAGTTCACGCACACGCTTTAGGGGTGAACTCCAAAAGGCATTTGGCAAGTCCTCCATGTTTGTATCCTTCAACTTGAATCAGAACAGCATACTCAAAGAACAGAACGGATTTGAGCTACGAGAGGCCTATTTTGATTATGCCACAACCCATTGGAGCCTGCGAGCCGGCCGCCAGTTGATCATTTGGGGAACCGCCGATGGTCTACGTATCACCGACCTGGTATCCCCCATGGATATGACCGAATTCCTGGCACGCGACTACGATGACATTCGTATGCCCGTGGAAGCCCTGAAGTTCCGATACTTCACAGGAGCAATGAGTTTAGAATTACTCTACATCCCTATTTTCAAGGGGTTTATATTGCCCATGAACCCCAAAAACCCCTGGGCCCTACGGATGTCGGCACCCCCTCCCATGCACCTTATCATGTTACCCGAACAAAAGCCCGAGTTAACGTTAAAAAACAGTGAATTTGGTGGACGTTTAAGGTTTACCTTGCCAGGTATTGATTTTTCATTAGCCGCCCTACACACCTACGACAAGATGCCTATCTTTACCCAACACATACAGGCAGACAATATCATCATTACCCCCAAGTACTATCGAATGAGTTTCGTAGGGGGAGATTTCTCAAAACCCTTGGGACAGTTCGTCTTCAAAGGAGAAGTGGCTTTTAATCTCAACAAACAGTTAGTGCTCCAACAGATCCCAACCCAACTGGAAAAGCACCATACCACCTACGCTCTATTGGGCCTCGACTGGTACGCCTCCAATCAATGGATGTTCGGGATACAGGTAGCTAACGAAACCATCATGAATTACAAGAGGGAACTGCTCCAAGAGGAGCATACGGGGCTATTGACGTTCCACGTATCAAAAAGTCTACTGAACAGCACCCTGAAATTATCGGATTTTATCTACACTGACCTGAATAACGGAGGCTTTTTTAACCGTTTCTCCGCCAATTATTTGCTCAGCGACCAGATTCAGTTATGGGTAGGTTACGACCATTTTGAAGGAGAGAAAGGCATGTTTGCCCTATTCAAACATAACGCTGAGATATGGATCAAAGCAACATATAACTTCTAATGCTCTTATTATGACAAGCAACAATCACCACCATCACGGACATCACCACCACCATCACCCAGACACAAGCAGGATGAGTAACAGGAAACTCCTATGGGTTACCCTACTAAACTTCTCCATTACGCTCATTCAGGTCATCGGCGGGCTCATCTCAAACAGCCTCTCCCTACTCTCCGATGCCCTACATAACCTCGGTGACTCCTCCGCCATATTTATTGCCTTTCTCGCAGGAAAAAGGAGCCAAAAGGGGCCTGACCCCCAACACACATTTGGATATAAAAGAGTGGAAATACTCGCCGCACTCTTCAATGCGGTAGTACTTATCGCTATTTGTATCTTCCTCTTCTTTGAAGCCTACGAACGATTCATCAATCCCCAACCCATTAAAGGTCTAATTATGTTGGTGGTTGCCCTATTTGGATTGTTAGCAAACCTGATCTCTGTGTTTATATTACATAAAAGCAAAGACCAAAACCTCAACATCAGGTCAGCCTACCTGCACCTTATGGGCGACACCTTATCCTCTGTAGCCGTCATTCTTGGTGGAGTCGCCATATGGCAATGGAATATTTACTGGATCGATCCGGTAATCACGGTCTTGGTAAGCCTTTATATTATCTACCACACTTGGGGCGTAGTGAAACAAACCGTTGATATTCTTATGCAGGCAACCCCAAAAGATATTGATCTTAAGGCCATAAAAGAGCGCGTCGAAAGCATCCAGGAGATCGAAAACATACACCACGTACACGTGTGGAAATTAGATGATCATCAGACACACCTTGAAGCACATATCAACCTGAAAAAGGATATCACCATGAGTCAGATGATGGAAATAAAAACGGATGTAGAGCACCTTTTAAGGACAGAATTCCTGATTAAACACCTCACACTACAATTTGGATACCACTGCTGTGAAGGAAACCAACGACTCATTCATGACACCCCAAAGCATGCGCACCCCTAGTGAAACCTGTGCAAAAAGACGATTAACAACCAAAACCTACTACACTTCCGGGGAAACTACCGATGCTTGGGAATATCGAACCCAAAAGCATTGCGATAAAACTCCGTAGCATAAAGGTCAGTCATCCCACTGATATAGTCCAATACAAGCCGCACATCGTCATAGGCACTCTGTCCCAATGGACGATAGTGTTCAGGAAGCATCATAACGATCGTCTTCTCTTTAGAGCTACGACTCCCCTCTGGGGAGAGCACCGCAGGAACAAAGAGATCCAGGATGCTGGAAAGCACGTGATAACCGGCCAACTCAATATGTGCTACCGTATCATGACTATAGATCTGCTCAACACTCAGTTTCTCAATATGATCAAGCACGGGGTGAGATCGTGCCACCTCCTTCATTAACGTATTATTCCAAGTTCCTTGCAAAATCGCCTCACGATGATCCAGGAAGACTTCCGAAGAGGCTTGAACGAGGTAATTTACCACCTTTGCCCGCAGATAACCGGCCTTTTCATTCTTATCCCCAATACGTTTAAGCTCCCCTTTAATTCGCTCGAAATCCCCCCTCTTGCCAAAAGAATTCAATAGTGACAAAAAGAGCTCTTCCGTGACACGATAGGAGACAATACCCAAACGCTGGGCATCCTCCAAATCGATGATCCGATAACAGATATCATCGGCAGCTTCGGTCAGATAAACAAAAGGATGGCGAAAATAGACCAGGGGATCTTCCTCCTGCGGCAGCATCCCCACCTCTTGCGCTAACGCACGCATGGTGTCACGCTCGCTCAGGAATACACCATACTTCTTCCTATGAGCGGAAGCCCTATTCACTGCTGCCTGTTCACAAGGATATTTCAATACCGCCGCTAGGGTAGAGTAAGTCAAGCGATACCCGCCTGTACTCTTCCCCTGAAAATGGTGTGTAAGGATCCGAAAAGTATTAGCATTCCCCTCAAAATCACACAACTCAGCCCACTCCACTGCCGAGAAGTAGGATTTCAAAGAGGCCTCTCTCGTGCGAAAATAATCGGAGATGGCATCCTCCCCGGAGTGGCCAAAAGCAGGATTCCCTATATCGTGTGCCAAGCTTGCAGCGGCAATCACATTGGCCAGATCATACCGGTAAAACAGTTGTGCCTCACCGTTCAAGCAATGCTCCTTTGCAATTACAGTGCCCACCATCTTGCCCAGTGACCGTCCCACACCAGCTACCTCCAGGGAGTGAGTCAGACGATTGTGCACAAAGGTACTGCCGGGAAGAGGAAAAACCTGTGTCTTGTTTTGAAGTCGACGAAATGCACTGGAAAAGATAAGCCGATCATAATCGCGCTGAAAATCAGTACGCTGCTCCTCTTTCATGCTTAACGAACCGGTACGTCGATGAGAGATGATATTCTCCCAAGTCATAAAACCTTGATTTGCCATGCCACAAAGGTAACAAAGAGTGCTACTTCTTCCATGGCAGAAAGCAAAAACAGACGTTCCGTCCACAAGAATAAAAAAAAGCACTCATAACAAAACCGTTAAAGTGCTTTTCTCTACCTGTACCCGGAGCCGGGATCGAACCGGCACGGGAATTACCCCATCGGTTTTTGAGACCGACGCGTCTACCAATTCCGCCACCCGGGCAACAATCAGGCTGCAAAGGTAATATATTTTTTAAATAATCCTCATAAAGAAGGCAGCAAAAGATCTCATCCCAAAAATTGGGATACAGAAATTTAATCACTACCTTTGCAGCCGTCAAAACAGGGGTACATAAAATCAGTAAATAACATCAATAATGTCAACCCACGTAAAAATATTTGCGGGCCGTTCTGTGGAAAAAATGGCCACAGAGATTGCCAAAAGCTTTGGTATCTCTTTAGGAAACGTGATCTTCAACGATTTTGCTGACGGGGAGTTTCAACCCTCCTTCGAGGAAAACGTCCGGGGGAGCCATGTCTTTATTGTTCAGTCGACTTTCCCTCCTGCGGATAATCTAATGGAGCTATTAATGATGGTAGACGCTGCCAAACGTGCATCGGCCAAGCAGATCATTGCGGTGATGCCCTACTACGGTTATGCCCGTCAGGATCGCAAAGACCGGCCCAGGGTATCCGTTGCCGCCAAACTTGTTGCCGATCTGCTTATCACCTCCGGTGTTGACAGAATTATCACCATGGATCTTCATGCGGATCAAATCCAGGGTTTCTTCAATGTTCCCGTGGATCATCTCTACGCCTCTTCCATCTTTATCCCTGTGTTGAAAGAGCTTAACTTACCCAACCTCACCATGGCCTCGCCGGATACGGGAGGAACTCGCCGCGCAGCCGCCTATGCAAAATCACTGAATCGTGATTTTGTCATCTGCTACAAACAGCGGGCTAAGCCCAACGAAGTGGCCAAGATGGCACTGATCGGCGACGTTGAAGGAAGGGATATTATCCTGGTGGATGATATCATCGATACCGCAGGAACCATTACCAAAGCAGCTCAATTAATGATCGACAATGGAGCCAACTCGGTACGCGCCTTTGCAACACATGCGGTCTTCTCAGGTCCCGCCTATGATAGAATCAACAACTCTGTCTTCGATGAGATCTATGTCACCGACTCCATACCTCTCAAAGAGCAATGTGAAAAAATTAAAGTCGTCTCTGCGGCACACCTCTTTGCCGAGGTTATTCGTCGTGTGATCGACTGTGAATCGATAAGTACTCTATTTGAATTTTAATTAAATCTTAACAACATGAAAGTAGTATCATTGAGCGGCTCTCTCCGCGAGAGCGTAGGGAAAAAAGATGCGAAGAATCTTCGGAACAAAGGACTTGTCCCTTGTGTCATCTACGGAGGTGAAAAACAAATCCACTTTGCGGTAAAGGCAATAGAGTTGGATAAAATTCTCTTTACCCCTTATGTGTATCTCATCGACGTTGTCATTGATGGCCAATCATACCGCACCCTTATCCAAGACGTGCAGTACCATCCGGTATCGGATAAATGCCTTCACGTGGACTTCCTTCAAATCATCGAAAATAAACCAGTAAAGATTGCCGTACCCACAAAAATTACGGGAACCTCTCCCGGAGTCATGAAAGGGGGAAAACTGCAAAAGAAAATGCGTAAGGTCTTTATTCAAGCCCTGGAAGAAGCCATTCCCGATATCGTTGAAATCGATATTAGCTCCTTGGAGATCGGAATGTCAATACGTATTGAGGACTTGGAAAAAGAGGGTATCACGTTCCTTGATGCTCCCCGTGCTGTGGTAGCAGCAGTGAAGACCAGTCGTGGCGGTGTCGCCGCTGAAGACGGTGATGACGACGAAGATGAAGAGGGCGAAGGCGAAGGTACAACAGAAGCAGCCGAATAATCTTCCCGAAGAAGACATCAAAAATGCCATCTGCCTTCACAGATGGCATTTTTTTATAATTACCACCCACCCCTCCGAAAAACGGCCATCACAAAACCATCAGCTACACCACACGAAAAAGATCAACCATGAAATACTTAATCACAGGACTGGGAAATCCGGGATTTGAATATGAACAGACTCGTCACAACATCGGTTGGATGATTCTCGACCACCTGATAACGGAGGATACAGCGACCTTTAAAAGTGAACGATACGGAGCCATCACCAGGATAAAACATAAAGGGAGAACCCTTGTACTACTGAAACCCTCTACCTACATGAACCTAAGTGGGAAAGCGGTAAGATACTGGTTAGAGAAGGAGCGTATCCCCTTGGAAAACCTTTTGGTAATAAGTGATGACCTGGATCTGGAGTTGGGGAAATTGCGCATGAAAGGCAAAGGCTCCGGAGGGACACACAATGGGCTTAACCATATCATTGAAACCCTTCAAACCACTCAGTTTGCACGACTTCGCTTCGGCATTGGACACGACTTTCCGCAAGGATATCAGGTGGAGTATGTACTAGGAAAATTCTCCTCAGAAGAGAACAAGCTACTGGAACCAAGAATAGAGAAGGCATGTGAGATGATCCGAAGCTTCACCACCATAGGAGTCGGTCGAACCATGTCTGCCTACAACAACAAATAACACCCGGCGAAGAAAATGCGAAAGAGCCTAACCATCATCTATTTTAAACGCAAAAACAGGACACACACCGTCCCTATACTTTAGGAAGGTGGTTGGTGCTCCTTTTGGAAAGAAGATCCAGCCCAATCAAGCCTCCTCCCACCAGGAAAAAGACACCCATAAGATTGGAAAGATTCATAAAATTCAACAGATTAGAGAAAGAGTAACCCAAGTTGACCAGGGAGGGCAGCAGCGTCACCAACTCCTGGACACCTTTGTTGGCTCCGAGGCTAAAAATTCCGGGCACCACAAAGAGAAAGAGAATGGCCAAAGAGGCAGCAACACCCGACCACAACACCAGAAACAACTGTTCCTTGGAGAGCCCCTTAGCCGGGGCCGGCTCCGACACCTGTTCCACCGAACGCATCACCTCAGCGACAAAACCGGGAGGAGCCTTTAACGCATCCGTCTGCCGAATCATTCCCTTCAAAAACGGATCCTCATAAAACAATCTATCTTTCATAAACAGTCACTTAAATACCTTCTAACTCCATTTTCATCAAACGCCCCATCTCTCCATAGAGTTTTTTCCTTAGACGATGAAGCTTCACTTTTACGTTGGACACCGTCAAATCAGTAATCATGGCAATCTCCTCAATACTTTTGTCGCGAAGGTAGAACATTTCTATCAATACACGATCACGTTCATTCAGCATTTCCAACGCACGAGTAATTACTTTTTTCTGTTCATCGGCATTCAACCCCATTACCATGTCCTGCACCTCCTCATCAGCATAATTATCAATCACCTGCTCATCGATGGAGGTAAACTCCCGTTTCGACTTTCGCACATGGGATATGGCGGCATTATAAGCGATACGATAGAGCCATGAAGAGAACTGAGCTTTTCGCTGAAACTCCGATAGGGACTGAAATACCTTCACAAAGACATCCTGTGAAATATCCTCAGCCACAGCAGCATTGCGCACCACACGCATCACAATGGAGAAGACCATATCCTGATATCGTTCAACCAATGGCGCATAAGCGGCAGTATTACCCGAAATCACCTGATCTATATAATCATCATCCCTTATAGGTGCCATTATACTTTTTGACGAAATAGTTGGCCAAAAGTTACAAGTTATATCAACAACCCAAGGGGGATACGCCTTTCACGGTATAGATCGGTCCCTCCCGGGAAAGCACACTCTCATAAAGCACAATCTCCTCCACCTTTCCAGAATAGAGAAGTGCCTCTCGTTGGGACTCCAACACCCGCTGCAACTGTTTCTTATCCGCTACCTTCTTTATTCGTCCAAGAGTAAGATGCGGCACAAAATTTTGTCTATCCGCCACATAACCCACCTCCTCCATCACTTTTGACAGCCTTTCATGCAGTGTTGTAAGGATCTCGGTAGGTTGTGCACCTACCCAAATCACCCGGGGAGCATAACGACTCCCAAACAGGCCAACCTTTTCCACACGCAAGGTAAACGGATCCACATCATAAGCCACCGCCCCCATTAACTCCAAAATATCCGAGACGTATTTTTCAGGAATATCCCCCAGAAAGAGTAACGTCAGATGATAGTTCTCAGGCTTCGTCCACACAATGGACTCCCGCGCCAACATCCCACGAAAATGGGCGGACAACCGAGATGCCATGCCGGAAGAGGGGATGGGGATAGCAATAAAAAGACGCATAAACAAATTTCAATTTTGTATAAAATTAAATAAAAATTGTATATTTGCCGTCCGCAAAGGCAAAAAAGGGGCATTAGCTCAGTTGGCTAGAGCGTTTGACTGGCAGTCAAAAGGTCAGCGGTTCGATTCCGCTATGCTCCACTTCCCTTTCGCACAAGGCCGCTCCAACACGTTATGAGTGGCCTTTTTCTTTTCCCCTTTCGAATATGTTACTTCCATTTTTTAATCTCCTTGAATGTTGTACTTTTGAGGCTGAAAAACACGCATTATGAAACGATATCTCTACACATGCATGCTGATTGCCGGGTTGTTATTGACCTGGCAAGCTAACGCACAAGACCAAAAACTTACTTTGCAGGATTGCATATGGATGAACCCGAAGCTCTATCCCCAAAGAATGGTCAACCCTTCATGGATTCCGGGAGAAGATACCTACTCTTACATCCAGGGTGAAGAACTTATCAAGGTAGATGCCCAAAAAGGCAAGGAGACCCCCTACTTCAACTTGGATGAGCTGAATACGCTTTTACACAAGACGGGCAAAGACTCCCTACGCCGTCTTCCTTCCGTACACTGGATCAACAAATATGCATTTTATTTTACTTCCCAAAACCGCCTTTGCATCTGTAACCCCTTAAAGAAGACCCTTGAGGAGGTGAACAGTTGGCCCGAAGAGGCAGAGAACCTGGATATCAACGAAACCACCTTCATGGTGGCTTATACTAAGGGGAACAACCTGTTTATCAGCGAAGATGGAGTGGAGAAACAGATCACCTTCGACACGGAAGAGGGCCTGCTTAATGGCAGTTCGCGCGTTGCCCGCAACGAGTTTGGCATCTCAAAAGGGACGTTCTGGTCTGACAATGGGCACTACTTGGCTTTCTACAAGATGGACGAGCGTATGGTCACCAACTACCCTCTTGTAGATATCACCCAAAGAACGGCGGAAGTGGAGAATACCCGCTATCCCATGGCCGGAATGAAGAGTCATCAAGTGATGCTGGCGGTCTACGATACCCAAACAGGCAAAACCGTATTGGCAGAAACCGAGAAAAACAGTGAGCAGTATCTCACCATTATCAGTTGGGATCCCTCGGAAAAATATTTCTACATAGGAATCCTGAACAGGGAGCAAGACCATCTACAGTTGAACCAATACGATGCCGCAACGGGCGCATTCCTAAAGACGTTGTACGAAGAGCAAGATGAACAGTACGTGGAACCGGAGACACCACTCTACTTCCATGAAGCCATCCCCGGCAAATTTATTCTCAAAAGTTACCGCGATGGATACGACCACTTCTACCTCTTCGACACCAATGGCAAGATGTTGTCACAGCTCACCTCCGGAGCCTGGGATGATGATGAAATTCTGGGGTTCGACAAAAAGGGAAAGACCCTATTTTTCACCTCCAGGGCAAAGAGTCCCGTGGAGCGCCATGTGTACGCCTTAAACATGAAAACACTTGAGACCAAACAGCTCTCTCCGCAACATGGAACCCACACCCCCATCTTCTCCTCATCGGGCAACTACTTTATTGATGTCTATACCAGCACCGATGTGTGCCGCGAATATCAACTCATCAACAAAAAGGGGGAGATTGTACGGACACTGTTAGCCAATAAAAACCCCTTGGACAACTACCAAATGGGGGAGGTAACCCTTATGACACTAAAAGCTAATGACGGATCAGATCTGTGGTGTCGATTGATTAAACCATCAGACTTCGACCCCACTAAGAAATACCCCGTCTTCCTCTATGTCTATGGAGGGCCTCACTCGCAGCTTGTGAACGACAGTTGGAATGCCGGAGCAGGACTCTTTGACCTCTACATGGCACAAAACGGATACGTAGTATTCACCCTGGATAACCATGGCACGAACCATCGTGGGGCAGACTTTGAGCAGGCTATTCACCGCAACCTTGGAGTACTTGAGGTGGAAGACCAGATGATTGGTGTTGAGTACCTCCAGTCGCTACCCTACGTGGATAGCGAACGTATGGGCGTTGATGGCTGGAGTTACGGCGGATTTATGACACTCTCCCTGATGCTAAAGCATCCGGGAACCTTCAAAGTGGCTTGTGCAGGGGGGCCGGTTGTTGACTGGAAATGGTACGAGATCATGTACGGAGAGCGCTACATGGACACCCCTGAAGAGAACTCGGAAGGCTACAAACATGCCAACCTCATAAACCATATCCAAAACCTCCAGGGGCATGCCTTGGTGATTCATGGCACCATGGATCCGGTAGTGGTTTGGCAACATAGCCTTTCCCTCATACAAAAAGCCGTTGAGGAGGGCATTCAGATCGACTACTTCACCTATCCCGGCCACGAACACAATGTACGGGGAGTTGACAGGATGCACCTTTACGAAAAGATTTACAACTACTTTGAGCTCTATTTAAAATAACGATGACATGGCAGGCATACAGCCAAAGCATACGGCAACGCTTGTTTATGGTATCAAAAAAATGACGCCCTATGAAGAAGAGATACTTATTACCACTTATTGCACTTATCATACTGGGACTCTTTGGTGCTTGCAAGGAGGAGGAGAAGAACCCCAAATACCTCTTTCTCTTCATTGGCGACGGCATGGGACTTGGTCAGGAGCAGTTGGCGGAGAGTTTCTTGGGAGCTTATGATCAGGCCTACCCCACACCACAACTGCACATGACCCGTATGCCCCAAAAGGGGATCGTCACCACCTATAGCAAGTCGCACAAGATCACAGATTCTGCGGCTGCCGGAACCGCATTCTCCTCCGGAGAAAAAACCACCAACGGAATGGTGATGATGAACCCGGACACCACCCAAACATACACCAGTGTTGCAACGTATGCAAAGAAGAAAGGGATGAAAATAGGAATTATCTCTACCGTCTCTTTGGATCATGCCACACCGGCCGTTTTCTATGCCCATGCCCCCTCCCGCAACAACTACTATGAGATTGGCATGCAATTACCGGAATCCGGGTTTGACTACTTTGCCGGAGGGGGATTCAGAGACCCCAAAGGATTGAAAAGTAATACCAAGTACTCGGAAAACTATACCAACCAGAAAACGGCCAACAACAACACCGGAGAGGGGAAAAAAGACCTGTTAACCTATGCCAAAGAAAAGGGCTATACCCTCATCAATAGCAAACAGGATTTTAAAGCACTCCCTGCCGATGCAGAGAAAATTATTGCCATCAACCCCGAATTACAGGGCGGTGCAGCCATGCCCTACACCATTGACCGAACAGAGGGATCTCTGGCACTCTCCGACTATGTATCCAAGGGCATTGAGATCTTAGATAATGACAAGGGGTTCTTTATGATGGTTGAAGGCGGAAAGATTGACTGGGCCTGCCACGCCAACGATGCCATTGCGGCCATCCATGAAATGGTCGACTTCGACAAGGCCATTGGAGAGGCCCTGAAATTTTATGAGCAACATCCGGAGGAGACGCTTATCGTCATCACCGGTGATCACGAAACCGGCGGGCTCTCCATGGGGAACACCCTGTCAGGGAAAAAAACCGATTACCAGCTATTAAAAAACCAAACAGCCTCCCTGGAGGTTATTGAAAAGGAGATGCGCGCCCTGGTTTCTCCCTCCTTCGATCAGGTTATGGAGGTGGTGAAGAGCTATTTCGGCCTTGGAGACAAGATAGCTCTCACCCCCTACGATGAGAAGAGGCTTCAGAAGGCCTATCGATACGCCTTTGTCGCTAAAGATAAGGTATCCCCCCGGGAAGCCAATCGCCTGTATGGCTATTACGAGCCCGTCTGCATCACGGCGGCGGCCATCCTTGCGGAAAAAGCCGGTATTGCCTGGACCACCTTCTCCCACACCTCCATGCCCCTGCCGGTACACTCCATCGGTGCCGGAAGCGATCAGTTTGGCGGCTTCTACGACAACACCGACATCCCCAAACGGTTTATGGCACTGATAGACAAACAATAACTACTCCCAAAAGGATCATATCACAAACGAGGAGAGGAGTGCCATACCATTCGGATGGCACTCTTCTTTTAAGGGGGCAAGGGATCCCAAACGCCCCCAATAAGAGGGCCTCATTTCACGATTCTTTCAGAAGATATATCTTTGCAAACAATTATGGAGCAGAAAATAGAGATCATGGCGCCGGTGGGTTCGTGGGAATCACTGACAGCAGCCATTCAGGGGGGAGCTGATGCCATCTATTTTGGCGTGGGGGATCTGAACATGCGTTCGAGATCTTCCTCCCAGAATTTTACTACGGAAGACCTCAAAGAGATTACAGCACGTTGCGAAGCACACAACGTAAAAACCTACCTTGCCCTCAATGCGGTAATCTACGGGAGTGAGATAGAAAAGATGAAAGAGCTGGTTGATGAAGCCGTTATCAGGAATATTTCGGCCATTATTGCCACGGACATCAGTGTGATCTCCTATGCGCGTAGCCGAGGGATGAGGGTTCATATCTCCACCCAGACCAACGTAAGCAACATCGAGGCGGTGCAATTTTATGCTCAGTTTGCGGAAGTCATTGTGTTGGCAAGGGAGTTGACCCTCACCCAGGTAAAAGCGATCACCGACACCATTGCCGAAAAGCATATCACCGGGCC
Source organism: Bacteroidota bacterium (assembly GCA_002748065.1). Taxonomy (GTDB): domain Bacteria; phylum Bacteroidota; class Bacteroidia; order Bacteroidales; family BM520; genus BM520. The sequence goes on from PDRJ01000027.1 coordinate 71,312, forward strand.
TTCGGGGAATCTGGTTGAGATTGAGATGTTTGTACACGGTGCTTTGTGCATGGCCATATCGGGAAAATGTTACCTGAGCCTTGACACCTACGGGCCCAAAGCCTCCGGGAATAGGGGGGCCTGCTACCAGTTGTGCCGACGACCCTATCAGGTGTTTGACCGAGATAGGGAGATTGAACTTGCCATCGACAACGAGTATATCATGTCTCCCAAAGACCTCAAAACCATCGAATTTCTGGATCAAATTCTTGATGCCGGGGTTAAGGTGCTAAAAATCGAGGGACGAGGCCGCTCAGCAGATTATGTCAAGACCGTTACCCAATGCTACAAGGAGGCCGTAACAGCCTGGCAAGAGAACGACTATAGCCAGGAGAAGATTGATCACTGGAACAAACAGCTATCAAGCGTCTTCAACCGAGGCTTCTGGGAAGGGTATTACCTGGGACGGAAAATGGGAGAGTGGACCGAACGCTACGGAAACAGAGCCTCTCGCATCAAAAAATATGTGGGGTCTGTAACCAACTATTTCACCAAGCTGAAGGTGGCGGAAATCAAGTTGGAAACGGATGGTATCAGTGTGGGGGACAATTTGGTCATTATCGGCCCCACTACGGGAGTGGTAGAACACCGGGTGGAAGAACTGCGTGTTGAATACGCCTCCATCCCAACAGCCCCTAAGGGTGTGGCCTGCTCTATCCCCTCGGACACCTTCCTACGCCGATCCGACAAAGTTTACAAAATGATACGCCCCGTCCTGTAATCATCCATATCAATATGCCCCCCTATGAAAAAAGGGCTTCTGCACCTCAAGGCCAAACGCACAAAGAGCACGCGAAAAAAAATTGGTATCATCACAACTAACAATTACATTTGTGCTTTGCTAACCATGGAAATCATTTAAACGTTGAAATAATTTTTATGCATATTCTTAAAAATATTCTCCGAGAGATCTTAATTTCACTTCATATAGACCTAACCCAGAACCTTAAGTATGACAGACTTACAAAAAAAATACTGAAAGAATCCATTAAGCACAACTATAACTGCATTGATGTGGGTTGTCATAAAGGGGAGATCTTAGATTTGATGCTTAAATACGCTCCCCAAGGACAACATTATGGGTTTGAACCCATCCCTGACTTTTTTAAAAAACTGGAAACCAAGTATAAAGATAGAGCCACTATCCTCCCCTATGCCCTTTCCGACAACAGTGGCGAAAGCACCTTTCAGTTTGTGAAAAATGCGCCGGCATACAGTGGCATAAAAAGAAGAAAATATGATGTTACCCATCCGGATATTGAGGAAATAACGGTATCCTTACAAAGATTGGATGACGTTATTCCGAAGGATCAAGAGATTCATGTAATTAAGATTGACGTGGAAGGGGCAGAACTTGGTGTTTTGAAAGGCGCAAAGAATCTGCTAAAAAAGAATAAGCCTATTATTATCTTTGAATTTGGGAAGGGAGCCAGTGAGTATTATGGCACCTCTCCTTCTGATCTATATGCTTTTATCTCAAAAGAGATTGGATTAAAAATTTACACCCTTACCTCCTTTATCAAGCATAAAAAAGCCATGAATGAGCAGGAATTTGAGCACTATTTTGAAACCAATGAGGAGTATTATTTCATAGCCGATGCCGACAAATAGTTGTTTATCCACAAAATCTCCTCAAAACGCTGACTTTATGGGCGGACGCTAATTAAACCATAGATTAACAAGACCAACATAGTAATACATTTTTTCATTTTCATATCTTCAGAATTTTTGAGATAGCGAAATTGTTTAATGAATCTTCTACATATAAGATATACACACCTGGAGATATGTTTGATGTATTTACAAAGTGGTACTCTTCATATTCAAATACTTGTAAGACCATATTTCCTTTCAAATCAAATAACATGATTGAAAGGCCATTATTTTGCCTATTGGTAGATATACAGAATTTCTCCCGAACAGGATTTGGGAAAACTTCAATATTCATTTTTTCTTTTTCAACAACGCTTATATTGGAACCCAGTGGCTGCAAGCTCCGAATTAGACGAACTTCATGTGCACCATACAGATACTCCTCGTTATCAAGTGCGAGGTGCCTCATTGTCAGACACAATGGATCATCAATGGTCTCAATGGTTTGACCATAATCAGACGTATAAAAGATCGAAAATTCTGTACAAGCATATACGCAATCTTCCTTCGTAATTACTAAGTCACCTATTCCTGTAGCCTCTTGTACAAGTTCATATTCTTCTTCATCATGTCGTTTACAGTATAAACCAGCGGTAACTGAACTTGTAACATACCAGTCAGCAGAGAACAAATCTCCTATGGAATTAACAGCAACCGACATAACCTGATGGTTTAATTGTCCGTCAAAATCCCAAGTTTCACCAAAATCATTGCTTTTATATACTCCACCATGATTTGAGGTAAAACACATCATTGCAGCATAAAGGGGTCGATTCTTTGCTTTAGCAAAGTCATAAACGACATTGTTCGTTATTGTGGTGACAGTATCACATGCCCATGTTTCCCCGCTATCTAACGTATGAACAACCGTGGGGTTTGCCGTAAATCTACTCAAAATAATACTGTCTTCGCCCGTTGAATAGATTGAAACCACATTTAATCGACCAGGAATATCAACACCCTCCCAGGAATCACCATTGTCAAAAGACCTGAGTAAATAATGCTCCCAATACCCTGAATTTGTTCCAACGTATATCGTGCCATTTTCCATAATCTCCATAGATAACGGGGCTCCTCCATTGGGAAATGGATACACGCACTCCCATATAGAATCTCCTTTTAGTAATCGGTATATCCCCCCCCTTCCCAGCTCAGCCAAGGACCCTAGAAAAATATCTCCAGTGCCGTTCACTTCCATACATTGAATAAATACAGTATCAGGAATAGGGATCTCTTCAAAGAAGTTTTGTGCATAGTTCGATTTAACAACAACTAATGATATAAATAGAGAAATAAAGAAAATAATATGCTTCATGGTCGGATATATTTCATAGGTGAGTCCTACGAAATTACTAAAAAATTGATTCCCATTAATTATGGCTATGTTCGTAGGCAAGTTAGATTGAATTTGTCTTGTAGGACAACACCTGGGGAGTTTTATTTTGATGTTGATTTTCAACCCCCGAACCCAAGCTGCTGTTTTTATGGTTTTTTTCTGAATGGTATCAAAACTTGCCTTGAAGAATTCCGCCCCTCTAAGTTTCTTTTTGTGAGGTATGAAGCCATATGTATGCCATGGTATGCAGAAACAACCTGAACCGATTGGTTTTAAAACTAGTACGGGAAGAACGGTCTGATCTGAAATACAGTTTATGCTCTTTTATTCTGAGTCCCATAGCACATCTTGTACAAGATAACCTTTTTTAGATAGAACCTTTGCTTTATAAGCAACTAAATTGGTGACAATATAGTGAAGATTGGTTCCTTGGTCTGAATAGTAGTCAGAAAATGTTTTTTCAAAATAATTCCAGTCTATTTTTTCCGCTAATTTCACCAATTCATATTCCGGATTAATGATCTCTTTTAAGATAGGACGGAATAAATTTCGTTGATCTTGATCCTGTGATTTCCCTCTCATATTTTGCAAGCTTTTTACCAAATTTACAAATTTCCTTGCAATCTAAA
>PDRJ01000022.1 GCA_002748065.1 Bacteroidota bacterium
AATAGAATTTAAACAAATAGTAGGTCGTGGAACCCGACTTTTTGATGGCAAAGAGTTTTTTACAATCTACGATTTTGTCAACGCTTATCAACGTTTTTCTGACCCTGAATGGGATGGAGAGCCTCAACCCGAAGAACCTTGTGCCATTTGTGGTGAAATCCCTTGTGTTTGCAAAAAGCCATCACTACAACCTTGCCCTGTTTGCGGACAAAGACCTTGCATTTGTGGGAAAGAACCGCCCGAACCATGTGCTGTTTGTGGTCAACGCCCTTGTATTTGTCCTAAGAAAGCAAAAGTCAAATTGAAAGATGGCGAAGCAAGAGAAATACAACATATAATTGGCACTTCGTTCTGGAATGCGGACGGAAAACTAATTTCAGCACAGGAATTCTTAGAAAATTTGTTTGGAGAATTGCCAAACTTTTTCAAAAGCGAAGAAGAATTACGACAAATTTGGAGCAATCCGATTACAAGAAAATCCTTACTTGAAAAATTGGACGAAGCAGGTTTTGGCAAAGACGAATTAAAAACACTTCAAAAGTTAATAAACGCAGAAAAGAGTGATTTGTTTGATGTGTTGGAATATGTTTTTAATAGCGACTTTGAACCGATAACACGAGAAGAAAGAGCCACAAGAGCGAAAGCAACAATATTTGCATTACTAAATGACAAGCAGAAAGAATTTATTGAATTTGTATTAACTAAATATGTTGAAGCAGGAGTTTCGGAGCTTGATCAAGAAAAATTACCAATTTTATTGCAGACAAAATATCAATCATTGGAAGATGCAATGGGAATTTTAGGAGACGTTCAGAATATAAGTTCGTTATTTATCGAATTTCAGAAGCACTTGTATGAAACAAAAGTAGCCTAACCAAATGCCAACCCCATACACATTTGCGATTATTTACAAAGTGTTAATTTATTTTGGATCCCTTCTACCAACCCCTCATCGGAAGTCTGCCAAGGCGGCCTGATTTTGCTTATGCCTGAGGGATGTTCTTTGGGGGGCTTACTTTAAGATCCCCTATCCCCGTTCATCCGCCTTGTAGGCGCCTCGGTGGTGGAGGATCCATTGGCTTCGGTGCAGCGGGTTGACGCCTTTGTAAGGACGCTCTTTCCCTTCCCCCTCCGGGCATTCGCGGTATCCCGCAAATTGAAACCGGAGTATTCCCTTCCCCTTGGTGAGGGAGTTGAAGGGGATGCTGTACTCATGGCTTGTGGCTACTGGAACCCAACCACTTACGCGCACCATGCCCTCCTCAAAAACGGGAGTTTCAATGCTGCCCCGCATCTTGTTCATATCCCCGGCAATGCTCCCCAGGGTCTCTTCCGGCGCAAGGATATGGTAACGATAAATCGGCTCCAGCAGCCGGGTGCCGGCACGGCGTAGCCCCTCCATAATACCCATGGGGGTGGCCAGGATAAAGTCCCCCGGACGGCTGTGCATCTCATGGTCCTCCCCCCCCACAAGGGTAATCTTAATATCGGTGACCTCCCACCCCTTGATGCCCTGCCGCAACGCCTGGGGGATGGTGCGCTCAATCTCGTTCTGGTATTTCCGGTGGATCCGGTTAACGCCCACTTCTGAGCGGTATACGACGCCGCTGCCTCTCGCTCCCGGTTCAATGCGAAAGGCCATAACTGCCCAGCAGGGCTTGGGCATGGTGTACTCCACAAATCCCGTCGAAGAGCTTATGGGGGTCTCCTTATAGATAATGGAGGGGGTGTCAAAGCGTACGGCTATGCCAAACCGCTCTTCCAACTCCGCCGCTAAGATCTGCATGCGAATGATCCCCGTAAGGGTGAGGTGCATCTCCCGCTCCTCTTTGTGCCATTGAAACCCGAGGTTCGGATCCTCCGCATCGATATGCCTCAGCGCTTCGCCCAACTTACCGTAGTCTGCCTCCTGCTCGGGATGGATCCGTATGGTGAGTACGGGAGGGATCAGCTTCATCTTTTGGCGTACCCCTGCCGGATTTCCCAGGATGTCCCCGGGGCGAATGTCCGGGATGCCCGATAAAATACCAACGTCGCCGGGGGCAATGGTGCCCATATCCACCTGCTTGGCGGTGAAGTTCTTTTTGATGGTGGCAATCTTGATCTCTTTCTGTTGAGTGTGGTTTAGGATCAAGTCCTTGGTGGTGAGGCTTCCGCTAAAAAGCCGCACATGCGCAAGCCGCCCAAAGGTGGGGTCGTGCTCCACTTTGAAAACGATGGCGGCGAGCTCGTCGGCGGAGAGGGTGGGACTCGCCGGCGGGAAGAGCGTCGTAACGGTGTCTAAAAGTTCCGTGGTTCCAATTTCGTTTTTGGCTATGGAGGCTACCACGGGAACCACCCGCCTCTCTCGGGTCTGACGGAGGGTGTGTTCGATGATCTCTTCGTAGGAGAAGAGATCCCCCTCCAGGTACTTGGCCAGAAAGGCATCGTCACCGATGGCTAACGACTCCAGAGAGAGGGTTCGCAACTCCGGGTCGGCAGCCTCATGGCACCAAAGGTTGGTGATGTTGGCGGAGGATAAGCCCTCTGCCACGGGAGAGTAGAGAACCACCGGGGCGATGGCTAACTCCTTGGAGAGCTGCATAACTACCCGGCGAAAATCCGCACCCTGTCGATCCACCTTGTTGATGACCATGAGGGTGGGGATGCCCATTTTGCGCAACGCCTCCCATAGGAGGTAGGTGTGCGACTGTACGCCCTCCACCGCCGATAGTACAAGGATCGCACTGTCAACGATATAGAGCGATCGTTCCACCTCGGAGACAAAGTCGGCGTGTCCGGGAGTATCCATAAGGTTGAGGGTGTAGTCTTTCCATTGAAAAGATACAGGGGCGGTGCGGATGGAAATGCCCCGTTTCTTCTCCAGGGCCATGCGGTCAGTGGTGGTGGTTCCGGCATCCACGTTACCCTTGGTGCGTATGGCACCACTGGTGTAAAGCATATTCTCGGTCAACGTAGTTTTTCCGGCATCCACATGGGCCAAGATTCCGACATTTAGTATTCCTTTGTTCATAAGAAGAGGATACAAAGATAGCATCCATTTTCAGATGGAAAAAAAATACTACCTTTGCACCCTCGTTGGCGGTGTATGAGGGGGTGCCCTTGCCGTCCAAAGTTGGCCCCATAGTTCAAGGGATAGAACGGAAGTTTCCTAAACTTCAGATTCTGGTTCGAGTCCAGGTGGGGCTACACCTAAGAGTTGCGCAAAGCCGGAGGCTCCCCGGTGTTGCAGAGAAGGATCTCAAGCCCTCGGGATGCTTAGTAGGCGCGCTCGTTTTTCCCTTCAATGTAGTTGATAAAGGATTTGTTAACCACCTTGTTCCCTCCGGGAGTGGGGTAGTCACCCGTAAAATACCAGTCGCCGGTGTGTTCGGGACAACACAGGTGCAGGTCGTCAGTTTTCTGATAGATGATCTTTACCGTGGATCGGATGCCCTTGGGGGTGAGAAGCTCCGATATTTTCCGGTTCATCTCCGCCAGCGACAGGGGTTGGTAGATCTCTTTTACATAGTTTACTATCTGCTCCTTGGGCAGGTGCTCCTGGGCTTTGCATTTTTGGTAAACCTGGTTAATCACCTTCCCCATTTTTTTCTCCTTTAGTAGGGCAATGGCCGCATTAAAGGCGATGAAATCTCCCATCTTGGCCATGTCGATACCATAGCAGTCGGGATAACGTATCTGAGGAGCCGAGGAGACAATGATGATCTGTTTGGGGTTCAATCGATCCAGGATGCGGAGAATACTCTTCTTCAAGGTGGTTCCCCGTACGATGGAGTCGTCCAATACCACCAGGTTATCCAGCCCCGGCCGTACCGACCCGTAGGTGATATCGTAAACGTGGGCAACCAGGTCGTCACGGGCGTTATCTTCGGTGATAAAGGTGCGAAGCTTGATATCCTTAACAGCTACTTTTTCAGCCCGGGGGCGGAATTTGAGGATCTCAGAAACCTTTTCCGGTGTTAAGGAGCCGTTGAGGGCCACAATCCTCTCCGTATTCACCTTATCACAGTGGTTGCGTAACCCTTCCACCAAGCCATAAAATGCTACGGAAGCGGTGTTGGGGATGTAGCTAAACACCGTGTTCTGAATATCGTGGTCAATGGCTTCCAATACTGCGGGCGTAAGCTGAATGCCCAGCTGTTTCCGCTCTTTGTAAATCTCTTCATCGGTGCCTCGGGAGAAGTAGATGCGTTCAAAAGAGCAGGCCTTTCTCGGTTGGGGCGTGGTGTAAGGGACAAGGGTAACCTCCCCACTCTTCCTCATCAGCAATGCGTGTCCCGGATCAATCTCTTTCACCTGTGCACTGGTGAGGTTAAAGGTGGTCTGAATCACCGGTCGTTCCGAAGCGGCCACAATCACCTCCTCATCCATATAGTAGTAGGCGGGCCTGATTCCGGCAGGATCTCGCATCACAAAGGCATCACCATGGCCCAGGATCCCGGCGATGGCATACCCCCCATCCCAATACCTGGAGGATTTCTCCAGGATGTCTCTCAGGTCGATGTGTTCAATGATCTTATCGGTGATCTCGGGTTTTTTGAACCCTTGCTCTTTAAACTTGAGATAGAGCGTTTCGTTCTCCTGATCCAGAAAGTGACCGATCTTCTCCAACATGGTGACCGTGTCGGAAGTCTCCACGGGATATTGCCCAAAGGAGACCAGGCGGTCAAAGAGTTCATTCACGTTGGTAAGGTTAAAGTTCCCCGCAAGAATAAGGTTTCGGGTTTTCCAGTTGTTGACCCGCATAACCGGGTGCAGGTTGCGGATGTCATTTTTGCCGAAAGTGCCATAGCGGAGGTGCCCCAAAAAGAGCTCACCGGTAAAGGGCGCATGGTTTTTCATCCACCTCACATCCCTTAGCCTGCTGGGGTATTTCTCTCGGATCGCTTCGTACTCCTTGTAGGTCTTGCTGAAAAGGCTGTTGATGGGTGTCGAAGCATTGGAGCGCTCTCGATCAATATAGCGCTTTCCCGGGGGCATGTCAAACTTCACACAAGCCATCCCCGCACCATCTTGACCGCGGTTGTGCTGCTTCTCCATTAACAGTTGTAATTTATGGATCCCGTAGAGGGTGGTACCGTATTTGGTGACGTAGTATTGTAGTGGCTTGCGCAGACGAATCATGGCAATTCCACACTCATGCTTTATAGCTTCGCTCATTGAATAGCCTCCGGTATGTAAAAGACAAAAGTACAAAATTCCCCTTATCCCCCTAACGGTATCGTCAGGTTAGGGGTAAATTTATAACTTTGTGAAGCAATATGAATAACGGTGGCGCTGTAGGTATGAGGAATTACCTTCGTGTGGATCTTCTGCATATGGTACTGCTACCCTGAAATGTTTCGTTATGAGAAGAGTTCTTTTTTTGGTAATCCTTCTGGGCATGCAATGGCTTGTCCTTGGTCAGGTGGATAAGAGTGATTGGCAAGGAGGTGTCCCCGAAGGGTGTACGTCGGTGACCGTTGGCCGCTTGGCCTCCTTTGATGGTTCCGTGATAACCAGCCATACCGATGATTCCCATCGTACCCGTTCGTGGATGGATATCCAACCTCCGCGGAAATACCCTGCCGGAGCTACAGTAAAGATGTATAAGCGGGAGAAGGATAATAGCCAAGCTATGCCCGCCTATGGCCATCGTGAGATTGGTACAATTCCTCAGGTGGAGGAGACTTTCGGTTATATTAACACGGCTTATCCCTGTATGAATACCCGTCAGCTGGGGATTGGGGAGTCCACCTTTGGCGGACGGGAAGAGTTACAATCCGATGCGGGGCTTGTGGATTGTCAACGCCTGTGCAAACTGATGCTAGAGCGTTGCGAAACTGCGCGGGAAGCCATTAAGATGGCTGATGCCCTTACAAAAGAGTATGGCTGGAATGATGCCGGTGAGTGTTTGACCATTGCCGACACCAAGGAGGTGTGGCACTTCGAAATTGTGGGACCGGGCAAAGGAGAGGTCGGCGCTGTATGGGTAGCACAACGGGTACCGGATGACCATATCTCCGTCAATGCCAACGCCAGCACCATTCGGCAGATTGACTTAGAGAATCCCGACTATTTCATGGCTTCCGATAATGTCTTTGAGGTGGCTCAAGCCAAAGGATACTGGGATCCGGCACAAGGGCCCTTCTCCTTCTGTGAGGCCTATGCTCCCCATAGCCGCGCTTCGGTGGCCGCATGGCGTCGCGAGTGGCGGGTGTTTGATTTGCTGGCACCGTCGTTGAAGTTGAACCCCATGGCCGGCAACTACCCCTTCTCGGTAAAACCGGATAAGAAGGTGACGTTGCAACAACTGGTGGACCTCTTTAAAGACTACTACGAGGATACACCCTACGATATGACCAAAGATCTGTTGGTGGCCGACAAGGAGGGCAAAGCGGTGATCTCCCCTCTGGGTAATCCGTTTATGCCCTATGATATGTTGGAGATGCTTCGCATCAATGGTGGATGGGGTGCCCTGGGTGAGCGGACCATCGCCCGGTGGTACACCATGTATGCCACCATTATCCAATGCCGCGACTGGCTTCCGGATCCCATTGGCGGCGTGGTGTGGCTGGCTCAAGACAACGTAGCCACTTCCCTCTATGTGCCCGTTTATTGCGGGGTTACCGATGTGGCGAAACCCTATAAAACGCCGGGGCGTGTCAATGGATTTACCCGCGAGTCCGCCTGGTGGGCCTTTAACCGTTTAGGCACGTTGGCTGCTCAACGTTGGGGCGATATGCGACACGATGTGGATGCGGTTTGGAATCCCCTTCAAGCCAAACTCTTCGTGGAGCAAAAAACCGTGGAAGCGGAAGCACAACGCATTTATGAGACCCAAGGAACCCAAGAGGTGGTAAAGTTTCTTACCGACTACTCCACGAGGTGGGAAGAGAAGGTGGTTAAACGCGCCTGGAGACTGGGCGACGAGCTGTGGACAAAATACGACGAGAAGTTTTAGGGCCTACTTATGAATGAAATAAAACGTAAAAAACGACAGATCCCGCACACCTACGTGGTCGTATTTGGGGTCATTCTGCTGAGTGCCCTTCTCACCTGGTTTGTGCCTGGAGGGGAGTATGTGGTAAAATCCGTGCAGAATGCAGAGGGCGTGGAAGTGGAACAGGCCGTATTTCAGTATGTGGATGCTCAACCGCAAACCTGGCAGGTCTTTGGAGCCATGTTCAAGGGGTTCGAAAAACAGGCAGGGATCATCATCTTTATCTTTATCATCGGGGGTGCCTTTGGCATACTGAATGCCAGCAAAGCCATCGATGTGGGGATCATGAGTTTCCTGAGGTGGACACGTAAGTTAGAGCGTTTCCGGGTGATCCGGTTTATAGGGGTGGACAATATCATTCTAACGTTGGTCTATGCGCTCTTTTCTACCTTTGGTGCGGTTTTTGGCATGAGCGAAGAGACCATCGCCTTTATCATTATCATCATACCGTTGGCGATCTCCATGGGGTACGATAGTATTGTAGGGGTAAATATGGTCTTTGTGGCAGCCGGCTTGGGCTTTGCTGGTGCCATCTTAAATCCCTTTACCATTGGGATTGCTCAGGGCCTTGCCGGCCTACCCCTTTTCTCCGGCATTGAATACCGTCTGTTTATGTGGATTGTCCTTACGGTGGTGGGGCTTTTATGGCTCCTTGTCTATGCCCGGAAAGTTAAGAGAAATCCGCGCCGTTCTCTGGTCTATGAAGACGATGCCTATTGGCGCGCCCGCGGCGAGGCTCAAGGTCAGGAGACGGCTTATTATACGCCCCGTGCAGCTTGGATCACCTACTTTTTTATCCTGGTGTGCCTGCTTCTCTTTTCATACTATTACACCATCACGGTGATGAAAATCGGAAACAGTGAGTGGTCAGGGCCGATCATTCCTATAGCTACCGGGCTTTTCGCCATATTGGGCTTTGTTGCCCTGCGTAAGTCTGTTCATTTTTATATCCTAACACTGCTCGCCATGACCATCCTCTTTTTGGTGGTAGGTGTGATGGGATACGGTTGGTATATCATGAAGATTGCGGCTCTCTTCTTGGCGCTGGGGATCTTTAGTGGAATGGCCAAAGGGGAATCGGCAAACATGATCACCAAGCTCTTTTTGGAAGGCTCCAAAGATATCCTTTCAGCGGCCCTTATTGTCGGGCTTGCCGGTGGTATTGTGGTGATTTTGGAAGATGGCCGGGTGATCGACACCCTGCTTCACGGCATGGCGCAATCCATGCAGAATGTGGGTCAAATAGGGGCCGTGGGCGTGATGTATGTGATACAGACCGTGATCAATATTGCTATCCCCAGCGGTTCGGCCAAGGCGGCTATTACCATGCCGGTGATGGCGCCGTTTAGTGATCTGATTGGCCTCTCCCGGCAGGCTACGGTGGTGGCCTTTCAACTGGGAGATGGATTTACCAATATGATTACGCCTACCTCCGGCGTGCTTATGGGCGTGCTGGGCGTGGCTAAAATTCCCTATGAGAAGTGGGTGCGGTGGATCGGCCCCTTTATGGTGCTGCTCATCGTGCTGGGTTTCCTTCTTTTGATCCCCACTGTAACTATGCATCTTAACGGTTTTTAGTATGTTTACCAGAGAAGAAGAAAAAGCGTTACGATTGGCCTTCTGGCACCAGTTTGAGGCCTTTAGCCGCGCAAAAGGGCGAAGAAAAAAATGGCTTATGCAGAATACCGGGATCACTCCTGTGAACTTAAAATTCGACTTGGATAGGGAGCGGGCCTTGGTGGGCGTGGATATTATGAGCCGAAGCTTAGAGCGGCGTATTTACTATTATGAGAAGTTCGAAAGCCTAAAAACCCTGCTCCGGGAGGCTATGGGGCAAGAGGTGATATGGGACCTGGAGTATCCTGTCGCCCCGGGAAAAGAGATCGCCCGGATCTATGTGGTGCTGCCCGGAGTGGACATCTATAACCAAAAGACCTGGGAAAAAACCTGGGCCTTTTTCTATGAAAAAATGACCGCTTATTCGCTTTGCCGCTGATTATGGAACCAACTAAGCGCCGTTTTTTCTTCTTTTCTCCTGTTTAGGAAGCTTGTTCAGGGTAAGAATGTGATAGCGTTAAAATTTTATTTTTCAATATCTTTCAGGATTTCCGCACGGTATAAAGGGAAACTTTCTTGCGGAGTTGTCCCATAAGCGGAAAATTTTACTAATTTCATCCGCCGTAAAAATAAAAATGGGGAACCATTTTAGGATCTCTGCGGATTAATGGTTTTTTCGTAGAAACGGTAAATAACAAACACTAAAACAAATTAAACGATGGAATTCTTGATGATTGCTGCGGTTGTATTGGTGATAGTCATTCTTGTGGTGGTTATGTACAACGGCTTGGTACGAAAACGTAACGAAGTGGATAATGCCTTTGGAGGCATGGATGTGCAACTGAAAAAACGGTATGACCTGATCCCTAACCTTGTGAGTACGGTGAAACAGTATGCGACCCACGAACGTGAACTGTTGACTCAGGTAACGGAGATGCGTGCGAAAGCTGTAAATGGAGAGCTCTCCAATGACCAAAAAGTAGCGTTGGATAACCAAATATCCGCCCATATGCGAAATATTATGGTCGCGGTAGAAAACTATCCCGATTTGAAAGCCAATGATAACTTCTTGAACCTGCAACGTACATTGAATGAGGTGGAGTCGCAGATATCCGCCGCCAGACGTACCTATAACGCAGTGGTGACCGATTTTAACAATGGTATCCAAACCTTCCCCAATAGTATTATTGCCGGGATGATGAAACTGGAGCCTAAGGAGGTCTTTGTAATTCAAGAGGCTGAAAGACAAAATGTGGACGTAAGCAGCCTCTTCTAAGGGTATGATGCAGGGGGAGAGAGAATGCCATAGATATTGGGATTCCCTCTTCGCCATGGCCTAAGGAAGGTATTAATGGTTAGGATGAAACATCCATGATCGGTTTTTAGACACATAACAGAATGATTATGGGGACGGAAGTCGGAAGACCGAAGACAATTTTTTGTGAACGTTGCAATTAACCCAAGCCCAAGGCTAACAGCTAAAAGCCTAAGGCTACAACAGATAAACAGATGAAAGAAATGACATCATCAAATAAACTAAAGGACTTGTATGAAAGCGATCTTAAACCTCAATTGGAGGGGATGGAGAAGGATCGTAAAGAGGTAAAAAAATGGAGAAACTTGGCCATTACAGCTTTGGTATTGGCCTTTTTGAGTTATCAGCTTGCTCAAAACAACTATTACCTTATTTTAGTGGGACTCTTTATTATTGCTGCTATCTACCTGGGAATTAGGTTTAAGGCAGCGAATAGCAGTTATAAAGAGAAATTTAAATCACAGATTGTCCAAAAAATTGTAGCTTTTATCAATCCGGATTATACGTATAACCCAAGAGGTTACGTTCCGGCGACGGAATACCATAGCTCAGGTATTTTTCCTCCCCAAGCGGATCGCTATAGGGGAGATGATCTGGTCAAAGGAGTGATCGAAAAGACCCCCTTTAGTTTTTCGGAAATTAAGAGTGAAGAAAAAAGGGAGACAACGGATGATGATGGTCATAAAAAGACGGAGTGGAGAACTATTTTTAAAGGACTATTTTTCGTCGCTGAGTTTAATAAACATTTGACTGAACGCACCTTTGTGGTTCCGGAGAAGGCTCATACTAACCTCTTGGGTAAGGAAAAAAAGGGGGTCAGCCGTTATGGTAAACTGGTTAAACTTGAGAATCCCGAGTTTGAGAAGATCTTTTCTGTTTACGGAAGTAGTCAACAGGAGGCACGCTATATTCTTACTCCGGTCATGATGGAGGCCATGAGCCATGTGCAACAAACCTATAAGCTGAAAATGTCGTTCTCTTTTGTTGGCGATAAGGTCTATTGTGCTATCCCTTTCAGTAGGGATATGTTTGAGCCGAGAATAGGAAAGGGCGTTGATTACCGGGATATAGAAGAGATGTACATGCTCTTTAGCTTAATTGAAACCATTGTTAAAGAGATGAATTTGAATACGAGAATTTGGACGAAAGCGTAACGTGGTGAAAGGAGTGTGTTTTTGAAGTGCTCCCTCCAATGCTTATTTCATGGAAATTTGATGATGCCTATAAGAGGGGTGGCTCTTTGTTGATGGGTTCTTTTGTGGGAGGTAAAGGAGAAGATGGCGTTTTTTCCCATGAGTCGTATGTTGAGGAGATCCTTGAAAAATAGAGCAGATGATTGCTTATCAAGAGTTAAAAAAGGTTTATGAGGATCAACTCCAGCCTCAACTTTCAGGGATGGAGGCCGATCGCAAAACGGTAAAAAAATGGCGGGGACGTGCCCTCGTCTTGTTGGCCGTATCGCTTCTTTTTCTGGGAGTACTGCTGGTGAGTTTATTGGCTGCTACAAAGTATTCGATAATCTCCGGGATGTTTGGGGTAACGTTTTCTCTGGTTGTTATCATTCTTAGCCTTATGCTGGCGTCTATCTTTGCCTTAATCGCTCTCTTACGGTATAATAAAATGAAGGAGGTGTTTAAAAAAGAGGTGATTACCCGAATTGTGGCACTCCTGAACCCTGAATTTGAATACCAAGCAAAAGGGTTTGTCCCGGAAGCGCATTATCTCGCCGCTGGCTTTTTTCCTGACACGCACGATCGTTATGGTGGTGATGACCTTATTACCGGTGTCATTGATAAAACTCCGTTTCTCTTTTCCGACCTGAAAGTAGAGGAGAAAAAGAATAAAAAGCAAATGGATGAGCGTAAGGTGATGGTGTGGAAATCCCTCTTTAAGGGACTATTTTTTGTGGCGGAGTTTAACAAATCACTTAATGAGAATACCTTTGTGGTTCCGGAAAAGGCTCATACCGATTTCTTGGGTAAGGAGAAAAAAGGGGTTAATCGTTACGGTAAGTTGGTTAAACTTGAGAATCCCGAGTTTGAAAAGATCTTTTCTGTTTACGGAAGTAGTCAACAGGAGGCACGTTATATTCTTACCCCGGCCATGATGGAGGCTATTGTTAATGTGCATAAAATGGGGGGATTTCAGATGATGTTCTCCTTTGTGGGCTCTAACGTGTATTGTGCTATTCCCAGAAAGAGAGACACCTTTGAGCCCAAAGTAAGCCGGAGTGTTGAGTACAAGGATGTGGAAGAGATGTATATGCTCCTTCATCTGATCGAAACCATCATCAAAGAGATGAACCTGAACACCCGAATCTGGACGAAAGAGTAGCAGGGTATGGGGGGGCGTAGTGCCCTTGTATTATCGTTGAATTTTCTTATTGTTTTAGGACTTTGTGGCTGACCCTATGCGTGTCGGAATATAGGGTAACGTTGTACACTCCCTGATCCCAGTCCGATGCATCAATGGCGTAGTGACGGGACCCCACGGGTTCTGAGAAGAGGATTCTTCCCAGCATATCACAAACGGTGATACGCGTAAGAACGTGTGCGGACTCTATTTCTAGAAGATCCTTTACCGGATTGGGGTAGAGGTCTATATTCGCCATTTCCGGTGCCTCTTGTAGGCCGATGAGTGGTGCTATGAGGATCTGCTCCTTCACGATTTGACCGTCGAGGATAACATCATGGGAGATCTCATCAAAGAAAGCTCCTTCTGGGAAAAGGATCGAACAATGAATAAGAGTGAAACTCTCCAGGTCTGCGATAGATCCGTCCCTTCCGCCGGTTGCTTCCACATCGGAATTCCTGATGATTAAATGTTCACCCGATTCGCCGTTAAGTCCGGTAATTCCCCAGTTGACCCCTGTGGCCTTTATGCCGCACTCTTTGATCTGGAGTTGTGCCTTTAAGTAAATGGCAATCAGGTCATCTTCCGATCCCCCAATGGCGAGGTATCCGGGCCCCACAATGTCGGTATCTGCCTCCATCTCAAAGGATGAAATGGCATTGTCCCCTCCTATTTTTATGGTTAATCCTTCAACTCCCGGGTTATAAATGGCTAAAAGTTGGTCATCTTGTATGGTGGCATTTTCAAGGGTGAGCGTTTGGGTCTCGGGAGTATAAAATACCGTTCCGCTCACTCCCTCTATCACGGTTAAGTCAGCGGCGTTATCGGCAGTGACTTGTACGCCGATGAGGTATAAATCATAGGCCTGTGCCAATGCCGTATTGCCAATGAACAAGCCAATGATAAGCAGTAAACTGATGGGTCGAAGATAGGCTTTCATGGTGATCTGTGTTTGATGATAAATACGCTCTGTAAGCAAAGATACGCTTTCTCGTGCAATCTGTGGGGGGCGTTTCCCTTTTTTTCAGAGCCCCATCGTGTAAAAAATGGACACTCGAGTGTCTAATCCTTTTATGGTGTTACTTTTTTAATATCGTTGTTTAATAGAGAATTATAGTTATGGCATGATAATGGCTTGTGAATCCATAAGAAGAAGTACCGAGTCACTGGGATAACCAGGTTATCACAAAGTGAGGAAAATAAGCTAACTTGCGAGAGTGGAGTTAATCAACGGAGGTATGAAGGGCCTTTGTGATTGTCCGCGAGACCCATAGCGAGAAGAGTAATGATGAAATGGAGAACCCCCTTTCCCTCCCTAATGGCCTTAATTTGGTTGATTGCTGTTGCTTCGTGCAGTCATAACAAGATGAGACAAAACGAGGAGGTGGTAAGGGATGCTTTGCTGGCACAAGAGGCGGTTATCATGGAACAAAAGCGATTGGAGGCGGAAAGGGCTAAGGCCTTTGCCGATTCGATTGCCCAATTGCCTCAAGGTCTATATGTGCAGGCCGATAGAAGCGTAGAGCCCTTGCACCCTCCCTTGGTGTTTGATGTTGAGGAGGCGCGCACAAGAATAAAGCCCGTCCGCTACTCGCAACTGGGGAGCACGGTGCGCTATATAAAGTTGTCTCATAACCTAAAGCCGGCGTTCTTCCACGGGGCAGAGGCCTTGTTAACCGATGATGGAGTGGTGATTTCCGCTTCCGGAGGAGTAGCCTGTTTTGATGAGATGGGACTCTTTAAAGAGGTTGTCTGTGCCAATAGTCCCTCCTCCGCAAGGAGGGGGTTAGTTTGGGTTGGGCAAGGGAAAAAATCGATGGATTACAGAGGTGTGTATGGAGCGCCTTTTGTCATAGGACATAAGATCTATTACCGATACCTGGATGAACCCAATGATCAGGCCTGGATTATGGAGTATGACCTGTTGCACCCCCCCTCAATAGCCGTGCAACAAGGGGTAGAGCAGTGGCGGGGCGTAACCCCCAAGGGAAAACGTAAAACCCGACTTCATACAAAGATCAATTGGCTGGAAAGGGAGATGATCCCCCTGGATGAGTATCATTGGGTGTCCCACAAAACAAAGTGGAACTCCAGCAAAGTGGGCTATTTCCTCTCGGTACATAACTTCTCGGGCGATACCGTTTGTCGCTTAAAGGATTTTGACCCTGTTAAAAACCATACGGGTTCTACCTATCGGGGCGTTGAGGGGGGGGAGGGGGACCTATACCGCTTGAAAGGGCAGCTGCATGTTCGTCAAAATCTTAACGATACCATTTATCGGTTTGAATCGGTAAACAGGGTAAGGCCGCTCTATGTGGTGGATTTTGGCAAAAGAAAGATCGGTTCTTCAACCATGGGCCTCTCTCCCCGGTTCGAACTCAAAGAGAAGTTTGTACATTATAGCCTGTTGGAAACTAATCGGTTTGTTTTTGTTTTCTACACCCAGGATTATGCGTGTCCCATGACGGCAAAGAGGGGCACCCTTCTATTCAATAGTTTTGTGTATGATAAAATCACCAACGAACAGTTTCACACCTATATCGACGAAAAGCCCGACTATACGCCCGGATCAAGTTTTTCTTTTCCCCGGCCGCCTCGAAAGGGAATCATAAACGACCTGGATTACGGCATTACCACATGGGATTTTAAACAAACCGAAGGGGGAAAACTGTACAAATTGCTGAAGGGAGAAGAGCTCAAAGCGCATATACAATCGGTGCCGGGAAACCCTTCTTCCACGCACAAGAACTTACTCAAGAAGATTGCAGAAACCTCAGCAGATGACGACCTTTTTTTAATGATAATTGAATAGCCATGCAGAATACGTTTCGGTTTTTATCTTTTGGAAAAAGGGGCAAGCACCCCATTTATGATTTCATCGTCATATGCGGGTTTACTGTGGGGATCGCAGCTACATTGCTTATCTACCTATGGGTGGATAGCGAAACCCACTATGAGGCTTGTCATACCGATAGTCAACGTACATACAGGGTGTTATCGTTATCAAAAAATGGAACGTCCATTCAAAAGAGCGCGGCAAGTTATCCCGCTTTGGCTGAAAATCTAAAAAAGGATTATGCCCGGATAGTGCAAGCCGCCTCATTGGCATACAGCTCTGAAGACTCACCGTTGTACGAGGAGGGAGGGCAGCGAAAGATAGAAGCCCGCAGTCTGCGGGTGAACGACGATTTTTTTGCCATCTTTGATGGGTTCCCCTTTCTGGAGGGCAACGTGCAGACGGCGTTAAATACTCCCAACAGTGTGGTGCTGAGCGAGCATACCGCAAAAAAGTTATTTGGCGATAATCCGGCACTGGGAAAGACGTTGATTAGCGATAAATACGTTAAAGAGACCTATACGGTAACCGGGGTGTTGCATATTCCCCATGATACGCATATCCATTTTGGATATATTCTACCCGGGAGGCACGAAGGCCCTTGGGCTTATGCCAACGATTTTCGGTTGACGAGCCATGTGCATACCTATATCAAATTGGCAGAAAATGCCTCCATTGATGAGGCTTTTGTGGAGAGCATCCGCGATTATATCACCGCTCATACCGGAAAATCCGATAAGTTGCTCTTTCAACCGCTGGGCAATATCCACCTTTACAGCGATTACGAACCCTCTCTTTACGATCGGAATATCAGCCACTATAAGTATGTATGGATCTTCTCCCTATTGGCTTTTTTAATCATCTTTATGGCCTCTTTCAACTTTGCTGCACTTGAAACTGCTCGCTCCACCGAGAAATACAAGGAGATGGGGGTACGAAAGGTGAATGGCGCCACACGGGGGCAGTTGATAGGGTACGGCCTGCGACAATCGTTGTGGCAAGCCTTGCTTTCAGGGGTGTTGGCATACGGTGTGGTCTTGCTCTGTTTACCCCTTGTGAACCAACATCTCTATACCGATCTGCATCCGCCTTTTTCTATTGGATTTTGGCTTAAATTCTTGTTGTTTCTCTTCGCAGTGGGGGGGATTGCCGGCCTCTATCCGGCTATATATGCCGCTTCTTTTCAACCTACCTCCCTTTTTCAAGGCCGTACGGCTACAAGCCCTCGGAAATACTTAATTGAAGCCTTGGTATTGGTGCAATTTGTCATCGCCCTCGGTTTTATGATGGGTACTACAATGGTGGTGCGCCAACTAAACTATATGCAAAACAAAGATTTGGGCTTTAATCATGCCGATGTATTGGTGGTGCCTACCGGCTTGTGGTACGACAACCGGGATTTTAAAAACGAACTGCTCAAGCATCCTTATATCTTGTCGGTGACGGCCAGTACCTACGCCCCGCTGGATTACCATTGGCAAACAGCCTACGCAATTCGCCACAAAGGGGAGTGCGATAGCATAAGCGTTACCAGGGTGTGTGTGGATGAAGATTTCGCTAAGACCTATGGCCTTGAGGTGGTGAAGGGTGAGTTTTTAAATATCACCTATGCTGATTATTGGAAAGAAGTCTCCAAAGAGGATGATGAATTGCTCTCCATCCCCATGGTGATCAACGAAACGGCAGAAAAGTTAATGGGATTTGAGAATCCTATTGGTCAGCGTGTGGGGCATAACGTGATTGTGGGGGTGGTGAAGGATTTTCACTTTAGGCCGCTGCATCATGTCATTGGCCCCATGATACTGGTGAATGACCCGGAGAACATCATGACCGTTAATATAAAAATGGTTTCAAAGGATAGAGCCGGGACGCTTGCTTATATCAGGGAAATTTATGCAAAGTACCGGGATCAACGGGCCTTTACCTACGCCTTTTTTGATGAGATGCTAAAGGCAGAATACCGGGATGAAATACGCCTAAGAAACCTTATGTTCCTTTTCTCTCTGATGGCTGTCTTTATGGCCTTTCTTGGCATTATGGGGATGTCGCTCTTTTTTATCCGACGCCGTACCAAAGAGATTGGTATTCGAAAAATCAATGGAGCCGGCGTTATGGAAGTGATGCTACTGCTCAATAAGGAGTTTGTGTGGACGGTACTTATTGCCTTTATCATTGCCTCTCCCATCGCCTACTATGCCATGAGCAAATGGCTGGAGAACTTCGCCTATAAAACAGCTTTAAGCTGGTGGATCTTTGTGCTGGCGGGCGTGTTGGCATTAGCCATCGCCCTGTTTACGGTGAGCTGGCAGTCGTGGCGAGCCGCAACCCGTAACCCGGTGGAAGCGCTGCGCTATGAGTGATCTCGTTACCTCCGAATCTGTTCGTTATAGACAGACACTCTTTATGGGATAGCTTCATGAAAACAGATTATTGTGAATAAAAGAGTCGTAAGATGTGCCATTATTTGATACTATTGCGTTTGTGGAGGTGGTAGGGAGGTGTTTAATCTTTTGTTGATTAGTTGGTTAGTGGTTGTGTTTGATAAACAGTGAATATTTAGATGTAAAAATCCTTGTGAAATAAAAGAAATAATCATTAATTGCTTCACTGTAACTGGATGATTAAAAAAGAGAAAAAATGAAGCGAAACAGATTCTTTCCATTGTGGGTAATGGTGTTTTTAGGGATTCTTTGTGCTTGTTCAAAAACGCCTCCAAGAGTAGCTTATGAGGTTCCTCAAGAGCTAAAAGCGGATGAAGAAGCCGTGGACCTGATAGAGGAGATGGCAGCTACTGTCTATGAAATTAATGAAGGGATGGCAGAGTCTATGAAGACTGCCATTGAATTTAAAAGAAAATTTGGGAATGGGGAGGACGTTTCCTCTATAGGAAAATGGGGTGGTATCTTTGGTATGATCAAGAGTATGTTTAAGGTTAACAGGATCGCCGAAGCACAAGAGAACCTCGAAACACTTAAAGTAAAGGCCAATGTGCTTAAAGAGTCTCTGGCTTTTAGTCAAATAAGTGCTCTGGATACAGCGATGGCGCATATCGAGGGACAGATTGGACAGATTGATGTTGAGGCTTTGGGCTTGACGGAAGAGGAGATAAAAGAGTTTGGAGGGGAGGACGGTAGATTGAGGATCGGGATGGGTGATGAGGAGGAAATAACGGAAGAGGAGTTGGCGGAAATGAGTCCGGAAGCGCGAGAACGGATCCTTATGGATGAGGAGATGTACAGGGAGAGAGAAGCCTATCTTGAGAGTCAGGGTATTGAAGAAGAAGCTGATACCTCATCGAATGAACTCGATTGGCCCCCATGGTTGAGCATTGCGATTCCCATTCTGACGTTGGGGATTATCATTATGATTCCTCTGGTAAAGGGTATAAAAGTGATCAAGTCGTTGGTGAAAAGAGCAAAATAGGGAATAGGTGAAAAACGCTCGGGATTGGCCGGTGTTCCATGGCGAGAAAGACCGTTATAAAATCGCCTCCTCCTTAAAATACAACATTTCCCAAAATGTAGTATTACGCTGCTGTTGCGTAAAAAAATAATTAGCGTCCGTCTATAAAGTCCGACTTCTTCGTTACGTTTGTCTTCCCAATGCTCATTTACTTTAGTAAATTCCCCTATTTCAGCCTTTGCTAGCCTCGAATTCGGACGTTCTATACAGCCTCTTCTCAAAACGTTGACTTTATGGACAGACACTATTTAGGCATTAACAGATTTACAAAAGCTAAGAGCCAAAGGCTAAAAGCTAATATGCTGTAAATAAATACTAATGAGGAATGCTAAATAACTAAGCTATCCTTTATTGCAAAAACTTTCGGACGGTAAAAAAATAATTGCTCCCTTTGAGAAGAATCTTGATCCCTTGGATATTTGGCACTTTTCTTGCAAGGACTACCTATAAATAAATGGAAATGATGGTTAGAATTTATGTTGTGATATTGGCCTCTCTTTTGGCCTTTTCAGCCAGTGCTGGCGAAAAAAAGAGGGTATTAATCATCGGAATAGACGGATGTCGCCCCGATGCCTTAGTGAAAGCTTATACCCCCAATCTTGATGCCTTAATGAGTAATGCAACCTATTCGTTGGATGCGCTGACCAAACCTCCCACCGTTAGTGCAACGGGCTGGTCCTCCGTACTAACAGGCGTTTGGGGCGATAAGCACGGGGCCACCGACCACAACAACTTTGGCCATACGCATTACGATCAGTATCCTGATATATTTAAGTTTATAGAGGATTCCAATCCTGCGTTACATACGGCATCTTTAGTGGTGTGGAACCCGATCAATGACAAGATTGTACGCTATGCCGATTTTGAAGAGAATTTCGAAGCCGATAGCACCATGGCTGACGCAGTGGCCAAACGTATGGAAAATGGTGACGACGATGTGCTCTTTATTCATTTTGATGCCGTTGACCACTCCGGCCATTATCATGGTTTCGACCCCGCCATAAAACCGTATATAGAGACCATAGAGGCCACGGATGTGCTCATTGGACAGATACTGGACAGTATGCGTAAGCGTCCGGACTTTAAGGATGAAGAGTGGTTGATCTTGGTTACCCCCGACCATGGCGGTACCCAAAAGGGTTCCCATGGAGGGGAATCCTTCGAAGAGCGAAATATTTTCTTTATCGCAAGTGGAAATACCATTGCAAACAAGAAGATAGAGAAAACTTATAACGAATCTACTCACGCGTACGATTTTTCCCGAACACCAAGGATTGTGGATGTCCCGGCTACCGTGTTGGCCTATCTGGGGATCCCTATTCCTGCCCATTTCGACGGGAAATCAAGGTTGTAGCAAAGAGGATACGAGTCAATACTGGAAGAAGATAATGAAATTAGGGTATTATTTTCGGGGGAATAAATTCCATCGTCTTATAAACGCTGTGGGGTTAGGGGTCGCATTGGCTTCTCTTTTGGTGGTTCTGCTTTATGTGCAACGGGAGTTTAGTTATGACGCATTTCATTCCAAAGCGGATAGGATTTTTCGATTGACCCTCAATACCAATACCGGTGCCAGTGCCATGCATGCCGCGAGGGTTTACGGTGCATGGCCCTTCGAGATGGCAGCAACCTATCCCTCGGTGGAAAAGATAACGCGCTTGGTGCCCTATAGACGCTGTGCGGTGGCCATCGATGAGGAACTCTTCTATTCAGAAAATGCCTTTGCTACAGATAGTACCTTTTTTGAGGTCTTTGATTTCGAGGTGCTGTTGGGAAAAAAAGAGGGGAGCTTTTCTGCTCCCGGAGAGGCCTATATTACTGAAAGCCTGGCCAAAAAATATTTCGGATCCGTGGATGTGCTGGGGAGAACCATAACCCTTACCGGTCGGCAGGATTCGGAGGCCTATGCCTGCACAGTACAAGGGGTATTGGCGGATTTTCCCCGCAACTCGCACTTTCATGCAGAGATCTTGACTTCGCTCCCCCGTGCGGGCAACATGGAGCGATGGGCTTATACCTATCTCCTTTTGAAGGATCCCCAGGATGCGGCAGCCATTGTTGCTGCAGAACAAGCGGAGTGGGACCGAGAGGCAACGGATAAAACCGCCCCAACGATCCATCTGCAAAACATACAGGATATTCATTTGAGAAGCCATAAAACCAGGGAGTTGGAGAAAAACAGGGATATCCGCTCCATCTATATGCTTGTGAGTGGCGTGGTGATTATTCTGTTAATTACATTGGTGAATTTTGTCAACCTGAAGCGAGTGGCTTTTCTCTCTTCCCTGTCGGCTTTTAAGATAAAAATTATTAATGGGGCCAAGGTCTCCACCCTTATCAAAGAGCAGTTGTTGCAGATGATCCCCTTGGTGATGGCCTTCTTATCGCTGGCTCTGTCTCTTCTGTATGTGGTGAATGACGCTCTCCACCTCGGATTGGTGATGCGGGAGGTCTGGTGGAGTGCCCTCTGGATCATTCTTTTCTTTGTCTTGGGGGTGCTGTTGTTATCGGTGTATCCCTTTTTCTTCAATCGTATTGAGAAGCGTATCGGCTACACACCCCGGCAGGGGCGCGTCTATCTCTTCCCGTTGGTGGTTCAGTTTACTCTGGCTATGGTGGCTCTCACGGCAACAATTGTCCTTGATAAACAGTTGCACTTCTTGCAGCATCAGCACCCGGAGGCAGATAATGAAGATATGATTGTGATCCCCTATAATCAAATGGCGGTGCATCAACGCTATGAGGTGTTGAAGACTAAGTTGCTGGAAAGTCCCGGCATCGAAATGGTGAGTTGTGCCATGGAGGAGCCCGGAGGTGATATCAATGATGGATTTCCGTTTATTCTTGAGGGGATGGAGCAGACGGATCCTCCTCTTCATATCAATGTATTGACCACCGACGATAACTTCTTCCAACTGCTGGATATTGATGCTCTTGCCGGTTCTTTGGAGGTGAAGGGAATCCCCGGTTTAGCGTGGGAGAAGAAGGCTTGGGATTTGAGCTATCTTGAAGCGTATCAGCCTGAAAAGAAGGCGTTGATTGCGAAGCTGAGAGAAGAGGTGGAGGGATATAAGGGGCGCTATATCGTCAATGAGAGTGCTCTTAAGATGTGGGGCATTGCCGACCCTCAAGAGGCTATTGGTCGGATGTTCCGACTCGACTACCACATGCCGCACGTCTTCCCCGAAGGGGAGATCATTGGTGTGGTGCCCGATTTTCACTATACGAACCTGCACCGCAAAGAGCGGCCGTTGGTGGTGATCCCCCAACTTAATTTTAGCACGAACTACCTGGTCCGATTTCGTCCCGGCTTGAGGGAGCAGGCGCTGGCAGACCTTCGGCGGGTGTGGCAAGAGGTCAACCCCGATATGCCATTGAACTACCGCTATGTCTCTGATACCTATCAGCGTGTCTATGAGGAGGAGTACAGCCAGGCAAGATTGTTGGGTTGGTTTAGTCTGATGGCGCTCTTTCTGGTGGCCCTGGGGATCTATGCCATTGCAAGTTTTAACATTCAACGGGTGACCAAGGAGATTGGTATTCGGAAGGTAAACGGCGCAACGGTAAAGAGTATCCTGGTGATGCTTAATAGAGGCTTTGTAAAGTGGGGAGTAATGGCCTTTCTCGTGGCAACGCCTATCTCCTATTATGCCATGAATAAATGGTTGGGCAATTTTGCCTATAAAATGACGCTTAGCTGGTGGATCTTTGCTTTGGCAGGGCTTTTGACACTCTCTATCGCCCTGCTCACCGTGAGTTGGAAGTCGTGGCGTGCCGCAAGAAGGAACCCGGTGGAGGCGTTGCGGTATGAGTAGCTTCGGCACATTTGTGGGTTGCTTTGGGGTAACCCTTTGGATATCAAATGTACATCTGTAGCGGGTTATTTTCTTGTAATTTCTTTGTTTTGTACCTTTGCCCCGTTGAACTCATTGGATGTTTCGCACTTGGTGAAGAGGCTTTCCCTGTTGGGATAACGCGTTTGGCTCCTTGTGTGGATTGAAGATACGAACAAGGTTTTATGAGAATTAGAAAAGCATTTCGTTTTGAGGGTGCCCACGTGGTGCGCAACTGCTCCTCTCAACGCTGTAAATATAACATCCACGGTCACTCTTATGGCGTAGAGGTTACCATTCACTCCAATAAGCTGGATAACGGATATATGGTCATGGACTTTATGCTGTTGGACAAGGTGAAACTCTTGATAGATAGTTTTGACCACTCCTATAGCCTATGGGAGAAGGAGCGCACTGATTTTAAATCCTGGATCTATCAAAACACGGAGCGTGTTGCCGAAATTCCGGTCTCGCCCTCGGCAGAGGGATATGCCCTTATGTTTTTCTTTATTATTGATAAAATATTGAAAAACACGGTCTTCCGGAATAATGAAGGGGCCATAAAACTTTATTCTGTAAAGGTTCACGAGACTAGTACCGGGTTTGCAGAGGCCTTTGAAGAGGATCTTTCGCTGGTGGATTTCTCCCTCCAGGAGATTCGTTTCTCCGATGCCATTGAGAAGGAGTGGAGTGAAGAGTGGTGGAATGCGTTGAAACAGGGGATACCCTATAACAATCCTGAAGTTATTCAGAATCTATAGCCTTGAAAAAGAAGGGTGAAATATTACGATTGGCCAGGGAGGGGCTTTTCCCCCTTTATGGGAAAGAAGGAGAGGCTCCTACCGGGATGAGGATTACCGGAACGGTACAGGGGGAGGGGAAGTTGACGGGAATGCCTTCGCTTTTCCTGCGGCTGTTCGGTTGTAATTTGGATTGCGTTTGGCAACTGCCTTCGGGGGAGCTTTGTGCTTGCGATACGCCTTCGGCTTTCAAGGAGGGTATGCCGGTGAAGAGCGTCTCGGTGAACGAACTGGCTACTCAGATTCTAATGGCCATGCCGCACCTAAACCATCTGGTAGTTACCGGAGGAGAGCCCTTTTTGCAGGCCGATAGCCTTTTCCTCCTTGTTCAAGCCCTCAAGGAGCGTAGAGGCGACCTTCATGTGACCATTGAGACCAATGGGACCCTCTTTCATGAGGCCCTTGCTTCCGTGGTGGATTTAGTGAGTATTAGTCCCAAGTTAGCCTCTTCTTTTGCCGGAAAAACACAACTCAAAGAGGTCGATATCCGCGTGATTCAGGCCTTCCTATCCCTAAGGGTAGAACGGAAAGGGATGGACCTACAGTTAAAGTTTGTAGTCTCTTCGCCTCGCGACGAAGCGGAGATCCACCGCATACTGGCTCAACTTGTATCTTATGAAAAGGAGGATATTCTGCTTATGCCGTTGGGGAATACGCCTCAAATTATAGCGGCCAATACTCCCATGGTATTGGAGATGGCCATACGGAATAACTGGCGCTATGCACAGCGGCTGCATGTGGCCCTTTTTGGTGCCAGGGAAGGAGTATGACGATGACAACAACACAACCACCATTGAAACATTTGGGAAGAAAGTCGGGATCCCCCGTCCAATACGATGCTGCTATATTGGAGGCTATTCCGCGGAGCTTAAACCGGGAGACATACCATATTACCTCCGCAGACCCCGGATTTACAGGATTTGACGTATGGCATGCATGGGAGGTGAGCTTTTTGATGGGTAATGGCCTGCCTGTGGTGGGGGTGTTGAAGATCATTATCCCCCAGGATAGCCCTTCTATTGTGGAGAGTAAGTCCCTTAAACTTTACCTCAACGCCCTGAACATGACTTTGTGGGAGGGGGCAACCCGGGAGGAGAGCATTCAGAAGGTTGTGCACACCGTTGAAGAGGACCTCTCAAAGCTGCTTAAGACCAACCTTACAGTCTCCTTCTTTACACACGCTGAGATGAGGGACAATGACTATGCGGCATGGGACTTGCTGGAAGAGCAATATGACTTCTCCTCCCTGACCTTTGACGCATATCGTGAGTCTCCTGACCTGCTGCACCGGGGAGAGGGAATGAAGCAGTTTCGTCTTGGAACCCATCTGTTACGGAGCAATTGCCGGGTAACGTTCCAGCCCGACTGGGGCTCGGTATTCATTCATTTTAAGGGTGATCGTGGTCCCTCTCCGGAGGGATTGATGCGTTACCTGGTGAGTTTTCGGAATGAGAATCATTTCCACGAAGAGGTTTGTGAGATGATTTATAAACGGTTATGGGATGCTTTTCTCCCCGAGGAGTTGATGGTTTGTTGCGTTTATACCCGTCGTGGAGGCATTGATATCACACCCGTGCGTGCCCACAACAGCTCTCTTCTTCCTTCGGTGTTGCTTAACCCCTCTGTTATTGGGTCCAAATTGCTGAGGGGTTAATAAAACGGGATGCTTTTCGCTAAAGGGAACCCCATTCTTTTTTACCTTTGCCCTTGAACCTCAAATTTGAATGTTATGAAGCGACTTACAACGTTATTGATCTCTCTTTTCTTGATGTTCCACGGTATTGTATCGTTTGCCGGGGAAGGAATGTGGATCCCCCTGTTTTTGAAGGCTCTCAATGAGAAGGAGATGCAGGATATGGGAATGCGAATCTCTGCAGAGGAGATCTATAGTATCAACCAGGCATGCCTGAAGGATGCCATCGTCCTCTTTGGGAGAGGTTGTACCGGTGAACTTGTCTCGGAGGAGGGGTTGCTGTTGACCAACCACCATTGCGGTTATGGTGCAATCCAACGACATAGCTCCATTGAACATGACTACCTCACGGACGGCTTTTGGGCCATGAACCGTAAGGAGGAGCTACCGAATCCGGGATTGAGTGTTTCCTTCCTTATTCGGATGGAGGATGTAACGGCGCGTGTGCTGGAAAAGGTAACGGATAAGATGACGGAGAAGGAGCGCAATGAGGTGGTGGCACAACAGGTAAAGGCCATTACCGAGGAGGCTGTAAAGGATACGCACTATAAGGCGATTATTAAGCCCTTTTATTACGGAAATGAGTATTATATGTTTGTTTATGAAGAGTTTACAGATGTTCGCCTTGTGGGTGCTCCTCCCAGTAATATCGGTAAATTTGGAGGCGATACCGACAACTGGATGTGGCCCCGCCACACCGGTGATTTCTCCGTCTTTAGGGTTTATGCCGATAAAAATAACCAACCCGCCGAATACTCGGAAGAGAATGTCCCTTATAAGCCTAAAAAACATCTCACCATCTCGTTGAAGGGAGTGAAAAAGGATGATTTTAGCTTTGTTTTTGGTTACCCCGGCACAACCATGGAGTATGTTCCCGGACTGGAAGTGGAGTCAAAAGTGAGGTACGAAAATCCGGTGGCCATCAATCTGAGGACAAAACGGTTGGACATTATGAAGGCTGCCATGGAACGGGATCCGGAGGTTCGTATTCAGTATTCCGCAAAGGTGGCCCGCATTGCCAATGGTTGGAAAAAGATGCAAGGGGAGAATAGGGGCATTAAACGCCTCCACGGAATCGCCCGGAAACAAGCTTTTGAAAAGGAATTTGAGGCGTGGGTAAAGGCCTCTCCCCAACGGAGCGCACAGTATGGTGAACTGATGCCGGCATTTGAAGAGCTCTACAAAGAGATTACCCCGCTGCGTGAGTCGTTTAATTACCTGGTTAATGCGGGACTGGGCGTTGAAGCTGTTCGCTTTGCCTACTCTTTCAATCGACTTATGCGCATGTGTGAGAATAAGGAGGCCACCGATGAAGCCGTGGCGGAGATGGTGGAAAAACTTAAAGCCTCTACCAACTCCTTCTTCAAAGATTATCAAGAAAGTATCGATAGAAAGTTGTTTAGTACGTTGTTGAAGATCTACTACGAAGAGGGTAGCCCGGCGTTTCGCCCCTCCTTCTTCTTGGATATGAAGGAGAAAGAGGTAGCGGATTTTGAAGCGTATGCGGAGAAGGTCTATGCAAAAACCATGTTTGCCCATAAGGAGCGTGTATTGGATTATCTGACGCATTTTAAGCGGCGAAAGGCCCGGAAAATAGGTAAAGACCCCTTGTTTAAGATTGCTACCTCTATCTATGATCTCTATTTTAATGAGATTGACCCCCGGATGTCCGTGTTGGAGGTGGAAATGGATAGTCTGATGCGTATCTATATGAGGGCACAACGGGAGATGCAGCCGGAGCATCGCTTCTATCCGGATGCCAACCTGACCCTTCGGGTAACCTATGGGAAAGTGGATGACTATAGCCCTCGTGACGCCGTATTTTACCACCATTATACCACCCTTGAGGGTATCATGGAGAAAGAGGATCCCGCAATCTACGACTATGTGGTGGAGGATAAGTTGAAGGCGTTGTATCAGGGTAAGGATTATGGCCGTTACGGCGATGCCGATGGTTCCATGCATGTCTGCTTTATTGCCTCTAACCATACTACCGGAGGAAATAGCGGTAGTCCGGTTCTTAATGCCGATGGCCACCTTATTGGCTTGAACTTCGACCGAAACTGGGAGGGAACCATGAGCGACCTGATGTATGATCCTGATCAGTGTCGTAACATAACCCTTGATATTCGTTACTGCCTCTTTATCATTGATAAGTTTGCCGGTGCGGGGCACCTGGTGGAGGAGATGACGCTGGTTGATTAGCGCCTGTCCATAAAGAAGTCGGACTTTTACGCCTGTGAAAGGGGAGGCTATCCTTTGTAGTGTTTTCTGAAAAGTGTTTCCAGGTGGAGGGTAGATGGTGGCGAAGGGAGCGATTGGAGTGACGTGAGGGTGTGCAGTTGAGTGGATAGAAACTTCTGGGTTTCCGGGGCATCGGGGTTCTCAATACGATGTTGGGAGGCGTTTACCAGTTGAACCATCTTCTGAAAGGTGGAGCGTTCGTTTTTTTCGAAAAAAGCCTCCATAAAGTGCTCCCTGATGTAGGAGATGGCCACCTTGGAGGGGTGGATCATATCCTCTTTGTAAAAGCGGTAGTCCCGTAAATCATCCATCATAATTTCGTAGGCCGGGAAATATTGGCTCTGGGGGAAGCGCTCTGTAAGTGAGTGAGCTAAGGTGATGAGCGACGCCTTGGAGCGTTGATTCTCAACGGCTCCGTCGCGCTGGTGCCGTATGGGGCTTATCGTAAAAACCACATTGAGTGTGGGAGGCATGGCCTGCATCAAGGTGTTCCATCTCGATTCCATCTCCTCCAAGGGTAACAAAATTCGTTCAAACTCTGTGCCCGGTAGTTTATGGCAGTTGGCGACTACCTGTTGGCTCTTTTTCCACTTGAAAGCCCAGGCGGAGCCAAAGGTGATAAAGAGCCAGCGGGCTTTTTGTAGCATTTGGTGGGCCTCCGTGATGGCTTGGTTGATCCGTTCCACCACCTCTATGGGATCATTTCCGGTGTACCTTCCGTGGTGGTCAAAGCTGATGTACCGCCCTCGGTAGAGATGCAACTCCTCCGGAGAGTAAAACGCTTGACGGAGGATCCGCTCCAAAGCTATGGCCATGGAGAGAGGGTTATAAAGGATCCCAAAGGGGTTAACCGTGGATCGGATACCGTGGTTCTGGAGCCAATATCCCAGGTTCTCCGTGAAGCAGGAACCAATCCATACGGTATGGTCTCCATAACCCATGCGTGGGATGGAGGGAGTGGGAGTAAGGGGTGTACGAAAAAGAGGAGAAGTGATCATTGGGTGATGGTTTTTAAGGAGCATAACTAGCTGTGGGGGAGGCTTTGGGTCATGCTCGTTTATTGCGCAACTTCCGGGGGAATCTCTGTTTTTGCGTCATGGTCTTTATTGAGTAACGGCAATAGAATTAAGGAGATGACTCCGGCAATAATAATCATAACCGTCTGTCCGGACCAGAGCAACCATCCCATGGCGTAGCCGGTGGTTGATACGATCCCGTAGAGTGTAAGTGCTTCGGCTACAATGGTCTGATAAAGACCAATCCCCCCTTGTACTAACATGATCCCAATGGCACCGAGCATAAGGACGCTCATTCCGGCTCCGGGGCCCAGATGAGCGGTCTCCGGAAGAGAACGAAACACAATCTGTGTCATAAGGAAATACATAAACCAGATGTTCAGCGTGTGCAGGATAAAAAGGATGGGCTTTTTGATGTAAATGATGGACTTTAACCCATCAGCAAAGCCGGTGACCATCGCCCGTATCTTGGCAATGAAGGCGCTGTTTTTGTTTCTCATGATGAAGAGAAGCCCTCCCGCTCCTGCGGCAATAACTAAAAGGAGGATAAGGATATTCATCCCCGTTCCCAATTGCGTAAACTTCTCCGTAAGGGGAATGAAAACTTTCTCCTGAAGGTATCCCCAGAGTTTGTTAAATTGGATGATTACGTTGATAACAAATATAATAAAGAAGACAAGCAGGTCAAAAGCACGCTCTGTAACCACCGTTCCAAAGGATTTTTCAAAAGGGATCTTTTCATATTTCGCCAAGGGCAGACAACGGCTTACTTCGCCCAAACGTGGGATGGCCAGGTTGGCAAAGTAAGCAATAAACACCGATAGGATCACATTACCGTATCGGGGGTTGTGCCCCATGGTGCGTAATAAGATTTTCCAACGGGAAGAACGACTGAGGTTGCTAATGAAGCCGAAGAGAATAGAGAGGATAATCCAAAAGTAGTTGGCCTCTTTTAAGTGAGTAACCACCTGTTGTTTCTCTTCCGGGGTGAGGTTCCGTAAAAAGAGCCAAATGAAAAAGAATCCCAGTCCAAGAAAGAAGATGAGGCGGAGACCTTGAAGAATTCGTTTTTTGCTCGATTTAGCCAATGATCTTGTTTTCTTCGTTTGTAATGATCACCTTGGGATGATGTGTTTTGACCTCCTCTTGTGTCATGGAGGCGTAGGATACGATGATAA
Source organism: Bacteroidota bacterium (assembly GCA_002748065.1). GTDB lineage: Bacteria > Bacteroidota > Bacteroidia > Bacteroidales > BM520 > BM520. Next base: position 29,269 of record PDRJ01000022.1, read on the forward strand.
TAAGATCTCCCTCTGAGGCCTTATGTGCAGCGGCACCATTGGTGCAGATTACCCCACTTCCCCGCGCTCCTTTGATCACATATGTCTCAAAACGCTCTCCATTGGTAATGTTGTAGACGTGTATACGCTCGTATTCGATAAGGCCTACCGCATCCATTAACGTTTCATCAATGGTCAAACTTCCCACATAATGAAGGTTTGACTCTGTTACCGTTACGCGATGTATTTTCGATTTTAATACCTCTATTTGCATGACCCTGCAAAATTAGAAAATTATCTGGACATTATCGATCAGTCGCACATTCCCCAACCATGCAGCCACGAGAATTCTGGCTGCTTTATCTCCCTCTTTGGTATGTAACGGTTGGAGGGCCACAGAATCGGCGATCTGAAAATATTCAAGGCGAAATGAGGGATGCGCTTGAAATTGCATTTCTCCCCATTGCACAATTGTTTCAATGCTCTCCTCTTTACCCTTCTCGGCGGCTTCGCACAAGGTTTGGTATAAAAAGGGGGCAATCTTGCGCTCTTCAGGAGTTAACAGCAGGTTTCGGCTGCTCATGGCCAGTCCATCAGCTTCTCGTATAATGGGGCAGGGCACGATCTCCACCGGGCAGGCGGTTTGCTTGACTAACGCATTGATGATTAGCAATTGTTGGTAGTCCTTCTCGCCAAAAAAGGCCTTGTGGGGGGTGATGATATCAAAGAGCCTTTTTACCACGACTGCTACTCCGTTGAAATGTCCGGGACGATGTTCGCCCTCCAGCACCTGTTCCAACTTTCCAAAGTCATATTGTTCGGTAATTGCTTGGGGATACATCTCTTGGGCGTCCGGTGTGAATACCAGGTCGCAGCCGGCTGCCTCCAACTTCTCCAAATCAGCCGTAATTGTTCGGGGATAGTGCTCCAGGTCGGAAGGGTTATTGAACTGGATAGGGTTGACAAAGATGGAGGCTACCACCATGTCACACGTTTGGCAGGCTTTTTCGATTAGGGAGAGATGCCCCTGGTGTAGGGCGCCCATGGTTGGGACAAAGCCAATAACTGCCCCCCTGTTTTTACGCGCTAAGACCTGCGCTGAAGTATCGTCACGTCGCTTGGTGATTTGCATACACAGAAATTTGTGCAAAGATAAGTGCTCTATGGGAGAAAATAAAAAAAGCCCGTCTTCTCAAGGCGGGCTTTTTTCCTAAGTGTGTGTTGAGCCTACTCCGGACTGATTGCTTCAACCGGGCATACCTCCGCACATGAGCCACAATCTGTGCATGTATCAGGGTCTATCTTATAGATATCTCCCTCGGAGATCGCTTCAACGGGACACTCATCGATGCATGTACCGCAAGCAGTACAATCTTCACTAATAATGTAAGCCATAACGTTGTATTTTTAATGTTTAACGATGATGCAAAAATATATAAAAAAAATGGCAATATCGCTAGTTGAATGCAATTTTAATATGGTCTAAATAAGTGTTTGTCCATAAAGTCAGGGTTTTGAAGAGGCTGTATAGAAAGTTCGAATTCGAGGCTTGCGAAGGCTGAAAAATGTGAGTTTACTGGGGTAAATGACCATTTTGAAGACAAGCATAACGAAGATTGGCCATACGAAAACGATCATTTTTTAGCTCTTTGAGAAAATACCTAATCCTCTTTTACGCTTATGTTGTAGACTGTTTCAGTGGCCAGTCCCTAGCGGTAATGTTACCGGCTGTTGGCTTTTAGCTTGTTGGCCTTTGGCTGTTAGCGCTTCCCCGCTGCGTTACAGATCCCTTTCAAAACTCTATAATCCTCTAAATTTCAGATAATTGTTAATTGTAATTACCAAAGGCTAACAGTAGGTAAGCCCCATAGGGGCGATACCTTTGTAACAGTCATGCCATAATCCCTTGTTTTTAAGGATAAAAATACTGAATTCTGTTGGAACTAATTTAAACACGTATATCATGAAAAATCAACAGATGCCCCTATGGCTTATCATTATCACTTTGTTGGTAGTGACATTATTCACCACCTGTAGAGAAGAGCCGGAGGATGAAAATCCACTGGTAGCCGGTTTTTCTGCAACACCGCTGCATGGTGATGCTCCATTGGAAGTGCATTTTACCAATGAATCAAAGTATGATCCTGAGAGCTGGATCTGGAATTTTGGGGATGGAGCGACCTCTCTTGAGGAGAATCCCGTGCACACCTATACGGATGCCGGAGAGTATACTGTAACGTTAACGGTTGTGAAAGGCAAAGACTCCGATAGTGAAATAAAGCCTCATTACATAACCGTTACGGAAGGTGGTGGCGGAACCAATGGAGCACCTTGTCCGGGGATGCCCACAGTGACCGATATCGACGGGAATCGCTATAATACGGTTTTGATCGGCGAGCAGTGTTGGATGAAAGAAAACCTTAAAGTAACCCATTATCCCAATGGGGATGCCATCCCCCATATCGTTGATGATGATGCTTGGGCAGCCTTGGGGGATAATAATACGGATGATGCGTATTGTTATTATGAGAATGATCCCTCAAGTGAGTATGGTGCCTTATATAGCTATGTGGCGGCTATTGGGGATAATTGGGAGCGGGATAATGCCGAGGGACAGGGAATCTGCCCCGAGGGTTGGCATCTGCCCACGGACGAGGAGTGGACTGTGTTGGTGGATTATTTGGGAGGTTGGGATGTTGCCGGCGGAAAGATGAAGGAGGTCGGTACGGCACATTGGCAGAGTCCCAACACAGGGGCTACCAATGAGAGTGGTTTTACTGCCCTTCCGGGCGGCCACCGTGACTACAACGGCACGTTCCACAGTGTCGGTTACGACGGCGACTGGTGGTCGGCCACGGAGTGCCGCAGTAGCTACGCGTGGCACCGAGGCCTGCGCTATAGCGCTGCCAATGTGTACCGCGGCGACTATTACGAGTCCATCGGCTTCTCCGTGCGGTGCGTTCGGGATAATTAGCAATTAGGAATTAATAATTAGTAATTGTTTGTAAATTAAAGGGTTAATTTTGTTTTAAATGTGATAATGTGATAATGTGGTAATGTGGTGATATGATAATGTGGTGATATGGTAATGGAATGATTATAGGGACGGAAGACGGAAGACGGAAGACCGAAGATGGAAGACGGAAGTTGGAAAACAATTTTTTGTGAACGTTGTCATTAACCCAAGCTAAAGGCTAACAGCCAAAAGCCAATAGCTGCTGAGCTCCGTAGGAGCGACACCTTTGTAATAGCGATGCCCTTTCCTCCTCCCAAAGCCCCGTAGGGGCAATACCTTTTTGACCGTCATGCCATAACCCCTTGTTTTTAAGGATAAAAATACTGAATTTTGTTGGAGCTACTTTAAACACGTACCTCATGAAAAATCAACAGATGCCCCTATGGCTTATCATTATCATTTTGTTGGTAGTGACATTATTTACCACTTGTACGGAAGAACCGGAGGTTGAAAACCCTCCGGTAGCCGATTTCTCTGCGACACCGCTGCATGGTGATGCTCCATTGGAAGTGCATTTTACCAATGAATCACAGTACGATCCTGAGAGTTGGAGCTGGAATTTTGGGGATGGAGCGACCTCTCTTGAGGAGAATCCCGTGCACACCTATATGGATGCCGGAGAGTATACCGTAACGTTAACGGTTGTGAAAGGCAAAGACTCCGATAGTGAAATAAAGCCTCATTACATAACCGTTACGGAAGGTGGTGGCGGGATCAATGGAGTACCTTGTCCTGGAATGCCCACAGTGACCGATATCGACGGGAATCGCTATAACACGGTTTTGATCGGCGAGCAGTGTTGGATGCGAGAGAATCTGAAGGTAACCCTCTATCCCAATGGGGATGCGATCCCCTATATTACCGATAAAGATGCTTGGGCAGCTTTGGGGGATAATAATACGGATGATGCGTATTGTTATTATGAGAATGATCCCTCAAGTGAGTATGGTGCCTTATATAGCTATGCGGCGGCTATTGGGGATAATTGGGCGCGGGATAATGTCGAGGGACAGGGGATCTGCCCCGAGGGTTGGCATCTGCCCACAGATGTGGAGTGGACAACGCTTATTGATTATTTGGGGGGAGAAGATGTTGCCGGCGGAAAGATGAAGGAGGTCGGTACTGGGCATTGGCAGGGTCCCAATACGGGAGCTACTAATGAGAGTGGTTTCACCGCCCTTCCGGGTGGCTTCCGTCACAGCTACGGCACGTTCTACTCTGTCGGTAGCCACGGCTTCTGGTGGTCGGCCACGGAGGACGGCAGTAGCCGCGCGTGGTACCGCTACCTGTACTTTGACTACGCCAATGTGTACCGCTACAGCCTCGACAAGTCCTTCGGCTTCTCTGTGCGGTGTGTTTGGGGTATCATGGTGTCGGCACCGGAGGCCTCCTTTACAGCCACCCCTCTTGAAGGGAATCCTCCACTCACTGTAACCTTCACGGATCAGAGCAGCAATGCCCCTACTTCCTGGCAGTGGGATTTTGGGGATGGGGCTACTTCTACGGAGCAGCATCCGGTGCATGAATATATGGCTGTTGGGGATTATACGGTGACCCTCACGGTGGGTAATTCGTATGGTACGGGTACGGAAACCAAGGAGGCGTATATCCATGTGGAGACTCCCGGCGGTTGCCCTGCCACGGTCACCGATATCGACGGGAACCGCTATAACACGCTTTTGATCGGCGAGCAGTGTTGGATGCGTGAGAACTTGAGGGTAACCCATTATCCCAATGGGGATGCCATTCCCCATGTTACCGACTGGGGTGTTTGGGCAGCTTTGGGGGATAATAATACGGATGATGCGTATTGTTATTATGAGAATGATCCCTCAAGTGTATATGGCGGATTATATACCTATGCGGCGGCTATTGGGGATAATTGGGCGCGTGATAATGCTGAGGGACAGGGGATCTGCCCTGAGGGTTGGCATCTGCCCACAGACGGGGAGTGGTCTGTGTTGGTGGATTATTTGGGGGGAAAGTGGAGTGCCGGCGGAAAGATGAAGGAGGTCGGTACGGCGCATTGGCGTAGTCCCAACACAGGGGCCACCAATGAGAGTGGTTTTACCGCCCTTCCGGGCGGCTGCCGTAACACATACGGCACGTTCAACAGTGTCGGCTACCTCGGCTACTGGTGGTCGGCCACGGAGGACGGCAGTAGTCACGCGTGGTACCGAGACCTGATCTATGACTACGCCGGTGTGCGCGACTACTACAACAGCAAGGCCGACGGTTTTTCCGTGCGGTGTGTTCGGGGTAATTGATTATTTGATTATTTTCACCCTGAGTGTGCGAAGGGTGAATTCATTTGATTATTTAAACAGAACCGCCTTTGGCGGTCGAAATTTTTTTCATGGTTAACGTAACCGACATTTTTTCAGTTAAAGATTAAAGAGTCGATGCTCATAAGGTTGGTTGCTTCTGATGTGATAATGTGCTAATGCGGTAATGTGGTAATGTGCTAATGCGGTAATGTGGTAATGTGCTAATGCGGTAATGTGGTAATGTGCTAATGCGGTAATGTGGTAATGTGCTAATGTGGTAATGTGGTAATGTGGTAATGCGATAATGTGGTGATGTGGTAATGTGGTAATGTGATAATGTGGTAATGTGGTAATGTGATAATGTGATAATGTGGTAATGTGATAATGTGATAATGCGGTAATGTGGTAATATGGTAATGTGGTAATGTGGTAATGGGATAATGCGGTAATGTGATAATGTGGTAATGTGACAATGCGATAATGTGGTGATGTGGTAATGTGATAATGTGGTAATGTGATAATGTGGTAATGGGATAATGTGGTAATGTGGTAATGGAATGATTATAGGGACGGAAGTTGGAAGACGGAAGATGGAAGACGGGGAGCAACTTTTTGTGAACGTTGCCATTAACCCAGGCTAAAGGCTAACATCCAACAGTCAGTAGGCCCAGAGGGAGAGATAAGTCTGTGACCATACCAAGCAAAGCACCCTTCCCCGTGGCAACGCGTTTGTAACAGCACCGTACCAAGCAAAGCACTCCCAAAGAGCTCCGTAGGAGCGATACCTTTGTAATAGCGATGCCCTTTCCTCCCCCCAAAGCCCCAGAGGGGCGACACCTTTTTTACAATTAGTAATTAGGAATTAATAATTAGTAATTGCTTGTAAATCATATGGTTACTGGTTTGCACCGCCGATGACAACCGCTGGCTGAGCGAAGCCGAAGTTAGAAGTCGGTGTTGATTTTGGCTCCGCTCAATCAATGGGCTTTGGGGAGAGGAGGGGGTACCACTGTTATGAAGGTGTCGCTCCTACGGAGCTTTTTTGGGGTGCGTGGTATGCTGCTGTTACAAAGGTGTCGCCCCTCCGGGGCTCTTTGGGGGTGCGTGGTATGGTGCTGTTTACAAAGGTTTCGCCCCTACGGGGCTGTAAGGGTGCTTTGCTTGGTGTTGTGACAAACCTATCTCTTTTCTCCGGGGCTTACCGGCTTTTACCTTTTACTTTTTACCTTTTATCTTTTGAAAATTAAATTCATCTCAGATAATTCTTGTCCGATTTGATGAATACCGGTCAATATTTTCTCGGTTTGGTTCTCTGATGGTTTTTTATGTCCTTGAATATATTGAGATAACAAAGTTGGATTCATTCCAATTTTTTCAGCAAGGAATCTTGAGTTTAGCACTTTGTAGTACTGAAAGAATTGTGAAAAGTCAATTTCAAATGTTAGGTTCTCATGTGTTATTTCATATTGACCTTCAAAATATAATTGGGTCGCTTCATAAGAATTATTTATTAATTCGGGAATCGTTCTACTTGTTGTAAAAATTGCGTATTTATCTGAGTATGCAGAAAATCCAGTGTCTGTTTTTTCAACGATAATTTTTATTTTTTTCTTTAATGTTTTCATCGGTTTATATTTTGTAGCCTTTGGCTTGGGTTAATGGCAACATTCGCAAAAAATTGTCTTCGGTCTTCCATCCCCCCCCCTATAATCATTCCATTGTGTGTCCCTTAACAGTCATGGAGGCTTCATCTATTTAGTGTTTGTCCATAAAGTCAAGGCTTTGTGCAGCGTCTGTATAGAAAGTTCGAAATCGAGACTTGCGAAGGCTGAAATAGGGGGGGTACTGGGGTAAATGCGATGTGTTGAGCAAAGCCGAAAGAACCATTTGGAAGACAAGCATCACAAAGAAGTTGGATTTTATAGACGAACGCTACCTGTGTAGTATCACCATTGGTGAAGAGCGGGTGATAAAGGGGATTGTCGTAAACTAACAGGATCCCGTTAATGCGACCATAGCCGCAATTGTAGCAGCAGGGCATGCCCTGCTGCTACAATTGCGGCTATGGCTGTATTACCCGAAAAGGGTATTACAAATTCTCGTCGATGAGTGTTCGGATTGCCTTGCCCGAAGAGGGACGTGGGGCATCGTTGCTGATTACCTTACCATCCTTAGAGAAGAGCAAGAAGTGGGGAATTCCCAGAATTGCGTAGTCGTGGGAAATGCCTGTCATTTGGCCATCTTTCCACTCTCTGCCGGCATGAAGTTGGATGCCGCCCATATTTTTCTCTTCAATCATTTTTAGCCAGGCATCACGGTCTCCATCGGTGGAGATGCTCACAAATACAATCTCTTTGCCATGGTACTCCTTCTCCAGTTTTTGGAGGTAGGGAATCTCTCCTTTACAAGGTCCGCACCAAGTGGCCCAAACATCTACATAGACCAGTTTTCCTCTGAAGGATTCCAGAGAAAACTCTTTCCCTGTTTTGTCGGGATAGGTAAAACCAATGGCCTTTTCCCCTTTTTTGGGTACGGCTTCAATCATTTTTTTCCGGTCATCCCAACTTTTGATATTTTTATCAATGGCTTTCTTCTGTTTTTTGACATACGCCTTATCGGAAACCTCTTTAAGGTAAGCCAACAGGGTCTCTTTATAGTTATCAAGTTCCTCTTTGAAGGCATTGTAATCCATGCTTTTAAGCTTGTTATAAAGGCCTTTTTCCCGATCCAACTTTACGCGTTTCATGTAAAATACCTTTACATCTTCGCCATATTCGGCAAGTTTTTGGGCTTGTTGCTCTTGTCGTTTAAGGTAGTAGGAGAGCATCTGTTCAACCTTCTCCTTTTCTTTACGGATGAAGGAGGTATCGGTGACGGCAGAGAATTTCTCGAAAATTTCCTCTTTGTAGTTGTTGACATGGGCGGCATACTCCTCCTGGCTGCCAAGGTAGAAGAGGTCATCCATGAAATCAAACGATTCCGAAAGAAGATATTTTTCGGCGAGGAAAGAAGAGGCCGGGCTTCCGGTGTAGGAGATAGTCTCGTCAAACATTTCAGGATCAATGGTTAACTCGATGGTCTCCCCGGGAAGGATATACATGGCTGTGGTTTCAATACCGTGCTTGAAGGAGAAATAGGCGGCACTGTCTAACGAGAATGTCACCGTAAAGGTGCCATCAGGAGCGGTGGTGGCCGTGTAGGTGGTGTCGCTGCCAATAAATGCAACATTCTCATCTACAGGGTTGGTGATTTTTCCGGTAATGGTTACAAGGTTGGGGTCTTTAGGCGTACAGGAGAAAAGCACAACGCCGATGACCATTACAAGAAGTAAAAGCTGTTTTTTCATGGTTTTTATCTTTTTTGCGAAGGTACGTTTTTTTCGTGATATGCTCGTTTCCTCTTGTGAATAGGGGCGGAGATGACGCAAAATATGCCTCGGTGCTATGAAAAAGTTTGTACTTTCGTCGCGTGAAAATTCATAAGGCAATGCGTAGAGAGAGAGTTCCGGCCTATCTTCCACTGTTCCTTTCCCTGGCGGTGATCTTGGGCATCTTGATAGGGTTTGCCCTTCGTTCGGGAGGAGAGCGGGGTGAAATGCCCCTTTTTACCCTTTCTGAGGAGGGAATGAGTAAACATAAAGTGCTGGAGGTGTTGAATTATATCGAACAGGATTATGTGGATACCGTCGATATGGAAAAAATGGAAGAGGTGGCTATTGTTCGAATGTTAGAGGAGCTGGATCCTCATTCCGTTTATATTCCTAAAGAAGATTTTGAGGATGTTAATGAGTCGTTGCAAGGTAATTTTGAGGGGATTGGGGTTCAGTTTCGTATGGAGGAGGATACCATTACGGTGGTTAAAACTCTTCCCAAGGGTCCCTCTGAGAAGGTGGGAATCCTGGCCGGGGATCGCATTGTAACAGTGGATGATAGCTTGGTAGCCGGAAAGGGGTTGCAGAATTCCGATGTGGTAAAACTTCTTAAAGGTCCCAAAGGTACCAAGGTGATGGTGGGAGTCTATCGTCGTGGATTTGAATCCCTTCTGCCCTTCTCTATTACTCGTGATGTGATCCCTACGGAGAGTGTGGATATTGCCTATAAACCCAATGATAGTGTGGGGTATATTAAGGTGAATACCTTTGCAGTAAATACGGGTAGGGAATTTTCCCGCGCCCTGGCCTCCCTGATGGATCCTCCCTTATCGTACCTTATCCTTGACCTTCGGGGGAATACCGGTGGGTATCTTCAATCGGCCATCGCCATGGCGGATGAATTTTTGGTCGATGGGAAGATGATTGTCTATACGGAGGGGCTGAACCGTCCTAAAAGGTATGCCCATGCCACAAGAAATGGCCTCTATGAGAAGGGAGAATTGGTGATTCTTGTGGACGAGGGATCCGCTTCGGCGAGTGAAATTGTGGCTGGAGCTATTCAAGATAATGACCGGGGAACCATTGTGGGGCGTCGCTCCTTTGGAAAGGGGCTTGTGCAGGAGCAACACCCGCTGAATGATGGGGCGGCTGTGCGGATCACGGTCTCTCGCTATTACACCCCCACCGGTCGCTCTATCCAAAAACCCTATGGGGAGGATAATGAGGCGTACTATATGGAATATTATGAGCGCTTTACCAATGGAGAGTTGGAATCTATCGATAGTGTTCATTTTGCCGATTCGCTCAAATACTATACCCCTGCCGGAAAAGTGGTGTATGGTGGCGGCGGCATTATGCCCGACGTCTTTGTCCCTCTTGAACGCATTGATCATAACCGCTTCTACTACGAGATGATTAATAAAGGGGTGATCTATGCCTGGGCATTCCATTATACGGATACGCATCGTGCGGATCTGGAGCGATTTGAAAATAGTCGTTGTTTTATAGAAGATTTTCAGGTCTCTCCTGCAATGCTTTCCCAATTCTATACCTTCTGTCAGGAGAAGGGGGTGAAAGAGGCGGTGGATGTGGATAAAGAGACAGAAGCGCGTATCCGACTATTGATGAAAGCATATGTGGGCAGAAACCTTTTTGATGATGAAGGTTTTTATCCGCTTTATCATCAAATGGATCAGGAGTTTCAACGGGCATTGAGTCTCTTTTAGTATTGGGAAATGATACGAGATATAATTGAACAACAATCCCCCTTTGGTGTTAGGTGATTGTAGTGAACGATATGGAGGAACCGACCATGGTGTAGGATTCTCCGCAATAAGCTAAATACTAATTTTAATAATAGACAAATTATGGCATTTGAATTACCCGCGTTGCCCTATGCGATGGATGCACTGGAGCCGCATATCTCGAAGAGAACTCTCGAGTTTCATTATGGAAAACATCACCAGGCCTATGTGAATAACCTTAATAACCTCGTGCCGGGAACCCCCTTTGAGGAGGCAACCCTGGAGGAGATAGTGAAGAGTGCGGATGGTGGCATCTTTAATAATGGAGCCCAAGTATGGAACCATACATTTTATTGGAATTGCTTGGGTCCCAATGGGGGAGGAGAACCCGAAGGAGCCCTTGCTGAGGCGATTACCAAAAAATTCGGTTCGTTTGAGGCCTTCAAAGAGGCGTTTACCAAAGCCTCGTTAACCCTTTTTGGCTCGGGGTGGTCCTGGCTTGTGAAAAATGAAGAGGGTGAGCTTGAAATTGTGAAGGCAAGTAATGCCTCTAACCCCCTGCGCGATGGCAAGACCCCCTTGCTCACTTGCGATGTGTGGGAGCATGCCTACTATCTTGACCGCCAGAATGCCCGTCCGGCATACCTGACAGCCTATTGGGAGTTGGTCGACTGGAAAGCAGTGGGTGAGCGGTTCTAAAAGAGTGGAAAAAGAGAGAAAGCAGTCTTAACGGGCTGCTTTTTTTGTATGAACGATGTCTGTCCATAAAGTCCGACTTCTTCGTGATGCTTGTCTTTCAAATGGTTATTTCGGCCTTGCTCAATACAACTGTATTTATCCCAGTAAATTCATATCTTTCAGCCTTCGCAAGCCTCAAATTCAAATTTTCTATACAAACGGCTGCTTAAAATAATCTCGATTTTATAGACGAAGGCTAAACAGGGACAATATCCCTACTCTACGGTTACGGACTTGGCTAAGTTTCGTGGTTGGTCTACGTTGGTACCTCGCATTACGGCAATATGGTACGCTAAGAGTTGCAGTGGAATGGTGGCCACGATGGGAGAGAAGATTTCATCGGTATCCGGGATCTCAAGCACATAGTCTGCAATGCGTTTTACGTCAGTGTCCCCTTCTGTGACGATGGCGATAATTTTTCCGTTTCTGGCCTTGATCTCCTGCATATTGCTGAGAATCTTCTCATAGATTCCCCCGCGCTTTGTGGCAATAATCACCACAGGCATTTCATGATCGATAAGGGCAATGGGCCCGTGTTTCATCTCTGCCGCAGGGTATCCCTCTGCATGGATATAGGAGATCTCTTTGAGTTTTAAAGCTCCTTCAAGTGCTACAGGGTAGTTATATCCGCGACCCAGGTAGAGGAAATTCCGGGCGTAGGTATAGATTTTAGCCAACTCCTTGACCATGGTGTTGGCTTTCAGTGCATGAGTGATCTTCTCCGGTAGCAATTCCATCTCGTTGATGAGGTGGTGAAACCGTGAGGTGGGGAGGGATCCCTTCAGTTGTGCAAGCCGGAGCGCCAAGAGGGTGAGGATGGTGACCTGTGCCGTAAATGCTTTGGTAGAGGCTACTCCAATCTCCGGCCCTGCATGGGTGTAAGAGCCGGCATCGGTAACTCTGGCAATGCTGGAACCCACCACATTGCAGATGCCGATGATGGTGGCTCCTTTTGCCTTGGCAAGTTCGATGGCCGCTAACGTGTCGGCTGTTTCTCCCGATTGTGAGATGGCAATGACCACATCCTTTTCGTGAATTACCGGATTGCGGTAACGAAACTCTGAGGCATACTCTACCTCCACCGGAATGCGGGCTAAATCCTCAATGAGATACTCTCCCACGAGGCCTGCATGCCACGAGGTGCCACATCCAATCATAAGGATGCGGTCAGCGTTCACAAGTTTTTGCTCGTATTCACGAATGCCTCCCAGAGAGACAATTCCTCGTTGTGTCTTTAGCCGTCCCCGCATACTGTCCATCACCGACTTGGGCTGCTCAAAGATCTCCTTAAGCATGAAATGTTCAAACCCCTCTTTCTCAAGGGAGGAAAGACTTAACTCCAAGGTTTGGATGTAAGGCGATTTCACCATGTTGTCGATGGTGCGAATGCGTAGCTTTTCTCCGCTCTTTATCAAGGCAACCTCTTCATCGTTGAGGTAAACTACCTCCGAGGTATATTCAATAAGTGGGGTGGCATCCGAAGCCACAAACATTTCGTTGTCGCCAAGCCCAATGACCAAAGGACTGCTTTTTCTGGCAGCGATCAGCTGATCTGGATGGTCTTTGCTGATAACCACAATGGCGTATGCCCCAATTACCTGGCTTAATGCCTGTTGTATTGCTTCGAAGAGAGAGAACTCCTGGTTTTTGTAGATATCCTCAATGAGATAGAGGAGCACTTCCGTATCCGTTTGACTAATAAATTTATAGCCTCGCTCCTCTAAGGTGGTTTTGAGGGTGAGGTAGTTCTCAATGATGCCGTTGTGGATGAGTGCTAAATTTCCCGATTCAGAGTAGTGTGGGTGAGCGTTAGCTTCGTTAGGTTCACCGTGGGTAGCCCAACGGGTGTGGGCAATGCCGGTGTTTCCTGAGACCTCTTTCCCTTGAGTATAACGATCAAGGTCGCTGACCTTGCCCGGGGTCTTGTAAAGATTGAGTTGTTGCCTGTTCAAGAGTGCAATGCCTGCACTGTCATATCCTCGGTACTCTAGCCGGCGTAGTCCGTTTATTAAGATGGGGTAAGCTTCTCGATGACCGGTATAAGCAACAATGCCACACATAAGCGTTGGTATCAGTTTTTGATGGATGTAAATATAATGTTTGTACGGAAGCGTGAATGAGCAGAGGCTGTATCTTGAGGCTGTGTGCCATGGAACATAAGTCGTTCCGCATTGATGGCACCTCCGGAGATTACCAATTCAAGCCCTTTGTTATTGCCATTCCCATCAACAAGATCTTGTAGATATTTTGTGATCCTAAAGGTATAGCTTGTACTTGGTTTATGGTAGCTGCCCCCATAGTGGAAGGCGCCCTCCCTGTAGTCGGGGATCAATATCGCTTCATCCTCTTCGTTATACATGAGCACTTCCAATTGCGATGGCGGAGCGTAGGAGGTATCAGCGTCAAACAGTTCGATAATGAGTTTTGCTTCGTTGATGGCCGTCCAGCTATCGGGTTTCTCTTTGGGAATAGGGGGGACTCGGAAGAGGGTCTTCACTCCACCCAACCCTTGGAGATAGAGTTTTTCTTCTCCCAGGGTGGTATCACCCTCCAGTTGTTGTACAAAGAGGGGATCTCCCGTGCTGAAGTCGTGGTCGACCTCCAAATAGCGAGGAGTGAAAGTGCTACATCGCATGGTAAAGGTCGTGGTATCCTCGCTATTGTGGTAGTAAAGGACCACTTCTGATCGTAAACTTACCATGTTCATATCTAACAATGCCCCCTCTCCCGGTGTGGTGATAGGATGAAAGCGAAAGAGAAGTCCTTTCATAAACTCCGTGAAGGTGATATTATCTTTGAGATCGGAGGTATCTGCATCAAGGATCATCTGGCCGAATCCTGTGTTTAGCGGGATTCTTAGTCGTGCCCTTCCAAGCGTGGAGTCCGGATTTAACACACTGTCAGTGGGCATGGGGGTAAATGCTACGGAACCGACCGGGTTTGGCTTATGCTGACAGCGGCGGTTGGAGTAGTAGGTGCTGTCGAAGATGATCTTTTCATCCAACTCAAATACCTCCACCTGCTGGGTAGTGGCTATGTTTCCATAGTAGGTGCCGTAGTAATCCAGATAGGCAACGATACTGTCCGCTGTGGGAAAAATCCCAAAGTTGGGGTTGTTTCTTGTCATCCAGAGTGTGGCTACAAGATTGGAGGTAGTGGTTCCAAAAGTGGGATCACAAAACGATCCCATAACACTTACCGACCCCTCATCGGTTCGTATGGAATCAATGGGAACGGCATAAGCGATTAAGGGGAGTGTATCGGTATGGGCTACGTCGAGGTCGTTTTCGCCCATTAACTCAAGTCCGATTTTGCCGGGATCCTTTTTACAGGAAAACATAAAAACCATGAAGGCTATGGTCAAAAGAAGAAGAGCCCGTCGTTGTAATAGTGTGCTTTGAGTCATCGTTAAAATGTATCGTTTTCAATGCAAAGATAAAACTCCACATTAATCCTCCGCTGTTATGGACTCATAAAAAGCGTTAATAGCTTCAATATAGTTCTCTTCTTCTTGATAATCAAGGGTCTGTTTTTTGCTCTCTTTGGCAAAACCTGCTAGCTCTTCATTGATTTTTTCGGAGCCCATAATCAGCGCATCGGAGTAGGAGATGGCTCCCTTCATAAGGTTTATATAGTTGGGCTCCTGATAGAAGGCAAGATCCTTCTTTTTAATTCCGTCAAAGGCTAACTTCTCAGGTAACTTGAGGCTGAGCGTTTCTGTAAAATCATCATCGTATAGGGACGTGATGATACGGGTGTCCTGATAAAGTGGGTTTTCCCCATAAGCTGTTTTTAAGTAAAGCGGTGCCAGTGCTGCCATCCAACCGTGGCAATGCACAATGTCCGGTGGCCAACCCAGTTTCTTGACCGTTTCAAGTACGCCACGTGCAAAAAAGAGCATTCGTTCGTCATTGTCTTCAAAGAATTTGCCATCCTTTCCTTTGATGGTAGCCTTTCGGTGGAAGTACTCTTCGTTGTCGATGAAGTAGATTTGCATGCGCGCCGACTGAATGGAAGCCACCTTGATGATCAGGGGGTGGTCGTTGTCGTCGATGATGAGGTTCATGCCTGAAAGGCGAATCACCTCGTGGAGTTGGTTCCTCCGCTCGTTAATATTGCCAAAACGAGGCATAAAAGTACGGATCTCTTTTCCCCGTTCCTGTATGCCTTGTGGTAAAAATCTTCCAATTTTACTAATTTGTGTTTCAGGAAGATAAGGTGTTATCTCCTGGGATATAAAAAGAACTTTCTTTTTATTCATAATGGGACTGTTTGTAATTTATTGATACCGAACCGCAAAGATAATAAAAAAAAATCAATTCAATTCCAATCTCTTTTAAGAAAAAGTTTTCATTGGAGGATTTACCGAGGGGTAATCGCGGAAGAATAGGAGATAAGAATGGCGTGTTGATGGCGAGTCTATTTTAGCGTAGTATGCTTATAATTGATTGTTTGTTAGTTTGTTGTGATTATCCCGGAGATGTGATCCCCCTGTTTGCGATTAGCCAAACAGCTTTTCTTGTAAAGAGTAATGTGCTTCTGATTTGGTTTTAAGGAAAATAGCGTTTACCTTTGCACCCCTTTTTGTAAAATGTACATAGAGTGAATGTTCTAAGTAAATTTGAGATTCCTTTTAAGGGGTTGTCGGAAGGTACTCACCGTTATGAGTATGAGATTTCCGATTCGTTCTTTGATGCGATTGATGATTCGTATGTGGAAAGAGGGCAATTGACCGCCTTGGTGACGTTGGAGAAGCAGCACAACATGATGCAGATACAGTTTGCAATTCATGGTACTCTTCTGCTCACCTGCGATCGATGTCTTGACCCTTTTGAATTTCCTGTTGATATTCAGGAGACGCTTATTGTGAAGGTTGGAGAGCAGCGGGAAGAGGAGAGTGAAAATGTGCTTGTGATTGCTAATACGGAGTACAAACTGATTCTTTGGCATCACATCTACGAATACATCAGCTTGCAGGTGCCTTACCGAAAGGTACATCCTCTGGATGAGCGTGGGGAGAGTACTTGCAATGTGGCGCAGTTGAATCTTTTGCAAAAACTGAATGAGGAAAAACAAGCAGACCCCCGATGGGAAGCGCTGAAGAAGTTGAAATTTGATGACAAACAATAAATATTAACAGATAAAATAGACTTACCATGGCACATCCAAAACGTAAGATCTCAAAAACACGCAGAGACAAAAGAAGGACGCACTATAAGGCGGAAGTTCCTCAATTGGCCAAATGCCCTGTAACGGGTTTGGTTCATGAATATCATAGAGCTTATTGGGATGATGATGGCAATATGTTCTACAAAGGACAATTGGTAATTGAGGGGTCGGAAGCTCTTTAGTAGGCCTTCCGTTTTTTGAAAAATCTTCTCTCCCTCTTTGGCATAAAAGGGGTGGGGTGTGATGACCGTGATAGCCTTATAAGGGTTGTCGCGGTTTTCTTGTGTGTGGTCTTCGCGTTTTTCTTCGGAGAAAAGTGTTTTTTCTCACCATAAATTGTATTTTCGCGGACAAATATTGGATTTATGACACGTATTAGGGCTGCTATAACAGGTGTAGGTGGGTTTCTTCCTGAATATAAATTGACAAATGCTGAGCTCTCTACCATGGTGGATACCACCGATGAGTGGATTATGTCGCGAATAGGCATTAAGGAGCGACACATTATCAAGGAGGAGGGAGAGGGAGCCTCTTTTGTGGGTGAAAAAGCCGTTCGACAATTGCTTGAAAAGACTAATACCGCCCCCGATGAGGTAGAACTATTGATTTGTGCCACGGTTACCCCTGATATGCCTTTTCCCGCTACAGCCAATATTATTAGTGATAAATTGGGCATAAAAAATGCGTTTAGTTATGACCTTAATGCGGGCTGTTCCGGGTTTCTATATGCGTTGACTACCGCTTCCCAGTTCGTGGAGTCGGGTCGTTATAAGAAGGTTGTAGTCGTAGGTGCGGAGAAGATGTCCTCTATTGTGGACTATACGGATCGCGCCACTTGCTGTATCTTTGGTGATGGGGCAGGTGCTGTTTTGCTTGAACCTACTACGGAGGAGTTTGGAATTATTGATCATAAACTCCAGAGTGACGGGATGGGTCGTGTTCACCTGCATCAGGTGGCTGGGGGGTCTGTGAAACCCGCTTCTCATGAGACCGTGGATGCTCGTGAACATTTTATCTATCAAGAAGGACAACCTGTCTTTAAATGGGCTGTCTCCAAAATGGCCGATGTCTCCCTTGAAATTATGGAGCGAAATCATATTGCGCCAGAGGCCCTCAATTGGTTAGTACCCCACCAGGCAAATATGCGCATTATTGAGGCTGTGGCACGTCGTATGGGGATCAAAAAAGAACAGGTAATGATTAACATCGAGAAGTATGGAAATACTACCGCTGCTACGCTTCCCCTCTGCCTTTGGGATTGGGAAAAACAGCTGCATAAGGGGGATAATCTTATCCTCGCCACTTTCGGTGCCGGATTTACTTGGGGGGCTCTCCACTTGAAATGGGCCTACGATGCAGAATAAGTGCCCGTAAGGAATCACGTTATCTTCCCTTGTGTGTGGTTGCCGTCTGATTGAACGCTCTCCATGCATCATTTCGTTTTGGCCTGTGGTTGCAAAACAAAAAACTTCCCTTGAACATAAACTCGTGGTAACGAGTATCTGTTGTTTTTAATGGTTTGACTCTCTTCTTTTTGTCAAAGTCTTTTTTGTATCATTTATAGGAGTAGTTTGTTTTTTCTTCTTTTCTTTGTTTTTATTTAGAATGGTTCTAAATTTGCAGCATCTTATGAAGAAGAGAATAGGTGTGCGTTTTGTGCAGATATTTGCTTTGGTGCAGATGATGCTGGTGATTTCAATAGCATTGGTTAATGCGTTGTATGTTCATCGGCATATTCTTCCCTCTGGTGAGGTGATTATCCATGCGCATCCGTTTAATCAGGGTGATAAGAGTGAACCCTTTGAGAATCATACCCATTCTCGGAGCGAATATGTACTCTTTATGAGTATCTTCTATCTAACTTTTGTGGCCAGTTTCTTGCTCCTTTTTTTGCTCCTTTTATTTTGTACCAGGATTTTTGAGGAGTCCTTTCAATGGCCGGATTTTCTTCTCTCCTTTTTGAAGCATGGGCGAGCTCCTCCCATGGCTTTTTAGTTCTCGCAGGAAAAGGGCCAAGGTGCGGATGAGATCGAGAGCTAATGTTTAGTGGTTTTCAAGAGTAAGTGCTATCTCGTGTTTGTCCATAAAGTTAGCGTTTTGAGAAGAGGCTGTATGGAACGTTCGAATTGGAGGCTTGCGAAGGCTGAAATAGGTGAGTTTTCTGGGGTAAATGCGATGTGTTGAGCAAAGTCGAAAGAACCCTTTGGAAGAGAAGCATCACAAAGAAGTCGGACGTTATAGACAGACCCTATCTGAGATATTGATAATTAATGGGACTGTGGTATAGTAGAGGGCGCTTTCCTGCGGAAGCTATGTAACCCCTACGGGGTAAATCTTTTATCAGCAGAAATTTTTTAGTCATAAATTTAAAAAAAACGATTGTATGAAACATGTTTTTATTACGCTGGCAATGGTTCTGTTATCATTGTTTGCTGTAGCTCAGAAACAGAAAGATTCCGATGCGAACATCGTGGGTCATGTTATTCATAAAGGGGAACATCTCCCTTTTGCCAATGTCTATTTGAAGAATACGGCCATTGGAACAACGACCGATGCTACCGGTCATTTTCAACTTATTCACATGCCTGTTGGAGAGCAAGTTATCTGTGCTCGAATGATGGGGTATAAAGTGGCTGAGAAGCGTGTTGTTTTAACCTACGGTGAGACGCTGGAGGTTGTGTTTGAACTGGAGGAGGATGCTCTTGGCCTGGATGCCATTGTCGTGACCGGTGATCGTAATGAACGAAACCGTAGAGCCTCATCCGTGATTGTTAATACATTGACACCAAAGCTTTTTACGGCCACACAGGCGGTGTCGCTTAGCGACGGGTTAAATTTCTCTCCGGGACTGCGTATGGAGTCCAACTGCCAGAACTGTGGCTTTTCCCAGGTTCGTATGAATGGAATGGAGGGTCCCTATTCCCAGATTCTTATCAATAGTCGTCCCATTTTTAGTGGCTTAGCAGGGGTGTATGGCTTGGAGTTGATTCCTTCCAATATGATTGAACGTATTGAGGTGGTTCGTGGTGGTGGATCAGCCCTTTATGGGAGCAACGCCATTGCCGGAACCATCAACTTGATCTTGAAAGATCCCATTAATAACTCTTGGTCTGCCGGATTCAATTATGGTCTTTCTGGTGTTGGAATAGAGGATTCTGGGACTCCTGCCGGAGATATGAATGTAAACTTTAGGTTCAAGATAACTTTAGAGGGTTATTTCTAAAACTTTTAAGCAAAAGTAGGTATAAGTTTTTATTTCTACAATTATATCTAAATTCACATTCTT
>PDRJ01000028.1 GCA_002748065.1 Bacteroidota bacterium
GTTGTTGCAATTACCCTGGAGAGTACCATCCAGGAACGGACCATCGCAACGGTACAGGATATGCTTATGGAGTTTCTTCGAGCGCAATTGAAGAATTATACCCTCACCCTCCAACCCGAAGTGACGGAGGAGAAGCGTGAGGTAAAGCAATCTCTTTCATCGGCTGAACGCCTTGAGATGATGGCAAAGAAAAACCCCAATTTGATTGAGTTAACAAAGAAATTGGGGTTGGAGCTTAAATCGTAAATCGCGCTTATTCCGGTAAGAGGATAAACTCGATCTTATTCGTATTCAGATATTTTTCTGCAGTTTTCCGGATCTCTTCAGCGGTGATGCTGTTGATGAGTGTTTCAAATGCTTTTGTGTCAGTGTAGGGCAGGTCAAGGCGGTCGTTTTTGGAAAGCATCTTTAACCAGTATTCGTTCTCTTTCATTTTTTCTGATCTGGTCTTCAGCATATTCTCTTTAAATCCCTTGACATTCTTTGCTTCTGGGCCATTTTTGATAAGGTTTTCAATTTCGCGATAGACGATCTCTTTCAGATCCAGGGTCCTCTCAGGGTCGCCATTGAAATAGATCAAGAAGCGATAGTTTTCCCAGGGCTCCTTTCTTGGGTAGAACTGTACTGAAACCCCGTAAGATCCCCCTTCTGTTTCCCTGATGGTCTCTGTATAGCGCACGTCAAGAATATCTTTTACCGCGGTCATAAGGAGACGTTCTTTCTCATTGTCGTAGTCAAATTCGCCCGGCATGACAATGGCAACAGTTCCTTGTGGGGTCTCCATAGCCTTTGTAAATTGCTTGTGAAGATCTGTTTTGGGGGGGCGGATTTGATGATCGGTCACCTTTTCGTCACGTTGGACGTTGGGTAGGCCACCAAGCCATTTCTCAATGAGGGGACGTGCCTCATCGGGGTCTATATTCCCCACAAAATAGAAGTGGAATCCCGAAGGATCTCCAAAACGACGTTGGAAGATTTTGTAAGCTCTTTCCGGTTCTACGCGGTCAAGATACGCTACGGTGAAAGGCTCTACGCGTGGATGGTATTGAGCCATGATCATAGAGAGGGAGTCAAAAAGGATGGTTTGTGGGTTGGCTAGTCTGTTTTCGAGCATTGCTTTTTTACGTGATATCAGGCCTTCCACTGCATCGTTGTCAAGTCTGGGTTCGGTGAAGTAGAGGTAGGTGAGTTGTAGCATGGTTTCAAAATCCGTGGAGCGGCAACTTCCTTTAAATCCTTCCCAGTTTTGTGATAAGATAGGGTGAACCTCTGCAAATGTGCCTATAAGAAGCTTTTGGAGCGCATTTTTATCGTGTTTGCCAAGGCCACTCTCTTCGATGATATCAACCGCCATGTTGGCACTAGGAAGGTGTTTGGTTTTTACAGAGGAGATTCCCCCATGGCTCCAAGCACTCATTAAGATCTCATCATCTTTAAATTTGGTGGGTTTGAATGTGATGGTTACGCCATTTTTCAATACCCAGGTTTCGGTGCCTTGTGCCTTGTTCTTTGAACGTTTTGCCCGCTTTCCCTTTTCCGGTGGATTGGAGACCAGAGGGGTGTTTACCACCACATCTTCGTAGGGGGTTAAGGTCATGTTTTGTACCTTCTCAAGAAGATTGAGAACCTCCTCTTCTTGGGGCATTTCAATGTTTTCGTCTTCAGGTCCGGTAATGACAACCACTCTGTTTTCCGGGCGGATATATTTTTTGGCGAGGCTGTTAATCTCTTCAACGGTGATCTCGGGGAGAATCTCGTTGATGTAGGCGTAATCGTATTCAATGCCCGGTATGGGGTCTCCCTCAAGGAAGTGGGATTGGTACTCCTGGACATAATCTCTGGACTCCTTTTTCGCACGCTCGTTGTACATCTTTTCGATCATGGTACGGAGTTGTTCTTTGTTTCTTTCGAGCTCCGATTGGGTGAATCCAAACTCTTTTACCCGTTGGTTCTCAATCAAAACGGCCTCTAGTGCTTTTAGCGCTTCTCCGTTGTTGGCTATTGCGCCGGCAAGGTAGGTGTCAACGGTACGAATGTAGGGCATATAGGCAGAAAAGGCATAGGCATAAGGCGGATCCTTTTGGGTTAATTTTTCTGATAAGCGTTGGTTGATCATCATGGAATAGAGGTTCTGCAGGATACTCTCTCTGTAGTATGTAAGATCCTTTTTTGCCGGAGGATCATGTTTCCAGAATATCATCGACATGGTTTTTGTGGCCTCTTTGTCGGTGAGGATTGAAACATAGGTTTCTTGATGCTCCGGAACAGTAAATTCCTCCCTTGGACGTTCGTTCTCGGGATTTTTCAGGTCGTTGAATTGGGCAATGATTTTGGCTTCAATTTCTGCGGGGTCAATATCTCCTACTACGATAATTGCTTCGAGGTTAGGGCGGTACCAATCGTTATAAAAATCCCGAATGGTTTTGTATTCGTGGTTCATGATGATATCTACATCACCGATCACATCGTGTTCCGCATATTTCGAATCCTTAAAAACTACTTTTTGGTACTGATTCATTAAACGGAAATCGGCCCCGCGGCGAACACGCCACTCTTCATGAATGACCCCTCGTTCGTTGTCGATCTCTTCCCCTTCAAAGGAGACATGTCCTGCCCAGTCATGCAGGATAAGGAGGGCTGTATCGATGTTTTCTGGAATGTCAACGGGAACTTTTTGAAGGATATAAGTGGTGTTATCATGCGTGGTATAAGCGTTGATCTCCGGGCCAAACTTCATGCCAATGGATTGGAGCCACTCAATAATTTCATGTTTTTCAAAGTTCTTGGTGCCATTGAAGGCCATGTGTTCGCAGAAGTGTGCCAGTCCATTCTGATCAGGGTTTTCCAGGATTGCTCCCGCATTGACCACCAGGTAAAACTCAGCTCGATCCTCCGGAATAGCGTTCTCTCGAACGTAGTAGGTGAGCCCGTTGTCTAGTTTCCCGTATCGGATAGCTTGATCCATGGGAATGTCATCTTTTCTGTTTTGCGCTGATAAGATGCCGGTTATCATTAGGGTGGCGGCCAGTAGATAGCGTCTAAGATTGTGTCTGTTCATAATTATTGTATTAGTGCTGATCGCTAGTTGTTTTTTTAATGAGCCCCGCAAGGTACTAATATTTTCTATAGGTTAAATCGGTCGGGGTGCTTTCCGACTTTGCCCCGGAAGAAGTTCTCTATGAGGACAAAATCATTTTTAAAATGTCCGGAAGGTTTGATGATGGGGCCGGTGTAGGCCTCCTTTTTTTTGAAATCAAGGGTGCAGAGGATAATGGGGACATTCGCTCTTGTTGCGATATAATAAAAACCTCTTTTCCACCGATGAACTTTTGACCTGCTCCCCTCTGGGGTGATTGCAATATAGAGGTTTTCATGGGATTTGAATAGTTGTGATATTTGTTCCACCATGTTGTTCTTTTTGCCCCTATCTACAGGAATTCCTCCGCGTGCTTTGAGCCATGATCCCAAAGGCCAGAAAAAAGCCTCTTTTTTGATGAGAAACCGAACCTCCTTCTTTAGTACATTAAAGACTAAACGTCCAATGACAAAGTCCCACAAGCTAGTGTGGGGAGCCATAATCACGATACCTTGTTTGATCCCGGAGGGGAATGGAGAGCTAATTTTCCACCCCAAGAGTCGCAATAGAATCGCTGAAACTTTCTTCTTCATGATGCAAAGGTATAATTCCTTTTAATCTGTAATGTGTCATGGAACTTCCGGTACCCTTGCAAAAGGGATTTTTCTTGATAAAAAATGGGAGAAGCGTTTGTTTTTTTGCGTGAAGAGTTCTACTTTTGAGTAGATTTTCTACTCGTTGTTGCGACTTGCCTTTTTGGGGGTGAGGTGGCGAAGCTGTATGGTGGCGATTTTTTTTCTTTTTAACGATACTGTTTTGTGATAGATACGTTGATTACTTCGAAAACAAGGGTTAAAATCCTATTGAAGTTCTTTCTTAATAGTAAGAATGCCTCCTATTTAAGGAGTCTCTCCTCTGAGTTTAATGAGTCAACCAATGCCATTCGGGGAGAGTTGAATCGATTGGAGCAGGCCGGGCTATTGGAATCTTTTTCTCAAGGCAACAAAAAGATGTATAGGGCGAATACCCATCATCCTCTTTTTAATGATATTCATAATATTTTGTTGAAACATACCGGGTTTGATCAGATTATTGATCGTATTCTTTTCAAGATTGGACCATTACAATATTGTTGGGTCGTGGGGGAGTTTGCCAAGGGTAATGACAGTGCTATTGTGGATCTCGTTTTGGTGGGGAAGGGCATTGATAAGAATTATCTCAATCGATTGGTTGTAAAGACAGAGAAGATTATTGACCGAAAGATTCGCTATATTGTGTTGTCGGTAGAAGAATTTCCACAATATTTGGAATCTTTTCCTGAAGCATTGTTATTGTATCGGGGAGAATGATATTTTTGCAGAGACTATTTTTTTTATACACTAAAAATAAGATAAAAGATGACAAAGAAGATTGCTGTAATTGGGCTTGGGTACGTTGGTTTACCCTTAGCGGTTGAATTTGGTAAAGTTCGTCCCACCGTGGGGTTTGATATTAAGCAGGAGAGAGTTGCAGCGTTGGAAGAGGGGCATGATAGCACCCTGGAAGCAACGGATGAAGATCTGGCGGCTGCGGTGCATTTGACCTACACGTCAAAGATGGAAGACATTAAAGATGCCTCTTACTATATTGTGGCAGTTCCCACTCCCATTGATAAAAATAGGCGGCCAGATTTAACGCCGTTGATAAAGGCGACAGAAGTGGTGGGTAAGGTGCTGTCAAAAGGCGATATTGTGGTGTATGAGTCTACGGTGTATCCGGGGGCTACAGAGGAGGAGTGTGTGCCTGTTCTGGCCAGGGAGAGTGGGCTGAAATATAATGAGGAGTTTTTCTGTGGATACTCGCCCGAGCGCATTAATCCGGGAGATAAGGTAAATACGCTGCGTACCATCGTGAAGGTGGTTAGTGGATCCACACCAGAGACGGCACAGGAACTTCAGGAGATGTATAATGTGGTCTGTGATAAGACCTTTATGGCCTCCAATATTAGGGTTGCTGAGGCGGCTAAAGTGGTAGAGAATGCCCAGCGGGATATCAATATTGCCTTTGTAAATGAGTTGGCAAAAATCTGTCAGAAGATGAATATCGATACCCTGGAGGTGATTGAGGCCATGGGTACCAAGTGGAATGCCCTGGGCTTTAAACCGGGGCTTGTGGGAGGACACTGCATAGGTGTGGATCCCTATTATCTGACCCATAAGGCTCAGGAACTTAATTATCATCCTGAGATTATTCTGGCCGGTAGGCGTTTGAATGATGATATGGGCTATTGGGTGGCCAAGCAGGTGGTGAAGCTGATGAATGCCCATGATCACCGGATTAAAGGTTCTCACGTGCTCATCATGGGGATAACCTTTAAAGAAAATTGTCCGGATATTCGCAACACTCGGGTGGTGGATGTGGTAGAAGAACTCAATGATTTTGGTTGTCATATCGATATCTATGATCCTTGGGCCGATGCGCAGGAAGTGAAGGAGGAGTATGATATTACCCTTTTGGAAACCTTGCCCACGGATATGAAGAAGTATAGTGCCATCGTGATGGCTGTGGCACACGATCAGTTTAAGACCTTGGATTTTGCCGCATTGAAGAGTGAGGAAGCGGTAATCTATGATATAAAAGGCGTTTTGCCTAAGGATTTTGTGGATGGTAGATTGTAACTGTTTCGTGGTGGCCGATTGTTAGCCTCTTCTCAAGACGCTGACTTTATAGACAGATACTTTTTAGTCTTATGCGAAAACAGTGGAGAGTACCCTCTCCACGATTGTTGATCTGTAATTTTACATCTCTCTTGTGAACCTGCAGAGTATTCTTGTATTGGTGGTGATCGTAGCCATGATTGTGGCTTTGGTGCGTGATATGCTCCGGCCCGGCTTGATTTTACTTACGGTGTTGATTCTCTTTATCACCCTGGGGATTATCACCACGGAGGAGTCATTGGCTGGTTTCTCCAACAAGGGAATGATGACGGTGGCCATGCTTTTTTTGGTGAGTGAAGGGGTTCGCCAAACGGGTGCATTAAACTATGTGGCAAAGGTTGTGCTTCCCAAGAAGAAAGCTCCCATCCCCAGACTATTGTTAAAAATTATGGTCCCGGTGACCGCCCTCTCTGCTTTTCTTAACAATACCCCCGTGGTGGTGATTTTTGCTCCGGTGGTTCGTAAATGGGCAGAGAAATTGAACCTGCCCCCTTCAAAGTTTTTGATTCCCCTCTCTTATGCCACCATCTTTGGGGGGATGTGTACGTTGATAGGCTCCTCCACTAACCTTGTGGTTCATGGTCTGATGTTGGAGAATGGAATGGAGGGAATCTCCATGTTCGAGATGGCAAAGGTGGGAATACCGTTGGGTATCGCCGGCTATCTTTACATGCTGATCCTTGGGAATCGTCTTCTTCCAAGAGGGAGGATTAAACTGAATAGCAACGAAAAAGATTTTAGAGAGTATCAATTTGAGTTCTCTATCCCCGAAAATAGTGCCTTTGTAGGGCAGAAGATTTTTAATGGAACCCTCTCGACCCTCAAGGAGGTGACGGTATTGCGTGTGCATAGAGGGGAGGAGGTGATGGAGGTCTCTTTTGGCGAGTTCTTTATCGAAGTTGGTGATCGTTTGGTGGTGGAGGGGAAATCCGATGCCTTGGAGGTGCTGTTGGAACAGTCGGGGATTATCTTCTCTCCGCTGGATCGTGCTAAGGTGAACATCCCGCGTGGGGATCGTCGGCAGGTAGAGGTGGTCCTTTCCCCTCGGTTTCCCGGAATAGGAAAGACCATTGGTGCCTTTGATTTTTATAGCCATTATAGGGCGGTGGTCGTTGCTGTACACCGTAATGGAGAACAGATTACCTGTGACCTGGAGAATATGGAGATGCACACAGGGGATAACCTGATTTTTATTACCGATGACACCTTTATTAGAAACTGGGGCGACTCGCGGGTGTTTTATATGGTGGCTTCCAAAGGGGAGATTCCTGCTACCCGAAATTATAAAAATAGGGTGCTCGCAGTGCTTTTCCTGGCCATCATGATCCTGGGAACCGTTTTTGGGAAGCATCTTCCCTTCAAGATAGCTAACTCCCTCGACATGTTTTACTTTGCCTCGTTGGTGGCCATCCTTATGGTGTGGACCCGGGTCCTGTCGGCTAACAAGTATACCCGACATATCAGCTGGGATGTGTTGATTACCATTGCCTGTGCTTTTGGTATTAGTAAGGCCATGCAGAATGCCGGCCTTGCGGAGGTGATCGCTACCCGGACGATTCACTTGGTGAAAAGCATGAATCCCCGTATGGTTTTGGCGATTATCTACCTGTTGACCATGGTTTTTACCGAGGTGATTACCAACAATGCGGCAGCAGCTTTGGTCTTCCCTATTGGCATAAGTGCGGCCTCTCAGTTGGGGGTGAATCCCATTCCCTTTTGTATAACCATTGCCATCGCCTCTTCGGCCAGTTTCAGTACCCCCATCGGCTATCAAACGAACTTGATTGTGCAAAGCCTTGGTAATTACAAGTTTAGAGATTATTTGAAAATAGGAGTCCCCTTGAATATGATCGCTTTTTTGGTCTCTATTTATGTGATTCCCTATTTTTGGGCTTTTTAGTGATCCCTCCCCAGCAAGAGAATGCCCAATGGACTGGAGAGATATTTGGTTTTGGATGTTGGACTTTTCTTAACTGATTTTATGAGAGTTCAAGGGTTGAAAAGAGGGTGTTGCCTTTTTATGCTATCAACAAGGGGGGCTTCCTGAAGAAAAGAAAAAGAGTATCGTATGAATAATTACAACTTAACACATTTACGTGAGCTTGAAGCCGAGGCCATTCACATTATTCGTGAAGTGGTAGCGGAGTTTGCAAACCCTGTTATGCTCTATTCCATTGGAAAAGACTCTTCTGTCATGGTTCGTTTGGCGGAAAAAGCGTTTGCACCGGGGAAAGTTCCCTTTCCCCTGATGCACATCGATTCCAAATGGAAGTTTAGAGAGATGGTGGAGTTTCGCGATAGTTATGCCAGGAAAAATAATTGGGATCTTATCGTGGAGTACAACCGGGAAGGATTTGAAAAGGGTATTGGCCCCTTCTCCCATGGTAGTAAGGTGCATACGGATGTGATGAAGACCCAGGCCTTACTCCAGGCGTTGGACAAGCATCAGTTTGACGCTGCTTTTGGAGGGGCAAGGCGTGACGAAGAGAAGTCGCGAGCCAAAGAACGTATCTTCTCCTTCCGCGACCAGTTTCACCAGTGGGATCCTAAAAACCAACGCCCGGAGTTATGGAATATCTACAATACGAAAGTCCATAAAGGGGAGTCCATCAGGGTGTTCCCCATCTCCAACTGGACCGAATTGGATATTTGGCAATATATCCGCTTGGAGCGTATCCCCATTGTGCCTTTATATTTTGCCAAAGAGCGTCCGGTGGTATCCTATAACGGTGCATTGATTCTCGTGGATGATGAGCGAATGCCCCGGGAGTTGGCGCAAAAGGCGGAAATGAAAATGGTGCGTTTTCGGACGTTGGGGTGCTATCCTTTGACCGGAGCTGTTGTCTCGGAAGCTGATTCTGTGGAGAAGATTGTGGAGGAGATGATGACCACCACCAAGTCAGAAAGAACTACCCGCGTCATCGATTTTGACCAAGAGGGGAGTATGGAACAGAAAAAACGCGAAGGATATTTTTAGCAAAGTATTAAGATTGTCGGAAGAAGGGTGCATGTGTGAATGCATCTAGGCGTTACGCCAGTAAAAATAGGGAGATGAAGACGTTACAATATTTTTTATCATGACAAATGAAAAACTGAATATACAGGAGTTCCTTGATGCGGATGAGCAGAAGGGACTGCTACGGATTTTGACTGCCGGATCGGTGGACGATGGTAAGTCTACGCTGATAGGGCGACTGTTATACGATAGTAAACTACTCTATGAGGATCATTTGGCCGCCCTGGAGCGGGATAGCAAGCGGGTGGGGCATGCCGGTGACGAGATAGACTATGCTCTGTTATTGGATGGCCTTAAGGCGGAGCGTGAGCAGGGAATCACCATCGATGTGGCCTATCGCTACTTCTCCACCAATAAGCGAAAATTTATTATTGCCGATACGCCCGGTCACGAACAATATACCCGCAACATGGTGACGGGAGCCTCTACGGCCAACCTTGCCGTTATTCTTATCGATGCGCGCAAGGGGGTGATTACCCAAACTAAGCGCCACTCCTATTTGGTCTCCCTCCTCGGCATTAAACATGTTGCCCTTGCCGTTAATAAGATGGATTTGGTGGATTATAGTCAGGAGGTCTTTGATAAGATCTGTAAAACGTACAAAGATTTTGTGGCTCGGCTGAACATCCCCGATGTGCACTATTTTCCGCTTTCTGCACTTAAAGGAGATAATGTGGTGGACAGGAGTGATAAAATGGCGTGGTACAAGGGAAAGAGTTTGTTGCAATTCCTTGAAACGGTATACGTAAGTAGCGATCGTAATTTTGAGGAGATGCGTTATCCGGTACAGTATGTCAATCGTCCTGATATTCATTTCCGGGGCTTTGCCTCTACGGTGGCCTCCGGCATCCTGAAAAAGGGGGAAGAGATCATGGTTTTACCCTCGCGGCAGACCTCCAGGATAAAGGAGGTTATTACCGATGATGGCGTTTTGGAAGAGGCTTTTCCTCCCCAGTCGGTGACCATTACCCTTGAAGATGAGATTGATGCATCTCGGGGGAATATGATCATTTATCCCCACCAGCAACCCCATGTGGGGCAACATATTGATGCCATGCTCGTGTGGATGGATGAGGAACCTATGAACGCCCAAACGCACTTCTTCCTTAAACACGCCTACAACAATTGCCGTGCCCACGTGCATACCATCGACTATAAGGTGGATGTGAATACGTTGGAGCGATCTCAGCCGGAAGAGTTGGTGCTGAATGATATTGCACGGGTACAGGTGACCACCACCACGCCATTGTTTTTCGACCCTTACAAACAGAATCGTCAGACAGGCTCCTTCATCCTTATCGATCCGTTGACACACCATACGGCGGCTGTGGGGATGATGATAGGAAAGTCTAAAAATGCGGGTCATTATGTCCAGGCTGAGGGTGAAGTGTATGCGATAGAGGGAGCGGCTCAATGCCAAACAAAACGTGAAGCATTGCTACAGCAGGGAAGAATGGCTGTAGTGATAGAGAAGCGTTTTGTGGATGAACAACTCCATGGTGACGATAGGGAGGCCACTATCAATGCTTTTGTGGACCTGATGCGTCGCTCAGGGGTTGATGTTATTGTGGAGCGCTAATGGTTGTCGTAAGAAAGTGTCAACGAATTATGCTCTTTTAATCTCCTTTTGAAGAGAGAATAGCGTGCCTTTCCTGTCACCCTTTGCCGTTGTAATCATAAAATAAGATGCTCAATATTAACAGTCCGTTTAGGTTTGGTCGTATCGTTTCCGGTACGTATTTTTATGATCGTGAGGAAGCTTTGGAACGTATTACAAATACGTTGACGTCGGGTAATAATGTGACCTTATATGCTCCGCGTAGGTATGGGAAATCGTCTTTGGTACACAAGGCGTTGGGCGTGTTAGAGCAGCAAGGTTATACGTGTGTGTATGTGGATATGATGGCGGTCTATTCTCGTGAAACTTTTGTGCAGTCTTATGCCAAAGCTATTGCCCAAAAGCATAATAATAGGCTCAAAGAGTTTGTCCAAACTGTAAGTAGATTGGTGAGAGGTATTGTGCCAGCCCTGAGTTTCGATGCGTTGGGGCAGCCCAGCTTTTCCTTGTCGTGGGTACAAGGTATGGACCCGCAAACTACCTTGGAAGATCTTATTAACTTGCCCTCCACGTTGAGTAGTGCTAAACAGAAGTGGATAGTGGCTTTTGATGAGTTTCAAGAGATTACAAAGTTGAATGGGGATAACTTTGAGAATATATTACGCTCTTGTATACAGCGGCATGAACACGTATCGTATCTATTCCTTGGCAGTCAGACACATATCCTGAAAGATATGTTCCATAATAAAGGCCGGGCTTTCTACCACTCCTCTGTTAGTATGACCTTACCAAAAATTAGTAAAGAGAAGTCCGTGGCTTTCCTTTTGGAAAAATTTAACGGGAGTGGCCTTACTCTCCATAAAGAGTTGGCTGAATACATCGTAGATACTGCAGAAGGGCTGGTGTATTATATTCAGTTTGTGGCTTTTGAATTGTGGCAAATGCACAAAATAGCACAAGAAGATACGGTTACAAAAAATTCTATAGAGCAGGCAATTGATAATGTGTTGAGGATGAAAGCCGATTATTACTGGGAGCTGTGGGGCAAACAAACCTCCTATAGGCGTAAAGTGCTAGAGGCTCTTTTTTATGCGCCCACGGAAATATATTCGGCCAATACTGCTCGCGCTTTTGGGTTAAATAGCGCCAATACACAAAGTGCTTTTAAGTATTTACTCCAGGATGGTATCGTAGAGAAAATAGATAATGCCTATCTCTTCTCCGACCCTTTCTTGAAGCTTTTTATAAAGAGGTATATTGTGGAAAAATCGGTAAGAAAGTATTGATATATAGGTGGATACAGTATTATGCTGAAAGGTATTATGTTTTTTGGTATAATGGTGTTTTTTGCTGAGTTTAGTTAGTGTCTGTCTATAAAATCAGCGTTTTGAGAAGAGGCTGCCTAGAAAGTTCGAATTCGAGGCTTGCGAAGGCTGAAATAGGTGAGTTTACTAGGGTAAATGACCATTTGGAAGACAAGGCATCACGAAGAAGTCGGACTTTATAGACGGACTCTAGTGAGTTGCTTCATGTTAATATCAGGACTGTTCAAAGAGATTTACGCCTGTTGCAGGATGAAGGGAAACTTGAGCATAAGGGGGGACGGAAATTAGGTTATTGGAGGCTCACCAATAAAAACTAAAAACGAAAACAGCACAATATGAAAGGTATTATTTTGGCCGGCGGAGCCGGAACTCGTCTTCATCCCCTCACAAAGGTCGTGTCGAAACAACTGCTTCCTGTTTATGATAAGCCTATGATTTACTACCCGTTGTCCATCCTGATGTTGTCGGGGATTCGGGAAGTACTTATCATCTCTACGCCCCACGACCTGCCGCACTTTGAGCGGCTTTTGGGGGATGGTTCGCAGTTGGGGATGGTGCTTCGCTATAAGGTGCAACCTCGTCCCGATGGGTTGGCACAGGCCTTTCTTCTGGGGGAAGAGTTTATCGGCAGCGATAGTGTGTGTTTAGTTTTGGGGGATAATATCTTTTATGGAGCGGGGTTGCCAAAGATGTTGCGTGCCGCGGTGAAAGCCGTAGAGGATAAGGGGTTGGCTCAGATATTTGGTTATTATGTGAATGATCCGGAGCGTTATGGCGTAGCAGAGATTGATAAGGATCATCGCGTAGTGAGTATCGAGGAGAAACCGGAGCATCCCAAAAGTTCCTATGCGGTTGTAGGGTTGTACTATTACACCAACGACGTGGTGGAGGTGGCCAAAGGCATCAAGCCTTCGGCAAGAGGGGAGTTGGAGATCACCTCGGTGAATGCAGCCTATTTGACGCAGCAACGTTTGCAACTGAACATCATGGGGCGTGGCTACGCCTGGTTGGATACCGGCACCCACGAAGCCCTGAGTGAAGCTACCGAGTTTGTGAAAACTATCGAAAAACGTACCGGTCTGAAGATCTCCTGCATTGAAGAGATTGCTTGGCGCATGGGCTTTATCGACCATGCGCAGTTGGTAAAGCTGACCGAAGCACAGGGGAAAAGTGCCTATGGAGAATACTTGCAGCGGTTGGAGGAGAGAGAGGTGAACCTTCCGAGTAGTGTGCGATAATGGCAGTGGCTGTTGGTTGGCTCACATCCCTGAAGTCCTTAGTGAAGCGTCTGTGAAAATCATGGAGAAATGTATCGGTTTGAAGATCTCCTTTGGTGCATGGGCGTTATCGGCTATGTGCCGTTGGTATAGTTGATCGAAGCACAGGGGAAAAGTGCCTACGAGTAATACTTCCAGGGGTTGGGTGAAAAAAGGCCATAGGTAGTACCTGTTGTCTTTCCCCATCACTAATAGAGAAACGCCCCCAATGGAAGCATTTAATCATTAGTGATTAATGTGAGGCTCTATGTTTATAAGATATGTTTATGCAGCTAGGAAGTGTTTGGCTCATAGTTTGCGCCGAAACAAGAAGAAAATCCATATAAGTTATTTCTGATTTACATTAAATTTGATGCAAAAAAATGGGTAAAAAAAGTGTAGCAATCATAGGGGGAGGTCTTGTTGGTCTGTCATTGGGATATAAGCTTTCGTTAAGGTCAGATTACAAAATAACGGTTTTTGAAAAAGAAAGTGTTGTGGGCAAACATCAATCGGGGAATAACAGTGGAGTTCTGCATTGTGGGCTAAATTACACTCCCGGCTCTTTGAAAGCAAAATTAGCAAATGACGGCATTAAACAAATGACACAGTTTTGTATTGACAATGATGTTGAACATGATATTTGTGGAAAGATTGTCGTTGCCACCAATGATAAGGAGGTAAAGATATTGGATGAAATTGCGGAGAAGGGTAAGCGCAACGGATTGCAAGGACTAAAGTATCTTGATAGAAAAGAGTCTGTGAAGAGAGAGCCTTATGTTAATGCGGAGAAATCATTACTTGTGCCTGAAGAAGGAATCATTGATTTTAATTCAGTTATGAACAAATTGAGTGATAAAATTCAGTTGGCAGGACATGAAGTCATATTTAACTCAAAAATTGATAAAGTAAACTCAGTAAGAGGTAAAAGTATAATACAGAGGGGGGAAAGGGAATTAGAGTTTGATTTATTGATCAACTGTTCAGGATTGTATTCTGATTTAACGTACAAGTACTTGACTAGAAATAAAAGACCTTTGCATATTATTCCCTTTAGAGGAGAGTATATGTCGATAAAAGATGAATATAAAGATTTGGTAAATCATCTGATATATCCTGTTCCAGATCCTGATTTTCCTTTTTTAGGAGTTCATTTTACAAGGTTAACCAATGGAGCACGCGAAGTCGGTCCTAATGCTGTTTTTGCATTGAAAAGAGAAGGATACAGCATTAAAGACTTTTCGCTAAAAGAAACCATGGATAGTGTAATGTACAAAGGTTTTCTAAACTTCATTTTGAAAAACTTTTCATTTACTATGAATGAATTTAGAGGATCTTTATCAAGCAGGTTATTTCTGAAAAGAGCTCAAACGTTAGTCCCCGACATAAGGAGTAATATGATAGAAAAAGGAACTTCAGGCGTCAGAGCACAAGCAATGGACAAACAGGGAACATTAATTATGGATTTTAGAATTGAGCGATTCGAAAATCAAATCCATGTGCTAAATGCGCCTTCGCCCGGAGCTACCTCTGCCTTATCAATAGCCGATTATATTATTGATAATTACATATTAAATTAATGATTAATCGTACTCGAAAGTTGTAATTAGTATCTCTCCATAACGTCAGCGTTTTGAGAAGAGGCTGTATAGAACGTTCAAATTCGAGGCTTGTGAAGGCTGAAATAGGGGCGTTTACTGAGGTAAATGACCATTTGGAAGAGAAGCATAACGCAGAAGCCCTCCGGTTTAAATATTTTTTGCATAGAAGAAGTGGCGCAGTGTATGGATTGTGTTTGTTAATAGGTTGCAATTGATAGCATTAATAGAGCGTTGAGGCGAAAGTAGATCGGGAGAGTATTGGCGGGATTTTGTGCGTGATCTGTATTAGGCCGCTATTTGGGAACTAAAGCCAGTACCATACATTGGAACAATAACTCAATGCTAAGTTTGTGGCGCTTTATCCTCTTTTTTAGAAGGGTATGAAGCTTAAGGGTTGCTTGAAAGAAAGAATTAAAAAAGTATAGAAATTAGTTTTTGATAAAATAATAAATTATGAAGAAGTTAAATAATAAAAAAGTACTTGTAATAGGAGGAGCTGGGTTTATAGGTAGCCACCTTGTGGCAGAGTTGTTAAAATACCCCGTGAAGCAAGTTGTAATATATGACAATTTTGCAAGGGGGAAAATGGAGAATATCCAAGAGTCGTTAAAAGATGATCGATGTCATGTTTTTTCGCTTGGTGGTGATATTAGAGATATCGATATTTTAGATGTTGCAATGAAGGATGTCGATTATGTTTTTCATTTAGCAGCGATGTGGTTACTACATTGCAAAGACTTTCCCAGAACAGCCTTTGATGTGAATGTTCAAGGTACGTTTAATGTTTTGGAAGCTTGTGTAAAAAACAAGGTGAAAAAACTAATCTATTCGTCTTCAGCCTCTGTATATGGAGATGCCGTTCAGGTGCCAATGACAGAAGAACACCCGTTTAACAATAAAAACTTTTATGGTTCTACCAAGATTGCTGGTGAGGCAATGTGTACAGCTTACAACGATAGGTATGGTTTGGAGGTAATCGGTTTGAGATATATGAATGTGTATGGTCCGGGGCAAGATCAGCATGCGGTATATAGTGGAGTGGTGCCTATCATGTTAAATAAGATTGAAGCAAACGAACAACCTGTTATTAATGGTGATGGTAGTCAGGCTTATGATTTTATATATGTTGAGGATGTGGCCAGAGCGAATATTGCTGCTTTGTTGTCTGAAGTCTCCCATGCTTTTTATAATGTTGGCACAGAGGTTCAAACATCAATAAAAAAATTGTGTGATACTATTTTGGATTTAAAACAATCGAACCTGAAGGTGAAATATGTTCCTTACGCAGATGATGATGCGCGACAATTTGTCCAAAATAGAATAGGTTCACGTCAGAAAGCGGAAAAAGAAATTGGTTTTAAATATAAAAACTCTCTGGAAGATGGTCTTAAAAAACTAATTGCATGGAGAAAGAAAGTAGGTATAGATAAATAATTTGATGATGAAAATTCCACTAATAAAGCCCTATATAGATACTGCGATAAAGCAAAAAGTATTAGAAGTACTTGATTCTGGATATTTGACAGAGGGACCTGTTACAAAAGATTTTGAAAATAAAATTTCAGCATATGTAGATACGGATTATGCAATTGCTGTAACATCTTGTACAACCGGCTTGGAGTTGGCTTTGCGTGCATTGAAAATTGGACAAGGTGATGAGGTTATTGTGCCTGATTATACGTATCCTGCAACAGCCTCAGTAGTACCCATCGTCGGAGCAACAGCTGTGATCGTAGATGTGTCAAAGAATTCAATGCTTATCGATTATGATGCTCTTGAAAATGCGATTACAGAGAAAACCAAAGCTATTATTCCGGTTTCTGCTTTTGGGAATCCGCTTGATTACGAAAGACTTAATTATATAAAGAACAAATATAATTTATATATTGTAGAAGATGCAGCTCCATCTCTTGGAGCAGAATACAACCATCAAAAAGTTGGGAGTCTGGCTGATATTACTGTTTTCTCTTTTCATCCTCGAAAATTTATTACTACCGGAGAAGGAGGTGTAGTAACCACCAATAACCAAAAGTGGGCAGAGTGGATGATCTCCTATAAACATTTTGGTATGGATATGTCTGCCAATAGTAGGGAAGGTATTCAATTTCATCAGATAGGGACTAATTATAAGCTAAGTAATATTCTTTCGGCTGTTGGCTTAGGACAAATGATCAAAATAGATACTTTGCTTGCAAAAAGAAGAGATTTAGCAAGACAGTATATCGAATTGATAGGAACAAAGAGTGGTATATCATTGCCTATAACCACTTCAAAGGGAGAGCATAGCTACCAGTCTTTTATCGTTTATGTTGATAACAGAGACGAGATTATGACCCAAATGCGTTCTGAAGGCATTGAAGTTCAAATAGGAACCTACTCTCTGCATATGCATCATGCGTTTAATGATCATCCTTTAGTTAGAGTTGAAGGTGATATGTGTAATAGTAGGTGGTGTTTTGATCACGCATTAACATTACCTTTATTTAATGATTTAACGTTGGAACAACAGAAAAGAATTATTAATGAGTTAAGGAAACATCTATAGTTGTTGAGTTAAACAGTATTTATTTTAGAGAAGTTGACTATGAATTGGATTAAAGAGAAGATTGTATGGATAACTGTGATTTTTGCGATTGTAATACTTAGTTGGTTATGGGGTGTTGTCAGTGTTAAGTTTGAATTAATGCCTTACAAATACATGAAGAGTATTGTTAAAAAAAGAGCCAATGCCGTGGCTGAGTTTGATAGACATTTTACTGATCCAATCTTAGATTCTCAAGATTTATTGTATAAACCGGTTAGAACTAATGATGAATTAACTATGCGTATTAAGAAAATGTTGTTCGAAATTGATGATATTACGCGTTTATATGAACATATAATTTTAAAAAGTTCGAGCATAAATGATGGTTTATTTAGGGGTATATATACCTATAACGATAAAATTGATACCGTATATGCATATTATGTAAAGGGGGAAAATTCAACGGTGGGTGTTAATATTATTCCCGGTTCAGGAATTAATCAGTCTTCTCAAATATTAAAAAAGAGAGAAATTTCTGATAATTATCAATGTAATATTGATGATGTGTTAATCGGTTATGCTGATTTGTATATTTATATTAAACCCAATGAGGATATTCTTGCAATACACAATGGTAATAATAAAATCGGACACATTTCATACGTTAATTATCTAATTAATATGGGGGGATCCTATTCATCCTATTATCTGTTGCAAAGTATAGCCTTAAGTAAATTCATCAAAAAGGAATATGATAAATTATTTGTTGTTGGGCTTTCACAAGGAGGAGCTGCTGCCTTGCTTAATTGCTTTCAATCAGAACCTGACAAGGCAATTATAGCATCTGGTTATTCAATACAAATGGATGCACCCTATGAGAGTGGGCACAGTCAAATAATAATTCCTAACTACAGATATATTTATAATTCAACTAGAGTTTATAGTGAACTAAATTCATTGTCAACAAAATTTTTGTTTACATATGGGCTCAAGGAAACAGGTCTTTATGGTAAAGAGGCTCAAGAGTTGATAACAGCTACTTCTTTTGACTCGTTGTCAAATGTTGAGTGTGTTACACATCCTGAAGGGCATATCTATTATGAACCTATAATAAGGGAGTTTTTAAAAGAGGATTACTAGCGTTTTGTTTGTGTTTTTTATCTTAGTGAATTAGAGAGTTTAATTTTTTGTTGGTAAGTCATGTGTGGTATTGTAGGTGTTTATAATTTGAATGGGGCCTCTTTTCCGTTGATGGGTATTAAAAAGATGGCAGAAGCATTCGCCCATAGAGGTCCGGATGGTGAGGGGTATTATGTGAAAGAAAATATTGCTTTGGGGCATAAAAGACTTTCTATATTAGATGTTTCTGATAAGGGGCTGCAACCGATGACTTCTAAAGATGGCACGTGGACTGTAGTATTTAATGGTGCAATTTATAATTTCCTGGAATTGAAACAGGAATTAAGAGCATTAGGGCATTCGTTTGTTTCTCAGACAGATACAGAAGTTGTCGTTGAGGGTTTAGCCGCATATGGTACTTCCTTTTTTGAACGATTAAATGGTATGTTTGCCATTGGTGCATGGAATAATCGAGAAAAAACACTTACTTTAAGTAGAGATAGATTTGCCGTTAAACCTTTATATTATTGGTTTAATGGCAATACGTTGGTCTTTGCATCAGAAATAAAAGCGATCATTGCGCACCCTGATTTTAAGACGGAATTGAATTTTGAAGCATTAAATGAGTATTTTACTTTTCAGAATCTATTTTCATACCATACTCTATTTAAGAGTGTGAGTATGTTACCACCGGCCAATACCGTAACGATTACTTCTGAATCTAAGTATGTAAAGCATCGGTCGTGGTGGGATTATGACTTTAGTGAGCCCGACGAGAAGATGTCTTTTGAAGAGGCTCAGCTTGAAACAGAACGTTTGTTTAAGCAGGCCGTCAATAGGCAATTAATAGCAGATGTGCCTGTAGGTTCCTATTTGTCCGGGGGCATGGATAGTGGTTCTATTACGGCTATTGCTTCAAAACAAATAGACCGTTTGTCAACTTTTACAGCTGGTTTTGATATGAGTGCTGTTACAGGTGTAGAAGCCAATTATGATGAACGAAGAGCAGCTGAATTGATGGCTAGTTATTTTAAAACAGAGCATTATGAGCAGGTGATTAATTCGGGTGATTTGTCTTGGTCTCTTCCCAGAGTGGTATATCATTTAGAAGATATTAGGGTGGGGATGTCTTATCCTAACTATTATATCTCCAGGTTGGCTTCAAAATTTGTGAAGGTAGCATTACAAGGAACTGGTGGAGATGAGCTGTATGGTGGTTATCCTTGGAGGTATTATCGGATTTTTGATTCAGTAAGCCAGAAAGATTTTTACAAGCAATATTATGATTTTTGGCAACGTTTGGTACCATACGAAGATCGCAAAAATAACCTCTTTACATCCAATGTAACAAATATTGATGTGAACCAGCCAAAGCAAGTTTTTGAGAATGTGTTTAACTTTAACCAAAAATTAAAATACGATACTCCGGAGAACCATATACAAAATTCATTATATTTTGAAATCAAGACATTCTTACCGGGATTATTACTCGTTGGTGATAAATTGGCTATGGCTAATGGTTTGGAAGAAAGGTTCCCCTTTTTAGATAACGATTTAGTTGAATTTGCTCAAAAAATTCCAGTACGACACAAATTAGGAAACCTTCATAAGGAAATTGAACGAATTAACGAGAATGAAACAGCTTACCGTAAAAATAAAATGTCTTACAGATTATTTGATGATGGTAAGAATGTATTGCGAAAAGCCATGTTAGGTTTTATTCCTAAAGAAATATTAGAACGTAAAAAGCAGGGGTTTTCTGCTCCGGACGAAAGTTGGTATCGTGGAGAAAATGCCAGTTATATACAAGATTTATTGCTTAATAAGAAAACCGCATCTTCCGAGTTTATTAACCAGTCTTATATTGAACAAGTTATAGATGAACATATAAACAAAGGGGTAAACCATCGATTGTTGATTTGGAGTTTTATGAATTTTGAATGGTGGGTGAGGGTATTTTTGAATAATGAGAAGATAAAATGAGCATAGTTACATTTGTCAAGAGAGTATTTAAGGTCAAAAGAAATTTAATGAGAAGACAATATAAACGAGTGCTTCCAATGAATGAATTATTTACAGACAGATGGGAAAAAGCTCGTTTTCTTGGATTTGGCGATAAGACCAGTATTTATGACTCCTCTTTAGTATTTGGCGAGGTAAAAGTAGGTGGACATACATGGATAGGACCGTATACCGTATTGGACGGTAGTGGAGGGTTAGAAATAGGGTCTTATTGTTCTATTTCTACCGGTGTACAAATTTACAGTCATGATACTGTTGCTTGGGCTATCAGTGGAGGACAGAAACCATATAGCTATTCGAAGACAGTTATAGAAGATAATTGCTATATAGCTCCTAATGTAATTATTGCTAAAGGTGTGCGTTTAGGAAAAGGAACAATAGTTGGCGCCAATAGTTTTGTTAACAAATCATTCCCCGGTAATTGTAAAATAGCAGGAAACCCTGCAAAAATAATAAGTAATGATTAGTTATAATCCCGATTTAAGTAGTACCAAATTACAGGTTTGCTCAAATTGCATTTATGATGAAAGAGTAAATGGTATCTCATTTGATAAAGAAGGCGTATGTAATTATTGTACTCAGATTGAGAATCTTAAAAAGCAATATGCAACGGGTCTTGATAAAGGAGAACAGACTCTCATGGATATTGTCAATACAATTAAGAAAAAAGGAAAGGGAAAAAAGTATGATTGTGTCATCGGGGTTAGTGGGGGTACAGATTCTTCTTATATGTTGTATCTTGCTAAGCAATGGGGATTAAGACCGTTGGCTGTGCATTACGATAATACCTGGAATAGTGCGATTGCTACTGAGAATATTCGAAAAGTATTAACAGCCTTAGATATTGATTTATATACTCATGTCGTAAATAATAAGGAGGTAGATGATATTTTTAAGGCATTTTTTAAAGCCAGTGTAGCCGAAATTGAGGCCTCAACAGACCTTGCCTTGGCAGAAACGCTTTATAGAGCAGCATCAAAATATGGTATTAAATATGTTTTTGAAGGACATTCTTTCGTTACTGAGGGGATTACTCCTGTGGGTAGGAATTATTTTGACGGGAAGTATATTAAGAGTATTCACCGAAAGTATGGAAAGATGTCGATAAAGTCTTATCCGTTGATGACTTTCTCGCGTTTCATATACTGGACTGTTTTTAAACGTATACGAAAAATACGGCCATTTTGGTATTTAGCATATAATAAAGAAGATGCAAGGGCTTTTTTGGAAAAGGAGTATGATTGGAAATATTATGGGGGACACCACTTAGAAAATCGGATGACAGCATTTTATCACAGTTATTATATGCCTGTTAAATTCAATACTGATTTTAGAAATAATACCCTTTCTGCCAAGGTGAGGCTTGGTAAAATGACTCGTGAAGAAGCGTGGAAAGAATATAATTCAGAACCCTTACTTGAAGAGGGCTTGCTTGATTATTTCAAAAAACGACTTGATTTGACCGACGAGGAATTTGAAGCAATCATGCAAAAGAAACCACGTTCCTGGTATGAATTCAAAACATACAAGAAACGTTTTGAACGTTTAAGACCCTTGTTTTATGTCTTAGCTAAAACTAATTTAGTTCCAATGAGTTTTTACCTGAAATATTGTTTCCCTTCACAGAAAAACAATTAACGTATGATCACAATAGTAGATTATGGCATGGGGAATCTGGGGTCTGTTTTTAATATGTTTAAACGCATAGGCGTTAAATCTCAAATTTCTTCAGACCTTAGTGATATAGAAAAGGCAGAAAAACTGTTACTCCCCGGGGTAGGCGCATTTGATAATGCGATGAAAAGGTTGAATGAGTATGGTTTAAAAGAGGTGTTGGATTATAAGGCTCTTGAGCAAAAAGTTCCTATCATGGGTATTTGCTTAGGTATGCAACTGTTAACAAATTCTAGTGAAGAGGGCAAAGAGAAGGGGTTTGGTTGGATTGATGCAGAAACGCTGAAGTTTCGTTTTGATAAGAAAGAATTGAAAATACCACATATGGGATGGAATACGGTTGTATCCTCTACCCCAAGTGCTTTAACCGAAAAACTTCCGGAAGAGTCGCGTTTTTATTTTGTGCATTCTTACTATGTAAAAGTAAAACAGCCAGAAAACGCTATTCTCAAAACAAATTATGGTTTGGATTTTGATTCCGCTATTCAACGGGAAAATATTTTTGGAGCACAGTTTCATCCTGAAAAAAGTCACAAATTTGGGATGAAAATCTTCGATAATTTTGCAAAAATATAATCATGTTAAGAACCCGAATAATACCCTGCTTGTTGCTAAGGGATGAGGCCCTTGTGAAGACAGTAAAGTTCAATAAATTTGGCTATATTGGGGACCCTGCTAACACTGTGAGGATATTTAATGAGCTGGAAGTAGATGAACTGGTGTGTTTGGATATCTTAGCGAGTAGAAAACACCAGGAAATTAAATTCAAGGTGCTCACAGAGATTGCAAATGAGGCTTTTATGCCCTTAGCATATGGAGGTGGTATTCGGAGTTTTGAAGATGCAAAGAAGATCTTTACCATAGGATTTGAAAAAGTTGTTGTCAACTCTTACGCAGTTGAAAACCCTGATTTTATTACTCAGCTTGCAGCGCATTTTGGGAATCAAAGTGTAATAGGCTCTATCGATGTTAAGAAGAACTTATTTGGTAAATATGAGGTAGTTACACATAGTGGTCGTAAACGAACAGGCAAAAATCCAGTTGAGTGGGCTTGCGAAATGGAACGATTAGGTGCAGGGGAACTGCTGATTACTGCTGTAGATCGCGAAGGTACATGGAGTGGTTATGACAATGAGCTTATAAAACAAATTGCGGAAA
This sequence comes from Bacteroidota bacterium, assembly GCA_002748065.1. Lineage (GTDB taxonomy): Bacteria > Bacteroidota > Bacteroidia > Bacteroidales > BM520 > BM520. Next base: position 23,026 of record PDRJ01000028.1, read on the forward strand.
GTGTAGGTGTTCCGGTAATTGCAAATGGGGGAGCAGGAAGGGTGTCTCATATCGAAACGGTGGTAAAAGATGCGGGTGCTGATGCCGTGGCCTTAGGCAGTATGGTGGTTTACCAAAAAAAAGGCTATGGAGTGCTTGTTAATTTTCCAGATAGAAAAGAGTTAGAGAATAAGCTTGTGTAATCTGCAATGATTATATAGCGTCTGTCTATAAAGTCCGACTTCTTCGTTACGCTTGTCTTCAAAATGGTCATTTACCCTAGTAAACTCACCTTTTTCAGCCTTCGCAAGCCTCGAATTCGAACGTTCTAGACAGCCTCTTCTCAAAACGCTGACTTTATGGACAAACACTATATAGCGTCCGTCTATAACGTCCGACTTCTTTGTGATGCTTGTCTGCCAAATGGTTATTTCGGTGCTGCTCAACACATCGCATTTACCCCAGTAAACTCACCTAATTTCAGCCTTCGCAAGCCTCGAATTCGAATGTTCTATATGGACGCTGCTCAAATACTCCGACTTTATGGAGAGACACCATACAATTAAATGATATATTTTTTTTAGAAAGAACTTATATGGATTATCATAAATGTAAAGTTGCAATAGTTGGCAATATGAATAATAATCATTTTGCATTATTGCGGTATTTGCTTGATCAAGGTATTGACGCTACTTTGCTTCTGTACAATAATGAGACGGATCATTTTCTGCCGGAACGAGACACTTGGCATATTGAGAAGTGGGAGCCAAGGATCAAAAAAATGGACATTGATATGTATGGTAAAAGCATTTTTACAAAATCAAGAAGTTCTATCGCATCGCAATTTGGTAGCTATGATATTTATATTGGACACGGATTTACACCCGGTTATTTTGCCTTTATAAAAAAAACATTGGACATATTCATTCCATTTGGAATATATGTAGAGGGCTTGCAGTTTAGTAAGGGAAGTGTTGTGAAAAAACTATTTAAACAGATATTAGTCAGGCTACAAAAAAAAGGGTTGAATAATTGTAATTATGCCATTGCCTTTGAGAAAGAAACCCAAGAGGTGTTAAGCAATTACAGCTGTAATATAAAGAGATATCCCATACCAATGGTGTATGTTGAGAATAGTTGTAGGGAGGATGATGAATCATTAAACAATATTATTCAGAAGTTTAAAGCGTATGATCTCGTTCTTTTTTCTCATGTTAGTCTTATCTGGAAAAAAAACCAAAGCTGGTGGCTTGATGGTGGTAAAGGAAATGATAAGTTAATAAAAGGATTTGCAAAGTATATAAAAAAATCAAAAAGAAAATCATTGCTTGCTCTTGTAGAGTATGGTTCGGATATTCTGGAGACCAAAGATTTAGTGAAAGAGTTGGGCATAGAAGATCATGTATTATGGCTGCCTATCATGCCTCGTAAAATGATTGTTAAGTTGCTTCGACATGTTACTTTTGGAGGAGGTGAATTTTGGGGCTATTTGTGGGGTGGTACAGGATGGGAATTTATGAGCGAGGGGGTTCCTTTCTTCCAGTATGTGGATATGGATGTTGATACGTTTGAGAAAGAAAGAGGTTTGCCCTTTCCGAAGATTATTAATACACAAGATCCCACAGATATATGCAATCATTTGTTAGATTACGAAAAGAACCCTGAACCATATATTAAGATGGGAAAAGAGTTAAAAGTGTGGTTTGAAAAATATGCAGGCGTAGGGCTAGCAGCAAAGTATAAGGATCTGATTGTGCAAATATGTAAAGAAAAGAGTAATCAAGGAGTGTAGTTAGTGTTTGTCCATAAAGTTTGAGAAGAGGCTGTATAGAGAGTTCGAATTCGAGCCTTTTGAAGGCTGAAATAGGGGCGTTTACCAGGGTAAATGCGATGTGTTGAGCAACGCCGAAATAACCATTTGGCAGACAAGCGTAACGAAGAAGTCGGACTTTATAGACGGACGCTAGTTATTAAAGCAACATTTTGTTCGAAATATAGCGCGTGTTATTTCCCATCTCATTTGTTTGTTAACATGGTTGTTCGAAATTTAAAAAAAATCATAAAGAGTTGGAGATGGAGTTGATAATTAACAGAATTATAACTAATGGCTGAGGAGGTTGATAAGATACAAAATAGCAGCACAGGGGAAAGGCTAAAATTTTTATTAAAAGATTCTGTGATCTATGGTGGCGTATCTTCCATAAGTAAGTTTCTCCATATTTTTTTGTTACCCATTCTAACAGAATTGGTATCTAAGGAGGATTATGGTATCTACGATACTCTATTGACAATTTCAGCTTTTATATTAGTTGTGGTTATATCAGGAACTGATACTTCCGTAGCGAGGTTCTTTTATGATACGAAGAGTTTTGAAAAGCAAAAAAGAATTGTATCCGAAGTATTGTTTTTTGAGCTATTCATGTCTCTTTTATTATGTGCTATTTTATTTGTGGTAAGTGAATGGTTGCTGAATTTATATTTTGGAAATGTAGACAATCTCCATGAGATGTATTGGTTAATTGCAACCATTCCATTTATCGCAATGGTTCGATATACACAGAATTTGTTGAAGTGGGTATATAAACGATTGCAATTTATTATAATATCCGTTGGTTCTATAACGCTTAATATATTGCTAGCCATATTGTTAATGCTTTATGTGGGGGCCGATATTAAATATTTGTTTTTTGCCCAGTTTATTAGCATGTTGCTGTTTACGATTCTTGGTTTATTTTTTGCCAGAGAGTATTTTGTAATTCCCCGCAATTTCAATACAATTATTTCCCAGTTAAAATTTGGACTTCCTCTTTCTGTAAATCAGTTTATAACGTCTTTTATCCCCAATATAGAAAGGTACTTTATCTCTTCATTCTTAGGTGTGGGTATGCTTGGGGTTTATGGTGTAGGCAACAAAATTTCGCAATTATCTCAAATGGCGATTAATGGGTTTCAGGTGGCATGGGGCCCCCTCTCTTTTTCAATTATAAATGAAGATAATTCTGAAGACACCTACTCAAAGGTATACGATTATTACATGATCTTCTCTAGTTTTTTTGTGGTGGTATTTGCCTATCTTATTCCTGTTTTTATTAATATCCTGGCAACAAACGATTACAAAGAGGCTACCTTTGTTATTTTATTATTGATGTTGTCAAAAATGATAATGTCTATTACCGGAATTACCGGAATTGGCTTGAGCATTGCCAAAAAAACGGAGTACTACATTTTTTCGTCTTTGGTGCGTTTGGTTATTATTGTTTTTTTCCTTTTTACCCTAATTCCTTACATGGGAATAAACGGGGTTGCAATGGCTTCATTAATAGGTAGTGTTGTATTCAGTATATTTCTGAATTGGTTTTCGTATAAAAAAACACAGATACGGTTTAGATTTATAGAGGGGGGGGGACTGTTTGTTGTTTCTGCTTTGGTGAGTGCTCTTCTGTTAGTTTGTGATAGTTGGTGGGTTAAGACATTGATATTGTGTGGTTTTTCTCTTTCTGCTGTGGTCTATAGTGTTTTTGTGTTATTTCAGAAGGATGATAGACTGTTTTGGCTTAAACTACTTAAAATAAGGAAGAGCTGATTGCAGAGGTGAGGTAGACTAAGCGTGATGAAGCAGTAAATCTTTTGTGTTAGTTTTTTGATGGTTTTTGGTACAGATAGAGGAGAAAATCTTTTTAGAAGATACGCAATATATTAACTGAAAAGAAGCTGCCTTTGGAACACTGGATATGTTATGCAAGGAAATGAGAAAGGGAGATTATGTCACAAATAAATAATGTATTTCAAATAGCTTTTTTAGGTGATACTGTATTAAACGGTGATTACCAACAATGCTACAAGGAGGGAGAGAAGCCCTTTGCCCGGGTGAAAGAGGTATTAGCTTCTGACAAAATTGTGGGTAATTTAGAGTGTTTTGTTAAGGGAGATAACGGAGAAAATGAACGAAAGAAACCTCGTTTAGAGACAGATCTGGATACCATTAACTATTTGAAGGATATAGGTTTAAATGTGGCGTGCCTGGCCAATAATCATGTCTTTGATCATTTAGATGATGGATTTTTGAAAACCATTACTTGGTTGAAAAATAATGGGATAGCCTCTATGGGGGCCTCTTTAGATCACCAAAGAGCTTTTCAGCCTTTGATATTGTCTAAGGGAGGTATTCAGGTTGGGTTGTTGAATTATGTAACAAGAGATACGAATCCTTGTCAGCCAGAGCAGACAAAAATTCAACTGAATTATTTTGAGGAGGAGGATGTGGTACAGGCTATTAAAGAGCTGAAGCAGCAAGTAGATCATGTCGTCTTGTCCTTGCATTGGGGGGGGAGGCTTGAAGGAGGCCTTTACCCTGATTGGCATCAGCCTACTCAAGCGCGTAGACTAATTGATGCGGGTGCCGATGTTATAGTTGGCCACCATTCGCATACCGTGCAGCCATACGAAGTGTATAAGGGTAAATATATTTTTTATAGTATCGGAAATTTTTGTTTTTCCAATTTTTGGAGTGATGGCAAGCCCTATTTTATAAACGAAAGGGGTAGAGTGAGTTTGGTACCCGTGATTTCTTTTCGCAAAAGAGATTATCTTGTGGAGACACGCTCTTTTTACAATAAAAACGGTACTCTCAACCCCTATAAGATCAAAAATAAGAGGGTTGTATTCACCTTAATAAAAAGATATAAGTTTGTTTGGGGGTTTTACTATTGGTGGTATAGAAGGGTAAGGCCGATAGTACGGGTAATGTTAAATTCAGAAATCCCAATGAAACAGAAGATAAATGCGATTAGCTTCAAAAAACTGGTAAAGCATTTTAGAAAAAAATAGGTTGATTTTATACCCTCAATAGTTATGAGCGTATTTGGATAATATTGTAAATGGAATAGGGATGGAAATGAAAAAGATTTTCTTGTTAACAGACTATAAAGGCTTTTTCGGAAGTAAATACACGGCTAAGCCTTACCGAAGTGGCTATGATAGAGCATTGCTTACAACGTATTTTGAACGGATAGGGCTTAACGCGCAGTTTATCGCTTATTCAGATGTGTTTAAACAAGAGATGTGGGATAAACAGTTGGTGTTGTACACCTCGTCGGAGGAGGTGGGATTTCATTACAAAGAATTCATAGAAGATATTGTGTTGGAACTGGAGAAAAGAGGAGCCATCGTAATCCCTGGGTTTGACTATCTCCGAGCGCATAATAACAAAGTCTATATGGAGTTGCTGCTTCAGCGTCGCTTGAAGCCCCTTATCTCTACTAATGAAACGAAGGTCTATGGCTCTATGGAAGAGTTGAACCAAGATATTTCCGTGGGGGCGTTTCGCTATCCTGTTGTGATAAAGCGAGCTACAGGTGCTCAAAGTAAGGGGGTCTTTTTGGCAAAGGATGAAAATGAGTTGGTGAAATATGCTAAAATGATAAGTCGTACGAAACATGTTGTCTCCGAATTTAAAGAGTATATTAGGGTTAGAAAACATCAGGGGTATTTGCCTGAGTCAAAATATCAACACAAATTTATCGTACAATCATTTATTCCTAACTTAACAAATGATTGGAAAATTTTAGTGTATGGGGATCACTACTATATCTTAAATCGAGGTATTAAGAAAAATGATTTTAGAGCTTCGGGGAGTCATTATAACTACAAAGTAGGTTCAGAATCTGAATTCCCCATTCAAAGATTAAATGAGGTGAGAGCAATATATGAGACCTTGGATGTTCCCCATTTATCATTGGATTATGCGTTTGATGGTGTAAAAGGATATGTGATAGAAGCTCAAACGGTATACTTTGGTACTTCCATCTTGGAAATGAGTAATGAGTATTACACGTTTAAGGGGGATGACTGGCAGGTTCAGTCACAGTATTTGGATGAGGAGGGGGAGTATGTTTATGCGATGGCGCATTATCTTAAACAACATCCTGAACTCCTGAGGGGATAGAAGGTGGCGAAATTAAAAATTAATAACTACATGAAAATGAAAATATTAATCACAGGAGGAGCTGGTTTTATAGGCTCTAATTTATGTGAACATTTTTTGGAGAAAGGCCATGAGGTAGTCTGCATGGATAACTTATCCACGGGTAAGAAGGAGAATATTGCCGATCTTTTGGCAAACCCTAATTTTGCTTTTCGGAAGGATGACATTAGGGATCTGGAGGCGTGTAAAAAGGCAGTACACAAGTGTGATTATGTATTGCATCAAGCAGCATTGGGCAGTGTGCCACGCTCAATTAATGATCCGCTTACCACCAACGAGGTGAATATTAATGGTTTCTTAAATATGCTTACGGCAGCGAGAGATGAGGGCGTGAAACGCTTTGTGTATGCTGCTAGCTCTTCTACTTACGGTGACTCTAAGATGTTGCCCAAAGTAGAGGATAAGATCGGTACACCGCAGTCCCCCTATGCCATCACTAAATATGTGAATGAACTCTATGCCCAGATATTCTCCAAACTATACGGCATAGAGACCATAGGTCTTCGTTACTTTAATGTGTTTGGTAAACGACAAGATCCTTATGGCCCCTATGCTGCTGTTATCCCCCTTTGGGTGAAGGCGTTTATTCATAAAGAGCAACCTCAGATTAATGGCGATGGCAGTTTCTCCCGTGATTTTACCTACATTGCGAATGTGGCGCAAGCCAATGAGAAAGCCCTGTTTACCCCAACAGCAGTGATAAGAGAAAGAGCGGCTACCTATAACCTGGTATTACCGGAAGAAGAGGCGATCTCCATGGTCTTTAATGTTGCGTTTGGTGGTAATACGACGTTGAATGCCCTGTTTCATATCCTTCGGGATAATTTGTCCCGGCATGATGCTGCTATTGCGACAATTACACCGCATTATCGGGAAGAGCGTTTGGGGGATATACCCCATTCTCAGGCCTCTATCGTGAAAGCAAAACGGATTTTAGATTATGATCCGCAATATTCTGCAAAACAGGGTTTTGCATTAGCTTGTGAGTGGTATTATAATAACCTGTAATGTGTAACAGATGAAGGTGCTCTTTGTTTCAAGTGGTAATAATGCAAATGGGCTCTCCCCCATTGTTAAAAATCAAGGGGTAAGCTTAGCACATAACATAGGTTGTGAAATATACTATTTTACCATTCAGGGAAGGGGGCTTCGGGGATACCTTCAAAATATACCGCGTTTAAGAAAAACCTATAAAGATGTTCAGCCAGATTGGGTTCATGCCCACTATTCACTATGTGGTTTTGTAACCACGTTGGCCGGTATATCTCCTGTTATCGTCTCCCTAATGGGAAGCGATGTGAAAGCCAAAAGAACATTTAAGTTTTTTATTTTACTATTTGCCCGATTTTTCTGGAAAAGAGTGATCGTGAAGTCTGAAGAGATGAAGCAGGACTTAGGGTATGCCTCTGCAGTGGTGATTCCCAATGGGGTTGACTTGGATATTTTTACCCCAATGCCGCAGGAAGAAGCCCGCTCTAAGTTGCAATGGTCTGTAGAGGGGAAAAAAGTGATCCTCTTTGCGGCCAACCCGAAGAGACCGGAGAAGAATTTTCAGTTGCTAGAAAAGGCTTTCCAACTATTACCTCAAGGTAAATATCTGTTGAAGGTGCTTGAAAATGTACCTAACCACATGATTCCTTATTATTTAAATGCCTCTGATGTGGTTGTGCTGACCAGTTTGTGGGAAGGAAGTCCCAATGTGATCAAGGAAGCTATGGCGTGTAACCGGCCTATTGTGAGTACCGATGTGGGGGATGTGAAACATAATCTTTGGGGACTTGATGGATGTTTTATAACTTCTTATGACCCTGATGATGTGGCCAACGCATTAGTAGAAGCATTGAAGCATCAACAGATTGAAGGAAGGCGAAGAGTTAGAGCGTTGGGATTGTCTGCAGCCAATATCGCTGAACGGATTGTAAGCGTGTGGAAAAGTTGATTAATTGTTGTTATCGCTAAAAATAGGATGGAATGAGAATTATGGTCTATTTCGGGCATCCTGCCCAGTTCCTGTTCCTGAAAGAGACGTGTAACCTGGGACACTACCTGTTTTCTTTAATCAGACTATTTATGAATGTTCTTTATGAGGGAAAGATGATGATTATAAATATCTTTATCCTTCTGTAAGAATTACTTTTGAGGGTATTGGTTATATGATTAAAAAAGGATATAAGAAGTTTGATTTTATGGGAGCAGGAGAACCTTAAAAAATATGGAGTTAGAGAATTTAAAGAGAAATTTGGAGGTTGATTCGGTTGAGTATGGACGCTTTTTATGTGTAAATAATAAGATACTATACCTTTTCGAGAAATTAGTAGTTAATGTATTAGGAAAAAGAATATTATATGTTTAAAATCTTAATTGGTGAAATTTCAAGTAATAAGGCTATTGTTATAGCTAAATTTATAAAGAAGCATTATCAAAATATTCAAATATTCTCTTATGATAATTTGTCTTATACAAGAAAAATTCATACAAAATATGTGGATGAGCATATTGTGTTGAAAAAGAAAGATACTACTTCATATATAAAGAGGATAAGTGAAGTGATTGCTGATTTAAAGATAGATTTGTTTTTACCTATACATAGTGATTACATTGGAGAGATAATAAAGAGAAAATATTTATTTGGTAATACATTATGGTATCTTGGAGAGTACAAAGATTATGAGAAATTACATATAAAAAAGGAACTCCAAAAGATAGCAGAAAGACTAGAAATAAATGTACCTAAAGAATATACTAATATTCACACTGCAAAAATTCCATTTGTTGGGAAACCAACGGATAAATCTTCTTCGAAAGGAGTTATTTATTTTAATAATGAAAATAAAATAAATCAGTATCGGGAGCATGATTTTTCTAATTATATTTTCCAAGATTATATTTCTGGTATAGGGTGTGGATACTCTGTTTATTCACATCAAGGAAAAATAGAAGTTGGATTTGCTCATAAAAGACTTTTAGAATTTCCTTATTCAGGAGGCTCTAGTATTTATAGAGAATCTTTTAAAGAGGGTGAGATGAGAAAAGTTGCAGAAAAAATATTAAGTACTATTAACTGGACAGGATTTGCAATGTTTGAATTCAAATACACTAAAGAGGGGCAGTTTATATTAATAGAAGTAAATCCTCGTATTTGGGGTTCAATTAATCAAGGGTTAATGAATGGAGTAAACTATTTTAAGACTTTAATTCCAGAAGATTTGAACAAAGGAACTATGACCAAATCGGAAATAAGAACTTATATGTCGCCACAAATATATTTTTCATTACTTCAATCTGTTTTCAAATTAGAGATTAAAAATATCATTCTTTTCTTAAAGAATTTTTCGTCTAATAAATCTGATGTCTCTTTTTGGAATGATTATAAAGGATACATAAGTATTATTTTAAGGTTATTACATCGCATAAAATGAGTAAAAAAGGATTAATAGTTGTTGATTTAGACAAAACATTGTTAGATTTTGATTCTTTTCGTTATTTGACATTACAAAATATTTGGAATTACAAAATTCTATATTATACATTTTTACGCAAATTAAGATTCTTGAGTGCATATGATTTTAAAGAAAAAGTAATGTCTTTCATACTTAAGAATAAAGGTGAAAAATATTTTGAAGGTTTTGTCGATAATTTAGTTAACAGTATAGATAAGAAAGTGTATAACCATGTTTTGAACTATCAATCTGAAGGAGATGAAATATTACTTCTTAGTGCATCTCCCAAATATTATGTTGATAAAATAGCAAGAAATATAAAATGGGCTTCTTATGGAAGTACATTTAAAGAGATAGATAAGAATATGGAAAATTTACATTTGTATGGAGACGAAAAAGTGAATTATTTAACAAAAAATTATTTGTCAGAGACTTATCAATATAAGTATGCTATATCTGATTCTCTTTCAGATATGAAATTATTGACCTTGTTTGAAAAATATACTTTATTGAATAACGGCAATTTTATATAGGATGAAAATTTTATTCCAATTAAATCACCCTGCACATTATCATTTATTTAAAAATTCAATTAAAGAGTTAAAAAATAAAGGTCATAGGGTCAGTATTTTGGCTCGTTCCAAAGATGTTTTAATTGACCTACTAGTAAATGAGGAGTTTGATAAGCTTTCTACAAAAAAAGGAGCAACTCTTTTTGAAAAAGTTAAGTTAGTAAAACAGGCTCAAAAAGAGATACTTGATTATACCCAAAAATTAAATCCTAAAATTATTATTGGATCGGGAGACTTTTCTTATGTAACAAAAAAACTTGGTATCCCATCTATTTTTTTAGGAGAAGATGATGCTAACTTAAATTTACCTCTTTTTTTGTGGACCTTGTTCACTTATGGTGGGTTTTCTGCTGTTTTAGCACCTGTGGGAGTTAATAATTCTATTTGGAATAAAAAAACAACTTTTTACAATGGGTATCATAAATTGGCTTATTTGCACCCCAATCAGTTTACTCCTGATAAAACAGTGGTAGAAAAGTATTTTTCGGCAGATAAGCCCTATTTTATTTTGCGGTTTGCCAAGTTAAATGCCTATCACGATATCAATGCCAGGGGTATAAATACCCCAATAGCACAAAAACTTATAGATCTATTACAGCCCAGGGGCGATATTTATATTACGGCAGAAAGAGAACTGGAGCCACAATTTGAGCAGTATCGTTTAAAGATAGACCCTTTAGATATTCACCATGTTATGGCTTTTGCACACTTGTATATCGGCGATAGCCAGAGCATGGCAGTAGAAGCTGCCATGTTGGGGGTGCCTGCGGTACGCTTTAATGATTTTGTGGGCAAAATAAGTGTGTTAGAAGAATTGGAACATAAGTATAAGCTCACTTTTGGTATCAAAACAGATAAGCCCAATAAGTTGTATCAAATCATAACAGATTTGCTTAGTTTAGAAAATTTTAAAGAGGAATTTCAACAACGCAGACAAGCCATGTTGGCAGATAAGATAGATGTAACAGCCTTTTTGGTTTGGTTTATTGAAAATTATCCTAAAAGCATAGAAATAATGCGTAAAAATCCCGATTATCAATATCGGTTTAAGTAGCTAAAAAAGAAAATAACCAGAGGTTCCTTGACGCCATACAAACTAAGGTTATTACAGATTTAGAAAAATGATTTGCGATGGATTTTACAATCAATGCATATAGGGAATTATTATTCGTTTTAAAGAATAAGGGTTATGAATTTATAACGTTTCAGGAGTATTGTAAAAATACTGTTTACGATAAAGTAATCATTTTAAGACATGATGTGGATTTGCTGCCATACAATTCGTTGCGTTTTGCACAAATTCAGGCAGAGTTTGGGGTGAAAGGTTCTTATTATTTTAGAGCAGTGCCAGAGAGTTGGGACGAAGCGGTGATAAAAGATATAGCTAAACTTGGTCATGAAGTAGGATATCATTATGAAAATATGGATACAGCCAGAGGTGATGTGCAAGCGGCAAAGCAGGATTTTGAGCATAATTTAGAAGCTTTGCGACAATTGGTTGATGTGCAAACCATATGCATGCATGGTTCGCCTCGTTCTTCCTACGATAACAAAGACTTGTGGAAAGACAATAGCTATCGCGATTATGGTATCATGGGTGAGCCCTATTTCGATATGGATTTTGATGACTTCTTTTATTTGACCGATACGGGTAGACGATGGGATGGCTGGCGGGTGAGTGTGCGTGATAAAGTGTCTCAGCAAGCGCAGTGGAATGAGAAAGGGTGGGTATATCATAGGACTTTTGATATTATAAACGCTGCTCAAAATGAAATTTTGCCCCTCCGCATTATGTTTACCTTTCATCCTCAGCGTTGGCATGCAAATTCATTGCCTTGGCTTAAAGAATTGGTATTACAAAATGTGAAAAATGCAGTTAAATATTTTGTGGTCAAATAAGGGAGGTATGTAATAACCCGATTCCGAATTAAAGAAGTTTCGTTTGCATATTGCAAGGTAATTGTTAATGGTTATTTGAATTGTTTTTGTGAAATAGCTTGATTTAGATAAAATCATTAGCATCTGAAAGTTTTTGTAACAAATTGTGATTAAGTAGTTTAGATTATTTATTTGTCGTTTATTTACAGGTTGTTAGTCTTTGTTTTTTAGCCCTTGGCTTCTTTAAATTTTGCAAATTTAAAGTTGTTAAGTTTGATGAATTTCGTACACGTAAATAATATAATTTCCAAAGCCTGACAAAATCATTTCTTATAAACTTTCGGATGCTAATGAGATAAAATATAAAACTATAACACATGAAAATAATATCTGTAGTCGGTGCCAGGCCCAATTTTATGAAAATTGCCCCATTTATAAAGGCTATAAAGATTCATAATCAGCAACAGATAGACCCGATAAAACATCTCTTGGTGCATACAGGTCAGCATTATGATGACCGGATGAGCAAGGTATTCTTCGAAACACTGGACATTCCACGTGCTGATATTAACTTGGGTATCGGTTCGGGCACGCATGCAGAACAGGTGGGGAATACCATGATCGCTTTTGAAAAAGTGTTGTTGCAAGAAAAACCTGATTGGGTTATTGTATTAGGAGATGTAAATGCCACATTGGCTTGTTCTGTAACTGCTAAAAAGTTACATATTAAAGTGTGTCATATAGAAGCCGGTTTGCGTTCCGGAGATGAACGTATGCCCGAGGAGATAAATCGCCTTGTTACCGATCGTCTTTCAGATTTACTCCTTACTCCAGACAAGCTATCTATTGAGAATCTTCAGAAAGAAGGAGTACCTGCTAATAAAATCAAGTTTGTAGGTAATATTATGATTGATACCTTAGAAGCTAATAGGGGTAAGGCTTCTCAATGGGATATTTATGATATTATTACGGATAATTTGATAGAGGAGCAGAATTTGATATCAGATGGTATAAAGATGCAAGAGGGAGATTTTGCATTGATGACCATGCATCGCCCTTCTAATGTAGATACACCGTCTATATTGGAGCCAATTATTCGATTTTTATTAGATGAAGTGGCTGTAGATATGCCGTTGTTGTGGCCAATTCATCCTCGCACTCAGAAACAATTGAAACAATTTGGTTTATGGAATGAGGTAGTTGCACCAGAACGTTTGATATTATTGCATCCTTTAGGCTATCACCAAATGCTCAAACTAAATATGGCAGCTAAGATTATGCTCACCGATAGTGGAGGTTTGCAGGAAGAATGTACGGTATTAGGTACACCTTGTCTCACTTTGAGATGGAATACTGAAAGGCCTATCACTCTACGTGAACATGGTGGCGCTTCTGTGTTAGTTGGGAACAATATTGACCGTATTAGAGAAGAATATCAACACACTTTGCATTTAGACAGACAGCCAGAAATCCCTGAATTGTGGGACGGAAAAACCGCCGAACGTTGTTTAAGTGCAATTTTAGCCTACCAAGATCATAATGGCCTCCCAACCTAAAAGACTAGACAGGACAACAACCAAGGTGGTGCTGATTATGAATGTTTTTAGAGAAATAATGCTAATAGATCGTGCTGTTTAATTCATTTATATTTTTTATATTTCTGGCAGTTGTATTGCCCTTGTACTATTGGCTGCCCAAGCAGTGGAGGAATCCCCTCCTCCTGGTCGCCAGTTATCTTTTCTATGGTTATTGGGATTATCGCTTCACCGCATTATTAGCCACATCGACGATCATTGATTTTATTGTAGGACGCCGGCTGTTCTCAACAAATGATGAGGCGGTACGAAAACGATGGCTAATCTTATCAATCTGCTCCAACTTAGGGATGTTGACCGTATTTAAATACTACGACTTCTTTATCTCTTCCTTTAATCCATTGGCTTCTCTTTTTGGGGGGAATTTGGATTATTTGCATCTGAATATAATATTGCCCGTGGGAATCAGTTTTTACACGTTTCAAACCATGAGTTATACCATAGATATCTACAGAAAGAGATTAACTCCTACCCATAATTTTATAGACTTTGCCGTGTTTGTTTCGTTCTTTCCTCAGTTAGTGGCAGGACCGATTGAAAGGGCTACTAACTTGTTGCCGCAAATATCAGAGACACCTCTGCCTTCACGGCAGCAAATAGAAAAGGGGATTGTTTTAATCGCTACCGGTTTGTTTAAGAAGGTAATGATTGGAGATACGACAGGAAGGTTTGTGGATCATATTTTTAGTCAGCCTGATATTTATAAATCTCCCGAATTATTAGCAGCCCTATTTTTGTTTTCCATTCAGATATATGCCGATTTTTCGGGTTATTCAAGCATTGCGAGGGGAACAGCTAAATTACTGGGAATTGAGCTAATGAAAAATTTTGAACAGCCCTATCTATCGCAAAATATTACTGAGTTTTGGCGCAGGTGGCATATATCCCTCTCTTCGTGGCTCAGGGATTATTTATATATTCCCTTAGGAGGTAGTCGAAGAGGCGTTAGGAGGACATATATTAATTTGATGATTACCATGTTCTTAGGTGGTCTTTGGCATGGCGCTAGTTGGAATTTCGTAATATGGGGCGGATTGCATGGTCTGTATTTATCCTTGCATAAGTGGATGTTAAGAGACCGAAAAATTCCAAGTGCTTTTGTCTATAATGGGCCGGGAAGTCTGCTGAACTATCTGTTACGTGTTAGTCTTACGTTTATCTTAGTGATTATCACCTGGCTGTTTTTTAGGGCTCCGGATTCTCACACCGTGTTGGTTTTTATGACTAAAATGATACACTGGGAAACCAGTGAATATGGGATGCGATTTTTGGTGATCTCCCTCTCTTTTGCTTTAATGATGGGGATTTTTGACCTATGCGAATATTACACAAAAAGGCACACCTTCCTTTTATTGATTAAAAATAAAGGTGTAGTGTATGGTGTCTCTGCGGCTCTGATTTTTATCAGTTTTTTATTTATGTTTCAAAATGAGGCGTTACCCTTTATATATTTTCAATTCTGACGGGTGTTCGTCCATAAGGTTGGTGCTTCTCTTTAAAATGGTTATCTCGGCTTTGCTCAATACATTGTATTTACCCCAGTAAACGCCCCTTTTTCCTCTTCGTAAGCCATAAACTCGAACGCTTCTCAAAACGCCGACTTTATGGATAAAATACGAACAGGTCTCTGTGAGAAAACACTAAATACCTTTTTTAGTGAAAAATGATCAGCGGTATTTTGAAAGGCTTTTTTATGTGCTTCCTTGTTAAGAACTTGGGCTATTAATATTTTTCTTGTAGGTATTAATTATGAAATTAATAAAAATAGTTATCGGTTTCGGGTTAAGTTTCTTAATGGTCTTGTTTGTTTTGGATCAATTTGTCAATCTCGCCAATATTCAAGATCCATCGCTTAATGATTTTGATACTGTTCTTGGGCGAAAGAGAAGAGCAAATCTCCGGTTTACCTGTTTCAATGAAGGCTTTGCGGTGGGACGCTTTAATGATTATGGCTATCTAGGGCCGGGATATCCTGAGAAAAGAGAGAAGGATCATTTACGGATAGCCATTCTGGGAGACTCTTATGTGGAGAGTTTTCAGCTATTCCGGAGAGACCAATTTCATGCGATTATTGAGAATGAATTATCTATATCCGTAGGTAAAGTGGTGGAGGTTCTGAATTTTGGACGGAGTGGTTTTGATTTTGCGGATATGTACGTTTATCAAAAAAGGTTTGTTGACCGTTTTAAGCCCGACTTGATTATCTATATGATTAGTGATGAGGATTTGGCTTGTACGCAAAAAGATCCATTAATTCCCAAAGTTGTTGATAGGGGAGGAGATTTGGTGATTACAAATGATCAAATATCAAAACGTTACTTATATCCTTTTCAAAAAACAAAAACAGTTAGACAGAACTCCAGTATAGTAACGATACTAAATAATTGTCGGAAATTGATACAGGCAGGTGAGCTTTGGCCTAAACTCCTGGGTAAGTTCTACCGGGAAAGGGCACAAAAGCAGGAACAAGGATTGACAGATAGTGTTAGAAGGCCTGTCTCCCCGCTTGCCTTAAAGGTTTTAGCGCAATTGAGTGCGAATGTTGTTGTGGTTAACAGAGGAACAAAGGCGTTTGATGGGGCGTTTATGCAAGAAATTGATCGTAAAGAGATCCCCTTCTTTAGGACGAAAGATACGTTGGAAGTGCTGGAGAAAAAGGGTATTGATCCTTATTATTGGCCGGTGACACAAACTCGTGGTCACTGGAATTATACAGCACATCGTGCAGTGGGATTTTATCTTTCAAGAAGGTTGGATGATTTACTAAGGCATAGACTAGAGCGAAAAGAACTGTCAAGCAAAGAATCTCTTCCTCTGCAATGATACCCTCCCCTTAAAAACTCTCCGATGAGTCCAGTAGGTGACGCGTCAGCAGTCGGTAGTAGTAGGTGCCCGGATCGCTATAATACACCCTGACTAAGTAGGCATTTTGGGTGTCGGGAAAGGTGCCGTCAATAAAGGTGGCATCCGCCGGAAGTTGCCCCTGTTCTACCAAGGCCCACGTGTAGTTATAATACCCCTGCTTTAGTAGCAGTGATAAGGTATATCCCCCTTGTCGTGCGCTATATATGGCTCTATTCTCTTCTCTGTATTGCCAGTCGCAGAAATCGCCTGTAACGTATAACTTGCCCCCCGCAATGGGACGGTCGTAGGGCAGAAACAACTGTACTTGTACATAGTCGGCCTCTATGTTCGGATCTTCTCCCTCTTCCGTGTGGATAAGAAACTTCCCCTCAATATCATCCCGGTGTTGGTACGCGAGAAATCGTGCCGGTTTTCTGTCAATTACCTTTGCCCGGTAAATCCTATCCATCATATCAATTTCGGAGACCTTCTGTGTCAAATGTCTCAGGCTCCTGAGGTCCAGAAATCGAAATTCGTTGTGCCCCTTGAACAAGATCATTCCCTCCTGTTCAAACAGTAGGGTGTTTTGCTTGATAAGAGAGGGCTTGAGGCTGGATAGCTCATTGTCCCAACGGCCATGTTGGGAGACAAAAACCTCCAGGTTACGGTAAGGGTCTTCCAGATGAAAGTTCCCCGTTTCCACGCTGAAAAAAAGCTGCTGAACCTCCTCGCGTAACGCTGGATTAACCGATTTTGCGACCCGGCCCTTTACGTGTATAGCCTGCTCCGAGACCATGATGCCTCGGGTAAAAGCCGGCTCTTCTGGTGTCTCCTCATAGACTATCAACTTATAGTTTCCACTGATCCGTAACCGCATATTCTCATTGGGGAAGGAGAACCGATAATGAATGTAGGGTGTAATGGTGTTGTAGGAGGGGGTTTGGTCATTGATGTACTCTTCGTAATAGTAGCTTTCAAGGTACTCTTCCCGTTGCAGCTCTTCCGTGGGCTGCCACCATGGGTCACAGTGGACGAGGGTGTATTTGTAATCCTTGTAATCCTCCGACAGGTCGTCGAAAGAGCACTCTAAGGTGACCTCCCCATTGAGCAGGAGTATGGGGTCGCTGAGGTTAATCCCATTGCGCTGTACCTGAACCGTCTTTATGGTCTCGGAAAAAACCTGGTTGGGGCGCCTTTTCTGGATCTGATCCAGATTTTGAGCCATGGTAAAGGGAACTCCCGGTAAGAAAAATGCTATTGCTAGCAGGAGCATTGTGCGTGAACGTCGTTTGGTTTTCTCTTTTTTTGTACCCATTGGTGCCATATTTGGTGAAACTTTCCGTAGCATTGTGGCCATAAAGTTACACATCTGTTGGTAGATGAACTTCATTTATGGGTAAATATTGTAAATTTGTGAGAGATGTGGGGGGTGAAAATTGAAATATTTAGATATTTTAATATCTTTGCATTAGTCTACTATAAACCAAGGTAATATATTCATTATATGTCAAGAAGCATTAAACTCAAAAAGGGATTGGATATCAAACTTTTGGGTGCTGCGGAAAAAAAGATTACGGTATTGACCGTTAAGAAGTATGCCCTAAAGCCGGGGGACTTTCCCGGGATATATCCTAAACTTTTGGTGAAAGTGGGAGAACATATTAAGGCAGGAAGTCCTGTTTTTTATGATAAATATCGAGAAGATATTAAGGTCTGTGCTCCCGTAAGTGGTAAGGTGACGGAGATTGTACGTGGAGAAAAACGTGTGTTATTGGAGATTCGCATAGACGCGGATGAGCAGCAGGAGTATGTGGACTTTGGGAAGGCTGATCCTGCCACCCTTTCTGAAGAAGAGATCAAAACCCGGCTTCTCAATTCCGGATTGTGGCCTTCGCTGATTCAACGCCCCTATGCGATTGTGGCGGATGTGAACGTGAAACCGAAAACTATCGTGGTGAGTGCCTTTGATTCTGCCCCATTGGCTCCTGATTATAACTTGCTTGTAAAGGATCAGGGGGCTGCTTTTCAGACAGGACTGGATGCGTTGGCAAAGATGACGGAAGGTACCGTTCATCTGAACCTAAAGAAAAATGCGGAAGCTTCTCCCATCTTTAAAGAGGCTAAGGGCGTACAAATTAATTATTTTGAAGGACCTCATCCAGCAGGACTGCCCGGTATTCAACTGCATCATTTGGATCCCCTGAATAAAGGGGAAGTCGCCTGGATGCTCTCACCTTGTGCGGTGATGCGTATCGGTCGGCTCTTTTTGACAGGACACTACCAGGATTTTCGTACCATTGCCCTTACCGGTTCAGAAGTAGAAAATCCACAGTATTATCAACTTACCGGAGGAGCTTCCCTGAGTGCTTTGCTTTCCCCTATTCCTGCGGAAAAAAAGCCCCGGGCTATCAGTGGAAATGTGCTTACCGGGACAAAAATTGCTCTGGATGGCTATCTGGGATTTTATGATAACCAGGTGACGGTCATTCCTGAAGGAGATGAACCCGAGTTTCTTGGGTGGCTGCTTCCCGGTTTCTCCAAGTTCTCCACTTCACGGACCTTCTTCTCCTGGCTCTTTCCTCGTCGACACTATCGTCTTGATACCAACCTGCATGGTGGTGTGCGCTCCTTTGTGGTAACCGGTGAGATGGAGAAGTTCTTCCCCATGGATATTCTTCCCATGTATCTCATTAAAGCGATCCTCGTGAAGGATATTGATCAAATGGAGAATCTGGGAATCTATGAGGTTGGGCCGGAAGATTTTGCCTTGGCAGAATTTGCCAATACTTCCAAGGAAGCGCTACAAAAGATCGTGCGGGAAGGGCTTGACTACCTTAGAAAAGAGATGAATTAACGCTGCATCAAAAATATATTTATGAAACCAGTAAGAAAATTATTTGAAAACCTTCGTCCGCACTTTGAAAAGGGCGGTAAACTGGAGCGTTTTTACTATACGTATGAAGGTTTTGAGACATTCGTTTTTTCTCCGCCTGCCGTCACGAAAAACGGTGCTCATATTCGTGATGCGGTGGATATGAAACGAACCATGATCTTTGTGGTGATGGCCCTCTTCCCGACCTTGCTATTTGGCTTGTGGAATGTGGGGTATCAGCACTTTCTCGCTTTGGGACAAGAGAGCGGCCTTTGGGCTAATCTTTGGTATGGCTTTCTGAAGTGGTTGCCCCGTTTGATTGTTACCTTCGTGGTGGGGATGGGGATTGAGTTTATCTTTGCAGACATCCGCAAGCACGAAGTGGCAGAAGGGTTTGTGGTGAGTTCCTTCCTGATCCCGCTGATTCTCCCGCCCGATATTCCTTTGTGGATGCTTGCCGTGGCTGTAGCTTTTGCCGTGCTTATTGGAAAAGAGGCTTTTGGTGGTAGTGGAATGAATATCCTGAACCCGGCACTGTTAACCCGTGTATTCCTCTTCTTTGCCTATCCCGCATATATGTCGGGCGATAAGGTTTGGGTTTCCGGCCTTCCCGATGGCGTGAGTGGTGCGACCCCCCTGGGGATTGCTACCTCCGGAACTATGCAGGAGTTGCCCTCGGTGATGGATCGTTTTCTGGGGATCATCCCCGGAAGTGTGGGAGAGACCTCTACCTTAGCCATCCTTTTGGGAGCTGCCTTCCTCCTTTTTACGGGAGTGGCAAGCTATCGTATTATGCTCTCTGTCTTTGCCGGTGGGTTTCTTATGGGGTTGATCTTTAACGCTTGGGGCGCCAACGATTATATGAGTATTCCCGCTTGGGAACACCTTCTGATGGGTGGTTTTGCCTTTGGCGCCGTGTTTATGGCTACCGACCCTGTCTCGGCAGCACAAACGAATACCGGGAAGTGGATCTATGGATTCTTGATTGGGCTGCTGGCGGTGCTGGTGCGCGTTTTTAACCCTGCTTACCCGGAAGGAATAATGATGGCAATCTTGCTGATGAACGTGTTTGCGCCATTGATTGACCACTATGTGGTGCAGTCCAATGTGAAGCGTCGTCTGAAGAGAGCAAAAGTGGCGGTTAAACATTAAAAATTCTTGTGATTATGTATAGTAACGGATATATATTCAGATTTGCCATCATTATGGTGGTTATTGTGGCGGCCTTGCTTTCCGGGGTGTCCATGGCGTTGAAGCCATACCAGGAGAGAAATGCCACCAATGAGAAAATGCAAACAATCCTTGCCGCAGCAGAGGTCTCGGTGGACTCCGATGATGAGGTGGACGTGATGTACGATCAGTATATCAAAAAAGAGTTGGTTCTTAATATGTCAGGAGAGGTGATAGGTCTCTATGAAAATGGTCAAATGGTGAAGGGCAACGTTAGAGCTTTTGACGTGAAACTGAAAGAACAACTGAAGAATATACAGGCCTATCATGAAGGAGATAAGGCTGTTGAAGTACTCCTTCCCGCCTATATCTTTGACGATGGAACCAAGGTGCTTACTATTATTCCCATGCAGGGAAAAGGCCTTTGGGGACCCATCTATGGGACCATCGCCCTGAAAAAAGATATGAATACCCTCTATGGTGCAGTCTTTAACCATAAGGGGGAAACTCCCGGACTTGGTGCAGAGATTGCAACGCCCTCTTTTCAATCGCAGTTTAAGGATAAAATGATTTTTGATAACGGGGAGTTTGTCTCGGTAGCTGTTGTGAAGGGAGGAGTGAAAAATAGTGCCATTGATCCTTCGCATGGCGTAGACGCCATCTCCGGAGGAACCATAACCTCCGTCGGGGTTTCCGATATGATTAAAAATACATTTGAACTCTATGTCCCCTATTTTACACAACAACATTAAGGTATGAGTGAAGAAGTGAAAAAAAGAGAACCGTTGTTTTCTGCAAAAAATAGAAAATTGTTGACCACACCGCTGGGAAAGAACAACCCGATCACGGTGCAGGTATTGGGAATATGTTCTGCGCTCGCCGTTACGGTTAAACTGGAGCCTGCATTTGTAATGGCCATATCCGTGATGGCTGTGTTGGGACTGGGAAATGTCGTGATCTCCCTATTGCGTAATACAATCCCGTCCCGAATCCGAATTATTGTCCAGTTGGTGGTTATTGCCTCCCTGGTAATTCTTGTGGATCAGGTGCTGAAAGCCTTTGCTTACGATGTGAGTAAGCAACTCTCTGTATTCGTAGGATTGATTATTACCAACTGTATTATCATGGGGCGTTTCGAGGCCTTTGCCATGGCGAATAAACCCTGGCCCTCCTTCTTGGATGGTATCGGGAATGCCGCCGGTTATGGTATAATCCTTATCATTGTGGCCTTTTTTAGGGAACTCCTTGGCTCCGGAACCATTTGGGGCTATCCTCTACTGGAAAAAATGGGGATTTATAATATAGGTTACCAGAATAATGGGTTGATGATACTTCCCCCTATGGCATTGATCACCGTGGGGGTTATTATCTGGGTACAACGCTATAAAAACCGTGAATTAATTGAAGATTAAACCTAACAAGAAAGATTATGCAGGATCTCATTAACATATTTGTCAAGTCAATCTTTATTGATAATATGATCTTTGCCTACTTTCTGGGCATGTGTTCATATCTCGCGGTTTCGAAAACCGTAAAAACCTCTGCGGGCCTTGGCGTTGCCGTGATCTTTGTCTTGGGGATTACCGTACCGGTCGACTATCTTTTAAACAAGTACGTTTTGTCGCCCGGCGCTTTGCAGTGGCTGAGCGAAGACTTTAAAACAGTTGATCTGAGCTTTCTCAGTTTCATTATGTTTATTGCCGTGATTGCCTCCATGGTGCAGTTGGTGGAGATGGTCGTGGAGAAATTCTCCCCCGCTTTGTATAACTCTTTGGGGATTTTTCTCCCCTTGATTGCTGTAAACTGTGCCATCCTCGGTGGATCGCTCTTTATGCAGGAGCGGGAGTACCAATCCATTGCGGAGGCTACCTCTTTCGGATTGGGGTCTGGCGTGGGCTGGTTCCTTGCCATTGTAGCTATTGCCGCCATCAGGGAGAAGATGCGCTACTCTAATGTGCCTCCGGCACTCAAAGGGTTGGGTATCACCTTTATCATTACGGGACTTATGGGCATCGCCTTTATGAGTTTTATGGGCATTAAAATCTAACGTTAACAAGAGAATCATTACATTATGATAGAATCTGTAGGAATAGGAATGGTTGTACTGGTGAGTATCGCAGTATTTTTGTTGGTGATACTCCTGTTAGTGGCATTGTTGCTTTATGCCAAAAAGAAACTGACCCCCCAGGGAGAAGTTAAGATTACCATTAATGAAGAGAAAGAGTTAGAGGTTCAGCCGGGCTCCAGTCTTTTGACAACCCTTGCGAATCAGAAAATTTTTCTCCCCTCAGCATGTGGAGGAGGGGGCACCTGCGGTACCTGTACTTGCCAGGTACACGAAGGCGGGGGCTCTATTCTTCCCACAGAAACCGGCTTCTTTTCCCGAAAAGAGCAACAAAATAATTGGCGCCTGGGTTGCCAGGTAAAGGTGCGGGAAGATCTTAAGGTTGAGATTCCTCCGGAAATATTTGGGATTAAGAAGTGGGAGTGTGAAGTGGTCTCTAACCGTAATGTGGCCACCTTTATCAAAGAGTTTGTGGTTAAATTGCCCGAAGGTGAACGTCTCAATTTTCGCTCTGGTGGCTATATCCAGATTGATGTTCCCTCTGTGGAAGTCGACTTTGGAAAGGATATCGAGGTTGATGAGGAGTACCGTGAAGAGTGGGAGAAATTCGGGATGTTTAACCTTAAAATGAAAAGTGGAGAACCCCTTTTTAGGGCCTATTCCATGGCAAATCATCCCGCCGAAGATAATATCATTATGTTGAATATTCGTATCGCTACGCCTCCATGGGATCGGAAGAATAACCGCTTCATGAAGGTGAACCCGGGAGTCTGTTCCTCTTATGTCTTTAGCCGTAAACCTGGTGATAAGGTGACCATCTCAGGCCCCTATGGTGAGTTCTTTATCAAAGATACGAAAAGAGAGATGATGTTTATCGGAGGAGGAGCCGGTATGGCGCCCATGCGCTCTCATATCTTCCATATGTTTAACACGGTGAAAACCGATCGTAAGGCCACATTCTGGTATGGTGGACGCTCACGCCGCGAACTCTTTTACGAAGATGAATTCCGTAAAATAGAAGCGGAAAACCCCAACTTTACCTTCCATATTGGCCTCTCTGCCCCATTGGAAGAGGATAAATGGGATGGCCCGGTAGGGTTTATTCATCAGATTGTATATGACCTCTATCTGAAGGATCATGAAGAACCGGAGGAGATTGAATACTATCTCTGTGGCCCCCCCATGATGAATGATGCCGTATTTAAGATGCTTGATAACCTGGGAGTCCCCTCCGAGATGATCATGTTTGACGATTTTGGCGGATAAAAGGGCCTTTTCCCACCCTCTATAAGGGGATATTTTATAACTTGAGCCGATAAAAATGTACACCATGCGACAATTTATCGGCTCTTCTCTTTGGCTGTTTTTTCTTGCGTTGTTATCGGCTTGTGGCACCCAAAGCTACTCTCCTCCGATTCTTTTTGTTGGAGAAACACAGGGAACCTATTATCGTGTTAGTTATTTTAGCGAGGATACGTTGGTTTCGCAACAGCAAATCGAGAACCTTCTCGCAGATTTTGACACCTCTGTCTCTGTTTATAATCCAACCTCCTTGATTACGCAACTTAATAGGGGTAGTGGAGCCTTCCGTGTGGATGATTATTTTTTGGAATGCCTCTCCATTGCTCAGGAGGTTTCTCAGTGTACGGAGGGTGCTTTTGATTGTACGGTGGGGCCTTTGGTAGAGGCTTGGGGTTTCTCCTTTAAAGAGAAAGAGCCCATGAACCACCAGAAGGTAGATAGCCTGAAGAGGTTAGTCGATTATCGCGCTATAGAGATGGATGAAAAGATGATTACCCTGGGAATCCCGGGGATGCGCCTGGATTTTAACGCCGTGGCTCAAGGGGTCTCTGTGGAGGTGGTAGCCCGGTTGCTGTTAGAGCAGGGAATCACCCGTTTTCTCGTGGATATCGGTGGCGAGGTGAAGGCCTCCGGACGAAAGCCTGATGGCTCAAAGTGGCGGATTGCCATCGAAAAACCCTCGGATAATGCGGTGTATGGTCAAGGGTTGGAAGCGATTGTCCAAATCCATGATAAGGCCCTCGCTACTTCCGGTAGTTATCGTAAGTTTTATGTGAAGGATGGGGTGAAATATAGCCATACCATTAATCCTCTTACCGGCTACCCGGTAACGCACTCGCTACTGAGTGCTACGGTGATTGCCGATGATTGTGGTTATGCCGATGCCTGGGCTACCGCAATCATGGTGCTCGGTCCGGATCGGGCAAAAAAAATGGTGCAAGAAACTCCCGGAGTAGAGGCCTTCCTCATCTTCTCTGACAAAAATGGCGTGTCCAAAACTTGGTTTTCGGAAGGGTTCCGGGAACTGTTGGAATAGGTTCAGAATGAAGGTTTAACCATAAGATCCCCCTTAGCGGTTTTTGCAGGTATCTGTTTCTCCTCCGCAAGTACACCCTACCCGTTCCCCTGTGTTAGGGTCAATGGTGGAGCAACTTTTCTTGAATTCCCCCCCTTTTTTAACGAACATTTTTATGGCTATCCCTCCTACGGCCAGAGAGAGTAACAGGATGGTGATAAGAACTGCTTTTAACATAAAATTGCGGCTTTAGTTTGATTTAATTCATTGTGAGAATCTCTTTTCCTGTTTCCTGGGTGACTTTGAGACTCACCTTTTCTTCTCTTCTCCTCCCTTTTCTTTTCAGGATTGGATGTAGGAGGCTTAAAGAATAGGAGATGTGGGCAGAAAAGAGACTCCTTGCCCACATCTCCTATGGCTCCTGAAACAGTTGCCTAAAAGGGGAGTTGACACATGTGGTTCAAGAAACCTATGAAGAGGGGGTTCCCCTTATTTCTGGGTCCACTTTTTTGCGTACTCTTTTGAGGTTAGTCCCACGAAGTTC
Organism: Bacteroidota bacterium; assembly: GCA_002748065.1. GTDB lineage: Bacteria > Bacteroidota > Bacteroidia > Bacteroidales > BM520 > BM520. The sequence goes on from PDRJ01000028.1 coordinate 48,285, forward strand.
TTCTGGAAAAATGCAAATGTGTTGGTTTTGTCCAATTTGAGATTGGAGAGTACATTTTTGCTGGAAGTATCCCGATACTTAACCACGTAGCTAGTGATGTCATTGATATGCTTTGGCTCTCTCTTCTTCTCCAAATACTCCTTCACCAACTCCTTGATGGTGGATGTTTTTACATTTCCCCATTTTGTGAGTGCGTAGGTACTTGTCTTGCCAATGGCTGCCACTTCATCAAGACTGAGAATGGAGGATCGTAGGGATTCAATGTTCCTGGGTACTCGCTTTGTCCGGCGTGCCAACTCATCGTGAATTTCCAGCAACGTCATGGGGTGTCCGATGTCTTGAAGGATGGCAAGGATATGCTCGGAAAGTTTGATAAGCGTGTTTCTTGCGATAAGGAAGTCCTTTTTGTCCGTGCTGATCTCAACGTTAAGGTGTTCATTGGCAATTTGACGGAAGGCGGCTCTGGCACGTTTGATCCACCGTTCCTCATCGGTGTGGAGGAAGGGTTTTATAAACTCATCAATGTTTAAAGGATAGGTCTCCTCAATTCGTTGGGCAAGAATCTCATTCATCTTTTTGTAAGCACCCTCAAAATCAAATTTTCCGTAGATCTCTCTCTTTATAAGATAGTAATGATTGTAGTTCTTATCCAGATTCTGAAAGGTTTGATAATCGGAGTCAAAGAAAGAAGCAAAGGTTGTCGCAAAGAATTTGGGGGTCATAATAATTCCTTCACTCTTGTTGATTCTTTCTGCACCCTTTTTGTTGATGATGAGCATATCACGCTTCGTATCGAAGTTGTAATTGATATGCTTGTAAATATAGGTGAGTTCTCGTTGAAATACGGCAATAACCCGCTCAATCATTGGGGGAATTTTTTGTGATATTTGACGAACTCTCTCTCTTGTTACCTCATAAATATCTCCAATAGATTGTAGTGTTCTTTTAGAACTATCCGTGAAATAGTTGAAGTTTTGACGGAAAATAAAGAACTCTCGTTCATTCATGTTTTTCTGAAGAATAGCAAGAATATACTTGCATAAAGGAAAACTACCGTTAAAGAAATCATCCCTAAGCATTTCCGTCTCTTGGGTTGGGATGTTGAAGCTGTTATAGCAGAAAATTTTGAAATCTTCAAATTCCCGTTCCTCCGGACCTATTTTAATCTTCTTAGGGGTTAAACTATACTTGCTAATATACTTCTCCGAAATCCTAATGAGTTCATTATTCGTTTTTGCCCCACAGTTACGTAAATCTTTGAAGTTTTTGTACTTAAAGTAGTACTCGACTATTTTATAAAGGGTTGGTATTGAGTCTGATATGCAGACATTTTTTGTTCTCTCCGACAGATTCTCTATCTCTTTCAACTCAGAGATATGATAATTGATAGCTTTTGTGCTGTTCATAGAATGCGTTCTTAGTACTTACATTATTGTAACGTAACTCTCCCCATTATGGTTCAAATATATATAAAAAAAAAGTAATTTCTAAGGATTATTAAAAATAAAATATTTTAACCATCGGTGTAAGCAATGGATATCATAAGAGAAATGAGTAGGGGGGACTAAAAAAAGGTTAACGATGATCTCATAATTGCATGATTTTGCCGTAAAATTTCTGGAACCCCTTGCGCTATCTTTTTTTATCTGCATTGTGATTGATAAGCCTCTGTATGGAAAATCCAACTTTTTCTTTATGCTTGTTTTTTAAATGGTTATATCCATTCCCTGTAAGCTCACCTTCTCCATCCTTTGCCGTTCTCGAATTCGAACTTTCGATACAGACGCTGTTTAACATCCTGACTTTATGGACAGGCTCTGATCAATCCCATTAAAAAATGAAATCAGATTGTTGGGTTGTAAGGGGATAATTTTGGGGTGGGTGTCTCTTTTACTGGCAGAAATGGTAGAGTGCAATGGATGCAGCAATAGCAGCATTAAGGCTCTCTGCCTGAGTTTTTCCAGGTGTTGCAGAGGGGATGGTAATTTGGTGAGTGACCCATTTGTTGATCTCTTCAGATATGCCATGTGACTCACTACCAATAATAAGTATCCCATTTTGGGGAGGTTGGATGGTATGAATAGCTGTACCCGTAAGACTCATGCCATAAATAGGAACTTCCTTGGGGTGCTTGCTAAAGAGCTCCTCTGCGGTGATGTAGGTTAAATTGACTCCGGCCAATGCTCCCATCGTTGCCTGCACCACCTTGGGATTGTACTGATCCACGGTATCGGGACTGCAAAAGAGGTGTGTGATTCCAAACCAGTTTGCTGTTCGTATGATGGTTCCCAGATTTCCAGGGTCACGGATGGCGTCTAAGTAAAGGGTGATCTGTTGTTTTACCAGAAGAGGTAATACCTCTTTTTTTACCGCTTGCTTTAAGGGACAAGTGGCGACCACTTGGTGGGGGGTCTTTAGCGTACTGATCTGTTGTAATTCCTTTTCCGTAACACAGTTTAGGGGGATTTGATGGATGGTTTGTGCATGTTTTTCAATCCATGTGGTTGTGGCAAAAATTTCCTCTATGGGAAAGGAGGCATCCATGAGATCCTGAACCACTTTTATCCCTTCTGCCAGAAACAGACGGTGCTGATCCCGGTATTTCTTGTGCCGAAGTGCCCGTAAAAGTTTTAGTTGATTTTTAGTAAGCATAAAAAAATCCCGGAGTTGTTATTTCCGGGATTAAAGATAACAATATTTTGAAAAATAGGGTTACTCTGCAAAAACCTCGAAGTTTACATTCACGGAAACCTCTTTGTGTAACACGATTTTTGCCGTATAGTTGCCTATCTCCTTGATAGCGTCACCATCAACAAAGATCTTTTTGCGATCCACCTCATGGTTGTATTGTGCCTTGATAGCATCTGCAATCTGCATGCTGTTTACAGAACCGAATATCTTTCCTGTTGTAGCTGCTTTGGCGCCAATTTTAACCGTGATGTTTTCAAGTACTTCCGCCAAGGCCGTTGCTTCCTTGATGATTTTCTCCTCTTTAAACGATTTTTGTTTGATGACCTCATCCCTCTCCTTGAGAGCGGATTTAGTTGCAAGAATAGCTTTCCCTTTAGGAATGAGGAAGTTCCTTGCATAACCGGGTTTTACCTCAATAACATCGTTTGTAAAGCCCAGATTTGGGATATCTTGTTTTAGAATAATCTGCATGGTCTACCTCCTTATTTTAATAAATCAGCAACATAAGGCATAAGAGCCAAATGGCGTGCTCTTTTTACGGCCTGTGAAACTTTCTTTTGGTACTTTGTCGATGTGCCTGTAATACGACGAGGAAGAATTTTTCCCTGCTCGTTCACAAACTTCAGGAGAAAATCAGCATCTTTATAGTCAATATATTTGATGCCAAGTTTTTTGAAACGACAATATTTCTTTTTCTTAACGTCAACCGCAATGGGAGTTAAGTATTTTATTTCTGAATTGTTTGCCATGATAACTGTTTTTCTGTGAAAAATTATTCTGCTGCCTCTTCCGTGGTTTTAGTGGCCTCTTCTTCTTTTGCCTTTTTGGCAGCACGTTTCTTCTCATTGTAAGCAATAGCGTGCTTGTCGAGTTTTACCGTTAAAAAACGGAGGACGCGTTCATCACGTTTAAAGGCAACCTCATAGTCCGCAAGGATAGAACCCTCGGCCTTAAACTCTAAAAGTTGATAAAACCCTGTAGATTTCTTTTGAATGGGATAGGCCAGCTTTCTAAGCCCCCAATTTTCTTCATGGACAATTTCTGCCCCATTGTCTTTCAGTAAACTTCTGAACTTCTCAACCGTTTCCTTCATCTGGTCGTCAGATAAAACGGGAGTCATAATGAAAACGGTTTCGTACTGATTGAGCATTGTTTTCAGATTTAATTAATAAATTACACTACTTTCCCCTGAAAAAAAGGGGAGTGCAAAATTACACTATTTTTTTGAAAATCAAAATAGGGGGTCAAGAATACCTTTGCTACGCTGTTGGATGTTTCTTTGCGACCAGGCTAAGCCATACCAGTCCGAGGATACTGGCCGTCAGCGAGGCGGTTAAGATCCCTATTTTGGCCACTTCCAGGTAGTGGACTCCCGGGAAGGCCAGGTTGTCCACAAAGAGCGACATGGTAAAACCGATTCCTCCCAGACAAGCGACCCCTGCCAACTGCATCCATGTGGTATTTTCCGGCAATTTTGCCAACTTTGCCTTCACGGCAATCCAGCTAAAGAGGGTGATTCCTATGGGTTTTCCCACGACTAACCCTAAAATGACTCCCATGGCCACCGGACTGGTGATATCGGCAACAAAATCACCTCCCTTGAGAGCTACGCCGGCATTGGCCAGGGCAAAAATGGGAAGGATGATAAAGGTTACCCAGGGGTGGAGTCTGTGCTCGTTCCGTTGTCCCGGACTCATGACACGTTTACAGTTAATGACGATGGATTGTACCGCTTCTTGCTGTCCCTGATTCGTCATGATGCTCTCGTCGGGATTCATCCAAGTGCGAAACTTATCCTTATGATACTCAATTCGTTTAATGAAACTTTTGGCATCGATCCTTGTCCTTGAGGGAGTGGCCATGGCCACCAATACGCCCGCGATGGTGGTGTGAACGCCGGACTGGAGGAAGAAATACCACATAAGAAGCCCGCCGATGAGGTAGGGGATGGTGTTGCGTACGCCAATCCGATTGAAGACGATGAGGATGGCAAGGATAACTCCCGCAATGGCTAATGCGCCCAATTGTAAGTTGCTGGTATAGAAGATGGCAATAACCAGTACCGCACCAAGGTCATCCACAATGGCTAGCGCTGTTAGAAATATCTTAAGGGGTAGTGGGGCTCTTTTCCCCATCAGTGTGATGATTCCCAAGGCAAAGGCAATATCCGTGGCCATAGGGATTCCCCAACCGGCAATGCTGTCTTGGCCTTTGTTGAGCAAGAAAAAGATGAATGCGGGTACGACCATTCCGCCCAGCGCAGCCAGGATGGGAAGTGCCGCCTGTTTGGGGGATTTTAACTCTCCCACCAACATCTCTCGCTTTATCTCTAAGCCTACCACATAGAAGAAGATGACCATTAGGAAGTCGTTAACCCAGTGTGCTAACCCCATGGTGATGGAGTTATCGTGTCCAAATCCAATGGAGAACTCGTGGTGCCACAGATGTTCGTAAGCCTCTCCCAAGCCTGAGTTGGCCAGAATGAGAGCCAATACGGTGCACGCTAAAAGGACAATTCCCCCGGATACTTCATTGTGTAAAAAACGTTCAAACGGCTTTTTGATCCTGTCAATAAGCAGTGTTTCTTCTTTTGTTGTACTCATGTAACTGTGTTTTATAAAAGTTATGCACTTAATATTTCTTTGAGGTTATGCAAACGATTGTAAGATCGTCTTACACATGAATTCTGCGGCTTTACCGTCGCCAAAAAGGGATGGAAATGAGCAGGGAGGATCCGTGTTGAACCGATTAAATGCTGCCATGATCTTCTCAGGAACAGAATCGGTGATGATGCCACATCCTTGTTCCACAATTTCTCTCCACTCTGTTTCCCGGCGAAGAATCAACACCGGCTTGTGGAAAAAATAGGCCTCTTTTTGTACCCCTCCCGAATCGGTCATAATAAGACGACACTGTTTCTCCAACACAATCATATCGAAGAAACTTAATGGCTTCGTGATGATAATTTGGGGGTGAGAGAAAAAGTTTGCCGATGTTTCGTTGTTGAGTGCGTGAAGGTATTTCGCGGTCCTGGGATGTACCGGGAAGACCACTTGATCCGTTTCGGCAACGTTTAACAGTGCCTTTAACAAACCGGTAAGCCGCTCCGGATTATCCGTGTTGTAGTCTCGATGAATGGAGGCAAGAATGAAGTTTTCGGGAGTGAGTTTCAGCTGAGATAGAATGGATGAGTGTTCTTCTGCAAGGGAGGAGAAGTAGAGTGAGTTGTCATACATAATATCGCCGCAATGAAAAATACCCGGATGATCAATGGAGTAGGGAGCCTGGTTCTCCTCCTTGAAACCTTCGGCAAGCAGGTTGCGGATGCCTGTACGTGTGGGAACAAAGAGTAGGGTAGAGCAGTGGTCGGTGGTGATCCTGTTGATCTCTTCCGGCATGCCCTTGTTGAAGGATCGTAATCCCGCTTCGATGTGCGCCACCGGGATATGCATCTTTGCAGCAGCCAGCGCAGCAGCTAAGGTTGAATTGGTGTCGCCATATACGATCACGACATCAGGATTGATTTGAAGAAACACCGCTTCAAATTTCTTGAGCATCTCTGCTGTTTGAACCCCGTGTGAGGCAGAGCCTACTTCAAGGTTAAGATCTGCTTCGGGGATCCCCATCTCTTCAAAAAAGATTTGAGAGAGATTGTGGTCGTAATGTTGTCCGCTATGGATGATGTACTCTTGCAGGGTGTCAGCGTATTTTCCTCGCGCAGCACGAGAAAATGCTGCCGCTTTTACAATCTGGGGTCTTGCTCCTACGATGGAGGCTACTTTGATCATGTCACTGATTTTTCGCCTGCGAATTTATGTTTTTTTCGTGAAAATGTAAACTCCTTCCTTTTATAGTAATCCCTGGTCTGAAAAGCTGAAGTAGTTTTCCTTGCCGATGATGAGGTGATCCAGAATAACGATTTCCATCAGGGTGCCAATGGAGGCTAGTTTTTTTGTGAGCCCCTTATCGGCTTCACTGGGCCGGATGTTTCCGGATGGATGATTGTGAAAAAGAATGATCCCCGAGGCTCTCCCTCTTAGGGCCGTGGTGAAAATTCTTTTGGGGTCTACGACGGTGCCACTTACACCCCCGTGGCTGATCTGTACCGGTTGGATGACCCTGTTGGATCGGTCCAACAGGAGAATCCAAAATTGTTCATAGGGTTCATCGGATAGGTATTGGCGCATAAGTTCAAAGGCCTCCTCACTGTTGCTGATTTGCTTTCTCTCTTTGGAGGATGTTGAAGCTCTGCGTCTTGCCAACTCCATGGCGGCAATAATGATAAGGGCTTTGGCTTCACCTATTCCCTTGATCTCCATTAAGCTGCTTCGTTCAAGTCGTCCCAGTTCGGCAAGGTTATTGTCCGCATGCTGAAAGACTTTTCGGGAGAGGTCTAATGCGGTCTCTTTGCGTGTACCACTGCCAATTAATATGGCTAGTAGTTCGGCATTACTCAATACGGAGCGACCCTTTTGGATCAATTTTTCCCGCGGACGATCCTCCTTTGCCCATGTTTTGATGCCGCTTTTCTGGGGATAGTTCATATCCATTAATGGGGAAATAGGGAGAATATACCCCTCTTATGGGATAAAAAAAAAGCTGTTCTGAAGAACAGCTTCTAATCTTTTTTTGAGAAAGATCCCCTATGCCATGGCATTGACCTTTTTAGTCAAAGAAGACTTGAGGTTGCCAGCCTTATTTTTGTGGATCATTCCCCTCTTTACCATCTTGTCAATCATTTTGTGCATACCTGGGAGCTGAGTTGTTGCCTCCTGCTTATCCTCTAACAGGCGAAATTTACGAATCGCATTTCTCATTGTACGACCATAATAACGGTTACGAAGTTGCCTTGTTTTCGTTTGCCTAATCCGCTTGATTGATGATTTATGGTTTGCCATAATACTGACGTTACTTATTTGTTAGTTTTTTCTGTAGTCCGTAGGGGATTCGAACCCCTGCTACCAGGATGAAAACCTGGCGTCCTAACCCCTAGACGAACGGACCTTTTGTTTTTTGGAGTTGCAAAAGTAGGCTATTTTTGAATATCTGCAAAAAAAAAAGGAAAAAAAATCAATTTTATGAAAAATAAGACCTACTTCACCTCTTCCTGATCGGCTTGGAAGCGGAATCCCAGCCGTTTTCCGGTTTTGAGTTGCATATTATCGATGGTGGTTCGAATATCATACACCGAGATCTGCTGGACGGTCTGGTAGGGGGGCGTCAAAAGATCGAAGTTGATGGTGTACTCAATGGCTCTCTCCATAATCTTCTGTATGTGCTGATCATTCAGCTCATTTTTCTCAAAGTTATTGTAGATAAGCCCTAGTTCACGCTTTCCCTCCAAGAGGTAGTTTCGTTCCTTATTGATGAAGATTCTGCCGATGAGGTATCCCAGGTCGTTCATTCGGTTGTATTTGAACGAGTCTGCCAGGAAGTTGTATATATTAATGATCCCACAGTACGAACGTGTTTTGTCCTCTTTGAGATAGGGGGTTTTGAAGACCGCATGGTCGCGGGGAAATTCAAAAATATTGCTGTGCATGATAAAGAGTAGTACATCTCCTCCAAACTTGATCTCAAATTCAAAGTTTCCTCTGTTTTTAAATTCAAAGGGGATTCGCCCACTCTTATTAACTCCTGACTCTTGATATGCCTGGGCGATTTTTTTGGCCGTTTCTCTGAGTGCACCAAAAGATGCTGCCGTTGCATCGAAAACTTGCTGCTTGAGCTGCCCTTTTGCGATGAGGTGGTCAAATAGGGTATTGATTGTTTCGTCCATTATCGATCATTTTTTCCGGATAAAAGTAGTAAAATTGCGGCGGAGGGGAGAGGCGCGAAGAAAAAATTTTTTTATTCAAAGGTGAATCCGAGGGTGAACATTTTGGTTCGTAACGATTCGATAGCATCGGTGTAGATGTTCTCCTCCTTTCGTACCATGTTCCGAACACCATAGGTCATTTTCAGTTCTACGCCTAACTTAAACCAGTTATTGTAGAAGTCAAAACCCACGCCAATATCACCCATCACATCGCTGTAGTATAGTTTGATGTGTTTGTTGTTGATCTCATCCTTATTCTTTTTCGCTTCTGATGCGAGATCAATGGCATATTTAGCTCCTGCAAAGATATAGGGAGCGAAGTTTCGAATTCGTGCAGCTTTATATTGAATGTATCCCGGAAACTCTAGAAAGGTGCTGGTGACCGCCTTCTTCATGGTGACGATTTCCAATACGTCCGGATCGGGAAGTGTTGGCGAGGAGGCATAGTGTAGCTGAAGGTCATAAACCAATATTCTCTCCCCAAACGAGAGGGTTGGGATAGCTCTTAAATTAAGATGGTTTGCTAGTCTGAGGTTCCCAATGATGGAGATAGAGAAACCCAACCGGGGGTAGGCCTCCAGGCTATATACCGATCCGGAACGAAGCATGAGTCGCTGGCCATCGCTCTGTTTGTAGGGCGTAATATCCGGAAACTTATCGTTGCTGTATGGGGTGACAATCGTTGACATATTTTCCACCCTATCAACGGTAAAGAACATTTGATTTACGGATATCTGGAAGCCGAAATGATAGGGTTGTACTTCATACTTGGGGAGATTGGGAGGGGTATAATTGCGCTGAGTGAACGCATGATAGCTCCCCCCTAAAAAGAATATCAACGTGAGAACTAAGGATATAAGGTTGTTTCTTTTTTTCACAGGTTTTTCGTTACGGATTCTAAACGCCTTTTTTTGGGGATTATTTTATAGAGAGGGAGAATTTTTTATGTTTTTAAGCGGGGATGAGCAGCTATTTCTGCCGGTCATCCCCGCTATGACATCTTTTCTCCAATTTAATGTCGGCAAGAAAATCAATCATTTTTTTGCTTAGGAGAACCATGGGGTTAAAAGAGCCTTTCTCTGTATATGAGAGAGAACGACTCTTATTGGAGCTCCGATAATGCTTTTTTGATGCGTCGAACAGCCTCTTTGAGGGTCTCTTCCGAAGCAGCATAGCTCAAACGGATACAGTTAGGATCGCCAAAAGCTGAACCGGGAACCATGGCAACATACTCCTTTTCAAGAATATGAAGGCATAGGTCGTTTCCGTTTTCAATAACTTTATCCTGGTATTTCTTGCCATAATAAGCTGTTACATCGGGGAAGACATAGAAGGCTCCTTGGGGAACATTGGTCTTTAATCCGGGAATCTCATTGAGCAGTTGGAGAAGCAGGTCGCGGCGACGATGGAACTGTGTTACCATATCGCTCAATTCAGGAGTCGAGGAGGGATCAGCCTCGAAGGCAGCCACTGCCGCTTTTTGCGCAATGCTGCATGTTGCGGAGGTAAATTGTCCCTGCATCTTGCTACAGGCTTTGGCGATGGGTAGTGGGGCCGCCAAAAATCCTAAGCGCCATCCCGTCATGGCAAATCCTTTACTTACCCCGTTTACAATAATGACACGCTCTTTGATGGCCTCAAATTGGGCAAAGGACTCATGGTGACCGTCAAAGATGATATGTTCGTAGATTTCGTCAGATAGTACGTACACAGAAGGGTATTCCGCAATTACATCTGCCAGTGCTTTCATCTCCTCCCTGGTGTATACCGAGCCCGTTGGATTGCAAGGCGAATTTAACATGATGAGCTTCGTTTGGGGGGTGATGGCCTCACGGAGCTGTTCTGGCGTAATCTTGAAATCGTCTTCAATCCGGGTGTTGATAAAGACAGATTTTCCTTCGGCAATCTTAACCATCTCGGAATAAGAGACCCAGAAGGGGGTTGGAACAATGACTTCATCCCCCGGGTTGACGATAGCTAATAGGGTGTTTACCAGTGCCTGCTTTGCCCCGGTGGTGACAACAATTTGCTCCGGGGTGTAGGAGACATGGTTGTCGCGTAAGAGTTTTCGGCATATCGCCTGGCGTAATTCTATGATGCCGGGAACAGCCGTGTAGTGTGTGAAGTTGTCGTCAAGCGCTCTCTTTGCCGCATCCTTAATAAACGCTGGGGTGTCAAAGTCGGGTTCACCAATGCTGAGGTTGATTACCGCTTTCCCCTGCTGTTTTAACTCCAGACTCTTCCTTGTCATCGCTAAGGTGGCCGATTCTGCCAACCGCTTAATTCGTTCTGATATCGTATTCATAAGGACTTTTTTTGGGTTGTTAATATTTTCTTGTAGGCTCTATGTAGATTCAAGGGCAAAATTTGTTTAATTTTCAGATATTTGCAAGCACAAAAAGGGTATTTATGTCAACTTTTCTTGAAATTATGAAGTTTACCATCCCCTCTCTCGTGACGGGGGGGGTGATTTATCTGTTATTTCGTACCTATCTTGATAATAAGCAGAAGATGGCACTGTTGGAGCATAAACGGGAAACCCATAAAGAGCTGCTCCCTGTTCAGATGCAGGCCTATGAGAGGTTGGTGCTTTATCTGGAACGAATATCATTGAATAACCTGGTGATTAGGGTCTCCGTTCCGGGAATGAATGCCCGACAACTTCAAGACGCAATGGTGGCTGCTATTCGTGATGAATTTGATCATAATCTGAGCCAACAACTCTACCTCTCCGATGAGGTGTGGATGCAAGTGGTTCACGCCAAAGAAGAGCTGTTGAAGATAGTGAACCAGGTAGCCTCTACCCTCAAAGAAGAGAGCGAAGCTGCGCTATTTGCTGCCTCGCTCTTTTCTCTCTCCATGGAACAGGAGTCTTCGCCTGTAGAGATGGCTCTCCTCTCCCTAAAAAAGGAGATGCGTGAACGTTTCTAATGTTTTCCGATGACGCGCATATCCAATCCGGAGGGAGATTGGAAGACCGATAACCCAAATTCAGGGGTGACGGCCAGGATGTGGTCAAAAATATCCGCTTGAATAGCTTCGTAGTCCGCCCAGCTTTGGATTTTGCTGAATACGTAGATCTCCAGAGGAATGCCGTGATCCCCCGGTTGCAATTGCCGCACCAGAAAGGTCATCTGATTGCTGATGTCTGGTAATTCCGCCAGATACCTTTCCAAATAAGCCCTGAAGACGCCGAGGTTGGTTTGTCTTCGTCCGTTGACCAAAATCTCATCGTTGATGTGATTCGCTTCGTTGTATCGCTTAAGCAGATCCTGTTTTTCGGCAATAAAATCGGTGAGGAGTTGGATTTTACTAAACTTGGCCAACATCTCTTCAGAACAAAATCGTACACTATTGATGTCAATGGTGATGGAACGTTTGATTCTTCGTCCACCACTCTCTTCCATTCCTCGCCAGTTCTGGAAGGATTCCGAAATAAGCGCATAGGTGGGAATCGTGCTGATGGTCTTGTCCCAGTTTTGGACTTTTACCGTGGTTAAAGAGAGGTCGATCACTGTGCCATCGGCACGATGACTGGGCATGGAGATCCAGTCGCCGATTCGCAGCATGTCGTTGCTGGAGAGTTGTACGGATCCCACTAATCCGAGAATGGTATTGCGGAATATTAAAAGGAGTACGGTGGCAAAAGCTCCAAGCCCCACAAAAATGCTACTGGGGTTCTTGCCAATTAAAATGCCAATGATCCATATAGCAACTATGCTCCATACGACAATTCGGACAAAGAGGACATACCCCTTTATGGGTTTGTTCTTTGCAACATCATAGGTCTCATAGATCTTATTGATAGAGAGTAATACTGAGGAGATGATGAGGCCGATTAAGAGCCAAATGTAGATCCCAATACCCCCCTGTATGATTCTTGTGGCTGTTTCGTATTCACTGAGAACAATGGGGGTGGTTGCATAGAGTAACCATGCAGGGATAAAGTAGGCCATACGGCTGAACACTTTTTGTTCAGCCATAATGTCATCCCAGTTTGTCTTGGTTCGCTTTGTAAAGCGATGGATCATAACGACAATGATCTCCCGGGCAATGAAAAAGATAATGATTGCCACCAGGAGGAGTAGCACAAAACCGGCGATGTCCTTAATGATGATAGCATTTTTATCGGCAATACCCCATTCAACGAGATATTGGTAGATGATCTTTTCTAGTGACGTGTACGACATGATTTGTGGATGTTGGCTCTCTTAAGTTAATGAGCAGGGTTAAACATAGGATCCCATGGAGGAAGTAGTACGGGGGATGTTTTGAGGATCTTCAGTATCTCCGGATCAATATATTTCTTGTTTATCACCACGCGGAACATGTACTCATCAAACCACTCGTCGGTCATGATAAGGTGCCCCTCAAAGCCATTGGATGCTCCCCATGAATTTTCGAGAAGCCACTTAGTGGGTTTACCCTCCTGGTTAAGATCTACCGCTACCAGTGTCATGCCGTGGGAGGAGCCACTTTCGAAAGTGAGAATACGCTCTTTTTTATCCATTCCGAAGGATACGCCCATGAGGCTTTCATAGTCAAAGTTGTGAACGTCTAAGGAACCCTCTTCCCGGTCTAACTGTTTGCCTACATCGCATGAAAAGTACATGGCTTCATTATCTTTGATGCTCTTGATGGCAAAGTCTTTGATCTTTTCGTTGGGCAAGTTGATAAAAACCCAGTTGATCCCTTCCAACGCATTACGGTCGTAGTCGATTTCGTACAGGGTGTTGTAGGGACGTGTGGGGTCGTTCATTAACATCACATAATCGTCAAGATCTACGCCTACAAACTCTTCATAGAACGAGAGGGGAGTATAGCTTTTCGCTTCTGAGATGTTGTCGTCGGCATCCCTATATCGCCAGGTGAACTGGGTGGGAGGTTCGCCCAGGGTGAGGGCGAGCATATTGTAGATCTCTTGCAGCATCTGCTCTTTTGCTTTGCGAATAGGCTTCAACCCTTCTCCTCTTTCTGCCATATCTCTGATCTGTAGGGCATCTTCACGCAGCTTTCGGCGTATAAGTTTGTTTAAGGTTCGGGTGTGGTTGCTGGTATAGGTCTCCGGCATTACTTCCGAAGGAACAACGCCGTACTTCTTCGCCATATTAACATAACCATTCCAAACGCCACCGTCATTGATCACATTTTTTAACAGCCACTCCACTCTGCGATCGTTTAGCGGATCTTTGCGGCTTTCAATAATGCCCTCCAGAAAGAGGTTTGCCTTCTCCAACTGGTCAAAGAAGTAGTTGTAATTTTGACTGAACTCAAAGTTCTTCAAATTGTATTTCTCAATAACTTTGGGGCGCATGACATTAAGGGAAGCAAAAAGCCAACAACGTCCCGAACTCTCCTGGTCGGTGATGCCTTTCGTTTTTACCCGGTGAGAGAAGTAGGTATCTCCCTCTCCCTGGTTCTCCATATTTCCCACAAGCTTGTTGATTTCGTTGTGGAGCATGGCGTTGGAAGCTGCTCGATTTTTGGGGGTTAGTTGGTATGTTTTATTAAAACGTGCCAACATCTTCGGTGTAATGGTGCCCTCCTCTTGTGCAAGAATATTTCCGGCAACCAATAGAGAGAGAAGGAGTGAGAGAATCTGTTTTTTCTTCATGAGATTGTGTTTGGAGGCAAAGATAAGAATCAATGTGTAAATAAACGCAAACCCCATCCAAAAAGGATGGGGTTCACCTCTGAGATCATACTGAAAGCATGGTCTCTACAACGATTTTTTTGCGGTAATTGACTACTGTTGTACTTTTACGGTAATCATGATATGTCCAGCTGTACCAATACTGTTTCCCTGAACAATCTCCTGGATCTTGATGAGCCCTTTTTTGCCGGATACTGTCTCAAAACCCAGTACCACAGGAGCCCCTTCGTCATCCAGTTTGTTGATCTTGGGTTGATCTGCTCCGGTAGCAAACGCAATCACCTGAGTGTCGTTATCATCGGGAATCGCATCGAATTGCTCTGCGGTTACCTCTGTGGCCTTGAAAAGGGTAGCATTTCTAGTTCCCCATGTGGCAACACCATTGTTAGGGTTGTTATAAACTTGAGCCGCAGCTTCATCAGAGGGAGCACAAAGGGTGGCTTTGTTGGTGGCACCATAGAAGTAGACGAAATCAATCTTTTCACTGTTTTCTTTTGCTTGTTCCAGCGAGTAAACAGTGCCGTCGAGGGAGGCAAAAGAGCTTCCAATGGTATTGTTCTGATCACCCAATTTTTTGTCTTCCCATTTGTTTAAGGGGCCGTAGGTGATCTCTGTGGTTACATCCAAAGTGACCTCGGCTTTTTCGCCTTTCTCATCCGTAATGGTGAAGACGAAGGTGTCTGTTCCCTCTTCCTGGTAGGTGGTGATGAGAAAATCGATAGAGTAGTTGTTGACACTGAACGAGGAGTCCCACTCAATGGTTTGGTTGTTGTTGAGGTTGACAAAATGGCGAACCATTTTCAGGTTGGTGAGTTTGGCGCCACTATTGGCGTTGGCCTCTGCGTTGAGACCAATTCTGATCTCTGATCCGGCAGGTACAGTGACGTCTGAAGAGACGTATTCGTCACCTACAGCAAAGCTGATGGTGGGTTTTACTTCGGTGGGTTTCGGATCTTTACATCCGGTGAACAGTAGGGTTGACCCCGCCACGAGCATTAAGATAAAAAATGCAATTTTTTTCATGAATTCTTGGTTTTTAGTTATTTTCCATAGTTTTAGTCCATCTCTAACAACGGAAGAAATAGAAAAATGTTGTCCATCGCTACTCAAAATAAAAATTTCTTCAATTTCTCCGGTTGTTCTGGATAGATTCAATAAATTTGGGGCAAAATTAAATTACTTTTTAAAAAGTGAAAGAAGGGTAATTGTTGAACTGTCAAAAAAGAATAGCAAACTATGGCAAATGTTGGAAATAAGGGTAAGGGTGTTCGTTCAGATTGTTTCGTGAGCCTGGAACTGGTTGATGATGGAGGAGTACAGGTTGACCTTCAAAGTAAAGTGCAGGTGCTTTTTGGTAAAAGTATCGTCAAACAAGTGACGGATATCTTGAGCTATTTTGGGATCGAAAATGCCCGGATAAGTATCGAGGACACGGGAGCGCTCCCCTTCGTGATCGCTGCTCGAGTGGAGGCTGCAGTTAAAAAAGTATGGAATACAGATAAGGAGTATCTGATGCCGTTACTGGAACAAAACAGGTACCGTACAGCACGGGATAAACGGCGTTTTTCTCGCCTCTATCTTCCCGGGAATACGCCTCGTCTCTTTGTGAATGCAGGAATTCATCGTCCGGATGGAATCATTCTTGATCTTGAGGATGCCGTGGCTCCCGACAAAAAGGAGGAAGCCCGTTATATGGTGAGGAATGCCCTTTGTCAGTGTGACTTCTATGGCGCTGAACGGATGGTTCGGATCAACCAATTGCCCTTGGGACTGGAGGATCTTCCCTTTGTCGTACCCCATAATGTCAACCTCTTATTGATCCCCAAATGTGAGTCTGTGGAGCAAATTAATCGTGTAAATGCTTCGATAAAGAGGATCCAGGAGGAGCGAAAGGTGGAGGGTGACATTTGGCTGATGCCCATCATTGAGAGTGCTTTGGGCGTAGAGCATGCTTTTGAAATCGCCTCCGGAGAGAAGGTGGTAGCGCTGGCCATCGGCCTGGAAGATTTTACGGCAGACTTAGGTACACAGCGAACCGAAGAGGGCTCAGAGTCCTTCTTCGCCCGAACACGTATCGTGAATGCTTGTAAAGCTGCCAGAATTCAGGCCATCGATTCGGTCTACTCCGATGTTTCCAATATGGAAGGGCTAAAAGCCAACGTGCTTCGATCCAAAGCATTGGGATTCGATGGCATGGGGTGTATCCATCCTCGCCAAATAGGGGTGATTCACCAGACCTTTGGCCCCGGAGAAAAGGAAATAGAAAAGGCCAAGAAAATTGTGATAGCTTTTGACAGAGCCACAGAAAAAGGGTTGGGCGTTGTCTCGCTGGGGTCAAAAATGATCGATCCCCCCGTGGTGAAGAGAGCGTTACGTACCATAGCCATGGCTGTGGAGATGGGATTATTAACAAATAGCTGGAAAGAAGAAGAAAATGAAGAAGTACGATAAACTGGTAACAAACGCATTGGGACGAGTGGTCCCTACAGAAGTGAATGGTATCCCCATGGAACCCTTCAAAGGGGTGGGAAAGCATCGCCCCCAAGGTAGAAAATATGCCCCCTCAATACCCACATGCCTCGACTATCCGGAGGATGGCAACAAGGTGGTGGAATCCCTCTCAGAAGCCTTAAAACGGTGCGGACTGAAGGATGGTATGACCCTCAGTACCCATCACCATCTCCGGGATGGAGACCTTATCGCAAACGAGGTGTTTCGGGAAGCCCACAGCCAAGGGGTGAAAGATTTGGTATGGTATCCTTCGGCCTCCTTCCCTTGTCATTCCCAATTGCTTCCCTTCCTGGAAGATGGAACCATTAACCGCATTGAAGGAAGTATGAATGGTCCTTTGGGACGCTTTTGCTCTCAGGGGAAAATGAAGGGTACTGCTGTTCTGCGTTCCCATGGAGGGCGTGTCCAGGCCATCCAGGATGGGGAGGTGAAGATTGATATCGCTATTCTTGCGGCTCCCTCTGCTGATGCCTTTGGCAATGCCAATGGAACCGGGGGACCCTCCGCTTGCGGCGTGTTGGGATACGGATTTGCCGACCATCTTTTTGCTGAAAAGGTGATTGTGGTTACCGATAATTTGGTGGACTTTCCTTGCCACCCCATGGAGCTGTATGGAAACTATGTGGATTATGTGGTGGTTGTGGATAAGATCGGTATTCCGGAGAAGATCGTTTCCGGTACCACCCGCATTACCAAAAGCCCTGACCGCCTCTATATCGCAGAGCTCACTGCTAAAATGATGGAGGTGACCGGCATGTTACACGACGGATGCTATATGCAGGCTGGTGCCGGAGGAACTTCCCTGGCCATCGGTTGGTATGCCCACCAGATTCTTAAGTCCAAAGGGTGGAAATGCCGCCTTGGATTCGGTGGATCTACCGGTTACATGGTGAACATGATGGAAGAGGGAGCCATGGAGTATATTCTTGATGCCCAGGCTTTCGATCTGGATGCCATTGCCTCCATCGAGAATAATCCGACGCATCTTCGCTATCCCGTCTATAACGCCTATAACTTCCACTCCAAAGGGAACCTTACCAGTATGATGGATATCATGATTCTGGGAGCCACGGAGGTGGATGTACACTTTAACGGGAATGTGGTTACCCATTCTGACGGGCTGCTGCTGCACGGTATTGGCGGTTGGCAAAACTGTCTTCATGCTAAGAACGTAATTCTACCCATTCCGCTGTTCCGCGACAGAATGCCGGTGATCAAGGATGAGGTAACGACCATTACGGGACCCGGCTCCATGGTGGATGTGGTGGTGACAGAGCGTGGAATTGCCGTGAATCCTAAGCGCACCGATCTGATTGCTAAAATTAAGGCTGCGGGCCTTCCCCTTAAAACCATTCAGGCACTGAAGGAAGAGGCGGAAGCTATCTGTGGCGTTCCGGAAAAACCCCAACTGGATGATGAAATTGTCGCCATTATCAAGTGGGTTGACGGAACGGTGATCGATGCCGTCCGTAAGGTGAGGTCTTAGCGGTGTGATGCGGCGATAGGATAGTGTATGAGCAAAGGTAGAGAGGTGTAATGTGTTGCCTTTCTGCCTTTGTTTTTTTTGCAGCTACCAGACCGGAGGGGGAGGAAGCCCCCCTATCCTCTCAGGATTTTTATGATTCCGGGAATTCTTTTGGTAAAAGAGGGAACAATATTTTGCTTGTTTGATTGGATCACTTCGGCTCTTTCCGGCTGTGTGAAGTGTTTGAGATGGTGCAGGAATGCCTCCGGGGTAGCGGCATAATGGGTGAACTTTAGGTGCATCTTTTCGGTATAGCGCACTGATAAATTGTTGATATTTAAAAGGATATTTGGTGTTCCCAGCGCCAATGCTTCAATGGCCGTAGTGGAGTTTATCGTACTGTGGATATTTGCTTGTTGAATGATTTGGTAGGTGTTAAGATCGGGAATCCCATAGACGTTACTGGGGAAGTGATAGGGGGCATATGCTTTCATGGTTTTATGCCTTGGCATTAGGATATAAGCATTCCTCGGGTCGTTCTCTGCCACTGATTTAAGGAAGGGAACCCATAATGTTTCCATGGCGTCCTGGCAAGAGAAGGCAATGATCAGCGTGTACTGTTTTCTCAACTGCTGAATTAACGGGTGTTTCTCTGTGGGGTTCTCCAGTAGGTGGTCGATGTAAAAGGAACCGATGGGGAGCACCCGCTCTTGTGCAACATAGTGGTTGCTCTCAGGGAAAACCTCCCTCTCCTTCTCTCCAAAGGTGAGGAGGTAGTCCGGATAACATTGCGGATCGATGGTTTTGCACAGGTTGTAGCCGTAGTGATTCTCGTTGATGATCCCATGCTGAAATTCCACGACCTCTATTTGGAGCTCTTTAGCCGCTTTGATCCTGGGGGTATTCATGTAAGCGGTAGTGCAGAAGAAATAGGCGCTCTTTTTTCTTTTGAAAAAGAACTGGGAGACCCTGTATTGTGCAATAAACTTTTTAGCTTTTTGTCGATAATTCAGGGGGATGTCGTAATCGCTTAAAAGTTGCTGTAAGATCTCTTCTCCTGTGATCTCTACAGAGATAAATAGGGCGTAAATGCGTTCAATTAAGTTGAACCATGTTTTGGAGACATTGTTTTTTCCTTTGGTTTTTCTATAGGGGAAATGATCAAGGCTTGGCTGCTCGATGAAAATATGGCGGTCCTCCCCCAAGGCATCAATGTAGTAGTTCATCCTGTCCACATAGACTCCATTTATGAACTTACGCTGGTCTTTACTGCTCATAAAAACACTACGGGCCGGTTTAAATAGATTCCAAAAACCAAACCCTAAGTTTTTAATCAGTTGAAAGGTGACCCCCGTGGTGATCTCAGCCTCGATGCCCCGCTGAAAAGTGAGGTACGACCCAATGTGATTTCTCATAAAGGGCCAGAGTGGCAAGCCATTGGCCCTTATCTGCTCTACCTGATACCGTTTCTCTATTTGTAATAGTATATGGGGCTCCTCGCGCATGGATGGTTATCTTTTTACGATGCGATTGATGGTCTCTTCCAGTAACGACTCTTGCTCCAGGTAGTACTCCACAAACTCCCTGAATGCACCCTCTCCTCCTTTTTTCTGACATACATAATCCACCTCCTTTTTTAGGTACCGGGGTGCCTGCTGAGGCGTGCCGGAGAGGGCAACTTTTCTTAACAGAGACAAGTCATTGATGTCGTCACCGATAAATGCAACTTGTTCCAGGGAGAGGCGAAGCTCGCGGCATAGCTTTTCCGCCACGGCTACTTTGTCGGATACGCCGAGAAAACAGTGGTTGATTTTCAATTTATTTGCCCGGGCCTTCACGATTTGTGTATCCTCCCCGGAGATGATGGCCACCTCAATATCGTTTTCGCGCAAAAAAAGGACGCCCGCACTGTCCGAAGTGTTAAAGCGTTTCTGTTCATCGCCTTTTTCCGAGTAGTACATTCCCCCGTCGGTCCATACGCCGTCAATATCTGTGATAAAAAGCTTAATATTCATGGGGTTATCGTATGTGTTTTGTTAAGATAAGCTCGTTCTCCGGGATCTCTATGACCGCCTCTTTCCCAATAACTTCTTCCTTTTCTGCCCAGCGATACCCGTTGCCCGGACTTAACAGATGGAGATCTTTCAGGGTGATAATTTCTCCTTTTTTGATGGTTCTTTTGCTGGCGATAGAGCGTTCCAATTTTTTTCTAGTAGCTTCAATATCATTAGATCGGAAGAGCTTTTCTTCGCCCATGGAGAGTTCCAGAATACGAATGTCTCTTACCATTCGGAATATGCCGTTGGGAGCCAAAGATCCTCTTTGATCGGTGCCCTTTAATTCCCGGTCAATGGTGATATGTTTTTCAATGATCTCTGCTCCCATAGCCACTGCTGCCGTAGGCATCATGATGCCTACGGAATGGTCTGAATAGCCGATGGTATATGCCCCATAGTGCTCTTTTAAGTAGCGGATCGTGTTGAGGTTAATATTGTGGTATTGGGCCGGGTATTCGGAGAGGCAATGCAATATGCTGATGTGGGAGTGGTACCGGGTAACGCTGTTTAGTGCGCGGTCAAGATCCTCTTTATTGGCCATACCGGTGGAGAGGATCATGGGGATCTTAGTCTCTGCCATTGCCTCTAATAACGGAATATTGGTTAGGTCTCTGGAGGCCACCTTCAACCGGTCTGGGGTAAAGAGCTTCAGCAGGTCAAGGCATCCTATGGCACATAGGGTCTCCACAAAGTCCAATCCCTTCTCTTTGGCATGTTTGTAACATTCGTAATGCTCTTCATTACTCAGTTCCAGGTGGGCTCGGTGTTCCCCATAAGTTTTCCCAAAAGAGTGGGGACTATCATAGGGCTTTTGCATGGCCGAGTTTGTTAGCTCACAGCGGAGATCCCGTTTAGTCAGTTTTACGGCATCCATCGCTTGTAAATCTCTTCCAAATAGGTCATCCTTGGGTTTTCGGGAGGCCAAATCGATGATCAGCTTGGCAATGTCTGCCGACCCGTTATGGTTTTGGCCGATCTCGCCTATGATGTAGGTGTGTTTTTTCATTTTTTGTATTGATTGATTCGTTGTACCATGGATGCTCCATACATCTCATGGGATGCCAAATAGTGAATGATCGCTACCATGTCGTACGCTTCGACCACCGGATAGATGGCTTTTGCAATAGCAAAGTCCTCCGGTGTGTCGATTGTGAGTCGAATTTTCTGATCCCATTGGTTTACATAGGGAGGCAACGAGAGCTTTTTTATGTGGAACAGATGCGGATTTTGATAAATGTAGTTGGTTACATGTTCCAGGTAAACTTTTTCGTCGGTATTCCTTAACACCTTCTGTAGAGCCGTTCGTTTTACGATCTCGGCAAAAAAGCCAAAGTGGGTTAAAATCGTGGGGGTGTCATTGTCTAAGTAGTATGAGGTGTAATCGACGGGTTCCGTGCGGGTTGCATCTATCATGTTGGCTATGAGTGGCGCCTGTATAAACAGGTTGTCCGAGCAAACACGTACGATGTAGTCAAGTTGGTACTGTTGCCCTGCTTCTTCCATCCTCTTTAGTACATTCTCTTCGCTGCCTCGGTAGGTGGCGTATCCTCTTTTTTGAAGATATTCGGATAGTTGGTCATTATCAAGGCTATCGGGGATGGCAAAGATTATCGGGATCTTCAAACAATCCAACCGATGGTAAATGACATCCAGGATCGTGTCAGTCTCTGTAACTTGTGCTAAGACCTTTCCCGGCATTCTTGACGAACTTACCCTCGCCTGAATAATAATTCCAAACGTTTCCATCCTCGCAAAATTACGAATAATTCGGTGATATTACCCGGCATTGGAAGGATTTTGTTTGGGAGAATATGCCTTTTATTCGGGTGTAAAAATATTGAAACTTAAGAACTTAAAAAAGAACCCTACTAACGGAAGAGGAAGGCCTTAATGATATGGGATTTTCTTCTCCGCTTCCTTTATCCATTCTCTTTATACCCACGCTCTCTCCGCATAAACCGCATAGTATCGATAGGTGAACCTTTTTAAAAAGGCCGTGATGCCTCGCTGTTTGGTTGGGGCTATCCATTTCTCCCTATCAAGGATCTTCCAACCACTTTTTTCCAATAGCCAGTCGAACTGCCAATCTTCAAACTCGTGGTAATGGCGATCTCTTCCACTGGCACCGTTACGGTAGGCGTTTGCAAACCACAAGTTGAGCGGCACTGTTGCAATCAGTTTTTTCCCGGGAAGCTCCTGCAGCAAGGGAAATGGAGATACCAAATGTTCTAAGATTTGTAAAGCAGTAACAACCTGTACATCATAGGATTTTACCGATTTATAGTCGAGGTCTAAGTCTTGTCCCTCCGTATTGAATACGGTGTATCCTTCCATTTTGAGCCTGTCGGAAAAAGGATTGGTAACCCCAATATCTAAGATAGTTTCCTCCTTTGAAAGGTGCTTATTCATAAAGCGTAATGTTTTTTCGTATCGTTTGTGTGGGAAACGGGATTTTTCGTACATAGTTGGTTATTTTTTTGTGAAGAGTTATTGTAGAAAATCGTATCGTGGTTGGCGTTGTTTGTCTTTTCAAGCTATTGGTATAAGCCAATCAATTTTTTTCTTATTTGTTAAAAAAAGAACCCCGCTAATAGAAGAGGGAAGACCTTAATGGTATTGATCCCTCTCCTCTGCTTCTTTCACTAACTCCATGGCCTTTTTTACCCAGGTTCCCTTCGAATTACGCAGTTTTTTGAGGGCATGGGCATATGCCTTTTGATATTCCGCCGTTTTTCCCCGGTTGATATGGATCAGCAGCAGATAGGTGGTGATAAAATCCTCTTGTCCTTGGCGAGTATCGAGTTTTTGCGCATAGTGATGGAGTCGAGCCTCCTGTTGATCGCGGAATGCCTGTGCCTCAAAATGAGGGGGGAGCATAATGTCGGCGCGCACGCGGGTGCTGTTGCTGATGCAATCCGGAACCAGGCGCTGGTTGGGCGTTGCATCAATGGGGGCGTGGAAAAGAATAACTCCATGTTTGATCTCCACGTAGGGAGCACTGAAGCGTTGGGCATAGCCTCCTGTGGCCAAAAGGATGAAGGGAAGAAGGATGAAAAACTTTCTCATTTTAACGACGTATTACATTTAACATGGGCATGGACACTCCCTCCTTATGGCAGAAGAAACCACTCTTTTCAGGTTCCCAGGATATAAATCCTGTGGGATTTATCAAGAGGGAGGCATGCAAAAACTACATAATGATTACCTTTCCCCTTCCCACGACCTCACTGCCGTTGCGAGCTGTAACTAAGTAGAGTCCCTTGGGCCAGGAGAGGATGGAGAGGCGTCTGGTTTGTTCGCCGGGTTCCAACGTGCCTTGCCATTGTATCTCCCCGGTGAGCGTGTGGATGGTAATGGCAATCGGATCAGTGTGTGTAGCCTTTCCCAAACTTACTGTGAGCTCTTCGTACGCGGGGTTCGGATAGAGGGTGATCGGTGTTTTTGTGGGTTGGCTGTGCTGAATATCATTGTTGCCTACCAACACTTGGCAGTTGTCAAAATAGATGGTGTCCGCGTAGGCAATGTCGGGGCATAAACTGTCGTAGGTGTAGGGCTTGGTGTACATGGTATCAAAGGAAAGGGGCGATGGGGAAACCTTGTTGAGGTACGCCTGTATATCTCCGTACGATATGTCGTATCCCCCCGTTAATATTTTCATGTCAAAAGCTCTATGCATAAATGACAGAATGAGGGTGTATCCTCCCAATTGTAATGTGTCGCTGAAATGGGAAATATCGGTTGAATCAACCATTACTTCTGCTGTTCCAACGTGGTTTGGATCATCGGGAAGGTTATATTGTACAAGGTTTAAATATTGGTTGTCCCGCATTTTGAGCGAACCGCAAAAAGCGGGCGATGTCCCCACCCCAAAGAGGGTGTCCGCTTCCGATATGATAAAGCCATCTTCGTGGCCGTCATCCTTAAATTTCATTAGCATCAGCCTGAGAGGAATGGAAGTGGAGTAGAAACAATTAAAGGCGAAATATCGACCGGGTTTTGGCATTACTACATGCTCGCAGATGGATGAAAACGAAACAAGGGTATCCCGCAGTCCAAAGGGGAGAACCCATTGCTCGTTACCCTCGGCATCAAACTTTACAAAAAGGGCTCGTAGCCAGGCTGGGCTGTGGGGGTTGGCCTTGTAGTAAACTCTTCCCAACATCATAAACTCATTGTTGGGTAAGGGAAGGATCCTATTGAGAAAGGGTGAGTTCATCATTGGGTGTTTGTTAAAAAATAGGAATGGCTTGTTACAAATCTTATTGCCATCCAAATCAAACATAACGATATCGAACCAGGTGCCGGGGTCATCACAGAAAGTTTGTCCACAAAAGACAATACGATTATTGATGATCTGCATATCCAAAGCGCCGTATCCACAGTCTATCCCATCAATAATCTCCCTACACCACATTTGATTTCCACAGGCATCGATTCTTGTGAGAATGATCTCCGTATCCAATCCATCCTTATTGTACGGGTTGGTGGAAACAAGTAGTGCAACCATGGAACCATCTCCCACCGGCCTACATGCCCACATAAGATCCTGCTCTTTTCTAAGGTTTCGATACCATAAATTATCGCCATTAATGGTTGTCTTATAGATGATGCCGGACATGGTAAATTCTTGCATACCGGGGGTTTTTTCGTCAATAAGCACCGTCCCCATCACATAACCTTTGTCGTAGGCTTCAAAGAGATCATGTATATACTCGTAGGTCTCGGGGGGTCCGAAGAGGCGCTCCCAATATTGGGCGGAGGCAGCAGGGATAATGCTTCCTAAAAAGAGCCCCAGCAGGAAACAGCGCCCCCAGTAGAAGGTATTGTATCTTTTTTTCATTTTAACGACGTGTTACATTTGACATGGACATAACACTCCCTCTCTATGGCAGAAGGAACCGATCTTTTCAGGTTCCCAAGGTACAACATCCTATGGGATTTATCAAGAGAGATATTTTTTTGTTTAGTATCGCCCCTACGGGACTTTGGGGGGGAGGTGGCATCGCTGTTACAAAGATGTCACCCCTCCAGCGCTTACCAGCTGTTAGCCTTTAGTTATTAGCCTTTAGTTATTAGCCTTTGGCTTGGGTTAATGGTAACGTTCACAAAAAGTTATCACTCAACTTTCGACTTCGGTCTTCCATCTTCCAACTTCGGTCTTCCGACTTCGGTCTTCCGTCTTCCGACTTCCATCCCTATTTCGGTATGTTTTTTCTATTA
This sequence comes from Bacteroidota bacterium, assembly GCA_002748065.1. Classification (GTDB taxonomy): domain Bacteria; phylum Bacteroidota; class Bacteroidia; order Bacteroidales; family BM520; genus BM520. Next base: position 73,700 of record PDRJ01000028.1, read on the forward strand.
TTATTGCTATATTTGTTGTGTTATGTTCGCTGGAGGGTTCTGTCTGCGTGCTTTTCCGGTGATACGACCCAACGAAACATGATTCCTTTTGAGTAATTTAATGTTAGCGCTTTATGAAAAAACTACAACTTTTGTTCTTCGCTCTTTTTTGCGCCGTGTTATCCTTTGGGCAGCTACCGCAGGGGATGAACCTTCAGATGATTGTGCGTAACCACGCCGGGGCTCTTATCCCCGAAAAGCAGGTGGGGCTGCGTTTTACGCTTGTGAAAGATAGTATTGGGGGGACTCCGGTATATCAGGAGACCCAGCAGCAGACTACCAATTTGTTTGGGTTGGTGAATGTGGTGTTGGGCCAGGGGACGGAGGTGTTTGGAGACTTTGCCTCCATCCAATGG
>PDRJ01000018.1 GCA_002748065.1 Bacteroidota bacterium
AATTCAGCGACTAAAAAATTATGGTTATCCTTTTCTCTAAAACCGCCAACCCATTCAAGTCCGTCTTTAGTAGTAAACTTTACGTAATGCCAAACATTTACTCGCCAAGGTCCTGGTAAGTCAAACAGGATTTCTTCGTATTCTCCTGAAATTGGGGGCTCATTTAATTTTTCAGTCATTTTCTCGCCAATTTTAGTTTAACTTTGAAATCTTGGAAACATTTATTACCAATCCACCTATATTGATTTTCATCCGTCCATCCTTCATTAAATGCCCCTAAAATAACACTTGAAAATTTCCCCCAACAAAATTCGCAATGGTCATGGTCATTTTCAGTCTTAGATTTATAGGGTATAAAAAGGATTTTTAATCCTTGTAGGTATTTATCTTGATTTTGATACCTACAATCATTTTTTATGTTTTCTATCTTGCTCAAAATCTGTTTTCTAAATGTGGAACAACGGTGGCAATATGAAAAGTTGGGCATTTGGGAACACCAAACTTTCAATTTACTACACAGTTTGTTTAATGTTAAAATCTTCATATTTAGCACTATCTGCCCGATTTTTTATATCGCGTGTTGTGCGTTCGTGCTTTATTCTTTTATAAATTTCTGTCTGTATATTTTGTTTCCAAATTCAATTTGTATTATGTAAAAGCTGTTTTTTAATGAGGTTGTATTAATTTCAATTTTTCCAAACTGGTTATAATTCTCTTTAATTAGTATTTTTCCATGTATGTCAATAATTGAAATCATGTAGTCTCCTATTTCCTTTTTTGGAATTTCAACGGTTAATCTATCATTCACAGGATTAGGAAATATTTTGAATTTACCTTTTTCAATTTCACTTAAAGATAGAATTATACTAATATAGCAGTCATCATAAAATGGATTGTTCCAAACTATTGAATTATCAACTTTGTAGCAAGTTAAATTTAAAGAATCAGGAATTTCGTCTGAAAATACTCTGGGATATTTTGGGAATAATGGTCCGTGTACACTTCCAATTCCTTCAATCCAGATTTCGGACATAATCATGGGTGGATAAGGTGGTTCTTCAATAAAAAATCTTTTATGAAATTCTCCGTTTATTTCAATACTGTCAATATTTTCGATTTGCAGATAATGACTTCCGTAACCGAACGGGTATGAAACAGAATCACCAACTTGTAAGTTGAAATTATAGATAGTGTCTATGGAATTTAAAGTGTCCATGAAGAAAACAAATCCATTTTCTCCTCTAAAATTCCCTAAATAGGTAAAATTATTCATGAAATTTGAATCAGGAGTTGAATAAAATTTAAGCCACGATTCACTTCCAATTAAAGTATCTCCAATGAATCCGAAAACTGTTGTTGTTGTTTCAACAAAGTCTGGATTTTCGGGATTGGCATTTGGATAAGTACTTGCAACATTCCAGGTTGCATTTGGGTCAACAAAATTTATTGAATTCTGTGAAAAACCAATCATTGTTGAAATTGTCAAAAAAATAATTAATAGTTTTTTCATTGTTTTTTAGTTTTATGTTTTTACTCAGCATGACGCACAACGGCCCGGGGCTTCTCGCCGTTCCCCTGCCAGAGGGGTATGGCGTTAAGTCCATGATGTGTGCAGTTCCGTAAGGGCTGCACACGTCATAAGGCGAGAAGCCCCGGGCCGATGCCGTGCATGATCGAAGGGAATTGTACAGCATCGGTTTGAATATACGTAGTGTGGGATTCTGAAACACATCACTATCAAACCACTACATTGTTTAATAAATGCTTTAATATCCAAATTAAACAAATTATCCCACATTACGTATGTTTTTTGTTACCACACGTTATTTCTCTATTCTCTTTAAAAACAAATCAAATTCTTCAAGGTCTTTTGTATAACCAATTCTTGAGATTTCATTACCCCTTGAATCAAGCAATACAAATAATGGTTGTCTATCAGAATTAAATTTCTTCATTTCCAATTCAAGTCTAATCTGTCCTATAGTTTTCACGTCCCTATTCTTTCGTCAACGACTAAACTTACGAAAATCAAATTATCATTGATATAGTTTTGTATTTCAGCCTTTAACAATATTTCACTTTCAACTATACGAGAATTAACACAACCATATCCATTAAAATAGAGAAGTAAAGGTTTTTTTAACTCTTTTGATTTTTCGAGTCCTATTTCATAATCTTTATATGCATATAATCCTTTAATCCATTCTTGAAGACCAGAGTTCTCAAGTTTTATTTTAGAATCATTCACTTCTTTTTCTGCAATTTGTCTTTTTTTCCGCTTCAATAATGTGTCTGAGTAAATTAAAAAAATATCTAAATATGAAGTTGATTCATTTTCTTTTATAATTGCGTAAATATCATCAAGATTAGATTTTGTAAATCCCATTTTCATCAAAAGTTCTTTATCAGTGTTCCAATCCGATGTTTTTGCGATTCTTTGTACTATTTCATTTTTTGCTTCAACTACCTTTCGTACTTGATTATACTCTGCCTGTTGTTTAAATTCTCCTATTATTTGTTTTAAGTCATTGAATGTGAATTTTTCCTTTTCTTTCTCAGAATTCATTCCAAATGCTAAAAAAGATTGTAACAAGTAAGGCATATTTCCTTGAGGTCCCATAAATATTTGATAGTCTATACTGTCAAACTCACAAAAAATCAGGGTCTGAAAATCAATGACAAATTGGTCAATGTTTTCTTGCAAGTCATTTAGTGAGACTTCCTTTTTTAATATCAACTTGCAATCCTTATTTGTTTGTCCAAATAAAGATGTCCAACTCAAAATAAGTCCAAATATTATTATGTGTACTTTCATGTTCTTTCTAATGTGTGGTAACACACAAATATATGCAATTAATCATCAAGAACAAAAAAACAGCGAGAAACCCTTTACTGTTCCATTTGACAAATAGATCGTTTTTGGTTGTTATTTGTTATCTTCTATATCACATCGTTGTATATATGCAGTATCTTTGTGCTTCTGATATATTTTCTATACAGACGCCACTTAACAATTTTTAACAGGCCTTTTAAAATAGCGAATTGTTCTCTGCGTTTTAACTCCTGACAGCAACGAATGTAAAATAGAATTGTGTTATGAAGAAGTTATTGGTATTTTTTGCGACGCTTGTCTTAGTGATAAGCATGGTGGTCCTCGCGATAAATGGAAAGAGGCCTTCTGTGGCCGCTACGGATAAGGTGTTGGTGGAGCCGGATCCCCCGTTTATCCCCGTTTCTCATGTGGTTCCCGCTCCGCAGACAGCAGCCCTTCCCGATTTGACCATGGCTGCAGAGAAGAGTGTGCATGCGGTGGTTCATATTTTGACGGAATATGAACAGAAGGGTAGCATGTATGACTACTTTTTTCGGGATTTCTTCGGACACCCCAATTACGATCAAAGGCGTGCCTATACGGCCAGCGGTTCCGGGGTCATCATCTCCGATGATGGGTATATTGTGACCAACAACCATGTGGTGCAGGATGCCGATAGGATTGAGGTGACGCTCAATGACAAGCGTACCTATGAGGCGCAGGTGGTGGGAACAGACCCCTCTTCCGACCTGGCCATTATTCGTATTGCGGAGGAGGGACTTCCGGCCATACGTTTTGGCAACTCTGATGCTTTGAAGGTGGGGGAGTGGATCCTCGCGGTGGGGAACCCCTTTAATCTTACCTCCACCGTTACCGCCGGGATTGTTAGTGCCAAGGCGCGAAATATTCATATCCTTCCCGATCCGGAGGGCGGTTCTGCGCTGGAGAGTTTTATCCAGACCGATGCGGCCGTAAATCCGGGAAATTCCGGGGGTGCTCTGGTGAACAGTAGGGGCGAACTGGTGGGCGTAAATGCGGCCATCGCCTCGGGGACAGGCTACTATACGGGCTACTCTTTTGCGATCCCCGTGAGCATTGTGCGAAAAGTAGCCAATGATATTATTGCTTACGGAGAGGTGCAGCGCGCGGTGCTTGGGGTTACCATTCGGGAACTGAACAGCGAACTGGCTCAACAGATTGGCCACGAAGGGTTAAATGGTGTTTATGTGGTGGGGTTGAGCCATAGAGGAGGCGCAAAAGCCGCCGGTATAGAGGCTGGAGATGTGATCCTGACCATCGACGATGTGGCGGTGAATAGCACTTCGCAACTTATGGAAGAGGTGGGACAGCATAGCCCGGGAGATGAGGTGCAAGTGCTGGTTAACAGGAATGGAAAAAATAGGCGGTACACGGTGCAGCTACAGAACCTGAACGAGCGAAACGGTTTTGGAAGAGAGGAGTGGGCCTCCGGGCAAGATGACTCCAATACGGAGTTGGGCGTGTTGCTGGAAGACCTCTCCCCTGAAGAAAGAGAGGCCGGATTGCCGAGCGGTGTCAAGGTGGTGGAGGTCTTTGATGGAAAGCTGAAGCGTGCCGGTGTAAAAGAGGGTTACCTCATTACCCATATCGATGGCGAGGAGGTAAAGGATAGCGCACACTTTTACAAGATGATTGCCCAAAAGCGGGGAGGTGTTCTGATAGAAGGGATCTATCCCGGAGGTATCCGCGCCTATTACGGCATGGGATTGTAGTGTCTCATGGCTTGGGAAGGAAGGGTTCTGGGGATTTTGGAATTTTTTGTCTGATCTTTCGTAACTTTTTTAAGAAAAATCTGTTAATGTTAAAGGGAAATAAAGAAGAGCAAGCCAAATGCGCCAGTTAAAGATTACAAAATCCATTACAAACCGGGAGACAGCCTCACTGGACAAATATCTACAGGATATTGGCAAGGAGGAGTTGATTACGGCCGATGAGGAGGTTCGTCTGGCCCAACGTATTCACCAGGGGGATGAGGTTGCCCTCGATCGTCTGGTGTGTGCCAACCTGAGGTTTGTGGTTTCTGTGGCTAAACAGTACCAGAACCAAGGCCTCTCGCTTCCCGATCTTATCAATGAGGGAAACCTGGGGCTGATCAAGGCAGCAAGACGTTTTGATGAGACCCGGGGGTTTAAATTCATCTCTTATGCCGTTTGGTGGATTCGCCAGTCTATCCTGCAGGCTCTTGCGGAGCAATCGCGTACCGTTAGGCTTCCCTTGAACCAGGTGGGCTCTTTGAGTAAAATAAAGAAAGAGACCTCGCGCTTAGAGCAGATTTTTCAACGTCCCCCTTCCGTAGAGGAGATTGTGGATGCGATGGATATGCCCGACTACAAGGTAAATGCAGCCCTTCGTATCAGCACCAAATACATCTCCATGGATGCCCCCATGCCCCAGGATGAGGATATGAAGTTTTTGGATACTTTCGTTCCTAAGGATCAGGTGAATACCGATGCAGGACTGATTCGTGAATCACTCACGAAGGAGATCCAACGCTCCCTTTCGACGCTTTCTGAAAAAGAGCGGGATGTGATCTTGCTCTATTACGGCATCGGAATGAATCACGGCTATACCCTGGAGGAGATCGGTACCAAGTTTGACCTTACCCGTGAACGTGTGCGGCAAATTAAAGAGAAGGCCATTCGGCACCTTCGACACAACTCCCGGAGCCGCCTGCTGAAGGCCTACCTCGGTCAGTAATGAGGATCGGTCGCGATCCCGGTAGCAACTGTTGATGTATTCTCATTCGAGAATGAAAATGGATTCAAAGAGAAGTATGATTGGTCTGACGCTTTTTCGCCGGAAAATCTTCACAAGAATTTGAAGCTCTTTTGATTCACAGCGAAAATGATCACGATTTGTTGTAGTTGAGAGTATTCATCCACTTTTGCCTATTTCAACATTCTAATTTGCCATGGTTGTAGTCAAGCCTTTTCACCTCTTTTGAACAATGTGGCAAGAGGCGTTCATTCGAGAGCTATTGAAGTGAAATCCTCTTTCTCTTACCTTATTCACGGCAATGGCACTCCCCGTTGTTGATCCTTTGGGCCAAAGCCTCAAGGTCTCCATCGAACGCCAATCGTGAACCACATACGCAGAATGCCGTTAGGGGATGTTTGTCGAGAATCTTCCAAAAGAGAGAGTCCGCAGAGGGAGGGGTGGTGAGCGCTGCATACGCCTCATAGGTGTACTCCAAAAAGGCCACATCCTTTGTGATCCCCTTCTCATCCAATAGATAACCGTTTGACAAGCGCTTGGGATAGCGAAACTTCCCTCCCTGTTTCAGATCCTTCGGATGGGGAAAACTGACGATATGGGTTTTGTCGCAAGAGAGCAGTACGGGTACATTCTTCGTATAATCAGCCCTGGTTTTGTAGACAATTAGTGGCGGTTGGGCATTGGCCGATGTCCCTTGCTCTATGAGAGGATCCTTGCCCTCCTTCTGCGCTGTTTTTTTTGCGCCATTACAAGAGAAAAGGAGTAGCGTTAGGATGAAAAAGGGAATGACTGTTCGTGTTCTCATGGTTTTTATCGTATCCGTTTGTGATAATGTTTCTATGGCTTCGTCCGATGTCGCTTCCCACAGCAAAGGGAGCTTCCTCTCTGTGTCTAAGCCTTCAGAAGGGATGAGTAGCCTATTCTTAACCTGTGGTAAAGGTAGGGAACAATTTGCCGGCACGCAAATGGTATGAGCAGAATCCTCTTCAATGTACACGTCTCCAGTGGGGTAGAAATGCGAGGGGGTCTTGTTTGTCATATTATCCCCATTTAAGGTGCTTTTACCGCCTCATGGCCTCTTCGGTGCATCTGTAGCCTAAATTAACGCCTAAAATTTGGGCTTGAGCGGGGGCGAGCCATGAGTTTTTATATCTTTGTATTTTGTTTTTTCTGAAAAAATAGAGAATAGCGGTATGCCTAGAACAAAATATGTCTTCGTTACAGGGGGTGTTTCCTCCTCTCTGGGAAAAGGGATTATCTCGGCCAGCCTGGCTAAATTGCTTCAGGCAAGAGGGTTTAGTGTAACCATCCAAAAGTTTGATCCCTATATCAATATCGATCCGGGGACCATGAATCCCTATGAACATGGGGAGTGCTATGTGACCGATGATGGGGCGGAAACAGACCTTGACCTCGGGCATTATGAGCGTTACCTCAACAGCTTGACCTCCCAGGCTAACAATGTGACCACCGGGCGCGTTTACCGATCGGTGATTGACAAGGAGCGTCGGGGTGACTACCTGGGGAAAACGGTACAGGTGATCCCCCATATTACCGATGAGATAAAATATCGTGTGAAGCTGTTGGGAAATACAGGCGATTACGATTTTGTGATTACCGAAATTGGAGGGACTGTCGGGGATATTGAGTCGCTGCCCTACATTGAATCGGTACGTCAGCTGAAGAGAGAGCTCGGGGATCAGTGCGTGGTGGTACACCTCACCCTGGTGCCCTACCTCGCCGCAGCCCAGGAGCTGAAGACAAAGCCTACCCAGCACTCGGTGAAACTGCTGCTGGAATCGGGGATTCAACCGGATGTGATTGTGTGTCGGACAGAGAGGCATCTCAATGAGTCGGTACGGAATAAGATCGCCCTCTTCTGTAACGTGGATAAAACGTCAGTCATAGAGTCCATCGATGCGCCTTCCATTTATCAGGTGCCTCTGTTGATGCGGGAGGAGAAGCTGGATATTGAGGTGTTGCGCAAGACGCGTACGGCCTACAACAACGAACCGGATCTTTCCCGTTGGGAGAGTTTCCTCTATAAATTGAATAACCCCAAGCGCAAAGTGGATATTGCGCTTATTGGAAAATATACAGAGCTAAAAGATGCCTATAAGTCTATTCTTGAATCGTTTATTCATGCCGGTACGGTAAATCTATGCCAGGTGACGGTGCATCGTATCAGTGCTGAGGCGGTGACCAGAGAGAATGTGGGAGAGGTATTGCAGGGAATGAGCGGCATTTTGGTGGCGCCGGGATTTGGCGAACGGGGCATAGAGGGAAAGATCGTGGCCATTCGGCATGCCCGTGAACAAAAGATTCCCTTTTTGGGAATCTGCTTAGGCATGCAGTGCGCGGTCATTGAATTTGCCCGAAATGTGTTGGGGCTTAAAGAGGCCTTTAGTACCGAGATGGACTCCAATACCAAACATCCGGTTATCGACCTGATGGAGGCACAGAAGGAGATTGAAGCCATGGGAGGAACCATGCGCCTGGGAGGCTACCTCTGCACTCTTAGGGAGGGCTCCAAAGCCAGAGAGGTCTATGGGATGCCCTCCATCCGTGAACGTCATCGCCACCGTTATGAGTTTAACGATGCCTATCGAAAAGCTTTCGAAGAGGCCGGGATGATAGCCAGTGGGGTTAATGACGTGAGCGGTCTGGTGGAGATCGTGGAGATTCCCCAACATCCTTGGTTCCTGGGCGTCCAGTTCCACCCGGAGTACAGAAGTACGGTGGCCGAACCTCATCCGCTGTTCTCCGCCTTCGTGGCAGCCGCTATGGAGTATTATAGTGAAACCCTTTAAGCGTTGAAAAAGAAATTAATACAAAATGGATAAGAATAATATCATAGGGCTGATCGTGATCTTTGGCCTTATTACGCTCTTTACCTGGTGGAATAGGCCTTCACAGGAAGAACAGGAGGCTATGAAGCGTTACCGTGACTCCATGGCCATGGTGCAAGCCCATAACGATAGTGTGGCTTTAGCACAACAGTTGCTGGCACAACAACAGGCTGCGAATAATCCCATCGCTCAACCTCAGCAGCAAACCTTCTCCGACACGTTGAGTGAAGATCTTAAAAAGTTGCAACGACGTGAGATGTTTGGCCTCTTTGCCGGAGCTTCCGAGGGAGAAGAGGTGAACTATACCCTGGAGAACGAGGTGATGAAGATGGTGATCTCTTCCAAAGGAGGGCGCCCCCTCTTTGTGGAGTTGAAAAATTATCAAACCTATGATTCCCTGCCGTTGATACTCTTTGATGGAGTGGGGAACAGACTCGGCTTCTCCTTCTTCTCCCAAAATAGACTGATCAATACCAACGATTTCTATTTTAAACCGGACTGGAAAGAGGGGGGCTCCGGATCCCGGCACATCACACTGGCCGGAGAGGAGCAAAGAAGCCTTGTCATGAGGCTTTATGCTGACGATGAGGCCGGAAATCCCAGCACTTCCCGCTATATCGAATACCGCTATACCTTTACCGGCGACTCCTATGTGGTGGATTTTGATGTCTCCTTTCAAGGGATGAAGGAGGTGATCGCTACCCGCGGTAATTTTGTGGACTTGCAGTGGGATATGGACCTGCTTCAACAGGAACAACAGGCCGAGAACCGCCTCAATGCTGTGACCATCTATTATAAAAACTACGACGACGATGTGGATCACCTGAAAGACAACTCGGACGATGAAGAGCGTGTTCCCACACGGTTGAAATGGCTCTCGTATAAGCAGCAGTTTTTCTCCTCAACATTGATTGCCGATAGCTTTTTTGATAATGCAGATATAAAGAGTGTTACCGAGTCTGTGCGGGAAAGTGAGAATCCTCGGTATCTTAAGACCATGACCTCTGTGGTTGGATTACCCTACGATCCCATGAAGGACAACACCTTTGGAATGCGTTTCTATTTTGGTCCCAATAAATACCGTATTCTCAAACGGATGAAGTTGGATTTGGAGCAGCAGATCCAGTTGGGGTGGGGCTTCTTCCTCCTGCAGTGGATCAACCGCTTTGCCATTATTCCCGTATTTAATTTTCTTGAAGGATTTGGTTGGAATTATGGAATTATCATCCTCGTGCTGACCATCTTGCTTAAGTTGGTGCTTCTGCCCATTGCCTATCGTACATACACCTCTTCCGCTAAAATGCGGGTGTTGAAGCCGGAGGTTGACGAGATCAACGCTCGTTATCCCAAGCAAGAGGATGCCATGAAGAAGCAACAGGCCACCATGGAGCTTTACCGACAGGCCGGTGCCAGCCCCATGTCGGGGTGCCTCCCCATGATCCTGCAGATGCCCATCCTTTTTGCCATGTTCCGCTTCTTCCCGGGAGCCATTGAACTTCGGCAGCAATCCTTCTTATGGGCTCATGATCTCTCCACCTATGACTCCGTGCTGGATCTGCCCTTTACCATTCCCATGTATGGTGACCACGTGAGTCTGTTTACCCTGTTGATGACTATCTCTACCATCATCTATACCAAGGTTAACAGCGACATGACCGGGCAGAGTAACCAAATGCCCGGAATGAAGTATATGATGTACCTTATGCCGATTATGTTCCTGGGCTTTTTGAATAACTACTCCTCCGGGTTGAGCTATTACTACTTCTTGGCGAATATAATCACCTTTACCCAGATCTTTATCTTCCGGAGACTTATTGATGAGGATAAAGTGCGGGCTAAACTACAGGCTAACCGAAAGAACCGCTCTACGAAGAAAAAGTCGGCCTTTCAGAAGCGCCTCGAGGCAATGGCTAAGGAGCGTGGTATGCAGATGCCTAAATAGCGTCCGTCTATAAAGTCCGACTTCTTCGTTACGCTTGTCTTCAAAATGGTCATTTACCTTAGTAAACTCCCATTTTTCAGCCTTCGCAAGCCTCGAATTCGAACTTTCTATACAGCCTCTTCTCAAAATCCTGACTTTATGGACAGACACTGAATAGCAACTGTTCACAAAGTCCCACTTCTTCGTTACGCCTGTCTTCAAAAATAGTGCAAACCGAATGCAAAAGTAAGCTTGCTTATATTCTGCTGAGGTATTGTGAAAAATGGTTATTTCGTTGTTTTTCAGCGCATTGTATTTATTCTGGTAAACGCCCTTTTCCAGCCTTTGCAGGCTCCGGTCGTAACCTTCTTAAAACTTAGGTTTTATGGGTAGGGACCAGCCCTTTAGCCCCCACGAGAAGTCAGTATGTTAGCAGAAAGTGCTCCTCGGTTGCTGTTTATTGATGGAGAAATGGCGTTCATAAATTAGCCTTAAGGGTGTCGTTTCCTGTTGCTTCTTTTGTTGAGAGGTATTTCAAGGTTGGTGGGGAGGTTGATCTTCTTTCCTTTGTGTAAGATCACCTCTACCTCTTTGTTGTTGAGGATGCATTTGATGCTACCATCTCTTTGGGCGTACATGGCGAGCTTGGAGACTTTTCCCTTCTCCCACGCCATGTCGACTTCCACGCCACACCGCGTACATACCCCTGTTAATGTGCCCGTCTCCCATGTGGGAGGTAGTGCCGGTAAGAGGTGAATCCGGTCTGCGGTGGATTGGATGAGCATCTCCAACACGGCCGCTGCCCCGCCAAAGTTACCGTCAATTTGGAAGGGAGGATGGGCATCGAGAAGGTTCGGATAGGTGCCGCCTCCCTGATGGCCTCCTCGGGGAGGGACGTAGGAGAGCAATTCGCGGTACATCTTGTAGGCCCTGGCGCCATCGTGTAGCCGCGCCCAAAGGTTGATGCGCCACCCCTTCGACCAGCCGGTGGTTTGATCCCCTTTGATCTCCAACGCTTTTTCGCAGGCGGCTGCCAGCTGTGGTGTCTTCCTGGGGGTGATGTGATGGCCGGGATAGAGCCCAAAGAGATGGGTCTGATGCCGATGCTGGGGGTCATAATCTTCCCACGCTTCTTCGTACCACTCTTGCAAACTTCCGTCGGCTCCGATGGTGTAGGGCCTCAGCTCTTTCAGTGCCCGGGCTACCTCTTCGGTGAAGTCGTCATGATGGTGTAAGGTGGCTGCCGCTTGTAGGATGTTTTCAAAGAGCTCCCGAATCATGGCCATGTCGCAGGTTGCTCCGCTTAGGGTGGCGCCCACATAGCCCTCCGGGGTTTTATAGAGGTTCTCCGGCGAGGTGGAGGGAGCCGTGATCAGGAAGCCCTCTTCATTGCGCACTAACCAGTCGAGACAGAATTGAGCTGCGCCCTGCATAAGCGGGTAGGCCCGCTCTCGGAGAAAGGCCGTATCGCGGTTGAAGAGAAAGTGCTCCCAGAGATGGGTGGAGAGCCACACGCCCGACATGTTCCAGTTGGCCCACGAAGGATCCCCCTCGCCAAAGGCCCCCACCGGGTTGCTCATGGCCCAGATATCCGAGTTGTGACAGGCACACCATCCGCTGCAACCGTAAAAGGTTTTTGCCGTGGTCTTTCCGGTCTTCGAGAGGTTGTTAATGAACCCCAGCAGCGGCTCGTGTAACTCCGCTAGGTTACCCACCTCTGCCAGCCAATAGTTCTCCTCCGTATTGATATTCAGGGTGTAGTTGCTGCTCCACGGTGGTCTTAGCATGGTGTTCCACAGCCCTTGAAGGTTTGCCGGAACGTTGGGTGTACGTGAACTACTGATCAACAGGTAGCGGCCGTACTGGAAATAGAGCGCCTCTAAGTTTTGATCTTCCGCACCCATAGAATAGCGGCGTAACCGCTGGTCGGTGGGGAGATCCGGCACTGGTGTTTGGCCCAACGTTAGCGTGAGCCGGTTGAAAAGGGATTGGTAGTCGGCAAGGTGCCTCTCTTTGAGCTGGGTATAAGAGGATTGTCGTGCCCGGCGCAAGTTTTCCGCGGCGATCTGTTGACAATCCAGGCCCTCCTGAGCCGGATCCTTGTCAAAACCGTTGAAGCTGGTGGCTGCGGTGAGGTAGATCTCCACCTCGTCACACCCTTTGATGGTAATGCCCGCATCGGAATAGGAGACCTCGCCTCCCTGCTGTTTTACGCCAATGGCGACGGCAAACCGCGTACCCCTCTCCCGGTCAAACCGAACCGGGTCGGCGATATCGGTGCGGTATTGGGGCTCCGCATGGTAGGGCGCATACCCGTGGATCTCCCACGAGGATCCTTTTTGCTGTGTGGTGTATCGTAGCAGGCTCTCGAAGGAGAGGGTACAGGATAGGCGTTGTTGCCGGCTGGCAGATAGCTTGATGGCCATTACCCGATCGGGGTGAGAGACGAAGCATTCCCGTTGGTAGGAGACCCCTTGAACTTCGTAAGAAACGGTGGCAGTGGCCCTGTTCAAGTCGAGCTCCCTCCTGTACGTAGTGGTGTCGAGGCCGTGCTGAAACGTGATGGTTAGGGTGCCCATGGGAGCGTATGACTGTGAATAAGAGCCCTGTAAGAAACGGTTCAACGAGTCGGCCCTGGCATACGCTTCGTCGGCCAAAGCTTGGCGGATCAGGGGTACGTAGCGGTGAGCTTCAGGGTTCATGCGAGGGTCTACGGGTTCTCCCGACCACAACGTAATCTCGTTAAGGGCAATGGTTTCTGTTTCTGTGCCCCCGTACAAGACTGCTCCCATGCTCCCATTTCCCAGCACCAAAGCCTCCTCAAAATAGCGAGCGGGTGAACTATACCATAGCTTATTTGTTGATTGTGCCGAGGCGGATAGTAGAAATAAATAAAAAGCAATAAAAAGTGAACTATGCGTTTTCATAGCGTGTAAAAGTACAATTATTAACCATTAATGAACTATTAAAAAAATGTATTTTGAATTATTTGTCATGGACTCTAGTGGGAAGAGCGAAATGGAGTCTCCTAAAAGCCTGATTTATGGATTGCTTTCGGCGGGAAAGATGTGGAATAACCCCGTGGAAGGCAGCAATGAAGATAGTTATTATGTAGAAGATGAGGGGATTCTGGTTAGTGTGGTCTCCGTAGATACCGATAGAATGAGCGATGATTCGCCGGAGGCTGCCTTTCGAGTGAAAGTGCTTTCCGATGATTTTGACCTGTTGGAGAAATTTAGAGAACCCCTGGTCTTACACCTGAAAAACAGGTTGCGTTTTGATCATATCCGGATCCTGACCGATGATGTCTCCATGATCCTCTCCAATCGCCTTTATCCGTTGGTCAATGAACTTGAAGTAATTTTACGTCGTTATGTGGCTAAGTTCTTTACCGAGCGAATCGGGATGAACTGGTGTCAAAAGGTGGTTTCGGATAAGAGGATTGAAAAAGCCCATAGTCCGGTGAAGGAAGAGCTTCCCTGGTCGGATGTGGTGGCCACGGATATGGTTTATGTGGGATTTCAGGAGCTTGGTAAATTAATATATAGCCACAACCCCGGACTTAACCGTCTGGAGAACCTCATAGAACGGGTGATGTCTATTCAGAATGAGGAGGAGTTAAAAAAATTACAAGCCGACATAAATAGTAATTACAACCAGTTTTTAAAAGAAAATTTCGACGATTATAATTTTGATACAAAGTGGAAAGACCTCTCTTTTATCCGTGAGAAGATGATGCTCAACGTGATGCTTTCCTACAAGGATGTTGAGGAGGCCGAGTCGCTGCATAAAGAGCTTAAGCAGGTGATCTTGCGTGCGGAGCATCGGATTGAAGATGCTCGCTTCTCGTTTGAGCAGCCACAAAGAAAGGAGCAAAATCCTACTACCCACCGGGCCATGGATGAGGAAGGGGAGGAGGTTCCTGAAGAGGAGTCAGCCTCTTTGAAGATCTTGGGCCGTATTCCCCTGGACGATTTTGAATCCCACGAAGGAGACCAGAAAAAGACCATTACAGAAGAGATCCTTGTGGAGGAGTTGAAACAGGCAGAGGAGTCGTTGAACTTTTCACGCCTTACCTATGTGGGCTTGAAATCCTTTGTGACCAAAGTGTTGGGGCCTAAGGGATACTCTTTTGGTCCCACCTATGCGCTTATCAACTCCCTACGCGATAAGGGGGTAGTGGAAATTTATGATATTAACGACGAGAACTCCTACTACCCGGTGAAGGCTGTGCGTATGCTGTAGTTTCTGAGCCTCCTGCCGCTGAGCATGATGGAACATGAGCGGAAAAGTGGGGGCGTCGTGTTGTTAACGTCTCTCCCCGTTTTTGTGGCTTTGGGGGCATGGGCTCAACATCCCTTTATAATGCGGCGTTAGAACCATTTTGTGAGGTTCTTTCACAAAAGATGGCTATCCTATTGTTTTATAGGAAATTAAATTCTAATTTTGCACTCCTTTTTGTAACGGATTCCCGGAATAAGAAAATACGGCAAAGGGAAATTCTATAAAAGGGTGATAATTAATTGTTTAACCCGGTCCTTGCCGTGACCACAGTAAAAACCATGTTAAATGGCAGAAGAAAATGTAAATGTTCCCCAAGGTGAAGAGGCACAACAAGCCCAACCCCAGAAGGAAGCTGTAGCAACTCCCGAAACTGCAAAGGTTGTTGAGGAGAAAGCAACAGAGAAAAAAGAGGCTGAAGAAGCAAAGAAATTTGACAAAAATGATCGTCCCGACTTCAACTGGGAGTCTGTGGATAAGAAAAAAGAGGTTTACACGGAAGATGAGCGCGACAAACTCGTGGATCTTTACGATAAAACGCTTAGTCAGGTTTCTGAACATGAGGTTGTTGAAGGTACTGTTGTGGCAAAAACAAACCGTGAAGTAGTGATTAACATTGGGTTCAAATCCGATGGTATCGTACCCGTAAACGAATTTCGTTACAACCCTGATTTGAAATCGGGTGATGTGGTAGAGGTTTACGTGGAGAGCCAGGAAGACCCCAATGGACAGCTGCTGCTTTCCCACAAAAAAGCCAGAGTCCTCAAGTCATGGGAGCGTATCAATACAGCTTACGCAGAAGATGAGATTATCAACGGTTACGTGAAGTGCCGCACCAAAGGTGGTCTTATCGTGGATGTCTTCGGTATTGAAGCCTTCCTCCCCGGTTCTCAAATTGATGTGAAGCCCATTCGTGATTACGATGTCTTTGTGGATAAGACCATGGAGTTCAAGGTGGTGAAAATCAACCAAGAATACAAAAACGTAGTGGTATCGCACAAAGCCCTCATCGAAGATGAACTCGAAGCACAAAAGGCAGAGATCATTGCCAAACTGGAAAAGGGACAGATTCTCGAAGGTATCGTGAAGAATATTACCTCTTATGGGGTCTTTATCGATCTGGGAGGCGTGGATGGATTGATCCATATCACCGACCTTTCATGGGGACGTATTAACCATCCGGAAGAGATCGTAACCTTAGATGAGAAGATTAAGGTGGTAATCCTCGACTTCGATGATAATAAGAAACGTATTGCCCTGGGCTTGAAACAACTTACTCCTCATCCGTGGGATGCGCTTGACCAAAGCCTCAAAGTGGACGATAAGGTGAAAGGAAAAGTGGTGGTTATCGCTGACTACGGTGCCTTTATTGAGATTGCTCCCGGTGTGGAGGGCTTGATCCACGTTTCTGAAATGAGTTGGTCTCAGCACCTGAGAACAGCCCAGGACTTTATGAAAGTGGGGGATGAAGTGGAAGCTGTTATCCTTACCCTTGACAGAGAGTCACGTAAGATGTCCTTGGGTATCAAACAACTGATTCCCGATCCATGGGCTAATATTACCGAGAAGTATCCTGCTAACTCCAGGCATACCGCCGTGGTGCGTAACTTCACCAACTTCGGAATCTTTGTGGAGCTGGAAGAGGGCGTAGATGGATTGATCCATATCTCCGACCTTAGCTGGTCCAAGAAAATTAAGCACCCTGCCGAATTTACAAAGATCGGTGAGGACATAGAAGTGGTTGTGCTCGATGTGGATGTGGATAACCGTCGCTTAAGCCTTGGACACAAGCAGTTGGAAGAGAATCCCTGGGAAGTCTTTGAGTCTGTATTTACCGTAGGTTCCGTCCATAAAGGAACCGTTAATAGTGCCAACGATAAAGGGGCTGTGGTAACCCTTCCTTATGGCGTAGAGGGATTCTGTCCCAACCGTCACATGCAGAAGGAGGATGGCTCGAACCTCCGCGTGGATGAGACCAATGACTTTAAAGTGATTGAGTTTAACAAGGATGGTAAGAAGATTATTCTTTCGCACTCTCGCATCTTCCAGGATACGCTTATGGCAGAGAAAGCCAAGCAGTATGAGCAGAAATCCACCAAAGAGCGTAGCGCACGTAAGACCATCAAGAAACTCAACGAGGGTCTTGAGAAGACGACACTTGGTGATCTTGAAGCGTTAGCTTCTTTGAAGTCGGATATGGAGAAAGAGGAGAAGAAGATCAGCCAGGAAGAGACGCCTAAGAATCCGGATGTGGAGACCAAAACAGAGGAGTAGAATCTTCCTGTTTTCCTAACCTATAAGAAGCTGCCCTCAACGAGGGCAGCTTTTTTTATTCCCCCCGCTCGCCAACCTCCGGAGATGCTCTCTGCAGCTTCCCCCTTGTGTCGTGTGGCTGAGTTGGGGGAGGGGGCGTTGAATCCTACACAAAAGAGGTAAGAGCATTTCGTTTCGATATCTTTTGTCGGTTTAAAAAAATCATGTTCTCTTCGCACTTCTTACATAGAGGTACAATGAATACGTCATCACCCTTTCTTAGGTAGGATTGCAACTCTTTTGTTAAGACCTCTTTTTCCCTGTCTGCATGGCGACAAATAAATACCGATTTGTTAACACGTACTCCGATGCGCTCCAAATAATCAGCCACTTTTTTCCGCTGTTTGTTGGAGGTGATGTCGTAAGCTACCAGATAGTTCATCCTTATTACCAAATTGAATTAAAGAAATAGGGGGTAGCGGTTTCTCCCTTCAAGAAAGCTAAATATTGTTTGGTTTGCCACTGCATGATTTCATAGATGCTTTTCTCCTTGCCCCTGTGTTGTTGTGTGGCAAATAATTTCTCATTAATCTTTGCAATAATCTTTTTTCGGGTCTCCAAATCCAATAATCCTTGCGTATTCTGTGCTACTTTTTCTTTTTTCCCCAGTAGTGACAATATTGCCCTATCCACCAGTGCCGAACGATATTGTTCCATCAGGTCGAAACAGAGGCCGGGGTCATGTTGTGCTGAGCTATGGTAATAACTGATATAGGGGCTTAATTGCCAGAGATATATCGCTTGCATTACCTTGCTCTCCAAGATGGCATACCCGTAATTAAGCATCTGATTAATCAAACTGTGTGTGCCCTGATGTTCCCTCTTTTCAAAATCCAGATGGTGATAGTGGCAAATGAGTCCAAAGGCTTTCCAATAAATGGAGGCACAACGCGCCTCCCAAAGGAAGGTTTTATTTTTAAATTCCTCTATTGTAAGGTCTTTAGATGAGGGTTGTTCCTTTAATGTCTCTTCCATTTGGGTTATCTGCCGTTGCAATGCACTGCCCAGGGCTCTCTCTTTATGGTATTTCCGGTAGTATTTGATGGTTTTTATTTGGTTCTTAACCTTATTTTGGGCCAACCTATGGATAAAAAGGAGCTTGCGCTTTGGGGAGAGTTCTAACTGTAATACCATTCTTTCGGGTTTTATATCGTTTACCGATTGTGTAGAGGCATAGGCCTCTCCTAAATGGTTGTAGTAGATAATATGGATATTATTTTTGAGACAAACCTTGGTGAGGTTACTACTGGTTCCTACGCCCTGGCTGTGGATGCTGATTTGTCGGATCCTTCCGGCGGCGACCTTCTGTATGACCTTTCCATGTTGTTTGACCACTATTTTTCCCCTTGATGTGCCGATGAAACTGCCGGCCTCGGTAACCACCAACTCATAAGCATCTGCAAATCCCTTCAGGTATTGTCGTTTCTGTTGTTTTAGCTTCTGTGTTACACTCTTTACCGTGACCAATTGTATGTCGCCTTGAGCCTGTTCTTGTTGGATCTCCTTTTGCCAATCCACGGAGTTCGCATGATCATCGGAGATAAAGCCTTCACGGCTTATCTGTTCCAAGAGGCGTGTATCGGGCTTTTTTTGTTTGGAAAAATAGCGGATATAAGTTTGTTTTAGCAGGTGATCAAGCTCTTGCAGATCATTTTTACGCAGTAACCTACCATAATATCGCTTCAAGCCCCCGATGGTTTGTGTGATTTTTTCGGGTTTCACCGGCCACACATCCAATGAATAGATGATCTTTTGGGGTAACCGATCAATTTTGTCTTTGCAGATGCCCAAATGCGCTTTGTCCGAAAATTCGATACCCAAAAACGAAAAGGTGTCGGCCATTTCGCATACCTGAAATTCACGGTTTAATGTTAAATGCAGATGGAATATTAAATGATCCGTTAGGCTTTGTAAGATGGTAATGGGACTCTCTTCCTTGGGAACTAATAAGATAATATCGTCGGCGTAGCGTACGAAATGGGGCGTGATCTCTTCCTGTATAAACTTGTCGAAAGCATGCATATAAACATTGGCCAACAGCGGAGAGATGGCACTTCCTTGGGGGATGCCCAAACGATTAAGTTCATACTCATTCTTGTGATTGACCATCCCCGACTCCAGCCATAGACGGATGTAGTAGAGCAGGAAAGGTTCATTTATGGCTTGTTGTACCTTTCGTATCAATTTATTGATGGCAATACTATCAAAGAAGTTATCGATATCACAACGGATAATGTAATGGCTATCACTATACCGACGCTTCCATTCTTGCACCTGAAGAATGGCACCATAAGCTCCTTTCCCCTTTCTGTAGGCGTAGTTCTGGGGGAGGAAGATAGGGTTTAATCGCTTTTGTAATATATTGGCAGCCAAACGTTGTAGCAGTAAATCGTTGGTATGAGGGATGTTTAACTCTCTGAACGAACCGTCGGATTTGGGGATTTGTACTACCATATAGGCTTCCGGTACATATAAGAAGTTTTTCACCTGATGGGCAAGAGCCTCCTTTTCGTCGTTATCCGTAATCTCGTCGGTCTGATAAATCTCTTGTAAAAAGCGTTCAAACAGGTTGCTTTGAGCTGCCAAGGCTTGGCAAAAGCCATTACCCATTTGTGTGAAGTTTCCAACATGGATAAAATGGGCAATGGTAAGCAAGTAGTCGTCCACCAGATGGTAGGGGCGTTCATAGGTGATTTCTCCCATGATTCCCGACATGCTGTACTTCTTGCCTGCTCTTAGCGTATCTTCTCGTGGTAATTTTACCTGTGATAAACATTTGCCCGGGGAGGGGGCTACCATGTATTTCTCTCCCACCGGCACCCGTAATACCTCCTCTGACAAGTCGTATACTCTTTTACTGATGCGGTTGACTACCACTTCATAGGGGAGCTGCTGGGTGAGTAATTCGTTTACTTTAAGTGTGGTTGGCGTTAAAAAACGGATACTTACGTGTGATTGCCAGGCTACAAGTCTGTGAGAGAAGAATTGGAAATCCAATAGGGATTTCTCGGGGGATAACGCTGTCCGGAATCGATGGCTTTCGGGATCCAATAGCGATATGCTATGAAATTTGAACTGATGCGTGGTAAAGAATTCGCTCTCCTGCAATTGTGGTAGTACTTCGCACAAATGAGTAATGGTTTGTGGTGATGGGGTGACCACCGTTAGGTAGATGTCGAGGTACTCCCCCTTTTTGAAGGCTTTTCGTTGGGTGTTGGCCACTCTCAACACTAAGGGGTTGGGGGGATTGATCTGTTTCTTCCGGGCTGACGCGACGGTTTTGGGTTTAAATAAAGTATCGTACAAATAGGGATGAGCCCCCCTTTTTAGGGTGTTGCCCAATGCAAAACGTGGTTCAAAATACCAGGGCTTGGTAAAATGAACAGCTTGTGTGGCTCTAAATCGTATGCGCAACTGAAAGCAGCTAAAATTCTTTATAAATAGGGGGATGTTGTTCATAGGACTGTTCTTTGTTGGTTACAGTGTGGCATCGGGTCGCCCTGCAATGCGTTCTCAAAGATAATATGTTTAATGTGACAATGAGGTGGTGTGATTATGTTCGTAATGCATTTATAATTCTTAAGGCCCACATCCAACCGCAGAATTAACCTTCTCTACGCATGGACAAATACCCAAACGCAATACCCAACACCTTCTGTCATCTAAAGCCATTCAACGCGCTGAGAAATCAGTAATCACCTGAAATATATGCAATTAATTCTTAATTACTAATTCCTAATTATTAATTCTCTAAGGCCTGTTGCCTTTTGTTTGTGGTGTGGTAAAAACTTCACTTTATGGGGTGCTCCACTTTATGATACCGAGTCTCGATAGGCCTGTTGCCTTTTGTTTGTAGTGTGTTATCAGAATTCCTAGAAAAATTAGCAGAACTTGCAAAGTCTCGATAGGCCTGTTGCCTTTTGTTTGTAGTGTGTAATAATGCCGTGTTAACGGATCGGGCGCTAATTAGGGTCTCGATAGGCCTGTTGCCTTTTGTTTGTAGTGTGTAAGAAGTATCAAGAAGAAAAGGAACAAGAGAATGAAGAGTCTCGATAGGCCTGTTGCCTTTTGTTTGTAGTGTGTGAGCTGTGTATCTGTATATTACGCGTTACCGTGATCGCTATTAGGTTGAATAGGTGCATGTTGAAAAAGTTCGAAAATGCTACCCCAAAAAAGGGCTGGTAAGATCATTTTATGCCATAAATTTGTGGTATCCTATTGCGTTATAGTTGGTTACAGCTATTCTGAAATTTCGAAAATAGAGCGGATATTCTGCCCATTTCTTTCATTTTCGAGATTTGCTGTTTTTCGTGTGTGTAATCCCTTGTCCATCAGTAGGGATGGTAAGGACTGTTTTTTTGTTTTTTCGAAAATAAAAGATTACCAATGGCGAATTTTTTCATTTTCGAAAAGTAGAAAAATCCCTCTTTTTTTATTTCTGCCTGATTATCAAGATGTCAAAGAGCATCAGCCGACTTTTCAAATTTCGAAGATCAATCTCGGAACAAAGGTAAGGATTAATGGGGAATTTCAACGCGCTGAAAAATCAGTAATCACCTGAAAAATATGTAATTAATTCCTAACTAGAGGCTGTCTGTAAAGTCCGACTTCTTCGTTACGCTTGTCTTCAAAATGGTCATTTACCCTAGTAAACTCCCATTTTTCAGCCTTCGCAAGCCTCGAATTCGAACTTTCTATACAGTCTCTTCTCAAAACGCTGACTTTATGGACAGACACTAATTATTAATTCTCCAAGGCCTGTTGCCTTTTGTTTGTGGTGTGTTCAGGCATATGACACATAGTGAAGTCGTTAAGGCTATAATGTCTCGATAGGTGTAAGCAGTAACTTGCAATCATCAAATTTTCGCAAATGGAAATCATCAAATTTTGGCAAAAGTAAATCGTCAAAAAAGAAGAGTGCGACCTTTGAATG
>PDRJ01000019.1 GCA_002748065.1 Bacteroidota bacterium
GGCCTCCTACCTGTGTCCACAAGAAATCATCTTTTTCCAGTAGACCAGAGGCAGACCCTCTCAAAAACATTTTTTTCTGTTCACAAATTGATTCATCTATACCGGCATTCACACTACAATTTTGCGAATAGACTCTCCCCGGAAACATAAAACCAACGATGGAAACCACAACGAACACAGCAACTCGCACCCCAGAAAAGCAGCGCAATGTCGCAAAAAGTAAATCACGAACCATGACAAAAGGATATTAATTACTCCTAAATTAAATACAACTAACTCCTAAGAGTTATAAATCTGTTCTGTTTGTTTTGCCCCTACAACAAGGGCGCTAAGAATACAACTGCACCTTGTAACACCGCTAAATGTTTACATCATAGATAACGCAATTATGCTCTTGCGTGCAAAATTAAACTATTTCTTTCTAAAAAGAAATAGTAAGAGTAAGAAAAAAAGAGAAAAGAATTTACCTTTAAAAAAAAGGCCGAGCAATAAACCTCCCCAAAGAGAGGGGAAGGGTATCGAAATAATGAAATCTAACGATCACTCAAAAACGCCTCTACAAATAGTCCTTCAAATAAAGGTACCCGGGAGTTAAGGCTCCTTTATGAAGAATCAATGCCTCCTTTATGGGAGAGGGAAGTTGCAATGCTTCAAAAGAAGCCGTATAATCACAAGTGACAATCTCTTTCAGGTAAGGCATCAGGGCTTCACCAAAGGCCTGAGAAGCTTCTACAGGCAGTTCACTGGGCAGGATATCCACGGCCATCACCAAAATTCCCTTCCCTTCAAAACCACTGATGGGCGCATCAGTAAAAGGATTATACACAAACACAGGATCTTCAATGGGCGTTCCTTTATGGGTGCACTCCACAGAGCCATTGGGATCGCAAGTCACATCACCGATCACCGTCAACTTGGGGTTTCCCTCCGCATAACATCTCTTCAAATAGGACTTGGTCACAATACGGGGATAGCGCTCATCCCAGTACATACAGTTCATCAGGCAAGAGAGATGAGGTAAGTACTGCTCAAAAACACCCTCATAATCCTGGGGATGCTGATAATAGTCCTGCAAGTCGAACCTCTCCGGCGACTGCTTATGCACCGAGAGGTGCTTCTCCATAAAGAGTGTTTTATAAACTTTATGGTCAGAGAGCGTGGTTTTCTCATCACGGTGAAGCAGCTCTTCAGGAGAAAGTTCCTCAAAGGGAAGCAAGTCAAGAATTTCCTGAGCACCTTTGGAAACATTCCCATAACCGGTGACTCCCACCGTAAGAGGCGTAATCTCTGAGGGGAGGCCATGAGCAGCAATCTCACTTCCCACCGCCTTAATGGCACAACGCGCTTCTTCCAGAGAGGCATATTGATGGGTCTGCTTCAACTTCCGGAAAGGAGTCTCAATCCCTAACTTTTGATAACGTTGCCCCAAGGCCCATAAACTATTAATCATCCCTGCCAATCCGGCAAAGCGGCCAAAGAAGATCAACCTTCGCCCCTGTGCATCCACCACCCGTTCATGATCAATCAGATTGACACCACAATCCATCATCTTCCGCAACATGGGCATATTATAAGGTTGTCCCTTAATCACATGGGAAAAGAACATATACGTTTTACCCTTTTCAAAGAAAGAGAGAGGCATCTCCTTCACACCAAAAATCACGGGACACTCCTTTAGGGAAGAGACTACCTGTGCACCGGCCTGCAAATAGGCTTCATCTGAAAAAGCACGGGTGGGCGACGTTTGCACCATAGCCTGCAAGCCTTGCTGCTCAACCATCTCTTTCACCTGCGAAGGGACTACGGCCACCCGACGCTCAAGGGCATACTTATCTTCATGCCGAATACCGAAAATTGTGTTCATGGGATCAAATCGTTTATTAGGGGAACAAATGTAACAAAAAAAAAACAGAAAAACCACGGTTTACAGGAAAGACATGTCATAACATTTTACACCTATTATATATAGGGCACGCCCTGCCCCTATCGTGCCTCCAACAATTATTCATTACAAATTGTCTTTCCCTTCGTGGATTTCAGGAAAAAAAATGTACATTTGTCCAGACAAGCGCCCTTGCGCCTATAATATAATGATTAACAGTATTTTACAACGAACGATACATTTTCAACATACCGAGAAAGAGATCGTAAGGATTGTTGTGCCTCACGCACCGTTGCCGTCATCACACAATACAATAATATTTACTCAAAACAGAAAAATAAATTAAAAAATAATAGATATAACTCAAACACTTTAAAATCTATCATAGATAAAATAAATAATAATTTATCATAAACAACAAGATTTCTATGAATCAAGCAATGAATCGAAAAAACGTCTATACCTTCGGTGCTGGTGAAGCTGAAGGCAAAGCAGACATGAAAAACTTATTAGGGGGCAAGGGTGCCAATCTGGCGGAGATGAACCTTATTGGGGTACCTGTTCCTCCAGGCTTCACCATCACCACAGAAGTTTGTACTGACTACAATAAATTGGGCAGAGAATCCGTCATCAACATGCTTAAACCAGAGGTAGAAGAGGCGGTAGCCAAGATTGAAAAAATTATGGATGCCCAGTTTGGTGATCAGGAGAATCCGCTTCTCGTATCCGTGCGTTCGGGAGCAAGGGCTTCTATGCCGGGCATGATGGATACCGTACTTAACTTAGGACTCAACGACAAGGCTGTGGAAGGTATCGCAAAAAAATCTGGTAACGAACGTTTTGCATGGGACTCCTACCGTCGCTTTGTACAGATGTACGGAGATGTAGTTATGGGTATGAAACCCGCCTCCAAAGAGGAGCACGATCCTTTCGAAGTACTCATTGAAGAGATCAAAGAGGAGAAAAAGGTGGAGTTAGACACCGATCTTACGGTAGCGGATCTGAAAGAGCTAGTCAAACGCTTTAAAGCAGCCGTCAAACGCCAAACAGGAAAAGACTTCCCGGTAGATCCGTGGGAACAGCTGTGGGGTGCCATCGTAGCCGTTTTTGATAGTTGGAACAACGACCGAGCCATCCTGTACCGTAAGTTAGAGGGTATTCCTCACGAGTGGGGTACTGCTGTCAACGTTCAGGCCATGGTCTTCGGGAATATGGGCGAAGGTTCTGCCACTGGAGTGGCCTTTACCCGTGACGCCGGAACCGGAGAGAATCTCTTCAACGGAGAGTATCTGATCAACGCACAAGGTGAAGATGTGGTGGCCGGTATTCGTACCCCCCAGCAAATCACCCAGGAGGGATCCCGTCGTTGGGCTGTTCTGGCTAATGTCTCCGAGGAGGAGCGTGCCGCCAAGTACCCCTCGTTGGAAGAGACCATGCCCGAGCTGTACCGACAACTCAATGAGACGCAAGAGAAACTTGAACAGCACTATTCGGATATGCAAGACCTGGAGTTCACCATCCAGGAGGGAAAACTCTGGTTGCTCCAAACCCGTAATGGAAAACGTACCGGTGCAGCCATGGTACGCATTGCCATGGAGATGCTCAAAGAGGGTATGATCGACGAAAAAACAGCAATCCAACGGGTAGAACCCAACAAGTTGGACGAGTTATTGCACCCGGTATTTGACACCGAAGCACTGAACGAAGCCACCACCATCACCAAGGGACTCCCCGCTTCTCCAGGAGCTGCCACCGGACAGATTGTCTTCTTCGCCGACGAGGCCACCAAATTCGGGAACACCATTCTCGTGCGTATTGAGACCTCTCCGGAAGACCTTGAAGGGATGAACGTAGCCAACGGAATCCTCACCGCCCGCGGAGGGATGACCTCTCACGCTGCCGTGGTGGCACGTGGCATGGGGAAATGCTGTGTTTCCGGCGCCGGTGCCATCCGCGTGGACTACAAAGCAAGAACTGTTACCGTCAACGAAAAGACCTTCAAGGAAGGAGATTGGATCTCCCTCAATGGTTCCACCGGACAGGTCTACGAAGGACACATAAAAACCATTGATCCTGAACTGAGTGGAAACTTCAGCGAGTTGATGACGCTAGCCGATAAGTACGCCCGTCTGTTGGTACGTACCAATGCGGATACCCCCCACGATGCAACGGTAGCACGCAACTACGGAGCACAAGGAATCGGACTCTGCCGTACAGAGCACATGTTCTTTGAGGGAGAGCGTATCAAAGCGGTACGTGAGATGATTCTGGCTTCCGACGAAGCTGGCCGCCGAACAGCCTTGGATAAGATCCTTCCCTTCCAGCGAGAAGATTTTGAAGGTATCTTCGAGGCGATGCAAGGCCTGCCTGTCACCGTACGCCTGCTCGACCCGCCCTTGCATGAGTTTGTGCCCCACGAGGAGAAGAACCAGCAAGAGATGGCCGACGAAATGGGCCTCACCCTGAAGGAGGTACAGAAAAAAGTTAGCGACCTTTCGGAAGTAAACCCCATGCTGGGACACCGCGGTTGTCGTTTGGGCAACACCTATCCCGAAATTTCCGAAATGCAAACACGGGCGATCATAGAAGCAGCCCTGAACCTCAAAGCAAAAGGTATTGAGGCGAAGCCCGAAATCATGATCCCCCTCACCGGTACACTTCAGGAGATGAAGATGCAAGAGGAG
Organism: Bacteroidota bacterium; assembly: GCA_002748065.1. GTDB lineage: Bacteria > Bacteroidota > Bacteroidia > Bacteroidales > BM520 > BM520. The sequence continues at coordinate 4,567 of PDRJ01000019.1, forward strand.
ATTGTTCGCAACACCATCCAGAAGGTGTTTGCCGAGCGCAATGACTCCATCGACCATCTGGTAGGAACCATGATTGAAATTCCCCGTGCAGCACTTACAGCTGACATGATCGCTGAGAGTGCCGAGTTCTTCAGCTTTGGCACCAACGACCTCACCCAGATGACCTTTGGTTACTCCAGGGATGATGCCGGAAAATTCCTCCCCATTTACCTTGACAAAAACATCCTCAAACACGATCCTTTCCAAGTACTGGACCAAGAGGGTGTAGGCCAATTGGTGAAGATGGGAGTAGAGAAGGGACGCAGCACCCGCAAAGACCTCAAAGTGGGGATCTGTGGGGAGCACGGCGGAGAGCCAAGCTCCATCGACTTCTGCCACCGGGTAGGAATGAACTATGTGAGTTGTTCTCCTTTCCGCGTACCCATTGCACGACTAGCTGCAGCACAGGCTGCCATCCTGAACCAGTAGAGAGACACGCTGACGTGATAGACATACCAAGGGGTATGTCTATCTATAACTTGCCATGCCCATCGTACCCCATACGATGGGCATGTTTGGTAACGGCCAATGTATAGAAACCGATGATGGATGAGACCATTTTACCTGTTTCTATTTTTCCAAAACAGGGCAACCTCTTTTATGCGCAAATGGTCACAAAATATGCGCCTGCCCAACGATAATCCCATGTCTGTAGACGGATAGAAGAGCTACGATAGCTATTGCAAAATTTATGATTCACACGACTTATTTTCTGATGAATAGAAGAACCTCCATTTCCTCGTTAAAAATCAACGATCACCAACCTGTCAACACATTAATGACAAAAACAGATAAAAAAGCGGCCTAATGTCAACGTTTTACACGACTCCATCGGAGTTGTATTTGTTCTTGCCGTTAATGTGCTACACATAGTTGAATCCTTCAGATTCTCTCCCCCCTTTTACTAATCCCTTACATTTCAAAACATCCCCCATAAAAACGTTTGCACTTTCACGGATAAATTATAACTTTGTTTCTTCAACATCCACAGATACCACTAAAACGTTTTATATGGATCTAAAAGCATTGTTGGCGCAAGCCATTTCTGCACATGGAAGCATACACGAGAATCCTTCCCGCCAGGAGATGATTCGCATGGCAGTAGCACAAAAAGAGGCCTTAGTCACTCCCAATGGGGCCCTGGCCACCTGGACACCCACAGAGAGCACGGGGCGTAGTCCCAAAGACACGCTTATTGTACGACACCCCGACACCCAGCATCATATTGACTGGACATCGGCAAACAACATCCCCGTAGAGCAAGAGATCTTCGATATGCTTTTTGAAGATGCCATTACCTTTATGGAAGAAACGGAACATATTTACATTACCGATAGGGTCATAGGAGCAGACAGCGCTTATGCTCTCCCAGTGAGAACCATCACCAGTCACGCCCTATATGCCGTCTTCGCAGACAATATGTTTCGACCGGTTATGGAGGATATTGAAAAGAGTTGTTTTGCCCATCAGGGGTTTACCCTTTTATCTCTTCCTTATCGAAAACTCGATGAAAAAAAGTATGAAGGAAAACTGCGAAAACTGCCCGACGGAAGCACCTCAACAATGGCCGTTGCCATGGATTTTGATCGCAAACTGGGAGTGATTATTGGTTCGGCGTATATGGGATCCATGAAAAAGATGCTCTTTACCGTAATGAATTACCTCCTTCCTTTTGAAGGCGTCTTACCCTTACACTGCAGTGCTAATGAAGGGAAAAATGGCACCTCAGCGCTTCTTTTAGGACTTTCGGGAACAGGAAAAACCACGCTATCAGCAGATCCCGAGCGCGCGCTACTGGGAGATGACGAACATGGATGGAGTGAAAATGGCATTGCTAACTTTGAGAATGGATGTTACGCAAAGATGATCGATATTACGGCAGAGAGTGAACCGGAGATCTACGATGCCGTGATGCACCACGCCCCCTACACCGAGCATGGTGCCATCATTGAAAATGCCATGATCTATCCCAATGGAACCATCGACTACTTTGATGATCGTTTCACCCAAAACTCCAGAGCCTCCTATCCGCTCTTCATGCTAAAGAATATTAAAAAATCATCCTGTAGTGGACACCCCAACGCCATCCTATTTCTCACAGCCGACGCTTATGGCGTGTTGCCCCCCATTTCCAAGCTTAACCCAGACCAGGCAATGCTTTGGTTCTTAATGGGATATACCAGTAAGCTAGCGGGTACGGAAACCGGGATCAAAGAGCCTCAGACCACTTTCAGCCGATTCTTTGGGGCCCCCTTTATGCCGGGTAACCCTGATGTGTATGCGAAGATGCTAGGAGAGAAGATGGAGAAGCATCACACCGAGGTGTACCTTATCAATACCGGCTGGACCGCAGGACCCTACGGAGTCGGCCGAAGGATTAAGTTGCGTTATACCCGCGCCATGGTAAATGCCGCGCTCAGTGGAGCACTCTCTCATGTACACTACAACTATGACAAACTGTTCCACCTCAACATCCCCTCATCATGTCCGGAGGTTCCCCAGGATATACTCTTCCCCAAAAGCACATGGGAAGACCAAGAGGCCTATGATAAGATGGCGCAAAAGCTGGCACAACAGTTCTCCGAAGCCTTCGACAAGGCTTATGGAGACAAGAATATCGACGAGAAGATCGCGAATTACTGTCCGGGAAAATAACCGAATATTCCCTTTAAGAAAATACCATAACGAAAACGCCCCGCACACAACACCTGTTTGTGGGGCGTTTTCTTTTGCTTTTGATACCTTTGTGGCATGAATTATCTATCCGTCGAGAGGCTCACAAAATCATACGGGGAGAAGTTGCTCTTTGCCGATCTCTCTTTTTCCCTCACAAGAGGGGCTAAAGTGGCACTCATTGCCGCAAACGGAGCGGGCAAAACCACACTGCTTAACATTATCATGGGGAGAGATATCCCCGACGAGGGGACGGTAACCCTCCGCAAGGACATCCGCGTTACCTACTTAGCACAAAACCCTCAACTTCCAGAAGAGAAGAGCGTAATGGAGGCACTCTTCGACTCGGACAATGAGCTCATCCGCTGTATCCGCGAGTACAACACCATTGCCCAAGAGAGTCGTACGCATGACACCCCGGAGAATCGACAACGCCTGCAAGAGGCCCTCAACGCCATGGACCGGTTAAATGCCTGGGACTATGACTTTCGGATTCAGGAGGTACTCAGCAAATTCAACGTCCCTGACCCCCAACAACGTTGTGGCACCCTCTCGGGAGGACAACAGAAAAGGGTAGCCATCGCCAAAGCCTTAATCGAAGAGGTGGACTTTCTACTTATGGATGAGCCCACCAACCACTTGGATATTGCCATGATCGAATGGTTAGAGGAGTATCTCAACAAACAAAAGCTCAGCCTCTTGCTCATCACCCACGACCGTTACTTCCTCGATCAGGTGTGTAATGAGATCATCGAATTGGAGAATCAAACCCTCTATCACCATAAAGGCAATTACAGCAACTACCTGCGCAGAAAAGCCGAACGCGAAGCGCAACGCTTACGGGAGACCACCCGTGCCAAAAGCGTTTACCGCACCGAATTGGAGTGGATGCGAAGACAACCTCAGGCGCGGCAACACAAGTCTAAAGCGCGCATTGAGGCCTTTTACCAATTGGAACAGATTGCCAAGCGAAAAAATAAAGAGGAGGCTTTCTCCTTTACCATGCAGATGACGCGTCTGGGCAAGAAGATCATGGAGATCAAAGCGGTCTCCAAACATTACGGAGAGCTGACCATCCTCAAAAACTTCTCCTACACCTTCAAAAAAGCGGACCGAATCGGTGTGGTGGGGGCCAACGGCATTGGGAAATCCACCTTTCTCAACCTGCTCACCCAACGGGAGGCTCCCGACCAGGGAAGCATCGTACACGGGGAAACTCTTCGCATTGGATACTATACCCAAGAAGGCCTTCAGGTCCCGGGCGATAAACGAATCCTGGACATTGTCAAAGAGGTAGCAGAGTCAGTGTGCATTGGAGACACCTGGGTCTCCGCCTCCGTATTCCTTAGCTTCTTTAACTTTGGCCCCGAGCTGCAATACAACTACTTCAACCACCTGAGTGGCGGAGAGAAAAGACGACTTTTTCTCATCCTGGTGCTTATGAAAAGTCCCAACTTTCTTATCCTTGACGAGCCCACCAATGACTTAGACATCCAAACCCTAAACACGTTAGAGAGTTTTCTTGAAGGCTTTAAAGGCGTATTGATGGTGGTTTCCCACGACCGTCTTTTCTTAGACAAGCTGGTGGACCATATCTTCGCCTTCGAGGGGGATGGCACCATACGAGACTATCCGGGGAACTATACCGATTACTACCAAAAGAAACGAACACTGGAGCGTGCGCGAAAGAACGAAGAGAGAGCTCAAAAAACAGCCCCCTCCCCCACCACAGCTAAAGAGCGAAAGGAAACGCCCCCCAAAGCCACCTGGAAAGAGCATCAAGAGTACAAAAAACTCACCAGCGAAATCGCGGCATTGGAACAGGAAAAACAGGCACTTACGGAGAGTCTTAATACCCTTCCTGCCGAAGCCCATGAAAAGATGCGGGAAGCGGGAGAACGCATCCAACAGATCATGGCACTTTTGGATGAGAAAGAGCTTCGATGGCTGGAACTTGATGAAAAAATCAGCGGCTATTCGTTATGATAGGGCTCGCCCTTTAAGATCGTAAAGGCCCGATAGAGCTGTTCCACAAAAAAGAGACGCACCATCTGGTGGGAAAAGGTCATCTTTGAGAGCGAAAGTTTCATCTGGGCACGTTGATAGAGTTCCTCAGAAAACCCAAAGGCTCCTCCCACCACAAAGACCACCCGCTTCACCCCCGAGTTCATCCTTTTTTGAAGCTCACCGGCAAATTCCACAGAAGAGAGAAGCTTTCCCCGCTCATCCAGCAACACCAGAAAATCATCGGGCTGAAGCTCTTTATAAACCGCCTCCCCCTCCAAACGTTTTCGTGCTGCAACGGGCAGTGTCCCCGCCTTTTTTAGATCGGGAAGAAGAATCATTTCCACAGACACATAATGCTTTAGACGATTCATATACAACGCTATACCCCCCTCAAGGTATCCCTTCTCCGTTTTCCCTACGCAAAGTATTCTAATCTTCATCCATACAATCAATTTGGTAGTAGGGACAAAATTACTAATTTTGTAAAGAGAGAGAAGAATCCTATTCACACGATGCGAACCCTATTTATCACGCTATTGAGCCTATTATTGCTTTCATCGGTGGCATCTCATGCCCAAACACCGTTGTCGTGCAACGACTCCATCGACCAAGCCATTAAAGAGGGGGATCTAAAAACACTGTCTGATTTTTTCGACGATAGGGTCAAACTCTCTCTTCCCGGCACTGAGGGTTATCACTCCAACCAGCAGGCCTCCATTCTTTTGTCCAAATTTTTTCAAGAGTACCCCCCTACGGACTTCACCATCAGCAATATCGGTACTGCCAGAGGAAATACATCCTACTGCATCTGTGAATATACCTCCAACACCACGATATTCCGTACCTACTACTTGTATGAAATCCGGAATGGGGAGTGCATTCTTATTCAAATCATGTTCAACAAAAGGTAGCTAACGATGCCCCTAAAACCCAAAAACAGGGATTTATGGCAAAATCTCCATAAAATTCGGATTCTTCGCGACTTCTTTGATAGGTTAGGCCACCGCACACTCATTGGTTCCAGGCAGGTTCCTCTACGAAGTGTATTGAAATATTTTATTCAAGGGTTAGACCACGGATTTCTCGGAGTGAGAGCCAGTGCCATTGCCTTCCATTTTTTTTTGGCTCTCTTTCCCGCCATCATCGCCCTCTTCACCATTATCCCTTATATTCGGGTGGAGAATTTTCAAGAGCTTTTGCTCAACTTCCTCAACACAGTAATTCCTGCTGATTCCATGAAGATGGTTCACCACACCATCACCGACATTGTAGTACGACCCAGGGCAGGACTTCTCTCCATCTCCACCTTCCTGGTACTCTTCTTTGCTTCCAGCGGGATCAGCATGATTATTGCCGCATTTAACAACACCTACCACTACATTGAGTACCGTTCCTGGATAAAGCGGCGACTCATTGCCTTTGCCCTATCCATTGTCATCACCACTTCGTTGATTATCACCATTGTACTCATGGCATTTGGAAATATTGCGTTGGAATATCTCGTGTCCCACCACTGGCTACGCACCGACATCAGCATCCACCTCTACCACTTTGTTCGTTACTTACTCATCACCCTTATGCTGTTGTTTTCTATCTCTATCCTGTACTACTTTGCGCCGGCCAAACGCAAAAATTTTCGATTCATCTCACATGGAGCCATCCTTACCATCATCCTCTCCATCATTATTACCTCAGGGTTTAACTTTTACATAAAAAACTTTGGGCGCTATAACTACCTGTATGGTTCACTGGGGGCGTTGATCATCTTTTTACTTTGGATCTCTCTGATTGCAACCATCCTCATTATCGGTTTTGAGTTTGATGCGGCCATCTCTCAGGCACGCAAGGAGCAACAACAGCTTGGGGAACAGCACTAATACGGCCATAAAACCGACGATAGAGACATAGCATCTCCTTTCTCCACAGGAGGGGGCATTACACCAAAGAATAAAAAGGCCGAAGGCCGGAAGAAGTCAACGGCTCATGGGCAATAACTTCGCACAACGAAGCAACAGATGAAACGCCCATGACTGTAAAAAGATATAAAACAGATTGTAACAGTACCACGCTAAATACCATCAGCCCCGTAGAAACGATACCTTCATAAGAACGCCATACCAAACACCATCAGCTCCGTAGGAGCGGCACCTTTGTAACAGCCCTGCCCCCTCCTCCCCCAAAGCCCCGTAGGGGCGACACCTCTTTACAATTAGGCGTTAACCATTGCCAGAAAAGTTTCACCCCTACGGGATTCCGGAGATATGGAGGGCCATCACGGTTACAAAGGTATCGCCCCCACGGGGCCTAGCAACTGTTGAGCGCGTATGATTAGAATAGAGGATAAAGACTACGTTTGTCTTGTTTCATTATAATTTTATGGGTTTATAGATGAAATTATGTAACTTCGGATCAGAAAACCACTAACATTTGTTTAAACACAACAACAATAACCATGAAATTTATTCCAAATATCACAATATACATATTAACATTATTATTGGTAAGTTGTAACACCTTTAATGAACCGGTCAAAATAGGAGAACTCAACATTGACATAAAAAAACCACATGCTCTTGTTAACCATTCAATTAGCAGTAAAGAGGGCACATCTACTATCGTTCTTCAATCGTTAATCAGTAAGAATTTACATTTTTTTGAGTTGAAGGCTGATACCATATTAAAATCGTATACGGTCAAGGCCAAGAATATCCATTTCCTGCCATTTTTTCAACTATTCGTAAAAAGTATTGATTCAATCGTACTGTTTAATCCAAGATCTGAGCGTTTAACAATAGTAGACTCAACTGGATCTATTATAATGGAACAAAAGCTTAACAGTGGAGTTCCTACATCAAACCCCGAAAATCGTTTCATTGGATTTGGAAACTCACTTTATTTAGGTAATTCAAATGAGTTTTATAATACCACTATTTCAGACGAAAGGAAGAGCTATTACAATACAACAAAGCCTATTTACGAAATAAATTTCCAACATTCAGAAATCAATATTACGCAATGGGGAGACTTCCCCAAAGGATACACGGAGAATAACCACGATTATTGTAATTATTTTGCAAATATATGCCCGTATACCTCAGCATCTGTTTTGGTATCTTTCCAATCTGATGATAGTCTCTATATATACAAGAACGGTCATAAGATAAAGAGTGTTCTTTGCAATAGTACGTATATCCATGAATTCACCCCTTATCCTGAGCAAAAAAGATCAGATATGGCTTATTATAAAGACTATTTGATGGTACAGCCCAAATACATTAACCTAATACACGACAAATATAGAAATCAGTATTTGAGGGTTGTAAAGCATCGAATAAACGACAGATCTGATTATGAACACATGAGATGGTCTATGATAATAATGGATAATAATTTGACGAAAAAGGATGAATTCATTTTTGACTATCGCATTCATTCACCTGAAATTATTATATGCTCCAATGATGGGATATACATAAGTAAAGTCCCTTCTTCTCTGGAGGAAACAGATCATTTAGGACTTGACCTTTTAACGCTTTAAAATGAAAAACTATCTTCTTTGTTTTTTGCTATTTTCCCTCATCAGTTGCAATAGCACCTATGACAAAAACGCAAAGGGATTAAATAATCTTCTTCAAAATTTTAACACAAGTATTCCTTCTGAAGATCACCTTTACATCATAATTCCGACATTTTCCTGCCTTGGATGTGTTCAAAAAGCCTTAATCAGGTTAAATGACCTGTTAACGGAAACAGACAAACCCAACATTACAATCGTTTACCAGAAAATTGACATTGACCTAAGCCCATTTACCCATAAAGCTACATTGTACTGCGATTCTGATTATTCGATTGACAGGTTACCATTTAGTGTTGCAAATTTGACATTTATCAAAACGAAGAAAGGAAAGATCAATGAAATTCAATCGGTAAATATCGAAAACATTGATCAAGTAGTGAGTCCCGGCATAATCTTTGAAATACGAAAATCAGATTAATCTCTTTTCTTTGGATGATGCTCAAATATACGGGCAAAGTTACCGGCAAACCGGGAGTACAACCACCACTGTCAAAAAAAACACTGATTTACAATCAATTACAGACCTACAACCACTAATCACACAAGGGTTCCGCCCCTATAATTCACACCCCATTAACGCCCCAAAGCCCGTAACAACAGGGTCCAATAACGGTCTGCCCGCTCATTGAGGTCCGGGGAGAGTTTCAGCAGGTATACCGTCCCCATAAAGATCACCACAAAGGCCGTGGAACGGAAGCCTATGTTCAAGATCAACGACGAAGAGACAGGGATTACCATTCCCACCACCGTAGCCGGCACAAAACACAGCAGCGCAAACAGGGAGTATTTGGTAAAAGGCTGCAATCTTATTTTACCATATACTACCCATATTTTCAATATATTATGAATAAATTTTGACAAAAAAGAGGCCAAAGCCGCTCCTGTAATTCCCCATCGGGGAATAAAGAGGAGGTTGGTCACAATCACCAGCACGAGAAAGAGCAAGAGAAGGTAGGTTTGATAACGATAAAAGGAAGAGGTAAGCAGCACCTGAGCAGCCACCCCAATGGCCATATCGGAAAGAAAAGCAAGACCGATAAAGACGATCACATACCTTCCCGGGAGATACTCCCCCCCCAAAATCTCAAAGATATTATCCAGGTTGATCAACAACCCTCCATACACCAACAAGCCAAAGATCAACTGCGTGATACTCGACCGCACATAGATGGAGCGAATGGTAGCAATATCCCTATTTTTCCAACTCTCGGCCAGGTAAGCCGTAGAGATCTTCACCAGCGAACGAGCCGGAAGCGCCACCACCGTACCAAAGAAAAACGTTGTAGCATAAATGCCCGTGGCACTAAGCCCCATAAAGCGCTGTATCATCAACCGGTCGAGACTAATGGTGATAACCCCCATAAACCCGGCAATAATACCAAACAGGCTGACGGAGATCAACTCTTTGCGCAGTTCCGGCGAGATAAAGTCCAATTTCAAGCGTAGGGAGAGATCTCCCGAACGAATCAACGCCCAAACGGCAAACACCACAGGAACGGCATAGGCAGCGATATAGAGGTAAAGAAAGAGTTCAAAATCAACTCGCTTAAAAACAAATAGCACAATGGAAACAAGGATAAAGAGACGCTGCACCACCTCCCGGAGAAACAGACCAATAGTCGAGCGGTAAAGTACCTTCAAATAGTTATCGAAGAAGAGAAAGAGCAGGATCGAGGCGTAGAGGGGAATGATCAGGTTGATATGCGACTCAAAGAGGGGGGAGCGGTCAGCACCATTCTTTAAGAAGAGGTTATGCAGCAAGAAAAAGACCAGGAGGCACACCAAAAAGCCGACGGTCATCACGCTCATCCCCAACCCGGGGAAGCCATTGTGTTTATGCTCTTTATCCCTAAAGTAGGGAAACAAGCGCGTGGTAGCACTATTAAAGCCCAAGGAAGCAAACTGCGCAAAGATGGTAGCATAGGCCACCAACACGTTCATCAATCCAATCTCAGCCGTAGAGAAGAAGGCGGGCAACAACAAGCCCGTATTGACAAAACCCACCACCACGCCCATATAGACGACGATGGTTCCCAACACGGACTGTTTACGAATGGTTCCCATGATGCAGTTTACGACAAAGGACAAAGGTAAGAGATAACTCCGTAATGTGACAGGCTATCCCCCCACTAAATCAAGGAATCCAGTATTTCCACCAGTTTTCCGGTGAGGGCGCGGCGGGAGAAAGAGGCAATCTCATCTCTCTTTTCACCCTCCCTGCTCGCCCACGAAGGGTGGATATGAAACGGCTCACCAAAGGCCTTCATCACACCGGCGTGACACTGTTCCAGCACCTTAGCCGCATCCCCATCCACAGGCCCCACCCCTAAGATTGGTGTTCCACTGGCAAGGTATTCAAAGAGCTTCCCCGTAAGGATGCCCCTGGCATTGGCTGTATTGTTCAGCGCCAAGTAGAGCAGGTCGGCCGACTGCAATAACGTCCCCACCTTTTCATGGGCCACATAGGGCACAAACTGCACCACCTTTTCCAAGCCATACCGCTCCACAGAATCCCTCACCGCCACATCATTTTTCCCGATAAGCTCCACGGAGACCTCCCGCTCAAAGGCCGGATCCTCTACCAACCATCGCACCGCTTGCCAAAAGTTGTCATGGTTACGATCCCTGTTCATGGCCCCCAGGTGACGAATCACAAACGGAGCCCCCTCTTCCCTCTCCAAGGGTTGTAGCGTAAGATCCTCCTCATCAAACCCATTGGTAATCACAGCCACCGGACGTCCCCCCAATTGCTGTAGCTGACGGGCACTCTCCCACCCTATGGTGAGAACCTCATCCGCACCCTGCAACACCTTCCGTTCCAAACGGTGATGCTTGCGATCGGCATAACGGGTAAGCATCAGTTGATCATAAAAGTCGATGCCGGTCCAGGGGTCGCGGAAGTCAGCCACCCAAGGAATGGAGAACCTCTTTTTTAAGGCCATGGCGATCAGGTGCATGGAGTGTGGGGGACCGGTGGAGACCATCACGTCTACGGGATGGTCTTCCAGGTATTTTGCAAGGTACTTCACCGAAGCCGACACCCAGAAACGGCGGGCATCAGGAATAAAGAGGTTCCCTCTAATCCAAACGGCAATGCGGTCTTTTCCTCCCGGCTTGCGGCCTTCATGGAGAAACCCGGCATTTACCTTCTCCTCCTTCTGCCGCCCCGTAAAACGTTTATAGAGGTCGTAGGGTTCGAAGATAGGTTGTTTAATCACCTCACATTGAAGGGGTATATCCCTCTCCAGAGAAGCGTCCAGGGCGGGCGCTTCCGGGTTTTCAGGGGTGTAAACCACCGGCGTCCAGCCATGCTGAGGAAGATATTTGGTAAACTTCAACCAACGCTGCACTCCGGCACCTGCGGAAGGGGGCCAGTAATAAGAGATTATGAGCACTCTTTTCATGCCGTGGGGGCTGTGGCCTTTCTACGCTTATACACCGTGTACCCCACATATCCCAACAACAAGAGCAGCAACAAAATGCTTCCTACGGTAGCAAGGATCTCACCAACCCGGAAGGAAGAGGGCTCAAAGCGCCACTCTACCGTGTGCGTTCCTGCCGGCAACCACATGGCCCGCAAAAGGTAATTGGCACGGAAATAGGGGTAGGGCTCTCCATCAACGTAAGCGTTCCACCCCTTATCGTAGTAGATCTCTGAAAAGAGCACCACCTGATCCCTTTGGGATTGGTACGCATAACTAAGATAGTTAGGTTCATAAGTGGTTAACGCGATGGTCGCTGTGGTATCCCTTCCCGGCAGGTAGCCGTCCAGCATCGGCGCAAAGCGCTCATCCACGAGAGCCTCCGCGGAAGGATCAATATGGTTTAGTTCGATGATTTCCTTGTCTGCATTGGGCACCAACGTCACCCTACTCACAGGCCATGCATTCCCCATGGCGTGGTGATTTCTTATGGCATCCGTTGCCGGATTATAAATCAAATAACGGGTATTCAACATATTGACCACCTTCATCTTCTCCAACGCAATACTTACGGCAAGGGAGTTGGGGTTCTGTTGCAAAATTTTGATAAAATTCTCCAATTCAGGGGCCAGGTGATGATCAATAAGTTCCTGATAACGACGAAGTTTAGCGCCATGATACCCCCCTACCGACTGATGAAAGAAACTGGTTTTCGAGTCATTGAAAGGATTATTCACGTTCAGCACCCGGAAAATCGTCTTATCCTTTAGGATGTACTGGGAGGCCGGAGTAAGGGGTATCTCCTGTTTCAAGGCTCTTTGGGAGACAAAGTTATCCCCATTGAGGTAACGTTTGGCAATGGGGGCCATATCGGCGACCACCAACAGTGCCATGAGAGGGATAAAGAGGGCCTGCTTTATTTTTCCTTGGGCAAAGAGATAGACCACTGCCGCCGAGGGAATCACAAAGAGAACGGTGCGCCATGCATCGGCTCTAAAAATAGCCATGCGAGCCTGCGCTATACTATCGATGAAGGGCTTATAGTCAGACGATAGGGAACCAAACATAGCCAACTCCTGCTTGCTGAAGAAGGAGAAGAAGGTTCCCGGGAGAAGGGCAAAGAGCAGGGCAACGCCACCGGTGGCTGCCAAGGCCACCGGGAAAGCCCAGCGCCGTTCGTTAAGCAATGTTGGCTTCTCAAAGAGCTGCTTCAAGGCCAAAAAGCCCAACAAGGGCATGGTAAACTCAGCAATCACCAGCGTCATGGAGACCGCCCTGAATTTGTTATAGCCGGGGAAGTAATCCAACATCAAATCGGTAAACCACATCATATTCTTTCCCCATGCCAACATAAAGGAGAGCAGTGTGGCCGACAAGAGCCACCACTTATACTTCCCATCAACAATGAAAAGCCCCAGGATAAAGAGGAAACAGACCACCGCTCCCACGTAAACGGGGCCAGAGGTAAAGGGCTGATCCCCCCAATAGTGGTTAATTTGATTTTGAGTCACCGCCTGCCGGTATGCACGATCCACCTTATCCATGGCCTTCTCATTGGCGGCAAGCAGTCCCGTACCCCCTCCCTTCACATTGGGGATCAGAACACTCCAACTCTCGGCAATGCCGTAGCTCCATTGTGTTGCATAATCTTTATCCAGGCCGGAGGTCTGATTCTCTCGATTCAGGGTCAATTCCGAAGAGCCGCGAATAGACTCCTTCCCATACTCATAGGTTGTCAAGAGCATGGTCGCATTCATCATCAATGCGATGACTACACCACCCAACAGCACCAGAGAACGAAGGAGAAACCCCTTGATCCGCTTTTCACGGAGCGCCTCCACCCATTCAAAGACGCCATATATCAAGAGCATCAGCATCAAATAGTAGGTAATCTGAAGATGGTTGGAGGTAAGTTCCAGGGACAATCCCAGGGCAAAAATCACCCCCCCCAGCCACCAATTCTTCCGATAGGTCATAAGCACACCGGCCGTTACCAAGGCCATATACGCAATGGCATGCACCTTGGAGTTATGACCGGCTTCAATAATGATAAAGAAATAGGATGAGAAGCCAAAAGCCAATCCTCCCACCAAGCTTAGCCAGGGGTTCACCCCCATGGCCACCAATAGCAAAAAGAAGCCCACGAAGAGGAGAAAGACCTGCCATACAGGAGCCGGCAACCCCAATCGAACCAGCCGATCCAGCCCTCTTCCCAGGTTGGCTTTGGAGATCATCGAGATTTGATAGGCCGGCATCCCTCCAAACATGGAATTGGTCCACAACGCCTCCCGGCCGTGGCTCTCACGGTAATCCACCACCTCCTTAGACATACCTTTATGGTTGGTAATATCCCCTTGACGAAGCCTTTTCCCCTCTATCACCGAAGGGAAAAGAATAAAACAGAGGATTAAATAAAGAAGAATAGCAGCGATATAGGGTAGTAATTTCTTAACAGGGAAGTGATTCATCATGGGATTATTGTTTAATTATCTTCGATCTCTTCAAAGTCTACATATTCGGCAGCATCGGCATTTACACGGGGTTTTCGTTGAGAAGCTCTTCGAATATGGACATCCCCCTCTTTTCCTTCAGGATCAGCCTCCGGGTTTTGACGGTAATACCTCTTTTTTTGCCGTTTTACGTACAAAGAGACGATGGCCGGGAGGATATACCTTCCCAACAGACGAAAGAACAGGTAAAATACCAGCAGAAAAAAGATAAATCGTACCAGTGCCATAGAAATTCAAAGGTATCAAAAATCTCATTACCTCCACAGGGTGGATTTCACAAAAAAAATCGATTCTGAGCAAACGACCGAACACAAAAACAGCCGTCAGCACCTAAGGGCCAACGGCTCATAATACTAACCAAAAAAAAGGAAGTTTTACTTCCGATATATCTCATCAGAGACAGAGAGTACCTTGCGGCCCTTCGCTCTTCTTCTCGCAAGCACTTTTCGTCCGCTTACCGATTCCATACGCGATCTAAAACCGTGCTTATTCTTCCGTTTACGTACCGATGGTTGAAATGTCCTTTTCATTGCTCTTCAAAATTTGGACTGCAAAATTAACGATTTTTTTCTGTCCACCAAATTAAACC
>PDRJ01000029.1 GCA_002748065.1 Bacteroidota bacterium
AGCTAACAGCTAACAGCCAACAGCCAACAGCTGGTAAGCGCCGGAGGAAAGAGAATGGTAATGGAAATGATTATAGGGACGGAAGTCGGAAGACCGAAGTCGGGAGTTGAGTGATAACTTTTTTGTGAATGTTGCCATTAACCCAAGCTAAAGGCTAACAGCTAACAGCTAACAGCCGGTAAGCGCCGGAGGAAAGAGAATGGTAATGGAATGATTATAGGGACGGAAGTCGGAAGACCGAAGACCGAAGTCGGGAGTTGAGTGATAACTTTTTGTGAACGTTGCCATCAACCCAAGCTAAAAAGAGAATGGTAATGGAAATGATTATAGGGACGGAAGTCGGAAGACCGAAGACCGAAGTTGAGTGATAACTTTTTGAGAACGTTGCCATCAACCCAAGCTAAAGGCTAACAGCTAACAGCTAACAGCCAACAGCCGGTAAGCGCCGGAGGAAAGAGAATGATAATGGAATGATTATAGGGACGGAAGACCGAAGACGGAAGACGGAAGACGGAAGTTGAACGATAATTTTTTGTGAATGTTGCCATTAACCCAAGCTAAAGGCTAACAGCTAACAGCTAACAGCCAACAGCCGGTAAGCCCCGTAGGGGCGACACCTTTGTGCAATTAGGAATTAGAAGCCAACAAAGAATCCGAAGGATTCAACTATGTAGCGTCCGTCTATAAAGTCCGACTTCTTCGTTACGCTTCTCTTCCAAATGGTTCTTTCGGCTTTGCTCAACACATCGCATTTACCTCAGTAAACTCCCCTATTTCAGCCTTCGCAAGCCTCGAATACGAACTTTCTAGACAGCCTCTTCTCAAAACGCTGACTTTATGGACAGGATTTATACCACCGCGCAAGAGCCACAGGATAAATTATGGAGGGAATAGGGTGCTAATAAAATTAATACACTATCTTTGACCCTTTGAGAAAAAACTTTTACAAACCCACAAAATAGGAAAACCAATGGGAAAAAGAACAATTGTTGCGATGCCCGGAGACGGTATCGGGAAGCCTGTACTTGAAGAAGCGATTCGCGTACTTGATGCGGCCGGTTTTGAGGCCGATTATGTAGAGGGCGATATTGGATGGGAGTTTTGGTGTAAGGAGGGAAACCCCTTGCCAGAGCGCACTGTCAAGCTCCTGGAAGAGCACAAAATAGGCCTTTTTGGCGCCATCACCTCCAAGCCGAAGGATGCGGCAGCCGAGGAGCTTGCGCCCGAGCTTCGCGACAAAGGGCTAGTCTATTCCAGCCCCATCGTAGGTCTGCGCCAACACTTTGGGCTGGACATCTGCATGCGCCCTTGTCGTTCTTACAAAGGGAACCCCCTCAACTTTATCCGGAGGGGCACCAACGGCATTGAGGAGCCCATGGTAGACAGCGTTATCTTCCGCCAAAATACCGAAGGCCTCTACGGAGGTGTGGAGTGGTCCAACCCTGACGAGAAGGTCTATGCATCGCTGATGACCCACCCGCGCTTTGTGAAAAACTTTGGCACGACCCCCAAGGAGGAGATCTCCGTCTCCACACGCATCTTCACCAAGAAGGCCACAGAGCGCATTCTACGCGCCGCTTTTGCCCATGCAAAGGAGTTTGGCTATAAGTCAGTCACCGTCTGCGAAAAGCCCAATGTCATCCGCGAAACCTCGGGAATGATGTATAAAATGGCCCAGCAGATTCAAAAAAATGATTACCCCCACATTGAACTGTGGAACACCAACATCGATGCCCAGATGATGTGGCTGACAAAGAACCCTGAGAACTATGGCGTTATTGTGGCAGGCAACATGTTTGGCGACATTGTATCCGATGGCTTTGCCGGCCTTATCGGAGGCTTGGGATTCGCCTGTTCTGCCCAGTTTAATCCGGAGACCGGCATCGGCGTCTTTGAGCCTACCCATGGCTCCGCACCCAAGTATGCCGACTACCCCGTATCCATCGTCAACCCCATCGCCATGATTGAGTCGGCCTGTATGATGCTCGACTTCATTGAAGAGAAAGCCATCGCAGCAAAGATTCGGAAAGCCATTGCCGCAGTGATTGAAGAGGGAAAAACACGTACCTACGACATGATGAAAATGTCCGGACGTGCCGATGTGGTGGAGAGAGGTGCTGCCAGTACGACGATGATGGCCGATGCTATTATTGCCAAACTCTAATGTAGCGTCTGTATAGAAAGTCCGACTTCTTTGTGATGCTTATCTGAAAAAGGATTATTTACCTCAATAAACGCCCCTTTCTCAGCCTTCACAAGCCTCGAATTCGGACTTTCTATACAGCCCCTGCTCGAAACGCTGACTTCATAAACAAAAGAGACATAAGTAAATAGAACCTTTGTTTGTGTGATATTTGAGTTGGGACAAAACATTTAGGATTATTCTTTGTTCTATGTTGATAGCATCTTTATTGGATGATATCTTCCAATGAAGAGTAGATAGCACAAAAAAAGATCATTATATTTAATTTTTTACTCCATGAAAAAAACAGCAATTTTTTACGGATCCACATCCGGTACAGCGGAAGACATTGCAAAAAAGATTGGTACCACCTTGGGTGCTGACACGTTTGATGTAGCAGACAGCCCTCTGGACGAAGTGGCCAACTACGAAAATCTCATTATTGGGAGTTCGACCACCGGCATAGGTGACTTGCAAGAGGACTGGGAAGACTTCGTCACCGATTTTGAAGAGGCGGACCTAAACGGAAAAACCATCGCTATCTTTGGCGTAGGAAACGGAGTCTCTTTCTCTGACAGCTTCGTGGGCTGTATGGAAAAACTTTACGATGCCGTAAAAGATAAAGGGTGTAAGATCGTAGGCTTTACCGATACAGAAGGGTACGAATACGACGACTCTCCCTCCATCGTTGATGGAAAATTTGTAGGCCTTCCCATTGATGAGGATAATCAGGATGAGCTGACCGACGAGCGCATTGAAAAGTGGGTAGAGATCCTCAAACCCCACTTGTAGTCACGCCCCATAAGAAAAAGGATAAACCCGCATTATTTTTTAATGCGGGTTTATTGTTTGTTCCTGCTATCTTTGCAAAAATTTACGCCATGAGGCCTAACAGATATCACCCCCTGAAGAAATATTTCACAGCTGTCCCCGCCAACTATGACCGGATCAACCGGCTTATGACATGGCGATTGGACCAGCGATACAGGAAGCGTATGGCAAAGCTTATCGTCTCTTCAGAAGCATGCTCCTTTCTGGACGTGGGTGCCGGAACCGGGGACTTAACCCTTCAAATTGCCTCGCATGACCCCACAAACCGCATTGCTCTTACAGCCTTGGACTTCAGTGATACCATGTTAGCCGAAATGGCCCGAAAGACGGCCTCTTTGAACCACAGCCCCATCCGGCGTGTTTTGGGTGATGCCTCCCAAATGCCCTTTGAAGAGGCTCAGTTTGATGCGGCAGGCACTGCCTTTGCCTTTCGAAACATGACTTTTGAAAATGAGAAATCAGAAAAGATCTTACAGGAGTACTATCGTGTCATTAAACCGGGAGGGAAACTTTATATTCTGGAGACTTCCCGACCCTCTTTAGCGCCCATCAGGTGGCTTTTTCACCTCTACCTCTATTTTGCTGCGGGCCTCTTAGGGGGCATCCTTTCGGGCAATCACGAAGCGTATCGCTATCTTGCTCGCTCGGCAACCCACTTCTATAGTCGAAAGACCATTCGTAACATGATACAAAAGGCCGGTTTTGTGGAAGTAAAACAACGACCGGTTCTTATGGGAATGCTCGCCATCACCATCGCTTCCAAATAACCGCATATACAAAAACCCCTAAAAGTAGGGCGCTATACCCCCCTATCCCCCCACTCTCCTTCAGGTTCATTAGCATCCGAAAATTTATGAAAAACGCCCCTGTTTTAAGCAGAGCCTCCAGGACTTTTACCTCTTAGCCTTTGATTTTTTTAGCATTTCACCTTCGGAAATCATCCTATTTTATCATAGGCAGACAAAAAAGAGCGGAGATGAAAAAACCCCGGCTATTCACCGGGGTTCGCACACAAAAAATCAGGTTCTTTGTCGATAGGCTCCGCTAACTAAAACTATAGGTATTCACAGGGTCTCGGAAACCCTGTAGGCACAGAAACCTTGTATGCTTCCGTATGAAAAAAAGAAAAAGGCCTATCTGAACCTATAATAATGTAACTCCGAAATTAACATTTTATTTTCTCTCCTCAAAAAAATCACGAAGAAAAATAAAAGAGCACCTCAACAAACCAGCACCCAAAAATCCCCCAGAAGAGATCATAGGGGGAGTCATCATCCTAAAAAAAGAAGTTATTTCATTAGAGACTCTCTATAAAGTCCGGCTTCTTCGTTATGCTTCTCTTCCCAATGGTCATTTACCTCAGTAAACTCCCATTTCTCAGCCTTCGCAAGCCTCGAATTCGAACGTTCTATACAGCCTCTTCTCTCAAAAACGCTAACTTTATAGACGAAGGCTAATTGTGGTTTCTTTGCTGCAAATAGAGATAACGCTTAATCTTCTGCGTGGCGGTCTTCTCAAAGGGCAACTCTTGGTATATCACCATACTCAGTTTGGCAAACTTACTCACGCGTTGGTTCACAAATTCATGAAGTTCCACCAACAAATCATCCACTGTCTCCTGAAATTCATGTTGTGATTTCTCCACAAACTCCTGGTAGTATTGTTTTACCTTTTCGACATTGAGGTGAACCATTGCCACCAACTTCCCATTTTGCTCTACCACGAGAGATTCTGCCACAAAGGCATTACTATTAATCACCGATTCGATCTCTTCCGGGTAGATATTTTCGCCACTGGCCCCAATAATCACATTCTTTATGCGTCCCTTCATGAACAGCACCCCTTTCCGGTCGAACAGGCCAATATCACCGGTACGGAACCATCCCTTCTCATCCAACACCTCGGCGGTCATCTCCGGCTCTTTATAATACCCTCTCATCACATTGGGGCCACGCACGACGATCTCCCCCTCTCCGGTATCGGGATTTACATCTCTCAATTTCAACTCCACACCCTCTGCCGGCTTTCCAATGGAATAGAGGCGTCTGTTAACCGGAGCAAATCCGGCTACCAATGGAGCAGTCTCTGTCAGGCCATAACCAATGGCATAGGGGAAATTAGCCTCATAGAGGAACTTCTCCACCTGTGGATCCAACTTGGCACCACCAACCCCGAAGAACTTCAGCTCACCGCCAAAGGTTTTTTTGAGTTTTCGCCCTGCCAGGCGATGCATCAACTTTCGAAAGGCTGGCACACCACGGTATAAGGCGGCTATCCCTTTACGCTTAGTAAAGGCGGGGAGAACGGAGTTTTTGAAAATCTTCTCCATAATCAGCGGCACCGTGAGCATGGCCGTGGGGCGTACTTTTTTAAGTGCAGGTAGAAGGACACTGGCCGTTGCCGGTTTGCCCGGATAATAGACTGCGGCACCTCCATGCAAGGGAAGAATCAACCCCAGGGTGTTCTCATACGCATGGGAGAGAGGCAATACCGAAAGCATCCTGTCGGAAGAGTCCAAACGGTGCATATTCGCCGACATAATGGCATCCGAAACTAAATTCTTATGGGTTAACATAACCCCTTTGGAACGGCCGGTGGTTCCGGAGGTATAGATCAATGAAGCAAGGTCATCGGGCTGCACATCCGTAAGATCCACACCGGGACGGGCAGAAACAAAATGCCCCTCTTCCAGCGCATCCATCTCTTCCAAGCTGAAAACTGACAAATTCCGCTCTGGATCCTTATTCTCTCCAAAAACCTTATATTTCAAAGCTTTGGAAATGAAGAGCGCTTTGGCTTCCGAGTGCTCCAGAATGGTACGCACTTCCGAGGGATTAAAATCGGGCAACAGCGGCACGGCTACGGCTCCCATACCGACGATGGCAAGGAAAGCCATCCCCCAATAGGGCGTATTTGCCGAGAGAATAGCGACCCTGTCTCCTTTATCTATTCCTCTCATTCGGAGGATCTTCTGAATCCTATCCACCTCCTCTCCCAGCTTTTTGTAGGAGTACGATTGCCCATCCACGAAGGCCAAAGCCGGAAGATCTGCAAAATTCTTAAAGGAGGGATAGAGGTAATTTACAAGCGTTAAGGGTGTATTTTGTTCCACTAATTATCGTTTTAGAATGGGGAGCAAAGGTACAATTTTATCGCTTACAAATCAAAATATGGCTATTTTTCGCTTTTGGCATCCTCTTTACAGCCTTTTTGGCTACCTTAGCTCGTCGAAAAAAAACACACAAAAACGACGAGAAAGTGTCATGCCGGATCGTCCGAAAAGATCGAATAATATGGGTACGGATAGAAGAACTTTTTTACGTCTTTCAGCCATTGGAGCGGGTGCACTCTTCCTCCCCCGCGGCCTCTATGCGGGAAGAGAAGACCGACTTGTAACCTCCAGGCTAAGGATGAAAAAACAATACGAAGACACCTCCCCTATCTTCAACATGAGTGGATACCGAGCCCCCAGGATTCCGGTAGTACGCATGGGTTTCCTGGGTCTTGGCGACCGGGGAGGCAGTGCGGTAATACGTTACACCTACCTGGAAGGTGTTGAGATAAAAGCCCTCAACGATAAGCGAGAAGCTGCGGTCAGGGGATCCCAGAAGGCCTTACAGGAGGCCGGACTGCCCCAAGCCGAGGCCTATTACGGCTCGGAAGATGCCTGGAAAGCCGTTTGTGAACGTGATGACATCGACCTGATCTACATCTGCACCAACTGGGCAAACCATACGCCCATGGCATGCTATGCCATGGAACAGGGCAAACACGTGGCCGTAGAAGTTCCGGCCGCCGTCACCCTGGAGGAGGCCTGGCAACTGGTGGAGACCTCAGAACGCACCAAAAAACATTGCATGATGTTGGAAAACTGTTGCTACGATTTCTTTGAACTCCTCACCCTCAACATGGCGCGCCAAGGCTATTTTGGGGACCTTGTTCATGCAGAGGGCGCCTACCTGCACAACCTGTTGGACTTAAACTTCAACAAGCCAAAGGATGAGGAGCAGTATGACGCTGGCTACACCGATATGTGGCGACTCAAGCAGAACAGACGCAACGGGAACCTCTACCCCACCCACGGTCTGGGCCCCGTGTGCCAGATCATGAATATCAACCGGGGGGACAAGATGGAGTATCTCACCTCCATGTCAAGTGCCGACTTTGGGATGGCCCAAAGAGCGGAAGAGTTAGCCCAGAAGGATCCCTTCTATGCCCCCTTTGCGGAAGGAAGCTACCGCGGCAACATGAATACCACCCTTATCCGCACCTACCAAGGACGCACCCTTATGATTCAACACGACGTTACCTCTCTTCGTCCCTACTCAAGAATCCATCAAGTTACCGGGCAGAATGCCATGGCCCGCAAATGGCCCTCCCCTGCCAAAATTTCCAATGGCCATCGTTGGGTAGACAAGAAAGGGATGAAAAAACTTAAACGCAAATACACTTTCGAGATGGTGAAAAAGATCGGAAAGATGGCCAAAAAAGTGGGAGGCCACGGCGGAATGGACTTTCTGATGGACTGGAGGCTAATCGACTGCCTGCGCAACGGCCTACCACTGGATCAAGATGTATACGATGCCGCCCTATGGAGTGCCATCGCCCCCTTGAGCGAATGGTCGGTAGCCAACAGAAGCAACTCTGTGGATGTTCCCGATTTTACCCGTGGCAACTGGAAAACCAACGCACCGGTAAACCTGGATATGAAGGGAGGAGGCACCACCGGAGTTCGTGATGTGAGCAAAGCTGACCGCAAAAAACAGATGAAGGTCCACTAGCGAGTGTATCTGTCCAATAACATCAGGGCGTATTCCGAATCGGAAGCTTACAACGATTAAAAAAACGGGAGTTCACGGAGAGAGAGATGAGCCTTTTGCTTATAAGGAATTACCCCTCACCCAAAAGGTAAGCAAACTTACCTTTGCTTTCAGTTTGCCCTATTTTTTAAGGCAAATAGAACGAAAAAGTCAGGTTTTGTAAACAAACGCTAGCAAAACAAAAAAAAGAGAGGTGCCCCCGGGCGGCGGCACCCTCTCTTGTCCAACAAAACACTAAACCATATTGAGGTTAGAGTTAAACGAGTCCACAAATTGGGGATGTTGCTGCTACTAACCATAAAACAGACAACTTGTGGACTAATAAGACACTTTGAGTTATCAAGACGTTGCCTACTCCACAAAAAAAATAAACACACCACACAATTCAACCGCTTACCACTTACGAACTGTTCGAAAAATTATTCCCGCCAGTAAGAGCCTCTCCCCCTCCGGAAAAATAAAGGAACACTCTTTGTAGCTGTTAAAATTAACGTTGTATTTTATAACTACCGGAGGGGTGCAACGTTGTGTTAAAACGCAAGAAAAACATATCTTTGTCACGCAATAAGATGCAGAAGGAGGAGGTCATGAAAGAACGAACGATACAGTTTGATAAATACCACGGAGCGGGGAATGATTTTATCCTCATCAACAGCCAGGCGTTGCGTTTCTCCCTCTCTGAGGAAGAGATTGCCCTGCTGTGCCACCGGCGCTTTGGCATTGGTGCGGATGGCCTTATCATGGTAAGCAAAAGCAATCGTGCAGATTTCGAGATGCGCTACTACAATGCCGACGGAAGAATCTCCTCCATGTGCGGCAATGGAGGAAGGTGTGTCGCAGCCTTTGCCTTCGAAAAAGGGCTTGCCGGAAAAGAGCAGCTTTTTGAGGGGCCCGATGGCCTCCACCGGGCAAAGATCACCCAACAGCAAGGAACGCAAAATCACTATCATGTGATGCTCCACCTCCGCAACATCAACACCATTCATCAGGGGCACGGCTACGCTACCCTTAACACCGGCTCTCCACACTACGTCACCTTCACCCACAACTTAGAGAGTATGGATGTGAAGAGCCAGGGGCGGAAAATTCGCCTCTCTTCGCAATTTGCCCCCCAAGGCATCAATGTAAACTTCGTGGAGGAGAAGAGTGGCAAGCTCTTTGTCAGGACTTATGAACGCGGAGTGGAAAACGAAACCCTTGCCTGTGGCACGGGAGTCACCGCTGCGGCCATTGCCTGGGCCGAACAGAGGGGAGTCACTGAAGGCAATATCCCCATCTTAACCAAAGGAGGAAATATGCAGGTAAGTTTCCGAAAAGAGGATTCCTCCTATACTGACATCATACTCTCCGGGCCGGCAGAAAAGGTCTTCGAGGGAGTTATCACACTTAAAAACCCAAAAATATGATAGGAAAAAAGACCCTGTTAAGAGCCGTAGAACCCATTGATATGGAAATACTTTACCGATGGGAAAACGACATGCAAATGTGGCATCTCAGTAATACCAAGACCCCGTTTAGCAAGCACCTTATGGAGCAGTATGTGATGAATGCCCAACAGGATATCTATACGGCCAAACAACTTCGGTTGATGATAGACACCAACGACGAGAACCCACGAACCATTGGCTGTGTAGACCTCTTCGATTTTGACCCCACCAACCGACGTGCAGGCATTGGCATCCTGATTGACAAAGAGGAACGAGGCAAAGGCTTTGGGAAAGAGGCGCTGGAGATCCTTATCGATTATGCCTTTAACACCCTCAACCTCCATCAGCTCTATTGCTCAATCCTGGAAAGTAACAAACAGAGTATTACTATGTTCCAAAACTTGGGTTTTCAAGAGAGTGGTCAAAAGAGAGACTGGACGCTGGTGGACGGAATCTGGCAAAACGAACACTTCCTACAACTTATGAAACGGGAAAAACTCACGTAAGCTTATGCTTAAAAGAGGTCATATCATCGTCCTTGTGGTATTTTTAGGGGGGGTGATAGGTTCGGTGCTTTACGTGGCCTATCAAACAACCTTCGGATCTTCGGTGAACCGTTCCAAGGAGGAGAACCTGGAGATTTTCATCCACCCTGAAGATACCTACGAAGAGCTGCTCGCCTTCCTTCAGGATAAAATCCGCAACCCGGAGCTCTTCAACCGGTTAGCAAAACACAAAGAGCTGCATAGGAAAATGAAAGCGGGCCACTACACCATCCCCCGTGGCACGAGCAACAACGAACTTATTAACCGCTTGTTAAGCGGAAATCAACAGCCGGTAAAGGTGAACTTCAACAGCCTGCGCACCCTCTCCTATCTGAGTAAAACGCTGTCAATGCAGTTGGAGCCAGACTCCATTGAGTTTATCACCTTCTTCCAGGATAGCACCGCATTACAGCGTATCGGCATCCACATCGACTCACTCTACCGTTATCTTCTTCCCGACACCTATGAATTTTACTGGACTGCCACCCCGGAAGATTTTATGGTACGCATGAAGAAGGAGTCGGAGCAATACTGGCTCTCCAAGAAGAACCAGGCTGCCCAAAAGAATCTCACCCCTTGGGAGGTGGTCACCCTTGCAGCCATTGTGGAGAGAGAAACCCTGAAAGATGACGAAAAACCCACCATTGCGGGGGTCTACCTAAACCGATTGAAGAAGAACATGAAGTTACAAGCTGACCCCACGGTAGTCTATGCGGTAGGAGATTTCTCCCTTCGTCGGATTTTAAAAGTACACACCCGCACCGACCACCCCTATAACACCTACAAGCATAAAGGATTGCCCCCCGGGCCCATCTGCGTCCCCTCCAAGACCTCCATCGAAGCTGTACTCAGAGCCAAGGATCACCCCTATCTCTATTTCTGTGCCAAGGAGGATATGAGTGGCTACCATAACTTTGCCAAGACCTACCGTCAACACAAAAAGAATGCACGTAAGTTCCAACGGGAGCTCAACAAAAAAGGAATAAAATAGCTATGAAAGCCTTTAAAGCCTACGATATTCGAGGGGTTTGGAATCAGGACTTCCACCCCGAAGATGTCTACCGAATCGGATTTTACCTTCCCCGGTTGCTCAATACCAGGACCATTCTTGTGGGACGGGATGTCCGCACCAGTTCTCCAGAGATCTTTGAAGCGCTAACTCAAGGTATCACCGAGGCAGGAGCCGACGTGGACGATATCGGCCTGGCCACAACCCCTCTGGTCTATTGGGCTACAGCCAAATATGGGTACCGTGCCTCTGTACAGATCACGGCATCCCACAATGCAGCGCCCTACAATGGCCTGAAGATCTCACGAGAGGATGCCCAACCCGTGGGATACGACAGCGGGCTCAGGCAGTTGCAGGAGATGATCCAACAAAAACCGGTACCAGTATCCCCAAAGGGCTGCGTCAGGGAGCGTCCTCTCTACGCCCCCTACATGGACTTTCTGGCGACCTACCAAACCGACCTCTCCAACCTGAAGATCAGCATGGATCTTTCCAATGGGATGGCCGCACTTTTCGCCCGCAAACTGTTCGGAGATCAGGTTCAATACCTGTTTGAAACGCTGGATGGGAGCTTTCCCAACCATGCCCCCAACCCATTGAATCCGGAAAACATCCTCCCTTTGCAGGCGCATGTTAAAGCCCATCACAGCGACATCGGGGTCATCTTTGACGGAGATGCCGACAGGGTCATGTTTGTGGATGAGCAGGGAGCCTTTATCTCACCGGATCTGATGATTGCGGTGCTGGGCCACCATTTCCTAAAGGGGAATACCAAGGCCAAGGTCTTGCAAGATATCCGCACCTCAAAGGCGGTGGGGGAATATTTGGTTCCCAAGGGAGCAGAGATGACGATGTGGCGTGTGGGAAGAGCCTATGCAGCGCTTAAACTCCGAGAGATCGACGGACTTTTTGGCGGCGAATTGGCCGGCCATTACTACTTTAAAGACTTCTACTACAGTGATTCCGGACTTATGGCAGCGCTCCTACTGTTGGGCATCTTCGCGGAAGAGAAGCGACAAGGGACCACCGTATCACAGCTTATCAAGCGCATCAGCCACTATCACAACAGTGGGGAGATCAACTTCAAGATAGCACAGAAACAGGAGGCCATGGAGGCTGTGGTAGCACACTTCCGCACTCAGACACCCCCCTCGGCGCTGTACGATTTTGATGGATACCGCCTGGAATATCCCGGTTGGTGGCTCAATATCCGACCTAGCAACACAGAACCCTACCTCCGCTTTCTTTGCGAAGCAAAAGAGGAACATACCCTAAAAGATATCATTTCTCAAGTGAGGGCGATTATCGAAAAGATGGGAGGGGCTTCATAAAAGATGGATGGCACCGTACGGTTTTAAAGGACTCACGTTATAGAGAGCCTTACATTTTAACTGTTTTCCGTTTCCGCGAAGCTCCCTTGGGGCGATTGTTTCCCTTTTTATAGTAACGCATTGCTTCGGGAAGATGCGATTTTATGGCTTCTATCCTTTTGCGGTCAGAGGGATGGGAAGAGAGCAGTTCCGGCACATTTGTCCCCGAACCGGCAGCGGCCATACGCTCCCAGAAGGAGACTGCCAGCGAGGGATCATAACCGGCCTTAGCCATCAGAATCATACCTATTTTATCCGCCTCATACTCATGCTTCCGCGAATAGGCCAACGACCCTAACGTAGAGCCAATACCATAGGAGGTCAAAAAGATCTGCTGGGTCATCTCCGGCTTCTCCTGAAGAGCCATAGACAAAGACATCCCCCCCAATTGCAGCGCCAATTGCTGACTCATCCGTTCATTCCCATGACGAGCCAGAGCGTGGGCTATCTCATGCCCCATCACCACGGCGATACCGCCATCATCCTTACATATGGGCATAATTCCCGTGTAAAAGACCACCTTTCCCCCGGGCATACACCAGGCATTCACCAATTTATCCTCCACCAGATTAAACTCCCATTGGAAGTCATCAATACGGTCTGCCATCTTATTCTCACGCAAGAAATCATCAACGGCCTGAGCAATATTCCCGCCCACACGTCGAATTTGCTGAACGCCCTTGTCGTTGGAAGGCTTTGCCGGGTTCTGTTTTAAGAAATCTCCGTAAGAGGCCAGGCTCATCTCCATCATCATCGATTTTGGAAGAAGGTTCACCTGTTTTCGATTGGTAAAGGGAACCGTTTTACAAGAGACAAACGATACCACGAACAGAGATATCATGAAAAAATGAACGAGTGCTTTCATAGAGAAGGTTTTTATTTCAACAACTAGTGCCAACAGCTCTATCGAAGAACGATAAAAATACTGTATCAAGACTCAAAGATAAAATTTTTTCTCAACCCCAACGTTATTACCCTAGCTTTTACCATCACCATTGCCATTAACGCCGTGAACTATATCCACTCCATAGCAGCAAATATGCAGCAGCCTCTCCCCGGAGAGAGGGCTCATGAGGAGATGGCTCCCGACTTTCGAGAGAGGATGCTGAAAGAGGGGCTGCACACCGCCCCTCCTATTCCATCAGCGGTGCTAATCCTACTGTACAAGAAAGAGGGGGAGTGGCATATTCCCTTTATCCGACGCGTAGTTGACAACCGGGCACATAGCGGACAGGTCTCTCTTCCGGGAGGACGGAAAGAGCAACGAGACTACGACCTAAAGGCCACCGCAATGCGGGAGACCCGGGAGGAGATTGGCATCCCCCACGAGAAGATCAAAGTGATGGGAACGCTCACCCCTCTCTACATCCCCATCAGCAACTTTCTTGTAACCCCCTATGTGGGCTTCCACACCGGAGAGAACCTCTCTTTTATCCCCTCTCCCAAGGAGGTCTCCTACATCATTGAAGCCCCGGTAACGATGCTTATGGATACCACGAACAAAATCACCTATCCCGTTGAGAAAGAAACTATTGCGCCTGCTTTTCGCATCCATAACGAAGTTATATGGGGAGCCACTTCGATGATTATCAATGAATTAATCCATCTCACCCGACACAAAACAGTATGACACCCGTAAGAAATAATCCCATTCCGTAACCTTAACAGCCTTAGATTTCCTAATTTTGCCGCCATCATGAGTCATTACATCAAAAACCTTATTCAGGAGGGCGAGCACCAGCAGTTGGATTTCAAGTACGAGATCTCCGACTCGCAGAAGATTGCCCGAAGCCTTGTGGCCTTTGCCAACACGGATGGAGGAAGACTTTTGGTGGGGGTGAAAGACAATGGAATGATCTCCGGGGTTAAAAGTTCAGAAGAGTACTATATGGTGGAGACGGCGGCTACGCTCTACACCAAACCGGAAGTCCCCTTTACCACCCGAAAATGGACCGTAGAGGGAAAGACCGTCGTGGAGGTCATTGTACATCCCCGCCATGGAAAACCCCACAAGGCTCCCGATAAAGAGGGTAAATTTAAGGTCTTCGTTCGGGTAAAAGACCAGAACCTCTTAGCCAATGCCGTTTTACTGAAGTATTGGCAACGCAAAAGTCAGGAGAGGCCCGAAGGGGTTTTTATCCACTATACGGAGAAGGAGAATCTACTCCTGAAGTACCTTGAAGAGAACGGCTCCATCACCTTAAGCAAGCTCATCAAGCTCACGGGGCTCAACAAGCGCAAAGCGGAAGCCCTACTGGTAGACTTTATGCTCTTGAACATCATTGAGATGACCCTCACAGAGCGCTCCACCTTTTACACCATAAAGGATATGTAGGGGCTGCCGGAGAGGCTTGGAAAATGAACCCTTGCAACGTTGTATTTCGCAATAACTAGTGCCTGTCCATAAAGTCAGCGTTTTGAGCAGCGGCTGTATAGAAAGTTCGAATTCGAGGCTTGCAAAGGCTGAAATAGAAAATCTACTTGTCAATAACGTATTTTAACGTGAACATCTGTTGATGATTAAGCTGCTCCCAATTAATAACATGAAGCGAATACGTAAAGCTTGCTTTTACCTTTTTATAGCTAATAAGGTGCCAAATAATATCGGTTCTTGAGTAATCTTTATTTTTGTAAAGAGGGTCGCCCAGCATAAGAGCATGTTCTCCCCCTTTATGTAAGATACTTTTCAAAGCATAATGCTTGTATTTTCCATAAATCTCGGTAAATAAACTTGTTTTAAAATGGAATCTATCGGTTATTCCGCGATCTTTATGACTGGATGATAAGAGTCCTGTTTTAAAGTATCCGTAAAAATCATTATTACGGGAGGTTTCAACGCCTAATAACAAACTAACGCCAATATAGTCGTTGATGTAGTCGTTAGGGATTCTGATTTTAGGTCTCATGCTGTGTACTATCATAAAGGTATTTTCGACAAATAGGTGATTATAACCCCATTTACCGTTGGTAGC
Organism: Bacteroidota bacterium; assembly: GCA_002748065.1. Lineage (GTDB taxonomy): Bacteria > Bacteroidota > Bacteroidia > Bacteroidales > BM520 > BM520. The sequence continues at coordinate 15,157 of PDRJ01000029.1, forward strand.
AAGCATAAATTCTTCTCTTTGAACATTTGTTTGTCGTGTTAGCCAATCAATAAAAATATTCTGAAAACCCCAATCACCTTTCTTTTCAAGCATTATACCCTCTATATTGGGCTGATAGTACAACACTAAACGTTGAAGCATTGCAAGAGGAAGGTTTGTGTGTTTTCGACGAGGAAAAGAGCCAAACAAAAAAGAGGTATTGTGATTTTTATATTCGTAGTAAAGCGTTAGTTGTGGTTTTAACGCGTCAAAATTGTTACCAAACTCTATCAAATGGCTCATTCCAACTCGCATTCGGTGATTTTCTTTTTTTAACCCTACTTCAAAAGCTCCTCGTGCACCAAAAATTGTTTGTGGTTGAGCAAACAGAGGATCAAACTCTCGGTTGTCACCAATTCCATCAAAATCAAACTGATATTCGATTTTTTGCGCTTGTGAAAAGAACGAGAAGAAGATGAATAAGATGAATAATAATCGGGGCATTATTACAACATTTTTGAATATTTAAAAAGCAGCAATGCAGATTGTGGATCCTCCTACGGCGGGGCCCCTCTCCTCTCAGGGCTACTGGGAAATGTAGTGCCGGTTTATTGTTTGTTGCTGCAGAAGGTCAGCCACTGCAAGGCTCACCATGGCTTCAACCACGGGAACCACACGGGGTGCCACACACACATCATGCCGCCCCTTGATGGCAAGATCTACGGCTTTACCATCGTGGTCCACCGTATGTTGTGGTTTCTTGATAGAGGATACCGGTTTAACGGCTGCCCTCAACACGATATCCTCCCCTGTGGCGATACCCCCGGCCACCCCTCCGGCGTTATTGGTTACCGGAGAAATCTTACCCCGGTCATACTGAAACGGGTCGTTATGTTCACTCCCCCTCATCGCAGCGGCGGCAAAGCCTCTCCCCATCTCCACACCTTTGATGGCAGGAATACTCATCACCGCTTGGGCGATCACCCCATCCAGTTTGGCAAAAACCGGCTCTCCCACCCCCACGGGACAATGCTTCACCACACAGGTGACGACGCCCCCCACCGAGTCACCCTCACGGGCAACCTGATCCAACAGGGCCTCCATAGCCTGAGAGGTAGCACTATCGGGACAGCGGACTGCCGAGGCTTCTATCTCCCTCAGGGGGTAATCATAACGCTCACCCGGCATAACAATTCCACCGATGTTATGCACAAAAGCATACACCACCACACCATGGCGTTGCAAGAGCATTTTGGCCAAGGCACCCGCAGCTACACGAGCCACCGTCTCTCTGGCCGAGGCCCGTCCACCCCCTCGGGCATCCCGAAATCCATACTTCTTATCCCAGGTATAATCGGCATGGCCAGGCCGATAGACACGCGAAAAAGAGAGGTAATCGGAGGAGCGCTGATACTGATTCCTTATGAGGAAGGCGATGGGTGTTCCCAAGGTAATACCATCCAGTACGCCGCTCAAGATTTCCACCTCATCAGCCTCTTTACGAGCCGTCTCGAAGGATTGACCGCGGGGTCTTCTTCGCTGCATCTCTCTCCGCAAGAGCGCATAATCCACAGGAATCCCCGCGGGAAAACCGTCAAGCACACCGCCCATGGCCACCCCATGCGACTCCCCAAACGTCATTAATCGAAGTTGTGAACCCAATAAAGAACCTCCCATAACCATTGTATTTAGTCTCTGCAAGAAAACACCACTTCGAAAGTTGATCATTTTCTTGCCCTCGCTATTGAGCCCCGAAGATACACAATTTGTAGGATCGTGCGGAAAAACGATCCTCATTGATCGCCTATTTCAACCGTTTATACGGATATCGGTACAATGAAGCCATGAATTAGGAGAGAGAAGATAAAAATAAGACATCCCCCAATTCCACACATTTTTGTAACTTCGCCCAAAAATCGTCCAATTATGATACCTGATCTTAATACCCTATTCTCAGACCATGCCATGCGCATGAAACGGTCAGCCATTCGTGAATGCTTAAAGCTCACCCAGCAACCGGACATCATCTCTTTTGCCGGAGGATTGCCGTCCAAAAGCTCTTTTCCCTACGACGACATTGCAAGGTTATCGGCAGAAGTCATTAAAGAGGAGGGAGCCGCAGCGCTTCAGTACTCCACCACAGAAGGCGATATGGAACTTCGTAAACAGTTGTTAAAACGCTACCAGGCAGAGGGGTTGGATCACATCACCACGGATAATATCGTAATCACAACGGCCTCCCAGCAGAGCCTCGACCTGCTGGGAAAGATCCTTATTAACCCGGGAGACAAGATCATCTGTGGTTTGCCTAGCTACCTGGGAGGGCTCAGTGCCTTCTCCGTATATGGACCGGAGCTTGTGGGCATTGAACTGGATCAGTACGGTATGCGATCCGATCAACTCGAACACACACTGGAAGCCATGCGAGAAGCCGGCGAGAGACCCAAGTTCATCTACGTCATTCCCGACTTCCAAAACCCCGCCGGCATCACCATGCCGGAATTCCGAAGAAAAGAGATTATCGCTCTGGCACACAAATATAATGTCTTGATCATAGAAGACAGCCCCTATCGGGAGATACGCTTCGAGGGCACCCCACCAAAGATGATGCACGCCCTGGATCAATCAGGCCATGTCATTACCTTGGGGACCTTCTCAAAGATCTTCTGCCCAGGATTCAGAATTGGTTGGATCATCGCCCACCGAGAAATTCTGGACAAATTTGTGCAAGCCAAACAAACCGCAGACCTCTGCACCTCCTCCTTCTTACAAAAAATCGCCGCAAGATACCTCGAACAGGGGCTCTTCGAAAAGAACCTGGTCCGCATTATTGCCGAGTATAAGGCTAAAAAAGAGAACATGATTCGCAACCTTGAGACCTACATGCCCGAGGGGGTCACCTGGACCAATCCAGAGGGAGGGCTTTTCCTCTTTGTCTACCTGCCCAAAACACTGAATGCAGAAGAACTTTTCCCCAAGGCCATTGAAAAGAAAGTAGCCTTTATCAAGGGGGATGTCTTCCACTGCAATGGTTCAGGAACCAATACCATACGTATTAACTTCTCTTTTGTGGATGAAGCAACCAATACGGAAGGGGTTAAACGAATGGGCGAAGTTATTAAGGAGGCATTATCCCATCCATAAAGAAGGTTAACCATGTTTATTGCTGTTTTTTAAACACTTAACACCGGCTCTTGTCAGCCCAAACCAAACAAAGAAAAACGGATAACATGCCCATGACGGTAAAAAAAGATACAACGGCATGATTATGGCGTTGGAAGACGGAAGTTGGAAGTTGAGCGACATTTTTTTTACGAACGTTGTAGTGAAACCAAGCCAGAGGCTAACAACCAAAAGCCAAGGGCTACAAAACAGAAACAGATGAAATTAAAGAACATCCTATACACCCTCCTCTTTGTGGGGCTTTTTAGCTCCAATGCGTTGGCTCAAAAGGGGGGGTACTCTATTCATATTTCCATTGATGGCATCAGCGACACCCTCGCCTATCTGGCCTTCTACATGGGCGATAAAATTTACGTGAAGGATACGGCAATCGTAGAAAAAGGAGCTCTAACCTTCGAAAACGACTCAGACACGCTAAAAGGCGGGGTCTACATCTTAGCAGGACAGGCAAGCAATAAATATTTTGACTTTCTGATCAATGAGAACACCCACTTCTCCTTAAAGACCTCCATAGACAATCTAGTGGAGGAGATGGAGGTTGAGAACTCCCCGGAGAACGCACTCTTCTACTCGTACATCGCGCGTCTTAATAAAGCACAAGAGGAGCGAATCACCTTCGACAAGCTACTGGAGAGGGAGAATACCCCCAAGGATTCCATTGCCTACGCCCACAAACAACTTTCATTAATTAATGAACGGGTAGATTCCATCAGGAATACCATGATTGAAACCCATAAGGGTACCTTCTTCTCCAGCTTGATCCGTTCGACCATCCCTGCCGAGATCCCACCACTTCCTCTCCTACCGGACGGCTCTCCGGACTCATCACAACTATGGTACCTTTACAAATCCTCTTTCTGGGATCACTACGATCTCAGTGACGACAAAATTCTCAGAACTCCTGAGTTCACGAAAAAGGTGGATAACTATTTTGACAATGTGGTTTTCCAACACCCAGACTCCCTCTCCGTGGCCATTGATGCCTTTATTGCAAAAACAGAAGGAACTGAGGATCTATACAAATACCTGATATGGGACCTCACCTTTAAATACGAACGTCCTAAGATTATGGGATTGGACGAGGTTTATGTACACATGGCAAAGCGCTATTACGAAAGCGGCATTGACACCTGGAACAACCCCACCGTCGTAAAAAATATCATTGATAAAGCCCATAAGATCGAGCCCTTACTGCTAGGAAAAAAAGCCCCCAACCTTATCCTTATGGATACGCTCAACAATCTGGTTCAATTGTATCAGGTAAAGGCCCGGTACACTCTTGTTTTCTTCTGGGAACCCGATTGTGGACATTGCAAAAAGGAGGTACCCCACACGAAAAAGCTCTATACCGATTTTAAAGATAAATATGATTTTCAAATTTATGCAGTCTGTTGCGACACCTCCTTCCGTAAGATGAAGCGATACATTACGAAAAATCAATTAAACTGGATCAATGTCAACGGTTATTATAGTGCTTCAGGCGATTTCCATGACCTCTATGATGTCTATTCAACTCCGGTAATGTACCTTCTGGATGAAGAGAAGAAAATCGTCGCAAAGCATCTATTATCCGAAGATATTCAATTACTTATAGAAGATTTGGAGAAACGAAAAGAGTAACTCCTCACCAAAATACCAATACGCCATTAACCCCACACCTATGACAACTTTCACTCCCCATGATATCCAGGCCATCACCTCACACGGGCTCACCCCCCAGCAGGTAGAACAGCAGATTCAACAATTCCAACAGGGTTTTCCCCACGCATCGTTACAAGAAGCAGCGACAGTAGGAAACGGCATCATCCGACTCTCCCCAACGGAAGCCCAAGAACTTGCAGAAGCCTATCAAGAGCTTATCCAAGCCGAAGAGGTCGTTAAATTTGTCCCCGCCTCCGGGGCAGCCTCCCGAATGTTCAAACAACTCTTTGCCTTCTCCGAATCCTTTTCCGGCACACCGGAGGATTATGAAGCGTTGATGGCGGATCAAACACCAGAGTCCATGTTCTATCTCCTGGACAACCTCAAAGAGTTGAGCTTCTTCCCGGCTCTTGAGCAGGCCATGTCCAAAGACAACCTCAACATCAACGATGTGATGGCCTCCAAGGATTACAAAACTGTCGTTGACTATATCCTGGAAGAGAAAGGGCTGGGGTACGGATCGCTCCCCAAGGGATTGATCCTGTTTCACCAATATGAACACGAGGTACGCCTGGCCTTTGAGGAGCACATTGTGGAGGGCTATCACTACTGCCGGAATGGGGAGCGGATAAATCTCCACTTCACCGTATCTCCGGAGCATCTAGCCCTTTTTCAGGAACAGGCAGCACAACTCCAAACGAAATACAAAAATCAATACGGCTTTGCACCGGAGATCCATTTCTCCACCCAAAAACCCTCCACCGATACCGTAGCTGTAAACCCGGACAACACCCTATTCCGCAATGAGGCGGGAGAGCCTCTCTTTAGACCCGGCGGACACGGCGCCCTCATCGAAAACCTCAACGACCTGAAAGCGGGATTAGTCTTTATTAAAAACATTGACAACGTGGTACCCGATAGGCTCAAGGAGGACACCTACCTTTACAAAAAGGCCTGCGGCGCCATGTTGTTACAACTTCGAAATCAAGCCTTCAAATACCTTGAAGATCTTGAGAAAGAGTCTCTCTCAGCGCAGGATCTTGAAACCATTTACCGATGGAGTACCACACAACTATTTACGGAAAAGCAGCCCGATTTTCAATCGCTCTCACAGGAAGAGAAACGCATGCTCCTCAAAACAGCCTTAAATCGTCCCATAAGAATCTGCGGAATGGTTAAAAATGAAGGCGAACCCGGAGGAGGACCTTTCCTTGTGACCAATGAAGCAGGCCACACCTCCTTACAAATTGTGGAGAGTGCTCAGATAGACCTCTCCAAAGAGGATCAGCAAAAGATTGTGGCCAGCGCAACGCACTTCAACCCGGTAGACCTCATCTGTAGTTATACCGATTACAAAGGAAAGCCCTTCAACCTCAAGGAGTATGTGGATCATAACACCGGCTTTATCTCCGAAAAATCAAAGGATGGCAAACCCTTAAAAGCGCTGGAGTTGCCCGGACTCTGGAACGGAGCTATGGCTCATTGGAACACCCTCTTTGTAGAGGTTCCTATCACCACTTTTAATCCAGTGAAGACGGTCAATGACCTTTTACGGCCGCAACATCGCTAAGCTGATAGATAAGAGGGAAAAAGGGTGATTTCCCCTCTTTTTTTACAAAAACACAATTTATTTTGCCTTGCTCTTGGTTAAGACAAAATAAATGGCGTATATTTGCACTCCTTTTGGGGAAGAAGTAATAAATATCTTGAAAGAGATGAGCAAGAACGAGAATTTACAATACATTGAGAGCTTGACAGAGATCAAGAGTTATCCTGAGTTTCAAGCTGGTGACACCATCACTGTCACCTACAAGATTATTGAAGGAAGCAAAGAGCGGTTACAGAAATTTCAAGGGGTGGTACTGCAACGCCGGGGAAGTGGCAACACAGAGACCTTCACCGTACGAAAAATATCGGGAAATACGGGCGTTGAACGGATTTTCCCCATTGCAAGTCCCTTCATTCAAGAGATTAAAGTGAACAAATTCGGAAAGGTACGAAGAGCACGTATCTTCTACCTCCGAGGACTTAAAGGTAAAAAAGCGCGTATCAAAGAGCGCAGAAAATAATAGCCCTGTCTATCAAGACTTAAAAAGCCTCGATCCGTTTTTTATACTGGATTGAGGCTTTTTTCTTTCTCCCATATCCACCTCCGGATGATTTGTTTTTCTCTCTTTCCTTTTCTATATTTGCGAAAAATGAAACAATTATGAAAAACATCTATCTTTTTTGGGTTATTCTGGCCTTTCCGATTCTTGCGTTTGCACAACTCCCTGATACCTATGACCTACGCAATGTGGATGGGGCTAGTTATGTCACCTCTGTAAAGAGCCAGCAAGGAGGAACCTGCTGGACACATGGCACCATGGCCTCCATAGAGGGCAACCTCATGATCACCAACATCTGGGAAGAATCAGGAGAGACGGGAGAGCCCGCTCTTGCTGAATATCATCTCGACTGGTGGAACGGTTTTAACCAGTATAATAACGACGACCTGACCCCTCCCTCGGGCTCGGGACTCGAAGTGCACATGGGCGGAGACTACCGTGTAGCCACGGCCTACCTCTCCCGTGGGGAAGGTGCCGTGAGAGAGATCGACGGACAACAGTATGAGAATCCGCCACAACGCCATCTGGACTCTTACCACTATTTTTACCCCCGGACGGTGGAGTGGTATACCATAGGCGACAACCTTGAGAACATCAACACCATCAAGCAAAAAATCATGGACCATGGGGTCATTGCAACCTGCATGTTCTATGACAATGCTTTTATCAACTGGGATTATATCCATTATCAACCCCCTACTGACCCTTCGGATCCCAATCACTCCGTAGCCATTATAGGATGGGATGATAACTTGGTAACCCAAGCCCCGGAGCCGGGCGCATGGCTCTGTAAAAACTCCTGGGGTACCTGGTGGGGTAACAACGGATACTTCTGGATCTCTTACTACGATAAGCATGCCTGCCGAAACGTTGAGATGGGAGCCATCTCCTTCCAGGAGGTAGAACCTATGAAGTATGAAAAGGTCTTCTATCACGACTACCACGGTTGGCGCGACCAACTGGAGGAAGTCACTACTGCAGCCAACCGTTTTGAGTTGAATGAAAATTGCATCCTGGAAGCTGTTAGCTTCTTCTCAAATGCTGAAAATGTGGACTATACCGTAACCATCTTCAAACAGATGGGAGAGGATGGACCGGAAGAAGCCCTTGCAGAGATAAGTGGAAACATTGAACATATTGGGTTCCATACATTCGACTTACCGGAGTCTGTAGAGCTTATGGACATGTCGGAGTTTGTAATACAACTGGAACTCTCCGATGGCGGAATCCCTTACGACAGAACCTCTGATATCCCCGTACTTCTGGGTGCTCCCAACAGACGAACCATCGTAGAATCAACAGCAGCAGAGAATCAAAGTTTTTACCTCAACCCCGAAGATGGCTTGTGGAAAGACTTCTATAATTACGAAGATCCTTCAGGATATGAACATACTGGTAACTTCTGTATCAAGGGACTCTGCACGACCAAGGGTGTAGGAGTGAACCGCTACTCCTCAACCAAGGAGAATTTAAAGGTTTATCCAAATCCTGTGGAGTCGATACTGAACCTCACCTTCGATATGGAGAGCGCAGGCCACGCCGTTGTGATCATCACGGATATGGCAGGACGGCAAGTTGCCGACATCTCCACCTCGGTAACGCAAGGAAACAATACCCTTACCATGGCCATTGACCGTTCTACCATTAAACCGGGATTTTATACTATTCGTGTGGAGAATGAAACACATGTCATTTCTCGCAGTAGCATAATCGTTAAATAAGGAAATCCCCCAATCCACATAAAAAAGTGCAGAAGAGAAAATCTTCTGCACTTTCTTTTTACCTGAGTTTGGTCTTCAACGAGCTAGAGTCTGTCTATAAAGTCCGACCTCTTCGTTACGCTTGTCTTCCAACGGGTCATTTACCCTGGTAAACTCACCTATTTCAGCCTTTGCAGGCCTCGAATTCGAAAGTTCTACACAGTCGCTGCTCAAAACGCTGATACAAAAGGGATCGCTTTTTTATCAAATCCAGGTTCCCAGGACTACTCTTCCCGGTCGTCGGGCTCTTCCAACGGTTTCCCCATCCGATACTCCTGCTCCTTCACAAGCACCCCCTCCTCATCATAGAAAAACCATTTCCCATGTTTCAGGTTATGGATATAGGATCCATGGATCATAACCTTCCCATTGGGGTGGAAGTACATGGATTCTCCCTCAAGAAGTCCGTTGCGATACATTCCTTTCAATTTCAGACTCCCATCCGTGAAATATTGCTTCCAGGGCCCACTCTTCTTATCCTCTTCGTAGGAGGTCTCTTCATTCAACGTTCCATCATAGTAATAGACTTTCCAGACCCCCACTTTCTTCCCTTCGTCATAATACTCTTCACTAATCATTTGTCCCTCCTCGTCATAAAATCGCCAATACCCATGCCGCTTCTTACGAAGGTAAGATCCCTCCGACATAAGCATTCCCTTACGATTAAAGATTTTGGAAAGAGCCTCCCGTGAAACCTCTTCACTACCATAAATAAGTTGTGCCTTCTTCATGCCATTATCAAAATAGTAATTGAAGGTATCAACGGGCAAATCATTTAAAAAAGTACCCGTATAAACCAACCGGCCATTGGCATCATATTTTTCCCATTTCCCCTGTTTCAAGCCATTGGAATCTACCATATTGGGTGCTTTTTGAGCCTCACCCTCTAAGGCAATACACAGCAGAAGAACCAATACCAACAATGTTTTTCCTATCATGGTAACTCTATCCATCAGATTCTGTAATTTTGCATCAAAATTAATATAACGAAACACAAACAAAAATATTATAGTGAATCAAATTCCTTCAAAATATGTGCAAGAGGCCGTTAATGCGCTCTCCAGGCTCCCCGGGATTGGAAAAAAGAGTGCGCTAAGGTTGGCACTGCACCTTCTCAAGGGAGAGGAAAGAGAGGCGGAGTTCTTAGGCGAGGCGCTCATAAAATTGAGAAAAGAGACACAATACTGCAATACTTGCCACAACTTATCAGATCAGGAAGAGTGCGAGATCTGTGCCAATCCCCTACGCGATGACGCCATCCTATGTGTGGTGGAGGATGTACGGGACTTTTTAGCCATTGAAAACACCGGACAATATAAAGGGCTCTACCACATTCTGGGAGGAGTCATCTCTCCCATGGAAGGAGTCAACCCCATGGATCTAAACATTACCTCTCTCATTGAGCGCATTGAAGGGGGAGGCATCAAAGAGATTATTCTGGCGCTGCCCACCACAGTGGAAGGCGATACCACAAGCTACTACCTCTACAAGAGGTTACAAAAGATGAACGTTGAGGTAACCACTATAGCGCGCGGCGTTGCCATTGGTGATGACCTTGAATACACGGACGAAGTGACCTTAGGACGCAGTATTCGCTTTCGCGTACCCTATAAAGAGTCTTCAAAAAGCTCCAGTTGATTCGCAATGGGAACCTTCTCCGGCGGATTATCAGCATACAACTCTATATAGGGATAGATCGCACGCTTTATCACCTTTATGGGGGTTGTATGATAGGCCTGACAATAGTTTTTCAGCGACCGCATCTGCCGTGAAGAGAGCTTAAATGTAATCGACTTGAATTTTGTTCTTCTTTTTCTTCTAAAACGCATAACCATTACCTTCAGGAGTTCCAAAGGTACTATTTTTTCAAAAGAAAAGAAATCTATTGTCCAAGAAGTTCTTGCAACTTTACACGAAGTTCATTCCCACGAAGCTTAACAGCAATGATCTTTCCTTCGGGGTCGATTAATACGGTATGGGGGATGGAGCGAACAGCGTAGAGCTTTGCCGGGGCAGCGTCCCATTTCTTAAGATCACTCACCTGCTTCCACTTCAGTCCGTCTTCATCGATGGCTTGAAGCCACTTATCTTTATTGTTATCAAGGGATACCCCAAGGATATCAAATCCTTTCTCATGAAAATCTTCATACAGGGAGCGCACCTTGGGATTCTCCTTACGACAGGGGCCACACCAGGAAGCCCAAAAATCAAGGAGCAGGTATTTTCCCCGATAATCGGAGACCTTAACCTTCTCACCATCAGGGGTAGAGAGTTCAAAATCCGGAGCAGGCATCCCCGGCCTCATGGTTGATTCTGCCGTAACGGTATAGTTCAACTCCTCCACATAAACATTTTCAGGAAACTCCTCTTTCAGTTTTTGGGCAACTTTCTTAAAGAGATCCAACTCCTTTTTAATATCCAGACGATTCAGAAAGAGGAGATTGGATAGCGACCCGGGATTCTCTGTAACAAATTGACGAACGAGGCTCTTTTGAGCTTCCTCCCACTTCTCGCCAAGGGCGGCAAACTCTGCGCGACGACGATCACGCTCCTCCTCTGACGGCAAAGCCCGATAGGCTCTATTCAACGAATCTGACTTTATCTCAAAAGGACGGAGTTTATTTCCTAACGCCAAAAACTGCTCGGTAAAGAGACTCCCTTCAACCGTTACATGTTCTCTTGGGGGAAGAGCCGACACCACAACCTTCACGGACTCTCCCGGACGAAGGATAAAATAGAGAAAGGACTTATCGGGAAAATCCATTTGATAAAAACCAGCTCTCTCTGCTTCAAACGAAAAGGCAAAAGAACCATCGTCGTTCACCAAAGACTCAGCAACCACTGTTCGCTCCCGATCCAATCTTCTCACAAAGACCTTTTCATAATCCACTCCGGGTTTTAGGATTCCCTGAAAGGTAATCTCCCCCTTCTTTTTACTCCCTGAACAGGCCACCGTTGCAACGACAACCATAAAAAACAGTACGAATCTCAAACTTTTCATCATAGTAGTATGGTTTAGGGCACAAACATACAAAAAAGCGAGAAGAAGCGCCCCCCCAAAGATCAGTACAAAATAAAAGGGGAGAGCCATTGCCTGACAAGATTGAGAGTTGTACTTTTGGCCAATGGAACAATCAGCACAATCGAAAAAGAGAGGAATCAATGAAAAAAGATCCTTCTCAGTGGCATCAAAGGAGTTACTTGATCATGGCCGCGTCCCCCCGCAAGCAATCGACCTGGAGGAGGTTGTCCTCGGGTCTATGCTGCTAGAGCGTGATGCGCTTACGGAGGTGATCGATATCATCAAACCAGAAATCTTTTATAAGGAGGCGCACCAAAAAATCTGCGATGCCATCCACCGATTGTTTCGAAATTCCGAACCCGTCGATATTTTAACGGTAACCCAGGAATTGAAAAAGACCAACGACCTCGAAGAGATTGGGGGATCTTACTATATTGCACGGCTCACCAATCGCGTAGCCTCTGCAGCCAACATCGAGTACCATGCCCGTATTCTGGTACAGAAATACATCGAGAGGGAGCTGATCAACAGCTCATCGGAGATCATCAAGATGGCTTATGATGAATCCATTGACGTTTTTGACCTCTTGGACAAGGCGCAAGGAAATCTTTTTGAGCTTAGCGAAAACAATTTCCGCAGGAGTTACGTGAGCATGGATACGGTGATCATCGAAACCATCAAAGAGATTGAGAAGACCAAGAACCATCAGGATGAACTTCGGGGGGTTCCCACCGGTTTCACAGAGCTTGACGCCCTCACTGGGGGGTTTCAACGATCTGACTTACTAATTCTTGCTGCACGTCCCGGGATGGGAAAAACCGCCTTGGCGCTCACCATTGCGCGCAATATGGCCGTAGACTACAACCGTCCCGTGGCCATCTTCTCCCTGGAAATGTCAGCAGTACAGCTCACCACCCGCCTCATCTCCGGAGAGGCAAAGATCACCTCCGACAAACTCCGAAAAGGGGAGCTCTCAGATAGGGAGTGGCAACAGCTCACAGCCATGGTTGACCCCCTCGCCAATGCCCCCATCTTCATTGATGACACCCCGGCGCTCTCCATCTTTGAACTCAGGGCCAAGTGCCGGCGCTTGAAGGAGCAATACGACATCCAATTTGTGGTGATTGACTACCTCCAGTTGATGACAGCAGGAAAGGAAAAGGGCAACCGAGAGCAAGAAATCAGCACGATCTCCCGCTCCTTAAAAGCCCTCGCCAAAGAGCTAAATATTCCAGTAATGGCACTCTCGCAACTCTCCCGTGATGTGGAGAAACGCGGAGGATCCAAAAAGCCGATCCTCTCCGACCTACGAGAATCCGGAGCCATTGAACAAGATGCCGACCTTGTACTCTTTATCTATCGATCGGAATATTATAATATCGATCAAGATGAGGAAGGAGATACCAGTGACAAAGCAGAGTTACGCGTAGCAAAACACCGAAACGGTGCCATCAAAGACATCCCCCTCAAATTTATCAAAGAGTATGCCCACTTCACTGATCCAGATCCGGAATTCGGCTTTAGCAATGAACCCATTGCTCCCAACATGAACTTTTCACAAGGCGGACAGACCGTTACCCGACAATCAAAAATCAACCAGGAGTTACCCCCCTCCAATGACCCTGAATTTAACACGCCTTTCTAAACAAGCCCATGAGATACCTTTTCACCCTCCTGATTCTGTTGCTCACTTTCTCCTTCTCCCACGGGGCCTACCTCCTTATTCCCATGGATCAGACCCAAAGCAACCACCTCAAATCGTACGGACTAGCCTTTTGGTCACTACAAAACAATGTGGAGGTCTATTGGCTTCTCAACTATCAAGGGGGGAGTTTTATGATGAAGTACCATGAAACGATTGAACAGGAGTGTATCATCCGGGATATCACCTATCACGTAATTGCGGATAGTAAAAGTACCGCTATCCTCACGAAGATCTCCGACCCCGGGGTAAATATGGATGCGGTAAAACTCCACAAAGCACCGAAGATTGTGGTGTACTCTCCCAAAAACAAGCAACCCTGGGATGATGCGGTCACCTTGGCACTCACCTATGCTGAAATACCTTATGATGTAATCTATGACGAAGAGGTACTGGATGGCGTCCTCCCCCTTTACGACTGGCTCCACCTTCACCATGAGGATTTTACCGGGCAATACGGAAAATTCTGGCGAGCGTATAAAAATGTGGCGTGGTATCAGGAAAACCAGCGAGCAGCCGAAGAGACAGCCCAAGCCATGGGCTTCCAAAAGGTCAGCCAGTGTAAACTCGCCGTGGCCAAAGCCATCCGCGACTTCGTGTTGGGAGGAGGGTACCTCTTTGCCATGTGCTCAGCACCCGACAGTTTCGATGTAGCGCTGGCTGCCGAAGGAGTTGATATCTGTGACGTGATGTTCGACGGGGATCCCATCGAACAGGGAGCACAGCAAAAGCTCAACTACGACAATTGTCTCGCCTTCAAAGATTTTACCATTAGTACCAACCCCTACGAATACGAGATCTCCAGCATTGACATGACACAGCACAGAAAGGTTCCTAAAAACCTGGATATGTTCACTCTCTTTGAGTTCAGTGCCAAATGGGATCCGGTACCTAGCATGCTCTGCCAAAACCATGAGCAGATCATCAAAGGGTTTATGGGGCAAACGACGGCCTTCAATCGGGACAACATCAAATCGGATGTCCTCATCATGGGAGAGACCAAATTATCCAATGAAGCACGTTATATCCATGGGGAGTATGGAAAAGGGATATGGACCTATCTGGGCGGCCACGATCCCGAAGACTTCCAGCACCGCATAGGAGATCCTCCCACAGATCTCAACCTACATCCCAACTCTGCCGGATACCGGCTTATCCTCAACAATGTGCTCTTTCCGGCGGCAAAGAAGAAGAAACAGAAGACATAGCCCATCTACCTTTCCCACGCTCTCCTTCCACAAAAACATCTATCTTCTGGAGAAGATACGAATGGTAAAGGCCACCTTATGGCGTTCATCCACACCATGGGGCATGGACTTCACCTCCTCCCACTCCTCGGGTCTTACCAAAGGGAACCACACATCGGCTTCGAGGGGGGCATCTTCCACATCGGTATAATAGAGCTTTTGAGCCAGGGGAAAAAACTGTTCATAGAGAGAAGCGCCGCCCATCACAAAATTCTCCTTATGGGCATCGGCCTCATCCATAGCCTGTTCAAGGCTATACGCCATAACACAGCCAGGGAAGGACTCTCCTTCATCCGCCGTTAAGACGATATTTCTTCGGTTTGGCAAGGCGCCTTTAGGCAGCGATAGATAGGTGTTTCTCCCCATAATGACCGTATGCCCGGTGGTTGTCTCCTTAAAAAACCGCATATCATCAGGCAGCGACCACAAGAGGTGATTTTTATAACCAATGGCACGGTTTTTACCGGCTGCCACAATAAGGGAAAGGGGCTTTACAACTTTCATAAACGATCTTTATACAGAGATTTCGCCTTTAATGTGAGGATGAGCCTGATAATTCAGCAACTGGAAATCCTCAAACACAAAGGCTTCAATATTTTTTTTCTCAGGGTTGATACGCATCTCGGGAAGGGGAAAAGGCGTACGTAATACCTGTTTTTTAGACTGTTCTATATGGTTAAGATAGATGTGCGCATCGCCAAGGGTATGGACAAACTCACCGGGTTTCAAGCCCGTAACCTGGGCTACCATCATGGTCAACAGGGCATAAGAGGCGATATTAAAGGGCACCCCCAGAAAGATATCACACGAACGTTGGTAAAGTTGACAGGAGAGGGTGCCACGGGACACATAAAACTGAAAGAGGATATGACAGGGAGGCAAAGCCATCTCCTCCACTTGCCCCACATTCCAGGCACACACCAGGTGGCGACGAGAATGGGGATTATGCTGAATGGAAGAGATCACCTCTTGGATTTGATCGATGGATTCTCCCTGATAACCGGGCCAGGAGCGCCACTGGGCACCATAAATGGGGCCCAAATCACCCTTCTCATCGGCCCACTCATCCCAAATGGAGACCCCATTTGCTTTCAAGTAACCAATATTGGTAGATCCCTTCAAAAACCACAAAAGTTCATGAATAATGGAGCGCAAATGCAATTTTTTGGTAGTTAACAAAGGAAAACCCGCTTGCAAATCAAACCTCATCTGATAACCAAACACCGAAAGAGTACCGGTACCGGTACGATCATCCTTTACAACCCCATTGGCAAGAACGTGATTAAGAAGGTCTATATACTGTTTCATAACATGCAATACATTAAAGAGAGTTAACCCAGCAACATCCCGATCAGGGTGGCGGATATTAGGGCCGATATGGCTCCAGCAAACAGGGCGCGCATCCCAAACTTTGAAAGATTGACCTTCTGGTTGGGCGCCAGTGCACCAATACCACCAATCTGAATCCCCACCGAACTAAAGTTGGCAAAACCACAAAGCAGGTAAGTAGCCATAATAATCGACTTAGGTTGCAATAACCCTTGGTTAATCATTGCAGAAAGGCTTCCGTAGCCTACAAATTCGTTCAGGATCGTTTTTTCGCCCAACAGTTGACCAAGGTAGGCGATATCCGAAGAGGGCACGCCCAACAGCCACATTAATGGAGAGAGGGCATAGCCAAGGATAAACTGCAAAGAGAAGGCCTTGTAACCGGTATTGGCTACCACCCAATCGTTGAGGTGTGTCCATGCGCCAATTTTTCCAAGCACAATATTTACCAATGCGATGGCAGCGATATAGGTAAGTAGCATAGCCGCAATATTCACTGCTAATTTCATCCCATCGGTGGTACCATTGGAGAAGGCATCCAGGGCGTTTGCCCCGATCTTCTCCGTGTTTATGGTTGCATCCTGATCAATGGATTCGGTTTGGGGCACAAGAATTTTTGCCGCCACCACTGCGCCGGGGGCCGCCATCACGGAAGCCGCCAGCAGATGCTTTGCAAAGATCATCTGTGCCACGGGGTCATTCCCTCCTAAAAAGCCAATGTAGGCCGCCAGCACCCCGCCGGCCATAGTAGCCATCCCTCCCACCATCACCAGGAAGAGTTCCGAATGGGTAAGTTTATCCAAATAAGCCTTCACTAAAAGAGGCGATTCGGTCTGTCCCAAAAAGATGTTCCCTGCCAGAGAGAGGCTCTCTGTACCGGAAAGGCGCATGGCCCGTATCATCACCCAAGCCAAACCACGAACCACGAGTTGAATCACGCCCCAGTAAAACAGTAAGCTTGAGATGGCAGAGAAGAACACGACCGTAGGTAAAATTTTAAAGGCGAAGATATAGCCCAACGAGTCGTTGTTGATCAAGTCGCCCAACAAAAAGATGGCACCACTCTCTGCCGCTTGAAGTACATAGACAAAGAGCCGCCCGACAATCTCGAAAAACGACTGGATAAAGGGTACATAGAGCACCCCCAGTGCCAACAGCACTTGTAAAAGAAGCCCTCGCGCCACGATTCCCCAGCGTATCGCCTTGCGGTTGGTACTCATGAGATAGCACAAAAACAGCAGTACGGCAAGCCCTAACATTCCCCTCAGGATATTCATAAACTTAATCCCTCCGGAAGACTCCAGCGACATCAGCATATTGGCCATTGCCCCCCGAAACAACGCCTCCTGCTGCACCTCCGGCACCTCCTCCACAACCTCCGACACCTCCACAGAAGAGTCGGTAAGCAACGGATTGCCAAGCAGTGCATCTTCCACAAAATTATCACTCTTCAAAGAGCCCTTTGTCCCCACAACCATGCCGGTGCCGATAATAAAGAGGCTAAACAACAACAATAGCCCCAGTACCTTTTTTATTCTCATAAGCAATAAAAAACTATTTGCGTTTATTGATTTCGTTCCTGATACAGGAAGCCCACTCATAATTCTCAGACTCAACAGCCTCTTCCAGCATCATTTTCAACTCATCAAGGCTCTTGGCCTCTAACACATCATCGGGCTTCTTCTCTTCCCGCTCAAACAGTTCTTCCGATCTCTCAATATCCTCATCCTCTATTTCGATACCCGCCTCCTGTATCACCGATTCGTAGGCATAAAAGGGACAATCAAATCGCAAGGCAATGGCGATGGCATCCGACGTGCGGGAATCGATGACACGATGCTTACCGTTGAGGTCATGGCATAGGATTTTTGCATGAAAGATTCCCTCCACAAACTTATCGATAATCACCTCGTCAACCGAGATATCAAACGACTCCGAGAGATGCTTGAAAAGATCATGCGTCAGCGGGCGGGAGGGTTTCATATTCTCAATCTCAAGGGCAATGGCCTGCGCCTCAAATCCGCCAATAATAATGGGCAATCGTCGAACACCGTCCTCTTCACCCAGGATCAATGCATACGCCCCCTGTTGCGAATGGCTATATGACATCCCCACAATACGCAACCTAACTTTTTCTATCTCTCCCATCTGATTTTTAAACTCCGGGAAAACCCAATTTGTTCAAAACGCTAAAATAAGAAAATAAAACAAACCTTCACGATCAAGATGGAGAACCAAGCGGTAAAAAAACAGCCCCCCAAAGGCCACAAACGTCCTATTTCCCTAAAATTTTATCGAATCTTTTACATATGAAGTGAATTAAAGTACCTAACTTTGTAGGGAAATCACAAACAAAACACGGATGAAACAGAAACTACTTATTCCGGCAATGTTGTTGCTTCCTGCAGCATCGATTGCCTCTGAAGCAGATCTCGTGGTTCCAAATTTACGCGACAACAGATTTTCAAATTTGGGGTTAACAGGTTGGGAGCTCCTCTTGTTAGGGAGTATTATCGTTATTCTTGGCTTTTTATTTGGGATATGGCAGTACCGTCGTATCCAGAAACTCCCATCGCATCCATCCATGCTCAATGTGGCCAAAACGATCTATACAACCTGTAAAACCTACCTGTTCCAACAGGGTAAGTTTCTCATCATCCTATTTTTTATACTCGCAGCCGCCATCATCTACTATTTTGGAGTACTCAGTGAAATGACATTGGGACGGACAGCGCTCATCGTGCTATGGACGATTCTTGGGATCTTAGGATCTTATGGTGTTGCCTGGTTTGGGATTCGGATTAACACATTGGCCAATGCCCGAACCGCCTTTGCCTCCCTAAAGACCAAGCCCTGGGATGTGGTACGCATTCCGCTACAGGCCGGAATGAGTGTGGGCGTTCTGCTTATCGCAGTGGAGTTAATCATGATGCTCTTCATTCTGCTTTTTGTACCGGGTGATGCTGCAGGAGCCTGTTTCGTGGGGTTCGCCGTGGGAGAATCGCTCGGAGCTAGTGCGCTGCGTATTGCAGGAGGAATCTTTACCAAGATTGCCGATATCGGAGCCGACCTGATGAAGATTGTATTTGATATCGGAGAAGATGACCCCCGAAACCCCGGTGTCATCGCCGATTGTACCGGAGATAATGCAGGGGATTCCGTAGGCCCTACCGCCGATGGCTTTGAGACTTACGGGGTAACCGGAGTTGCACTGATCTCCTTTATCGTCTTAGCATTTAAAGAGATTAACTTCCAGGGAACCATCATTGCATGGATCTTTGCCATGCGTATTATGATGGTCTTCACCTCGCTCTTCTCCTATTGGATCAACGATATCATCTCGAGTCGAAGATTCAAAGATAGTAAGCACTTTAACTTTGAAACGCCCCTGACGACCCTGGTGTGGATCACCTCTATCGTCTCCATCATTATCACCTACCTGGTCAGCTACCTCCTTATTGGAGATATTTACACAGAACAGGGCGCACATATCACCGATATGTGGTGGAAACTGGCAACCATCATCAGTTGTGGAACCCTTGCGGCAGCCCTCATCCCGGAGCTCACCAAAGCCTTCACCTCTTCCAAATCACGCCATGTGAACGAAGTGGTTACGGCCAGTCGTGAAGGAGGAGCCTCCCTCAACATCCTCTCCGGAATTGTGGCCGGAAACTTCAGTGCCTTTTGGAAAGGGATCGTCATCGCAGGCCTCATGGCCATTGCCTTCTTTGTGAGCGAACAGGGACTTGGCGTACTTATGGTGAATCCCAGCATCTTCGCCTTTGGCCTTGTAGCCTTCGGATTTTTAGGAATGGGACCCGTAACCATTGCCGTCGATAGCTATGGCCCTGTTACAGACAATGCCCAATCCGTATTTGAGCTCTCTCGCATCGAGCATCTGGAGTATATCCACGACGAAATTGAAAGGGATTATCATTTCCGTCCCGACTTTGAACAGGGGAAACACAATTTAGAGGACAATGATTCCGCAGGAAACACCTTTAAAGCCACGGCGAAACCGGTACTTATCGGTACCGCTGTTATTGGAGCTACAACCATGATCTTCAGCATCATCCTTCTTCTCAGGGAAGCGGGGTTGTTGGATATCGAACTCACATCGGCACCGGTACTCTTGGGATTCATCGCTGGAGGAGCAGTAATATACTGGTTTTCAGGCGCCTCCATGCAAGCAGTAACCACTGGGGCCTACCGGGCAGTGGAGTTCATTAAGAAAAACATCAAATTGGATAAAGATGAAGCTGATATTGAAGATAGTAAAGCCGTAGTAAAGATCTGTACTCAATATGCCCAACAGGGGATGTGGAACATCTTTGGTGTAATCTTTAGCATCACCCTGGCATTCGCCTTCTTCGATCCCAACTTCTTCGTGTCGTACCTTATCTCCATCGCCGTATTTGGCCTGTTCCAAGCGATGTACATGGCCAACGCAGGAGGGGCATGGGACAACGCCAAGAAGGTGGTAGAGGTTGACCTCAAAGAGAAGAATACCCCTTTACATGAAGCCACTGTTGTGGGAGATACGGTGGGGGATCCTTACAAGGATACCACTTCGGTAGCCTTAAACCCCATTATCAAGTTCTCTACACTCTTTGGCCTTCTGGCAGCAGAAATCGCCATTGGCATGATCAAAAATGGACAGGGACACATCTCCGTACGAATCGGTATTATCTTCTTTATCATTGCCCTATTCTTCGTGTACCGGTCTTTCTACGGCATGCGCATTAAGAAATAGCGGAAACCCGCCTAACGGAGGTTCCCCGGGTTCATGGTTGCGGGATCCACAGCCTGCAACCTCACCGGGTGCTCCTCCTGTGCACAGAGAGCTACCTGGTAGTCATCTCCAAGCAAAAGATGGTGCAGATGACACCCCGTTCCGCGGGGGTCGTCCACCTCAAACCTATCGGCTCCCAACAAACAAACGGAAAAGCGATCCAGACCATACTTGATCCCTATTCCCAGGTACTTCAGGTAGGCCTCTTTGGCAGTCCATAGTTGATAAAACAACCGATCACGATGCGCATCTTCTGCTGTCGATAACAGCTGGATCTCCTCGGGAGAAAAGAAACGCCGGGCCACCGCAAGCGGGGCGGCTTTCACCCGCTCCACGTCCACCCCCAGCGGTGCGTCCGAGGTAGCCACCACCACCCAATCACCGGAGTGTGCCTTGTTAAAATGCCACCCTTCATGCCCCTCCAATTGAGGTTTTCCATGACGGTTCACCATAAAATGTTGATCCTGGAGTGCGATTCCGGTTTCAAGGGTACAGCAGCGCCTCTGCAACAGCGCTCCACAGAGGAGGTGCTTTGCCGAGAGGGGATGCCTCCATTGAGCGGCTCTTTCCACCAACGTTACAAGCCCCTCATGCAGCGCTCGAGCACGCAGCACCTCCATGGTTAAGGAGGATATATCAAGGGTATAGAGGGTCATCATCCGTCGTAGTCTCCATATGCTTTCCAAATAGCCATCACCGCAGCCACCCGCTCTTCCATGGGCAATGTACCATCCACCCAGTGAATCACAGCCCCTTTACGTTGCATTCTTCGGTACCAGGTCATCTGGCGCTTGGCAAACTGATGAATGGCGATATTCAGCCGTTTTACCATCTCCTCGTAGGAGAGCTGTCCCAAAAGATGCAAGACAATATACTTATACTCCAGGCCATAATAGAGTAACCTCTCAGAGTCGACCCCTCGGTGAAGGAGGGCGGCGACCTCCTCGACCATCCCCTCCTCCAGGCGCGCATGCAGGCGATGGGTAATTCTCTCGCGCACCGTAGCTCTGTCAAGCTCCACACCGACGATCACCGAAGGGATCTCCGGCTCCGGCACGGCAGCCTCCTCTCTATAAGCAGAGGCGATCTCGATGGCACGCACCAAGCGCTCGCGGTCGGAGAGGTCGGATCGGTTATGCAGCCTCTTCATGGAGGTCAACATCTCCGTTAACTCCTCCATACTCTTATCTTTCAGGCTTACCCGAAGGGGCTTATTAATGGGCACCTTTTCCAAACGGTACTTCCCCAATACCGCTTCAATATACATTCCGGTACCCCCACACAAAATCACCCGCTTGCCCCGCTCGCTAATATCGGTAAAGGCCTTTTGAAAGTCGCGCTTAAACTCATACACGTTGTAGGCATAACCGGGTTCCACAATATCAATCAGATGATAGGCAACCGGCTCTCCATCCACACGATAATCGTCAAGATCCTTCCCTGTGCCAAGATCCATTCCTCGGTAAACCTGGCGCGAGTCGGCACTAATAATCTCTGCATGGGCACGCACCGCCACGTGCGCAGCCAAAGAGGTTTTTCCCGTAGCCGTAGCTCCTAATATGGTTAACATCATCATCCTCTATTTTCATCATGACACCTCCGAGCCTGCAACTCCTCCTGAAAGAGCGCCTCACGAAGAGCGTTCAACCGGGCAATGGGCATCTCGTCAAACCCGGTAAAGGGTACAAAGGTAGCATATTTTTCACGGAGAAAATCGTTGAGTACCGTCAATTCATCGGCGGGTTGCTCGAGGTAGCGGAAGCGCAGATACTGACGAATACGCAGCCCATCCACCTTTTCCCAGCAGGCTCTCACAAACAGCGATTCCGTTTTGAAGTTGTTGCGCAACCGCTCCCAGGGATCCTGCTCCTTAAAGATTGCTCGTAGGAAGGGCGACATGGGGGTCTCCACATGCCGGTGAAAGAGGAGAGGGAACGCATCGAACGTCGCCTTCACCTCATCGAAGAGGGAAGCCGGGTAGAAGGGATATCCGGACCAATTGCCGGAAGCCCCTTTGCGCAGGGCAGGTCCGGTACCGATGGGGACGCGGTCGGAGAAGCGGGGCGAGGGACGAACCACCGCCTCACAATGGTCAAGCACCAAACCGGCCTTCGCCAACTTCTGCAACAGGTAAAAATCCTCTCCCCCGGCTTTAGGGGTCATTCCCCCTATACGCGTATAGGCAGCAACACGCAGGGCGATGGCACTACCCAATGCCGTCCGGGCATAGGGAAGCTCCCGGGCATACATATTCAACGCGTAATAACGCATGTAGAGCTCATACCGAAGCATGGCCCGGGCGGCAATCGCCTCCTGGGGCAACGGGTGGTAATAGGGTACCGCCAATGCCAGCGCCTGAGGGAAAGCCTCTAAGCGTTGTACAACTCTGGTCAGATAATCAGGATCCCAGAAGGTATCGGCATCCATGGAGAGGATAACCTCCTCCGAGGAGGCCTGCCGGGCGATGGCATCCATCAATGTTTTTCGTGCCATGCCCACCCCTTGCCGCTTGGGAGGCCAACCCTTACCCGGCGAAGAACGGTCGATCACCGTGATATCATTCCGCCCCAGCGTCTGGAAAAACTGCAGGGTACGATGGTTCTGTGCCACCACCTCTCGCTCCTCCTCCCCCGCCTGGCACCAGGAATCCGGTTGATTCACACAGATCCAAAGGTGTCTTGCAGGGTATTCCGACTGATCGTACAGCCGCACCAAACGGGAGATGTTGGCCTCCTCAGCCAACACCGGAACAGCAATATGTACGGTGGGGGTGGTCACAACCAAAGTATTTTCCCCCTTTCCACGATTATCAGAAACACCATAACAAATGTTTTTAAACTTAATTTCCCACCTTCCCGAAATCTACGCCAAAATTAAGCCTATTTTGGAACTTTTCTTCGTAATTCTGTTTGCTCAACACCAATGTGTGTGATTTTGTCGGGGAGAACCAATTTAGTCTATTTTCCAACTTTCTTTTATCATCGTAGTTCTTCACCTTTGCTTGCCCACTTTTTTCTTCTTTTCTCTCCTTATCCTTCTCCAAACATCATATTGCCGTGATCCCTTTTTAATAATCTCCTTCGTATCTATTTTCATTCTTTTTATTCCTCTTTTCCTACCCAAAAATAGGGGGAACTTCATCCCCGGACGATCTTAACAACACCCGATGTAATGATCACTCCCCCCCATCCTCACTGTACAAATCTACCACATTTATGGGTAAGGGGAATGCCCTTCTCGTTCACTTCCCTCTTTAGGTTGACAGCACTACTCTACCCTATTTAGCGTCCGTCTATAAAGTCCGACTTCTTCGTTATACTTCTCTTCCAAAGGGTCATTTACCCCCAGTCCCCCCCTATTTCAGCCTGCACAAGCCTCGAATTCGAACCTTCTACACAGACGCTACCCAAAACCTTGACGCTATAAACAGACACAAAATAATTTCTAATTTCCCTACGGTTTAACCCTACATTAGCGCAATAATTGCCATAATTTCTGCACTAATGATACAACTTCTGCAAAAACTTGAATAGCATCAACATTTGATTGATCTTTGACAAAAAAATATCATTGTAGTTCATATCCCCAAGAGATGAATAAAACAACGAGATATCAACTAATAATCACCCTAATAGCAGGGCTACTATTTATCCCCTTTCTGGGACAAGTCCATCTTTTTGACTGGGATGAGATTAATTTTGCCGAATCAGCCAGGGAAATGATTGTTACAGGTGATTATCTAAACGTACAGATTAATTTTGACACTTTTTGGGAAAAGCCTCCCCTTTTCACATGGTTTCAAGTCTTAAGCATGAAGATTTTTGGCATTAATGAATTTGCGGCACGTTTTCCCAATGCAATTGCAGGAATTATTACGCTACTGGTCTTATTTAATATTGGAAGAAAACTATACAACGAGCGACTTGCTCTCATTTGGATCCTGGCTTATGCAGGATCCATCCTACCCCATTTCTATTTTAAGTCAGGAATCATTGACCCCTGGTTCAATCTCTTTATATTTTTGGGTATTTATTACTTCTACCTCTTCTCAAGAGATAGTGGAACGAAGCTAACCTATGTATTATTATCCGCAACGGCTATAGGGTTGGGCATTTTAACCAAAGGACCTGTGGCATTCTTGTTATTCTTCATCACAGCCGTTGTTTACATGATCTTAAATGGAGCGTATAAAAAGTTTTTGAATGTTAAGGTCATCGCCACTTACATTGCGACACTCTCATTGGTGGGTGGTTTTTGGTTTATCCTACAGATTTTAAATGGGAACTATGATATCCTCGTTAAATTTATTGCATATCAAATACGATTATTTACCATAGAAGATGCAGGACATGGCGGGTTCCTACTCTACCACTTTGTCATACTCTTTTTTGGGGTCTTTCCGGCATCTATTTTTATGCTAAAATCGTTCAAAAAAGAGAGCGACGACAGCTATGAATATCGTAGTTTTAAACAGTGGATGATCATCCTCTTCTGGGTTGTACTAATCATTTTTACCATTGTAAATACAAAAATTGTGCATTATTCATCCATGTGCTATTTTCCCATGAGCTTTTTAGCGGCCTATATCATCAACAAAATTGTTGAAGGCAAACAACCTTTTGAAAGATGGATGAAAATTACCCTAAGCATAATCGCATCGATACTCGGACTAGCAATTGCTACCTTGCAATTAATCACTACTCATAAAGATCTGGTTATCAAGTCAGGCATGATAAAAGATAACTTTACCATTGGAAATTTAGAGGCCAATAGTCATTGGCTAGGATTTGAATTTATAACGGGTATTGTTCTTCTCTTAGGTGTTTTATTATCCATCCTATTCCTAAAAAAAGAGAAAAATCAGATCATTGGGGTTTTTATAAGCAGCCTTATATTTGTTAATTCAAGTATTGTCTTAATCGTTCCACGCATTGAGGAATATTCGCAAAACACAGCCATTGAATTTTACAAAGAGATCGCAAAAGAAGAGTGTTATTTAACCACATTTCATTTTAAAAGCTATGCCATTTATTACTATTTCGACCTACAACCGGAATCCAATAAAAATTATAGGAACAAGAAATGGTTATATAGGGGCAATATTGACAAGCCAGTGTATGTAGTCTGTAAAAACACATCCCACAAAAAATTTGAACAACGTTACCCCCTGTTTAGAAAAGTCAAAGAGAAAAATGGATTTGTATTCTATTTCAGGGATAAAAAGAAATAAACGGAAAGAAAATGATAGATAACAAAAAGATCATAGTAGTACTACCTGCCTATAATGCAGCAAAAACATTAGAGATCACCTATAGAGAAATACCGTTTGACATCGTTGACGAAGTGATTCTGGTAGATGATTTAAGTAGTGATAACACCATTGAGACGGGGAAAAGACTAGGAATAAAACAGATCATAAAACACGAAATAAATAAGGGATACGGTGGCAATCAGAAATCGTGTTACAATAAAGCACTCGAATTAGAGGGGAATATTGTTGTTATGTTACATCCGGACTACCAATATACCCCCAAATTACTCCGATCCATGTGTTATCTGCTTGCCGATGGCGCTTACCAGGTTGTTATAGGCTCAAGAATTCTGGGACGTGGCGCATTGCGAGGAGGAATGCCCATTTACAAATATATCGCAAATCGTTTTCTAACGCTCACACAAAATATCCTTATGAAGCAAAAACTCTCGGAATATCACACCGGATACAGAGCCTTCACCGACAACGTCTTAACGAGTATCAACTACAACGAAAACTCAGATGATTTTATCTTCGATAATCAAATGCTCGCACAAATCTTTGACAAAGGATATGAAATTGCCGAAATAACATGCCCCACAAAATATTTTGAAGAGGCATCATCCATCAACTTGCGCAGAAGTGTGAAATATGGTTTTGGTGTACTTGCGGTCTCTTTCTCCTATTTTTTTCACAAAATAGGCCTCTCTCACCCCAAGATTTTCAGGAAATAGGAGAAGGAGGTCTATCCAAGCAGACAGGGAGATGCATCCGATTTCCCCAAAACACCCGCCTCAACACGCCCAAATCACCGATCCTGATCAAAACAAAACGCCCCAAACCCTCCCCATTAGGTTTAGGAAAAATTGATATGCCTTCTCTTGAGGAATATTGAAAATTGGAACATTAACACGCCTTCGGCAATAGAGAAAACAGCCTGTCAGCAATTAACCGATTCCATACAGCCATTTTGGCAGCATTCTTTCCATGGCATATCCTTTGTTGAAGGAGGAAACAGAAATTAACTCATCGTAAACATAAAATCCGGAAAAAATGCAACAAGGCAAGATCAATGTTCAAACTGAAAACATTTTCCCGATCATTAAGAAATTCCTCTACTCAGACCACGAAATCTTTCTGAGAGAGATCATATCCAACGCCGTTGATGCCACCCAAAAAATCAAAACGCTCTCCTCGCTCGGTAAGTACAAAGAGGAGCTTGGCGACCTCACCATCAAAGTGGCTGTTGACAAAGAGGCTAAGACCATAACGGTCACAGACCGCGGAATCGGCATGAATCAGGAAGAAGTTGACAAATATATCAACCAAATTGCTTTCAGTAGTGCGGAGGACTTTGTAAAAAAATTCAAGGCGAAAAGCGAAGCTGAGATGAATGCCATTATTGGCCATTTTGGGCTAGGTTTCTACTCCTCCTTCATGGTCTCCGACAAGGTTACCATCGATACCAAAACCTATAAAAAGGGAGGCGCTACCAAACCGGTTCACTGGGAGTGTGACGGCAGCCCCAACTACACCCTTAGCGAGGGCACACACGACGATCGCGGAACCAGAATCACCATGCACATTGCAGAGGATGCCGCAGAGTTCCTGGATGATTATAAAATCCAACAACTACTCACCAAATATTGTAAGTTCCTCCCCGTCCCCATCGAATTTGGCACGGAAACCAAAACACGAGAGATTGAAGGCGAAAAGGATGAAGAGGGCAACCCCAAAACAGAGACCTATACCGTCCCAAGAATCATCAACAATCCGGATCCGGCTTGGAAGAAAACACCTACTTCACTCAAGGACGAAGATTATAAAGCCTTCTACCATCAACTCTACCCCACCGTTTTTGACGAACCTCTCTTCAACATCCACCTGAACGTAGACTATCCCTTTAACCTCACCGGTATTCTTTACTTCCCCAAGGTAAAGAACAAGATTGAAGTACAAAAGGAGAAGATTCAACTCTATTGTAACCAAGTGTTTGTAACCGATGAGGTAAACGGTATTGTTCCGGATTTCCTTACCCTGCTACACGGGGTAATCGACTCTCCCGACATCCCCCTCAACGTCTCCAGGAGCTATCTTCAGAGCGATGCTAGCGTCAAAAAGATATCCAACCATATCATGAAAAAGGTATCAGACAAATTGGAAGATATCTTTAAAAACCAACGGGAAGAGTTTGAAGCAAAATGGGACGATATCCGCGTATTTATCCAATACGGAATGATCTCCGAGGCCAAATTTAACGATCGGGCCAAGAAGTTTGCACTACTCAAAAATACCGAGGGAAAGTATTTCACTCTGGAGGAGTACAAAGCCCACGTAGAGAAGACACAAAAGGACAAGGAGAATAAGCTTGTTTACCTCTACACCACCAACACCGAAGAGCAACATACCTACATCAGTGCGGCCAAAGAGAAAGGATATGATGTGCTGGTATTTGATGGTGTCATCGACAACCACTTCATCAACAGCCTGGAACAGCAGTTGGAAGAGACCTCCTTCAAACGTGTAGATGCGGACATCATCGACAAACTCATTGAAAAGGAGGAGAATCAACCCTCAAAACTTACAGAGGAGGAGATCAATACCCTTAAACCACTCTTTGAGATAGGATTAGAGAAGACACAGTTTGAGGTAAAAACGGAGAATCTCAGCGAAACGGATATGCCGGTCATCATCACCCAAAATGAATTTATGCGCCGCATGAAAGATATGGCAAAAATTGGAGGCGGCATGGATTACATGGGAAATATGCCAGACAACTACACCCTTGTGGTAAACACCAATCACCCACTCATGGGGAAAATCCTGAACCTCAACGAAGAGACAGAGCGGGAAGCTCTGGTCAAACAGGTGCGCGACCTGGCCTTTTTAGCACATAACCTACTCAAGGGAGAAGCGTTAAATGATTTTGTAAAACGATCCGTTAACCTTCTGTAAGAAAAAAGAATTATCCACTTTATCCTTAAAAAGTGTTAGTCATGGAGGCAGCGTAAGCTGCCTCCATGAACAAAAGAGATCTAAACAGCGTCTGTCTATAACGTCCGACTTCTTCGTGATGCTTGGCTTCCAAAGGGTCATTTACCTCCGTAAACGCCCCTATTTCAGCCTTCGCAAGCCTCGAATTCGAACGTTCTGTACAGCCTCTTCTCAAAACACTAACTTTATGAACAGAGACGAAATAAGATGAAAAAGAGAAATATCGTTGTTATCATTGTCATCGCAGCCATTATTGCCATCTGGAGTACCAACGCCTACAACAGCTTGGTGAGTGCAGAGGAGGGTGTGGAAGCCCAATGGGCTCAGGTGGAGAACGTCTATCAGCGTCGTGCCGACCTCATTCCCAACTTGGTCAATACCGTGAAAGGGTATGCCGACTTTGAACAACAGACCTTAACCAAGGTAGTCGAAGCACGCGCCAAGGCCACCTCCATCAACGTGGACCCCACCCACATCTCCCAAGAGGGCATTGCCAGGTTCCAGGCAGCCCAGGAGCAACTTAGCGGTGCCCTATCCCGACTTCTCGTTACCATTGAGAAATACCCTGAATTGAAAGCCAACCAAAACTTTCTGGAGCTACAAGCACAACTGGAGGGTACGGAGAATAGAATTACCGTAGAACGAAATAAGTTCAACGAGAAGGCTCGAAGCTATAACACCTCCATTCGCCGTTTTCCCAAGAAGATCTTTGCAAACCTATTCGACTTTGAGCGAAAAGGGTACTTCAAAGCCAAAGAGGGGTCGGAAGAGCCCCCCACCGTAACCTTTTAATCCCCCATAAACCATGGCTAAACCTAAACCAGCAGTAGATTTTTTCAGTAGCAACGAAAAGGAGATGATCAAGCAGGCGATCATGAATGCAGAGCTTGACACCTCCGGGGAGATCAGGGTACACATTGAAAACCAGTGCTCCGGAGATGTAATGGAGCGAGCGGCCTTTGTCTTCAACAGGCTGAATATGCACAAGACAGAGAAGCGAAACGGCATTCTATTCTATTTGGCGATTCACCATCGGAAATTTGCCATCATCGGAGATCAGGGGATCAACGCAGTGGTGCCGGAGAACTATTGGGACCGTATCAAGGCCAACATGGTAGAGAAATTTGCCGAGGGGGACTTTTGCAATGGCCTAACCGACGCCATCCTTGACACGGGGGTACAACTAAAAAAACACTTCCCCTACCAGAGCAACGATATCAACGAACTTTCCGACGAGATCTCCTTTGGAGAGGAGCAATAACAGGATCATCAAGAGGGCGATAAAAAAACAGATAACCACCAAACTATGAAACACATACGTTTACTCTTTCTGGGAGTCATCGTCTCGTTGGGACTTTTTGCAACGGAGATCCCCGACCGTCCGGTACCGCCACGGTTGGTCAATGACCTGGCCAACCTCTTATCCCCCAACGAAGAGCAACAGCTGGAACGCTATTTGGTAGATTTTGCACGAGGCACCTCCACACAGATTGTGGTCGTCACAGTTCCCTCCCTAAATGGGATGGACAAGGCGAATTTCACCTACCAGTTGGGCGAAAAATGGGGCATAGGACAATCGGACAAAGACAATGGAGCTGTTATGATGATCAAGCCCAAAGTGAAAGGCGACAAAGGAGAAGCTTTTATCGCCACAGGATACGGTCTGGAGGGGGTCATTCCCGATGCCATTGCCAAACGTATTGTGGAACACGAGATGATTCCGGCCTTCAAGCAGAACGACTATGCAACGGGAATCGCCTCCGGCTTGGAGGTGATGACTGCATTGGCCCGGGGGGAGTACCCTTACGAGGAGTACCAATCCCGTACAGCGGGAAGAGGAGGTACTCTCACCTTCTTTCCCGTCCTCCTTTTCCTTATCTTCTACTTCCTTTTTCTGAGCCGACGCGGCCGTTACTACAACGCCGGTGGCAGACGAAGCCGCCTCCCCTTTTGGTTAATCCTATGGGGGCTAAACAGCGGACGCAGCGGCTCCAGCGGCTTCTGGAATGACTTTAATTCAGGGAGCGGCTCCTTTGGAGGAGGCGGCAGTGGATTTGGAGGATTCGGTGGCGGCTCTTTCGGTGGCGGGGGTGCCGGTGGATCCTGGTAACCAACCTACTAAAAAGGGAAAGAACAGGGAATTAACATCTCTCTTTTACCCTCTACCGGGAACCTTCAAAACCTTGTTCGTTTTTAGAAATACCACCCGGGGCAAATCGTAAACATAAGAGAGGGTTTTATCACACCCAACGGCCTATTTTCACTACCTTTGCCCCCAATCGGACAAAAAACACGACGAAAAATGCTTCATCGAATTACCCTTATTTTAGGACTGCTCCTACTCACGTTAAATGTTGCTTTTTCCCATGATACCTTAAGGGTCGCCTACAGCATAGAACCTCCTTTTGTGGTTAAATCCAAAAATGGGACCCTTTCCGGTCCCTCCGTATGGCTATGGGAAAATATTGCCAAAGAAAACAATCTCACATATAAGTATCAGGAGATGTCCTTAGACAACCTTCTAAAATCACTCAAAAACAACGATATAGACGTCAGCCTATCCCCCTTAACAATAACTGCAGAACGATACAAAACCATTAATTTTACCTCACCATACCATATCGAACATGCCTCTCTATTAGAGCGTAGCATCTCATCACTTCAAAAATCCCGACAGTTTATAAAATCGTTCTTCTCCATCAATTTTTTGCGCGCCCTGGGAGCTCTTGCATTTATCATTCTTGTGTTTGGCGTGCTCATCTGGTTCTTTGAACGCAAAAAAAACAGGGAGGAGTTTCACTATGGCATAAAAGGAATTTGGGAAGGTTTTTGGTGGTCGGCCGTCACCATGACCACCGTTGGATATGGCGACAAATCCCCAAAGACGGTAGGAGGAAGAGTTATTTCACTCATTTGGATGTTTACCGCCGTTATTATTATCTCCGGTTTTACCGCAGGAATCGCATCGTCGCTCACCGTGAATAATATCAGCTCTTCGCATGATGAAATCACCGATTTTAAGCATAAAAACCTGGGGGCCATCGAAGGCTCTGCAACCAATGAGTGGTTAAGAAACAACTTTTTCACCCAAAAAAAAGAGTTTGTAACCATTGATGAAGCACTCCGTGCGCTGAATGCAAAAGAGATCGATGCCATCGCATACGACCATGCCTTACTACATTGCGTGATGAAAAGCGATACCCTCTCGCGATATCAACTAATAGATATTAAGTATAACCCTCAGTTTTACGCCTTCGGGTTGAGTAAAAAATTGCCGGAAGAACTTGTCAAATCCATTAATTACTCCATGTTGTCGAATATTGAAAAAATGGATTGGAAGATACTACTTTCAGAAAATGGATTGAAATAAAAAAGTATCTTTCTTGGAACAAATACTGGATAAATCCCCTAAAATCATGGAAAGAGGTGGTAATATTTTCCCGGAAATAGCACAAATAATCAACCATTTAGATCAAAAAAACATTTCCAAAGAGCGTAAAGCGGCCCTACAGCCACTAATCGACTTTATGCAGTCGAAAGTTGCAAAGAACCAAACGATCCGATTGAACTTTATCTGTACCCATAACTCACGAAGAAGCCATCTCTCACAGGTCTGGGCACAAACAATGGGGCATTACTTTCGAATGCAAAACATCTATTGCTATTCGGGAGGGACAACGGCAACAGCACTCTATCCCATGGTGGTGAAGACCCTACAAAATGTGGGTTTCCGGATTCATCGGATTTCAACGGGTGACAACCCTGTTTATCACATCAAATATGCAAGCAACGAGCATCCTATCATTGGTTTTTCCAAAAAGTGGGAAGATGAGTTCAATCCCAGGTCCGAGTTTGCCGCCATTATGACCTGCCATTCGGCTCATGAGATGTGCCCCTCCATCCCCGGTGCAGAAAAACGGATCCCTCTTATTTTTGAAGACCCCAAAGCATTCGACAACACGCCCCAACAGGCAGAGAAATACCGCGAAAGAAGCTTGCAGATCGCCACGGAGCTCTACTATGTATTCTCACAGTTAGAGGGGTAAACAAACAACCAAAAGCGTCTTCATTTTTTTACAAAAAAAATGGATGCCACTTCCTTTGGTATCCATTTTACGAACTTAAACAGTTCAACGTTCCTAAACCTATACGTTGAAATAAATCCACTACCTTCGGTTCCCTGCCCAGAGGCTGTACAGAAAGTCCGACTTCTTCCTCACGCTTGTCTTCCAAAAGATCATTTACCTTAGTAAACGCACCTATTTCAGCCTTCGCAAGCCTCGAATTCGAACGTTATAGACGGACCCTACCTCTTTATGGCATGTAAGAATCTCTTTTGTATACAAACCTGCTATTGGAGAGCTACAATCCATCGTCAGGAGTGATTATCTCCAATCATTTTTATTTACAGAATGATCTTCTTTGAAAAAGAACCCCCATAAGCATCTGTAAATCTAACAATTATAGGAATATTTGATGATTGATGAACCTCCAATCGGTTCCTTTCAACCGTTGAATATTTTCCCAAAAACATACCCAAGTTGTTAAAAACCTCAACACGAATAACATCCTCTAATCCTTCAAAAACAACAGATTGGTGGTTTATCACCTTTATGGTAACATGCGAATCATTTAACGTATTTATTCCTGTTATTACCCCTATGGAGTGTACTACAGAGTCGGAAAAACAAGTGTTGGAAGCAATGAGTTTAACATCAAAAATACCACTGTCAAAATGATGTTCGGGATTCTCTTCTTCGGAAGTACTTTCGTCATCAAAGAACCATTTTACGGCAGTTTCATTGACAGACTGGTTAAAAAAGCTAACCTCATTCCCAGAGATGGTATAATCAAAATTGGCCAAAACTGATTGACCATAAATGAAGTAATTATCCCGATTCATGACAAAGGTGTTATTACTGTATTCATCCTCGAAGATATATTCAAAATCTTCGCTAAAAATCGAATTAGCCACCGACTGTAAGTATAGCGCTTTATCCTCTTCCAAACCATTATAGAAAGAGGCATTCACAGGCTCTTTAAAGATGCTGTAATATATCACACAAGCCGAAAGGTAGCTTCCATATGGAGAGGGGTGGCTCCCATCACTTGAAAATAAATCAATCTCATTCATCATCCCATCTTCGCGTGCCATACGCCAAGCAATGCCAACCGGACTAATAGAGGCCTCATTTTGCTCCGTCATCATATAGTATCCTGCCAGAAGGCGGTCGTTCATCTCCTCAAAAGAACAAACAGGAGGCCACACTTGACAGTTTTGCTGGTCACCATTCTTTCGCCCCCAGGTTTCAAAAAACAGAATCTCTGCACAAGGGTTATATGCTTTGATAGTGTCGGATAATATCTTAGCATAAGGGAAAACCTCAACTTCCATTTGACCGATAGGCCAAGACGGTTCCTGACTTTGGGCTTGTAAAACAACAAAATCCCAAGAACCTTCTTTTATCTTGTTCATGGAGGTAACACTATTTGCATGATCTATTAAGCGATACCCTCCCGGTGTATTTTGATCTGTTATCAAAGAATATTCATTCGCATTGGCTAAACCGGATAAGATCATTGGTAAATCATTCACATAAGTATAACTATTACCCAAAAAGAGAACCTTAACCTCCTGAGCATAACCACCTAAGAAAAAGAGGATTATAACACAAATTATTCCTATTCTCATGATTAACTGTTTAAAAGAGTATAAGACATCCACCCCGTGACTTGCGAAGTTAATATTTCTTAAAAAAGGGACAATGAACACAGGAAATAAAATTCAACGCCTAAGAATCGACAAAAGAAATAAGGAAAGATCTTTACCTTAAGGTTTATCCAAGGAAGAAATCCACTACCTTTGATTCTCTATCTAGCGACTTTATGGACAGACACTATCTAACCCTCTGGAAGTGCACAAAAGAGATGGAACCATTCGATGAGACTACAGGAGAGACTTTCGCTGGGATTGCTTCAATTTTGGAGAAAATAAACAACGGCATCGTCCTCATCGCAACGCTCCTCTTTTTTGCGACCACAATCCATGGACAAACAGTAGTCATCAACGAGTTCATGGCAAAAAACAGTACAACCATTCAGGATGAGGATGGGGACTTTAGCGATTGGATTGAGCTGTTTAACCCCGGCGATTCAACCGTCAACCTGCTCAACTACAGGTTGTCTGATGACAGCAACAACCTTGATAAGTGGTTCTTTCCGGAAGTACACCTCCTACCGAATAGCTATCTGTTACTCTTTGCCTCTAAGAAGGACCGGACAGACACCACAATGTTACATACCAACTTTAAAATCTCCTCGGGTGGAGAGGCGTTATTCCTCAGTGATCAATCAGGAAGGTTAATCGACCAGACCGAGATCCAATCTTTATCAGATGATGCATCCTATTGCCGAATCCCCGATGGCAGCACACGCTGGATTATCACGACCGTTCCCACGCCCAAGGCCACAAATAACGAAGCCAATCAGTTACACTTCTCCAATCAAGAGGGTTTCTACACAGCCCCCTTCTTCCTATCCATCACTTCTGCATCGGGAGACACCATCTACTACACCTTAAATGGGAATCTCCCCAGCCCAAATACCTCGTATGTTACAGCACCGCTGCACATCGTAAATCGAAATAGCGAGCCCAACCTTTTCTCAGAAATCCCCACAACACCGGAACAGGATCTCATTAGCCTTAAAGCCTGGGAATCTCCGCAGAAAAGCATTGATAAAGCAACCATTTTACGATGTGCATCCTACAGAAACGGAATACGGACAAGCAAGGTATATACAAAAAGCTACTTCGTGGATAGTACAATTATGGGAAAATACACCATGCCGGTGATCTCATTAATTACAGAGGCAGATAATCTCTTTCATAACGACAGCGGACTCTACGTACCGGGTGTACATTTCAATAGGGAAAACCCCGAAAGGACCGGAAATTACTTTATGCATGGCAGAAACTGGGAAAGAGAGATCCATATCGAATACTTTGAACCCAACGGGAATCTCGGTTTTGCGCAAGATGCAGGCGTAAGGATACATGGAGGAAAAACACGGCAGGCCGCCCAAAAATCGCTACGCCTTTATGCAAGGAATGCGTATGGCAAAAAATATTTTAACTACCCCCTACTTCCTCATCGACAAAATGATAACTACAAACGATTTTTACTAAGAACCACCATGGGCGGTTGGGAGGGCCAAACCATTATTACAGATGTATTGGGACAGAAGATCGCCTCTCCACTAAACATTGATTATCAGGAATTTCAACCTGTAATTGTGTTTATCAATGGCGAATACTGGGGTATCCACACCATGAGAGATCGAATTGATGAAAGATACATTGCCTATGTCCATAACATCGATAAAGAGGCCGTTGAATTCAAGGAACATGACAATGAAGCCTATGAGGATCTGATGAATTTCATTGCCAATAACAGCTTGGCGTTTGAGGACAATTACCACTATGTGACGACGCAGATAGACCTTCATAATTACATTGATTACACCATTGCTGAGCTATTCTTTAACAATTATGACTGGCCTACCAATAACATAAAGTTATGGAGAAAGGTTCCGGAAGGTAAATGGCGGTGGATTTTATACGATCTTGATGCAGGTTTTAGAGATGAAACCTACAATATGCTCCTTCATGCCACGACAAATGACGCCTCTATCAATTGGCCCAACTCACCCGAATCCACCTTTCTATTCCGAAATCTACTGACCAATGACTCCTTTAAAGCGGCATTTATGAACCGATATGCCTCCATCCTGAACAGGGAGTTTGACGGGCAACGGATGCGCCATATGTTGGACTCCATCAAGGGGCTTTACGCCCCCGAGATCACCGTTCATAGCGACCGCTGGAATTACCCAAACAGCCTCCACAAATGGGAGGAGGATATCGCCAATGAATTAGGTTTCTTTATGGAAAAAAGGCCCTGTATTGTACGAGAACAGATCATGTCGTTCTTTGAATTAACGGACTTTGATTTTGACTGTGGGGATTTCACGTCACCTTCACTGATTCTTGCACCCAACCCCAACAGGGGTCAGTTCTTTCTGTCCAATACCCATTCTGACATAACCGATGCCACCCTCACCATCACCAACCTAAAAGGACAACAAGTGTACCGAGAGCATGGCGTCACGATCATGAATAACAACCGCAAATACATTGACTTATCCCATTTTTCAGAAAATGTGTATGTGCTACGCATTGTAACAAGGAGTTATTCCATGCAAAAGAAAATCATCATCACAAAATAGTCTTCTCCACCAGGGATTCCCCTGCCTCCCCCCCCCATGCCATAAGATGCGGGAAGGAAAGAAGGGAGTTAAACCCATTTTTTAATACTTTTACCGCCTAAAAACACCTCCTTTTTCATAAAAAAAGCTAACCCATGATTCGCACACGATTTACCGTCCTATTTATTCTTCTGCTGCTCTTACAAGGTTGCTCCTGTACAAAGCATGGAATCTCCCCCAAAAGGGAGAAGAAGAGTGAATGTTCCGAAGAGACAACAAATAATCCAACGCAAGAAGAGCCTTATGGACCCAACCACGACCACCGCAGACTCCACGACATCTGGATTACCACACACATTGAGGGAGACTCCCTTCCCTCCACCTCCCCCATTCCCATGCTGGAGATTAACTTAACGGAGATGAGGGTAATAGGACATGATGGTTGTAACAGATTTCATGGAAAAATTCAGGAAGTCTCCGAAAATAACATCACCCTGAGCCCCATTGCCTCAACACTCAAGAGGTGCAGTGCCATGGAGGTACCCAACAGGTTTCATGAAGCCATTAATAGGGTGGAAGGGTACAAGTTAGAAGGACTCAGACTAATCCTAACCGATAAAGAGGGCAATGAGGTTCTCACCTTTTTAAAAGGGGATTGATAAGGATCTCATTACACAAGAGGATCTGAAAAAGACATCAAGGGTCCAAGGTCTCGGCACTCGCCAATTAGAATTATTTCCGTTAAAAAGATACCCTTGGATCGATTATTGATACGTTATGGTATCTAAAAAACATACGAAACATGAAAAAGCTACTCTATCTATTGGCCATCATATCACTCTTTAGCGCCTGCAATAGCAACAAGAAAAGAACCACAATCGATGAACACTCAGCGGAGAATGCGCTGGATTACGAAGGGGTTTACAAGGGAACGTACCCCTGTGCCGACTGCAGCGGGATTGAGGCCTCTCTCACCCTAAATACCGACAAAACCTTTGTGTATGAAATCCTTTACATGGGGGAGAAAGACGGACGATTTGTCTACAAAGGACATTATACCGTAAACAAAAACATCGCAACAATTCAGGTGGATGGCAGGCCAGTGCATTTCTTCGTGGGGGAGAGTGCCTTAATCCTTTTGGGAGAGGACCTAAAACCCAATACCGGAGAACTGGCTCACTACTACCAATTGAAAAAGCAACGCACCTTCCATTACGAAGGCGAATACGAAACGTTCAATGAGGAAAAAGGGGGCTACACCCAGACGCTCTCCATACACCCTAAAGGAGCAGATTATGAGGTTATCTTCTCGGCATCAAAGGTAAAAGAGAGGGAAAACTGCCGGTTCTCGGGTATAGCCAACCTAAAAAAAGACACCCTTTGGGTCAATATCTCCAACGAAGCAGATAAAGAAGTGCGCATGTATATTGCACCATCCCACGATAACCTGGGCGTAGAGGTGTTCACCTCCAACTTTGACGAACGGTTCTACATGATGCGCTATTGCGGTGGTGGTAGCTCCCTCGCCGGGAAATACCTTAAGAACAGGATTACCGCAAACAGCATCGGCGTTTTTAATGCGCAACAAACCATCGCGGAGGTATTACACACCCTCCCCGACACCCAAACGCAAAAAAAAGAAGGCAAGGGCGAATTCGCGGAAGATCAGTATGACGATTACGAAATATATACCCGTAACAACCAACTACTCTTCACCTTAACACCCAAAGATACGGGAGATATCTACCAAAAGATAAACCGAGTATGGATAAACAGTCCCTCTTTCCGAACAGAGAAAGGGATTAACACCAGCTCCACTTACGGTGACCTAAAAAAAGCCTATACCATCAGCAACATAGTACCTACCCGAGAGCATATCGTATTTGAGGTAGAGGAACTCAACGCCAGTTTTAGCATAGCTAAAAGCAAACTCAAAAAAGGGTGGTGGGACGATCAGGCGAAAAAGGTAAACGAACATAAAATCCCCACAAACGCACCAATTGATCATTTTATCTTGTGGTGGAAGGAAGAGTAACTGGCATTCCCTTGCAGGAGTTAGCGTCCGTCTATAAGTCCGACTTCTTCGTGATGTTTCTCTTCCAAATGGCTATTTCGGCGTTGCTCAACACATTGCATTTACCTCGGT
The DNA here is from genome assembly GCA_002748065.1 of Bacteroidota bacterium. GTDB lineage: Bacteria > Bacteroidota > Bacteroidia > Bacteroidales > BM520 > BM520. Next base: position 54,576 of record PDRJ01000029.1, read on the forward strand.
AAACGCCCCCATTTCAGCCTTTGCAAGCCTCGAATGGGAACGCTCTATACAGCCGCCGCTGCTCAAAACGCTGACTTTATGAACAGGCACTAACGCCTAATGGTAATGTTAATCCTTCATACACCGTACGGAAAAGCCGAGTGACTTGTAGTAGAGGTAGCGCCCCACGTTGGCATAGTCATGGCCTATATTCCGAAACAAAGCGAGGCTAAAGCCATCATCCGTAGCCGACCACCAGTGGCCATATGTACCAACATTGTAGAACGTGCCATCGCTGCTAAAACGATAGCCCCCCGGAAGAGCGGTAAAACCACTACTATTATCTCCATTCCCACCATTATTCCAACCCGTAGTTGACTTCAAATGAGTTCCAACATCATAACCTCGCCACTCTGTCTCGAGCCACACAATATCCCCCACAGGATATTGGGTATCCACATACCCTTCCAACACCCGCCACTCGAAATCGGTAGGCAGATGCCAACCCTCGGGACAGATTCCCTGCCCCTCGACATTATCCCGCGCCCAGTTATCTCCAATGGCCGCAGCATAGGTATACAGCGCTCCATACACACTTGAAGAATCATTCTCATAGTAACAATAGGCATCATCCGTATTAATATCCCCCAAGGCTCCCCAGGCATCATTATCCACAATATAGGGAATGGAATCCCCGTTGGGGTAATGTGTTACCCTTAAATTCTCCTGCATCCAACACTGTTCGCCAATCAAAACCGTATTATAACTGTTGCCATCAATATCGGTTACGGTATAGGGACAGTCAATAACCTTGACATAGCCCACCTTAGTTTCCATATCCGTACCATACACATTGCCCACGGTGAGGGTAACGGTATACTCTCCGACAACGGCGTATTCGTGAACCGGATACTGATCCGTGGAGGTGCTACCATCACCAAAGTCCCAGAGCCACGTAGTGGGATTATGAGTACTCTGATCCGTAAAGGTTACAGAAAGCGGGGGACGACCCGTAGGAGGCGTTGCCTCAAAAGAAGCCTCCGGTATCGCATGAATCACAAGAATTAGCTGACCCTCATCTGTCATTGCGACATGCCCCTCTGTACCATTGGGACTTTGCAATTTCACCCCTCCGGAAATCATGGCATAGGGAACCGACAGCAACTGTGTAGTTCCCATATCCCTATAACCATCACCCTCCTGTAAATCAAGCTCCTGCTTCAAATAAAGGTTGTAATCCTGCCACGGAATAGAGAGAAAATCACCAAACACCTCCGTCCCCTGCCCCAGCACCACATTGACCAACCCAAACTGATTGGTGGTCTGCTGCTGAGTCTCCTGGTAAACCGGAGTTCCTGCGATACTATCTCTCAAAAGCGTAAAACGCAGCCCCACCTGCTTTTCAGGGATAAGAACCCCGGCGTAGTTACGAACAACCATCTGCAAGTTGATCCCCTGCGGTAACTGTGCAAAGGATAATGCGCCACAAAAAAGAGAGAAAAAAAGAAGTTGTAGTTTTTTCATAAGGCCTCCTATTTAATTACTCAAAAAAGATAACATGCAATCAAACTGTCTCACAGGAAAACCTCTTAGAACACTCCTGCAAGCACCTCAATGTGACAAATTTAATCAAAATAATAAACTATTGCAACTATCAACTGCTGATCGCCTGCAACCAAGGAGTAAAAAAGGAGGGAGTGGGACGTGCTGGAATCGAACCAGCGACCTCATGCCTGTCAAGCATGCGCTCTAAACCAACTGAGCTAACGCCCCATAAACGACGCAAAAGTAACACTTTTTTCCCATAAAAGAAACCCGATCTTCTTTCTCTCCAATCCGCCCTATTGAACCCAAAGGCCTTCCTGCTGCAAAGCCAACGACAACTGTTTAACATTCAAAGGTTTGGACAAGATCTTCCCCTCCTTATCCAACAGCAACATGGTAGGGGTTGCATAGATATAAAAGTCGTTGGCCATGGTGCCATTCCACCCCTTTAGGTCACAACTCTCTTTCCACCACTGGGGATGCCCCTTCATGGCATTCTCCCACTCCGATTTCACCTCATCCACCGAAACGAGAATCACCTCTATACGTTCCCTATCCACCCGGTTCAAGGATTCAATAATCGAGGGCATCTCTTCCAAACAATGGGGACACCAACTGGCCCAAAACATCACCAGGCGATACGATGCCGTACAGGCATTGGTAAGGGTCTCTCCTGTTGTGGTGGAGATGGAAAAGGGTGGGATCGTTTTCCCCACGGCCATCTTATCAAATCCCTCAATACGTTGCTCCAACACCGCTTTTCGTGCTTCATCCACACAGCTACTCTTCAACACATAAGCATTGACAATATGGGTTAATACTTCCTGAAAGTCCAATTGCTGAAACCCCTTCACCAGGGTGTTAATCACCATCTCTTCAACCTCATCATTCTTTCCTCCTGCAAACTCCATAATATGATCCACCCCCTTGATGTATTCCTTCTCCAGTGCCTCACGAGAGAGGGTTCTATTGGCATAGAGCTTAAGATAGGCGGGGATCTTAGCGGGAATGATATCCGAATAGAGAATCCTTTCATCGTGAAAATCAATATTGTCAAAGAAATGATCCCTCATCCATGCCCGTTGCTCCTTGGGATTCAAATTCTCCGATAAGAGAGGAAGCAGTTCACTTTTACTTAAAAAACCGGCCCATGAGGCAGTACTTCCCTGCAGAAGTTCCTTCACAAAATGCTCCTTGCTCTCAAGGATCGTCAAATATTCATCTTGCAACACAGCATAAAAGGGGTCATCATCAGGATAATAGGCCAACGCATTCCCCAATACGCTAAGTCTCCGCTCAAAACTCTCCATGCTCTTCCGGTAGTGATACCAAGCCCTGTTCTCTTCGGATTTCTCAATCCTCATTCCCACCACAAGATCATAGTAGTCAGTGGTAAAGAGTACCGGATTGCCGTCATGGATCAGGTCCACGTAATGCTTTTTACCCGCACTAAAACGGATTATCCCATGACTCACGGCAACACCGGGATCATAGGAGAAGCTCCCCTTTTGAACCTCAATAGTGTCTAACACCTCCACATTATCGCCATAGAGGCTCAACACCACCAATTGATCTCCGGTAAAGTTCGTAATCTCCCCAGTAAAAAGCCCCTGATCCTGAGCAGAAGCATACCCCAAAAGGAGCATAAAAAAGATCATCAAACGACTTCTCATATTTCATATTTTCTGCGAAGATAATCAAAACCATGCATTAGCCCACAAGGGAAAGGAGGCAGAACAGGGGAGCAGACCCCAAAGGCCCCTACAAAAACTCCGTCGATAGGGTATATTTTCCCCACTTTCCGATAAAAGGATAGGAACAAAAACCCATCCATGAAGAAGCTCCTACTAACAGCCATAGCCACCTGCTGCATCTTCCTGCTTAACGGAGTTTCACAACCTCCCGTAAAGATTGCTTTTTACAATGTGGAGAACCTCTTTGACATCTATGATGATCCGCAGAAGCAGGATGAAGAGTTTCTTCCGGGCGGTATAAAGGGGTGGAATTACAGACGTTATCAAAGAAAGCTGCGCCATCTATACAAAACGATTCTTGCCATGGAAGAGGGGTCGCGCATTGCGGCAATAGGCCTCTGTGAGCTGGAGAATTGTTTTGTTACACGCCAGTTGCTGGAACGCACTCCCCTCTCAGGACGACGGTTTCGATTTATCCAGTATGAATCTCCCGACCGTCGGGGTGTTGATGTGGCCTTACTCTACGACCCTACCCTACTAACGCCCATCGCCAGTCGCCCCATCGCCATCCGGTTTCCCTTTGATACCCTTGGACGCACCAGAGATATCCTTTACGTCAAGGCACTCATACATCGGAAAGATACCTTACATCTTTTCATAAACCATTGGCCCTCGCGCTTTGGAGGGCTTCTTGCAACCATTCCCAAACGCAATCATGTGGCTCAGATCCTACGGACCCTGTGCGACTCCATTCTCTGTCGCACCCCCTCGGCGCACCTCGTCCTCATGGGCGACTTCAACGACAACCCCGATGACGAGAGTATCCGTCTCCACCTTATGACCGGGAAGCATCCGCTGGTCAACCTTATGGACAAACCCCATTGGCAAGAGCTACACGGCACACTCAAACACGGCGCAATATGGAATCTCTTTGACCAGATCATCGTCAGCGATGCCTTTTTTCAGCCTCAAACAGACCTTCTCATCGTAGGAGCGCGCGCCCACCTCTACGATGCCCCGTTCCTCTTCACCGAAGACCCCAAATTTCCGGGCAAAAAACTCTTTCGGACCTATAATGGGATGAACTACCTGGGGGGCTTTGGCGACCACCTCCCTGTTTTTATAGAGGTCACCACGCGACCAGAGGGAAGGTGATAGGCCCATAAAACCAACGCTCCCTCCAGCGCTGTGCAAACCAGAGAGCCGTGCTCTCCCTCTCCCTGAAAGGCTTGTTGCACACGTTCATAGTCAGAAATCCCAACCGTTACAAGATGCGCCGTCACCTTGTGACAAAGCACCTCCAAAGCCTCTATGGAGCGCACCCCCTTGAGGATTAACACATCCACACAGGGGAAGTCGGCCACCTCCTTCGCACTCCAACCACCTTCACAAATGGCCATGCGCATCTCTCCAAGCATAAAAAACTGCGCCGTACGCCTCTTTCCGGAAAGGCTCATCCCATAGTAACCGGGAGGCATGGCCGGGGAGCGGGCTCTTATACCGTATTTACGGTGAGCATCCGCCAGCATCGAGGCGAAACCCGGATGGCTTGCCTCTCCATGAAGCAATGTGGCCTCCCGCCCGACCATATACTCCACCACAAGATCCCGATAGTGGCTATAAACCACCACCCGCTGCTGCAAACGCAATAGAGCAGTATGGGTTCCACAAATCCCAAACAGCAGAGTCAAAGCCAACCAAACCCAACGCGTACGACGGTAAATTCCACGATAAAGAAGAAGGATAAGCGCACAAAGAAGAAAGAAAATAACGACCACATGAAGCCCTGTGATATTAATATGATCCACCACCCCCCAAGCGATCCCGGAGACCCATTGGGTAAAACGTTGAAGCAAGGCAATCAAGAGGTAAAAGAGAAACGCTACCCCCTGAGAGAGCAGAGGAATAGAGGAGAGCAGCAAAAAGGCAATACCCAGGTAAAGAATCAAGGAAGCCAGGGGGATCACCACCAAATTGGTAAGAAGAAAGAGTATGGGGAAGCTGTGAAAGTAGTATAGGGTCAAGGGGACGATCCCCAGTTGGGCAGCCAAGGAGACCGACAGAAGATCCCAACCCCACCGAAAAATGCGGCAAGAGGGGGTAAATATGCCCGAAAGCGGCTTATGAAACGTAACAATGGAAATTACAGCCAGATAGCTCAGCTGGAAACCAATAGAGAACAGCAACAAGGGGTTAAGAAAAAGGAGGAACAAGGCAGAAGCGGCAATGGAGTTATGGATGGAGGTATGCCGTTCCAACTCTTTCCCGGTCACCACGAAAGAGAGCATCACCGTGGCGCGCATCACCGAAGGGGATAAACCAGTCACAAAGGCATAAGACCACAGGCCCAACAGCAACAGCAAATAACGAATCCAGCGCATCCGTTTCCTCCGGAAAAGGTATCTTAGAAGGGTGTTGATGATCAAAAACATCACCCCCACATGCAACCCTGACACGCAAAGGATATGCATTGCCCCGGCTCGGGAAAAGTTCGCCCTGGACTCCGGCGACAGGTTATCATCATAGCCAATGATCAGCGCGCCGGCAATGGCATAGAGCCCATCCGAAGGGGCATGCGCCGCCAACCGCTCAAGCAGTTTAAGGCGAACCTTAGTCGCAACACGTTGGATCATATAGCGCTTCACCGGCTTCAGCAGTACCAGAGAGGAGGCCTCACCATAGGCGAGGCACGCGATCCCTTTGCGTCGCAAAAAGAGGTTGTAGTCAAAGCCTCCGGGGTTCACCGGAAAGTGCAGCGGCACAACCCGTCCAGAGAAGAGGAAACGGTCGCCGGGCAGCAGGGCAACCTCCTCCCCGGCATCCTTCAGCACGACACGGATGCCCACAAGCGGTTGATGATTCGGAAAACATACATTTCCATACAGCGTCACCCTCTCTCCCTTTCTAACCGGAGCCTCTTTTACGGTGATGAGATAGTGAGGGGCCTCCGGAATCGCGGATAGTTCCTCCCCGCGAGAAGCGGACACACGGCAATAACCAAACAAGAGATAGGCCAAGGCGATCAAAAGACCCGACACCCAATGAAACCCCATGGCAACTCGTCCGCGAAGAAGCCAGAACCAAACAATCAACCCACCCAACGTAACCGTAAAAAGAGCCCAGGCAGGCAACGTATAACCGGGAAGATACTCCCCCAGAGCAATCCCGGGAAGAAAAAAGAGAAGCACCCTCACCAAGGGATATTGATTCAGATTCAGAGAGGTCATTGAAAGCCGTCAATAGTCACTATCCCTTTATACGGAAACAGCATCCATTGACACCCTTTCATCAGCACTAAAAAGGGCAACAAAGAGGATCCAACGGCTAAAAGCTACTTAACGTCTGTCTATAAAGTCCGATTTTTCAGCCTTCGCAAGCCTCAAATTCGAACGTTCTATACAGCCTCTTCTCAAAACGTTGACTTTATGGACAGGCACTATTTACAATACATATCAAGCCACTTCTGTGCCTGAGAAACCCCCATGAGCTTCGCCTTTTCCCAGTCGGCACAAGCTTTATTCCGCTCGCCATTGGCAAAATAGGCCAATCCCCGGTTATAAATGGGATTAGTAGCCTTGGGATTCTTCTCCATGGCTCTCGTATAGTAGAGGATCGCCTGCGCATTGTCTCCATTGGCTTTACAGGTGCTTCCCAAGCCGTTATAGGGCAACCAATTTTCCGGATCGAGCGCTACCGCCTGCAGATAATCCTGCTCAGCCAAGGCATAACTTTTCATCATGAAGTAGGTATTTCCCCGGTTCACATAGGCCTGTGCATTCCCGGGCTCAAGCTCAATGGAGTAAGAGAGATCCTCCACTGCCCTGTTAAAATCCTGGTTATTGGCAAACAACAAGCCACGGTTATAGTATGCGGAAGCCATCCGAGGGTTCAGGTCAATGGCTTTGTTGAAGGCCTCCATAGCCTCTCGCAACTTCATCACATTCATGGCTGCAGCTCCCTTAGAGTCCCAGGCAACGGCGTCATTGGGATCGCTTTGGGTAGCCAACCGAAACTCATGATATGCAGGCAAAAACTGCTGTTGAGCATTGAAATAACGTCCCTTTAAGGCGTGAAAATGCTCCAGATCAGGATTAAACCGGTCGATATAGGCCATATCCTCCTGTGCCTTATCATACTGTTTCAGGCTCATATAGGCCTCGACGCGGTAGTAACGAAAATGCACGTTGGTAGGATCCTCTTCGATGGCCTCATCAAAATGCTTCAAGGCCTCCTTATACTCCCCTTTTTGGGCTGCCGCAATCCCATTACGGATCCGGGAGAGATCCACCGATGCAGAGTTCCCCGGAATAGCAATCGCGTTTACCGGTTTCACAGCTTCTTTCCCTTTTCCCAACCACACGCCGGTGGTATCGGATTGAGAAGATTGTTCCTTCACCCCCGAATCCTGCCTAAAATTACAGGCAGAAAAAGAAAGAGACACCAATAGTACAAAAACAAACACTCTATTTTTCATCATGTTCCTTATTTTCAAGCATGTTCCACATCGCATCAGCCACCCGCTGAGAAGCACCGGCATCACCGAGAAGGTTATGCAGTTCAGCGTACGAAGATACTATTTCCTTCCGGGATTCCGTACCGGGAAGCAACTCCTCGAAGGCATCTAACAGGTTAGAGCGGTTCAATTCACGCTGTATCAACTCTTTCACAACCGGCCGATCAAGGATAATATTCACCAAAGAGATATATTTGATGGTAATCAGAAAACGCGCAATGAGGAAGGTGAGCAAAGAGCTCCGATAGCAGACCACCTGCGGCACACGAAAAGCAGCCGTTTCCAGGGTCGCAGTACCCGAAGTAACCAACGCCGCCATGGCACTGCTAAGAACAGGGTAAACTGTTTCATAGACCACCGTCACCTCCGGGTAATCGGCCAAATAGGAGGCGTACAAAGACTCATAATGGGAAAGGCCACAAAGGACAAAACGGTATTGGGGATAAACCTTCACCACCGAAAGCATCAGGGGAAGTATCTTTTTTATCTCCTGTCTTCGGGATCCCGGAAGGAGAGCCACCACCGGCTTATCTCCGGAAAATGCCTCCTCTTTCGCACGCTGTTTAAAGCGTGCCACCTCATCCATCAGGGGATGCCCCCCATAAAAACAGGACACCCCATGACTCCGGTAAAAGATCTCTTCAAAGGGAAGAATCACAAACATCTTGTCCGTGGTCTTTTTTATCTTTTTTATCCGATTTTTCTTCCAGGCCCAGACCTGTGGGGAGATGTAATAGAAGACCTTCAGCCCATGCTTTCGAGCAAAGGAGGCTATCCTAAGGTTAAAACCGGGGTAATCCACCAGGATCAACACATCCGGTTGAAAGGCAAGAATATCTTTTTTACAGAAGCTAAGATTGGAAAGAATCTCCCCCAAATGTTTTGCCACCTCCGCAAAACCCATAAAAGCCAGGTCGTGGATATGTTTTATAATAACCGCTCCTGCCGAAGCCATCTTATCGCCCCCCCAGGCACGAAAAGCAGCGTGGGGGTCCCTTTTTCGAAGCGACCGAATAAGGTTTGCGGCATGCATATCCCCGGAGGATTCACCTGCAATTACATAATACTTCATAAGCGACCAATGAGGATAAACAAGGAGATACCGGCGAAGAATGCCGCAATCAAAGCCCCCCTTCCGGCGACCTCTTTTTTACGCCTGAAGTAATACCATACATTTAAGGCTCCCGGGATCAGGGCCAACATAGAGGGCTTACCCGGATTTTCAAAAGCAATTCCCGCATCGCTATGCATGGTTCCATAAATGGCCGATATCACCAGCAGCACCAAGAAGATTTGTCCCATGGTAAGGAGAAATCCGGCATTAAAATTGTCTTTCTTATACATGGAACGACGTATTTTTTAAATAATCATAAGCGGTACAATCCAGCGACAACGGCACCACTGCCACATAGCCCTCATCCAGCACGGCATGTTCCATATCGGGGCCTTCATCCATCACCCGATACTGTCCGGAGATCCAGTAATACTCCTTTCCGTAGGGGTCAACCCGCTTATCGAAGTGCTCTCTCCAGCGTCCTTTGGCCATACGGCACATCTTCACCCCCTTTATGGCTTCTGCCGGAAGGTCGGGAATATTCACATTCAGGGTAATTCCCGGAGGAAGCCCATGCGCTACCACATGGGTTAACAGCTGCTCTACCGGCTTTTGACAAGCGGAAAATACCGCATCCCTGGCCTGATTACAAAGGGAGAAACCGATGGAGGGGATGCCCCCCAGCGTACCCTCTCGTGCGGCGGCCATCGTACCGGAGTAGAAAAAACTTGCCCCGGCATTATTCCCGTGATTGATGCCACTCAACACCATGTCGGGCGGCTCCTCAAACAGCTGTTGAAGACCGATCTTTACACAATCGACGGGGGTACCCGAACAGCTATATTCGCGGTATCCCTCTTCCTCAACAATCCGGTTCAGACGCAAGGGCGTACCCACCGTAACGGAATGGGACTGGCCGGAATGGTTCCGATCGGGAGCCACCACCGTAACCTCCCCAAAGGGTTTTGCAAAAGCAACAAGACGCTTCAACCCAAGAGCATTAATCCCATCATCATTGGAAATTAAAATACGATATTTCTTCATACTACACTCGTTCAATAAAACTCTTCAATTCCTCATAAAGCCGATGGGTAGGAAGTCCCATCACGTTAAAGTAGGATCCTTCAATATGCGTAATACCCACCAAGCCTATCCACTCCTGAATACCATAGGCACCGGCTTTATCATAGGGTTTATACGTATCAAGATAATAGGCGATCTCCCGGGGATGCAACGTAGCAAAAGTCACCCATGTGGAGTGGTGAAAACAGCGCTCCCCATCCCTACTCTTTATACAAACACCGGTAATCACCCGATGGCTCTTCCCGGAGAGTCTTTGAAGCATTTGCAAAGCCTCTTCCCGTCCGGAAGGCTTCCCCAATACTTCATCCTCGGTACAGACAATGGTATCAGCCGTCACCAACAAAGTTTTCTCCTCAAAAAAGGATTCACGAAAAGCACGAGCCTTCTGCACAGCCAAAGATGCTGCCAAAGCACCAAAAGACAAGGAAGAATCCAACGACTCCTGGCATCGTGAGGGGATCACCTCAAAATCAAAGCCCATGGCCTCCAAAAGTTGCTTCCGTCGCGGAGACCCCGACCCCAACACCAGCCGATAACCTGTTAAATCTATCATCCCCACCATACGCATCTACCAATAAAAAGCGTGTTCATTCATCCATTTACCCTGAATACGCATCACCTGCTCTATAATATCCCGCGCACATCCCTGGCCACCCTTATAACGGGAGATATAACCGGAGATTTGTCGTATCTCCTCGGCAGCATCTGCCGGACAGCAGGCCAACCCCACACGCTCCATCACCTCATAATCGGGAAGATCATCACCCATATAGATAATCTCTTCAGGATCAAGATCATACATATCACAATACGCCTCAAACTTCTCAAGCTTATAGGAGACCCCCAGGTAAATATCAGGGATCTTCAACGCCTCCAAGCGGTTACGCATCGACCGGGAGTTCCCCCCGGAGATGATGGCCACACGGTAGCCACTTCGCACCGCAATATTCAACGCATAGCCGTCCTTCACATTGGTGCGACGAATACCATCGCCATCGGGCATCATAATCACACTCCCATCGGAGAGAACCCCGTCATAATCAAAAATAAATGTCGTTATGTTCTTCAGCTTTTCCTTATAATTCACCATTTGACTTGCTCTTAAAGGGAGCTAAAAGTACGAATTTCCGCGTTACACTCCCTGATTAGGGAAGATATTCACCCGATGAAACTGTGCTTTTTTCTCCATTATCACTTTTGCTCTCTGCTATTTCAGCATCTCCCCCACTATATTTCCGTAAAATGTGCGCTGTTAACACATCGTACAAAACCTGGTACGAAGGGCTGTCAGCCAAAGAGAGCCGATGTTTCTCTATAACCGTACGGTCGTTGCGTCTTGCCGGCCCTGTCTGAACCGCTGCCGGAGATCCAGTCATCACCTTCCGGGCCGTCTCCATAATGAGAGGACGAATCAAATCCATCTCCAGCCCCTTGGGGATTAAAAGCTCTTCAGCCACCACGTAGAGATAGTTGACGAAGTTACAGCAAAAAACGGCACTGAGGTGCAACGTGGCCCGTTGTTCCGGAGAGACGAACAGCACATGGGAAGAGATCTTCGCAGCCAAGGCGCTCACCACCGGTTTGTCCGCCTCCTTAGCCGTCTCTAACAACAGGGGGACGGAAGAGAGGTCCAAATCCTTATGTTTACTAAAGGTTTGTAACGGATAGAGCACCCCTACCCTCTCCGAGGCTCTTGCGAGCACCCCCCGCTCCAACGACCCGGAAGTGTGCAGCAACAGGGTCCCGCTTAGAGAGATCCCGGCAAGCACCTGCTCATAGGCATCATCCTTAAGACAAAATACCACGGCATCTACGGAAACATCAAGGGCCTCAAGCGAGGATAAAGCCTCCGCATCAAGAGCTTTAGCCAAGGCCTTGGCATGAGCATAGTTGCGGCTATAGACCTGTGCCACATTCACTCCCGCAGTATGCCACGCCCGTCCCAAATGCGTAGCCACATTCCCGGCTCCCACCAATGCAATGTTTAAGACACCCTCTCTCATACAAGCCCCAAAAGTACAAAACTTTCCATTGGCGATAGCACAATGGACTTAATAGGATAATCACGCGGTAACAAGATAATTTAACAAGGAGCTAATTAGAGGTTGTCTATAACGTCCGACTTCTTCGTGATGCTTGTTTTCCAAAGGATTATTTCGGCGTTGCTCAATACGATCGCATTTACCCCGGTAAACTCCCCTATTTCAGCCTTCGCAAGCCTCAAATTCGAACGTTCTATACAGACGCTGCTCAAAACCTTGACTTTACGGATAGACACTACCTATGTACGACTTATCATATACAGGATAACGAATAACACCATGTAATCGGGTAGACGGCTGACGGCCGAATGACCGTCAGTGCGCCTCACTTTTTGTATACGCTCATCAAAACTCATTGCCGATGTTTTTCGGGTTGCTGCCTTCACGGAAAACCTCACGGTTAACCTGCTGCAACTCACTCACCGTTCGGGGTGTTACTCCCACCTGTAAGGGAGTTTCACCCTCTGAAGAAAAGAGCACACGGCCTGCCATTATTGAAATTAAGGTTGTATTTTAGCCTTTTTCAATGGCTTGCAAGCAGTGTGCGCTGCATGAGTATCATGCAGCGCACACACAAGGTATATATGCTATGGCAGGCAACGTGCAAATTTTAAACATTTACGCATTTCTTCCGCCATATTTACCATATTTTTCCTGAAAAAATTAAACTTATCAAGATATAACAAACAGGACTAACGGTGTAGCGTATCTTGGAGATTTCTGTTTCAAAACAGCCATAGGATATATACCTAACCCGTTAGTTACAAGTAGGGAAAACAGCACTTTATCCCTGAGACCAAAATAAATTTGTTTTTTACGTAATTTTTTTTGAAATTTGCACGTAAACTATACGTTATGGATAAAAAATTAACCTTAAGTCTTAATGAAAGTATTATAGAAAGTGCTAAAATCTACGCTAAATCTAACAGTACTAGTTTGTCAAAATTAGTAGAATCATATTTAAGTATTCTTACAAAAAAGAAAACCGAAAAAGTAGAGGTTACACCATTAGTCAAAAGTTTGAGTGGAGTAATTGACTTGTCTTCTGATTTTGATGAAAAAGAATTATATAGAGATTATTTAATAGAAAAGTATAAATGAACAGAATATTAGTAGATACAAATATTGTAATTGACCTTTTAGCACAACGAAAGGAATTTTATGACGAGGCATCAGCACTTTTTTCTCTTTCTGATAAAAAGGAAATTAATCTAACCATTTCATCACTAACATTTGCGAGTACAAATTATATTTTAAGTAAACAAAAAAGTCCTAAACGAGCGAGAGAGATACTAAGGAAATTTAAAGTTTTAGTTGAGATATTAAACTTGAATGATAAGATAATTGAACTTGCTTTGAGTGATGAATTATTTCTGGATTTTGAAGATGGGTTACAATATTATTCTGCAATAGAAAACAATGTAGATATGATATTAACAAGGAATAAAAAGGACTTTAAGAACGCTAAAATTCCTGTTTTAACAGCAAGAGAGTATTTATCAAAACAACACCTGTAGCCAATACAACAGGTCGATAAGCGGTGCGTAGCACCCAGCGTGTAGTCCAGGTTGAACGATATCCCGGCCTTAGGCGAACAGCGATGTACTTCATAAAGGTTTTCGGAAGTTTTAGATTGATTTTTTGGGTATTGGTCTTGCTTGATTGGGGGTAGATATGCCAATCTTTGCCACGGTATGTTTCTATTTTTGACGTATGAGCATGCCAATAGACACTACCTATGTACGACTTATCATATACAGGATAACGAATAACACCATGTAATCGGGTAGACGGCTGACGGCCGAATGACCGTCAGTGCGCCTCCTGACGGCCGAATGACCGTCAGTGCGCCTCTCACAGTGCTGCTGAATCCTTCGAAATACCACCGTACGTACGGGTCTCGTATACAGTGGCTCACTAAATTACGGGTAATAAGGAGTGCATAAAGAATACGGGCAACGTTGAGAGCTGAAAAGTGTTTCATCTTGTCCGCACTTTTGCGTTTATTTTGTATTTTTGGAAGTGTAAAAAATAAAAGACGACAAGTGCTACGAGCCATGCAGATTTGAAAACTTATCGCTTTCAACTCCCGCGCTATTCATACACTGTGATCCGTTATAGCTAGTGTCTGTCCATAAAGTCAACGTTTTGAAAAGAGGCTGTATAGAAAGTTCGAATTCGAGGCTTGCGAAGGCTGAAATAGGTGAGTTTACTGGGGTAAATGACCATTTGGAAGACAAGCGTAACGAAGAAGTCGGACTTTATAGACGGACTCTAGCTAGTTTAGGATAGCAAGGATAAAGCCGATAAACATAAAAAAAACATTTGTTGATACAGAAAAGAATACGTTAGAACTATCTCCAACCATATTTTGGGATACCGATATTGATAAACTAGATTATGAAAAATATGCGAGACATATTATAGAACGTATTTTAATGCGTGGAATGTTAAAAGATTGGTTTGAAATAAAGCGCTATTATGGTCTTGAACGAATTAAAATTGAGGTTCTGAAAATACGTTATTTGGATAAAGTAACTTTAAATTTTTGCAGCAAATATTTTAAACTACCGAAAAAACAATTCAAATGTTACAATACCGAACAGTCTATCCAACAACGCTGGAATTATTGAAAAAACTCATGCAATATGAGAGTTTAAGAAAAACATTTTTAGTTGGCGGAACAGCATTAGCATTACAATTAGGCCATCGCATTTCTGTGGGTATTGATTTATTTTCAGAAATAAATTTTGAGACAAATGATATGCAATAGCCAACAGAGGAGCAAAAAAAGATTTCTTTGATATTTATGAATTAATGAAAACTTTCTCATTGCCTGATATGTTTAGACTTTTTTCGAGAAAATATCCGGATATTGCACATTTTCATATCGTAAAAAGTTTGACATATTTTGAAGATGCAGAGATAGAATTTGACCCAATAATGTTAAATGAAACAGACGGGGAAACAGTAAAGCAAACAATTGAAGACAATGTAAGTAGATTTGTCTAAATCACTAAACAGTACGGTAATGGACACATTTCAAGACAAAACGGTTTTGATAACCGGCGGGGCTTCGGGCATTGGTAAAATCATGACACGCTTAATGTTAGAGCGCCATGCCAACCTGGTTATCTGGGATATCCATCAGAAGAATATTGACCAAACAGTGGCGGAGTTTGCCCACCTGGGAAAGATTAGAGGCTTTAATGTGGATGTCTCCAACAGGGAACAGGTCAACGAAACGGCAAAACAGGTCCAACAACAAGTGGGGAAGGTTGATATCCTGATCAATAATGCCGGGATCGTTGTGGGTAAATATTTTAACGAACACACCTCCACCGATATTTCAAGAACCATGGAGATTAACGCAATGGCTCCCATGTATGTAACCCTGGCCTTTATCAATGAGATGATCGCCCAAAATTCGGGACATATTTGCAACATTGCCTCTTCTGCAGGGATCCTTTCCAACCCGAAGATGTCGGTATATGCCGCCAGTAAATGGTCGCTTATCGGTTGGTCGGATAGTTTGCGTTTGGAGATGATACAACAAGGAAAGCAAGTCCATGTGACAACGATTATGCCTTACTATATTCATACGGGAATGTTTGATGGTGTACGCTCGAAGATTCCCATTCTTGATCCAGAGGCAACGGCTCGTACCATCATTAAGGCCATTGAAAAGAAGAAGAAAATGCGAACCATCCCCGGATATATTTATCGGCTCATCCGCTTTTCACAGGCGGTAATGCCCATCGCTTTTTTTGACTGGTTGGTGGGAAAGGTTTTTGGGATTTATACGACCATGGAATACTTCACCGGACGGAAAAAATAAACGAACTCATTTAAGCAGGTTTTAACATAGCGCAAACAAAAGATGGAAGCAACAGACAATCAAATTATCACCCGTTATATTGAACAACAAAGAGCCTTTTTTGCAACACATGCAACCAAGAGCATCTCATTTCGGCTGAAGCAGCTAAAAAGACTAAAAAAAGCAATCCTAACCTATCAACGACAAATAGAGGATGCGTTATGGAAGGATCTGCATAAATCACCGGAAGAGTCTTTTCTAACGGAAATAAGTATCGTAACCGGTGAAATTGAAAATCACATAAGGCATCTGCGCAAATGGGCCCGCCCCCAAAGAGTTTCTACCCCCATTCATCTATTTCCTTCACGCAGTAAAATCCTCTACGAACCTCTTGGAGTGGCCCTGATTGTGGCTCCATGGAACTACCCCTTCCAGTTACTTATCAACTCGTTGGTGGGAGCCATCTCATCAGGGTGTTGCGCTATTTTAAAACCCTCGCCCTACACGCCAACCATCGCAACACTCATGGAGAAGATGTTGGCAGAGCTTTTTGACACCAACTATGTGGCAACGGTTCAGGGCAATCGAGATACCAATACCTTCCTGTTTCATCAACGCTTTGACCTTATCTTTTTGACGGGAAGCCCCTACCTCGGAAAAGTGGCCATGAAAGCCGCTTCCGAGCACTTAACCCCAATGGTGTTGGAGTTGGGAGGGAAAAGTCCCTGTATTGTGGATGAAGATGCGGCCCTTGATGTGGCAGCAAAAAGAATTGTCTGGGGAAAACTCATCAACGCCGGACAGACATGTATTGCCCCCGACTACCTCTTTGTACATCACGCGGTAAAGGATCGCCTCTTGCAAAAAATCATAGCATATACGGAGAAGATGTACGGGAAAGAGATCAAAAAAAGCAGGTTCTACCCGCGCATTGTGAACGAAAAGGCCGTGAGCCGACTATCTGCACTACTTAAAGAGGGGAAGATCATATACGGAGGCGATATTGATGAAAAGGAGCGCTTCATATCCCCGACCCTTATTGACGAGGTACAACCCGACTTTGCCATTATGCAGGAGGAGATCTTCGGCCCGCTCTTACCGGTTTTAAGTTTCGAGCATATGGATGAGGTCTTGCAATATATCAACAAGCACGAAAAACCATTGGCCTTTTACTATTTTGGGAAAAATAAAAAAGCGAAGGAGGTGCTCTATAAATCCACCTCCGGTGGCGCGTGTGTAAACGATACCCTTATGCACATCACCAATCACCACCTTCCCTTTGGGGGCGTGGGGAACAGCGGCATGGGAAAATACCACGGGAAAGACAGTTTTTTAGCCTTTAGCAACCGCCGGGCAGTAGTTACCACGCCCACACAACTTGACTTGCCATTGAAATATGTACCCTTTACCTATTTCAAATGGATAAAGAAGATCTTATCCTAAAACGTTACCCATAAACATCCAGCGGGGAGCCACATAACGGTTGCTTCGGTATTAATTCTCCGGAAGTTACACGAAAGATCCTCAAGGAGCGTCCCTAAAATGAAACCTTACCGAGAGAATCAACTGGGAGGGTCGCAATTGGTACACCGATTCGGTAATAAGGGAAGCCCCCGTGTGGTAGAGCAGGTAGGTGTCGTTATTTAAGATGTTATTCCATCTGAGCTCCATACTAATCTTCCGGGGAAGCGTAAGTTTGTAATGAAAATCCAAAAAGTAGTTGGGATTATCATCGTGGTTATAATACGCTCCCGTAAGGCTTATCATGTGGTTTCGCCCGGGAAAGGCAAAAAGCTCCGCCTCATGCCGCATCATCTTGACAGTTACGGTCTCACCCTTGGGGATAACGGACTCGATAACCGTAGCATGCACGCCATACTCCACCGTAAACCAGTTAGTCACCCTTACATTACATGAGGGACGGATATCCAACATCCGAACGGAACTGTGGAATAGCACCCCATTGACCAGCGATGTCTCGCCTCTTATGGAGGCCTGGGTATTGAGATCAATGGTAGACTTAAGTTTCGTAAAATACTTACTGGAAACCCACTTTGCATAGTGAGTATTCCGGGTATTAGGTAGCTCCATAGCCGTTCTCACAACCGCTCCATCCCCATTAACCCTACGCTCGTACAACAGGGTATTTTCGGTACTATTGAACAGGTATTGCCATGAATTAAAGAAGGCGGTAATAGCATTGTTGTATTTAAGGGTTAGTGAGAGGCTACGGGTAGTTCGCTGCTGTAAAGGCACCGCATTCTGAGAAAGATTGCGATAGCTTCTCAGCAAGTATCCGTAGTAATGGTTGTCGGGATCGCCGCTACCATGGGTTTGTGACAGACCAAGATAGAGTTCCCAAAACCCATTAAACTTGCTTCTGAGGCTTAATGAGGGATCGAAATAGCCGTTTCTTGTTTGAGTATCCACCCCTTGGACAGGATCCCGAAAATCGTCCTGCTGCCAATAGAAGGGGAGACTCCCTTTAAACGTCCATGCACCATACTTGTAGGTCACCTTCACTTTTCCATAAATTTTCAAACGATCGGTGGTAAGTTCATTGACAAACGGAGAGGGTGCATCGTCGGTCATTCCGGCACGATTCTGCAATCCCATGGTACTGCTCAACGTTTGGGAACGATACTGCACGCCCATACGTGGTGTGATGACAAAACGAGATTTCGAAAAGACCATCCCGGTGCTATTATCCGTATAAATCCTTTTAAGGCCAAGATACTGCATGGCCATGGCGTAAGGAACGCTGTCGTGCAAGAGTGCAGGATAGGGGCCGGGAGAAACGGACAGGGTTTGGTCGGTATGATCATAGCTAACGTATGAATTCAGCTCCAAAAGACGATCGCCCACCTTATAAATGGAGTGGAGCTCATTGGAGATTCCTTGCAGCGGACAATCATGATGCTGCGCTATTTCACCGGCATCAGAAATCACCATCCCGGAGAACTGATCCCACCGCGACCGAAAGGTGAGCAGGTTATCGAAATAGTTATTTTCGACGTTTCTGTTAAGGGCTATCTTCCCCAGCAAGTGGTTTTCATGAAGGTTGTTCCTATACTGTTCTGTAAAAATAAGCGTGTCGCCGGGAACAAGAAGAGTACGGTGTGTGGCCGCCTTCTGGTGCTGTTTATCATTGATGTAGAAAAGATTCATCCGAAGTTGAAAGTCATTATTCAAGCTTGTGAGCGCATTAATATTCCCGTAATGGCTTTGGTTGTCAAGATAGCGGCGTTTCTCCAGTGTGGGGGTAATGGGCTGCTGAATGCCCATCAGGCCGGAACTGAGGGAGGGGCGATCACGGAGATTTAAGGCATCGTCGTAGGTAAGAACCCGGAGATGCTCTGCCACGTCACGCCCCGTGTTATTACCCTGGTACGAAACAACCATCTGCACCTTCCGGGTAAAAATCATCGGAGTGACATTCAGGTCCCACAGCAGGGGCCAGATACCAGCTCCGACAAAAGCATTTCCGGTTATGGTGACATCGTTTTTAAGCTTGATGTTGATGGAGGCCTGAGACGACTCCACTTTGTCTTCGAGTATCTTCACCGGCTGGTGGTTCTCCATAATCTCCACCGTACTCACCGACTGATGCGGCAGGTTTTTACTGATCACCGAATAGCTCCCATCCATCAGATCCAGCCCTTCCACGTAGAATTTTTGTAGTGGTAGTCCCTGGTACAGAATCTGTCCGTTGGGTTCTATCTCGATGCCGGGAATTTTCTTCAGCACATCCTCAATCACCACATCCTCTTTTCCTGCCAGTGTGGAGATGAGGAAAGAGAGCGTATCGCCGCGCCGTTCCAGCATGGGTGCCTGCACCGTAACACCCTTGATCTCCTTTACCTCTTCCGTAAGGATGAAGTCGGCTGTTTGTGTTTTATTGCTGATGCTGCGCATCTCATTACGATACTGGATAGAGCTCACCACCAGGAGGAGACTATCGGTGCGGTGGTTTACCTCTGCCTTGTATTCGCCTTTTGCATTGGTTATCCCGAATGAAATCAGGGAAGTATTATCCGGGAGATAGACCATTACATTGATTAGGGAGAGTGGTTTTCCTTTGTGGGAGGTGATGGTTCCTGTGATGGTGGTTTGGGCGCATAAGAAAATGGGCCATAGCCAGATTGCCAGAATTGAAATAATGGAAGTTGATATGACTTTTCTTGCCATGGATTATTTCCTGTCTAATTCAAGAGGATTGTTTCTAACTCTAATTTTTGACTTTGCGTGTTTAATATTTTCTTTACTAATACCAGCTTGTTTATATAGAGCCCCAATGTTGTCACGGAAATTATCTTCTGCCTTAAAAAACATCGTTTTACTTATTTCATGATACTCCTTTCCCCGCATGTCAATATTCAATTTCTCTTTAGGAATTTCTATACTTAAAAAACGAAAAACGTAATGATTCTTTGTATCATGGATATCCAGAATCAAACCCGGTAATCCATAAAACTTATATGGCCCCTCACTGTATGGTATATCCGGGGAATACCAGGCAACCCAACTCCTCCCACTATATTCACATGTTGCTTTGCGTACTAAATACCCGTGGATAGTATCAGTTTCATTATGTAACTTCCATTTCAAAAAGGTCATCTCTTCCATATATTTGTAATTATTTGGCATTATCCTTTCAAAATGGGTTAAATACCCTTGTGGGAAGTTTTTAAAAATTTGGTAACCAAATCGAGATAGATACTTGGGGGGTGTTCTGCAAAAAGCACTAAACTCCTCTCTGGACTTCATTCTTCGGAAGATCGTATCTTCAATAAAATAATTTTTACTGACAAACTTATGAACGCTATCCCCGATCAATAGATACATCACTTCTTTCTTTTTGAAATCGGAACAAAGTGAGTCTTCTTGATATTCCAATTCGTAACTAACGATATACACACATGAGTCAAATGTGTTGATGGGATAATCAAATCTTAACTGAGAAAAACAATTTGATATGGTTAACACAAAGCAACCGATCACTAACAAGGTTCTCATAAATGATTTATTTAAAAAGAGGTATGACATAATTTCATGCCTCAAATAATTAATAATTAACTATAAAATACCTGACCCACACAAAGTCTCAATAAAAACTCTTCGGTCATCATCATCGTATACTATGGCATAGCATCGTGTCCCATCAGGGCACTCCAATATTTCTGTTGCACAAGGATCTTCCTCCTCAGCTGAGACATTTAAAGTAGGAGCAATACAGAAAAACCCTAAAACAGCAATAAACATCAATAATTTCTTCACTTTGATTTTTCTAACGTTAATAAAAAAGTGAAAAGAGTAGCGTTCAGGCCATCCAAACATGTTAATGGATGGCCAAATTAGAGGAAGAAATTCTTCCCAATTTGGAACATATCAACAGTCGGATATATATGGAGCATCAGCAAGTTAAAGGTTATTAAATAGTGTTATAAATACAAAATACGATTTTTTCATTTTTTTTGGATTAGTTGTGTATATATCAATTTATTGATAATAACTCTCATTAAACAGAGTCCGTCTATAAAGTCCGACTTCTTCGTTATGCTTGTCTTCAAAATGGTCATTTACCCCAGTAAACTCACATTTTTCAGCCTTCGCAAGCCTCGAA